>NZ_SBHP01000004.1:107645-171843 GCF_006980785.1 Tepidiphilus sp. J10
GAGATCGCACTGAGGCAACAAGACTTCGGCAGCGCAGCGCAAGCCTTTCTGCTTGCCGCACAACACGCACGCGCTCCGGAACTCGCTCGCCGGGCCGCCGAGATCGCCGCCATCACCCGCCAAAACGAAATGCTCAACCGCGCCCTCACCCTATGGCGCCAAGTGGAACCGAACGCCGAGACCATCGAACGATTCGAACGCATGCGGGCCGAGCTCGACGCCCAACGCGAAAAAGCCGTCCTGGCCCAACTGGATGAAATCCTGAGGCGACACCCCGAACAACTCCCGAACAACCTGCTAGGGCTCAACGCCGCCCTCGAAGAGCTCGGCGACCCCGAAATGGCTCGCCGTATCATCGAGCTGGCCACCACGCCCTACCTCGAATACCCCGAAGCGCAACTCGCCCGTGCCGAAGCCGCACGCCGTGCCAACGACCTCCTCACGGCACGCATTGCAGCCGAACATGCGCTCTCCCTACGTCCCGACTGGGATCTCGCGCTGGCGCTATGGGCCGAAATCCTCGGCGAACTCGGCGAGACCGATACGGCAATCGCCCGCCTCGAAACCTACCTCCGAGAGTACCCTTACGCCCGAGTCGTACGTTTCACCCTGGCCAAGCACCTCGCCGTGACCCCCGGCCGGGAAGAAGAATCCTTACGACACCTCGAAATACTGCTGGCGAATGCCCCTGACGATGCGCAATTGCTCCAGGCCGTGGCATTGATGGCCGAACGCACCGGCCACCTCGACCGCGCCATCTCCGCCCTCGAGCACGTCATTTCCAAAGGCGGAGACAACGCCGATTTTCTGCGCCTCCAACTCGCGCAACTCTACCTTACCGCCAAGCAGCCACGTCGCGCTGAATCCGTATTGCGCCAAATCACCCACCCCGCCCTCGAAGACCAAAGCAAGCGCCTGCTCGCACACGCACTCGCCAAACAAGGCAAGATCGACGCCGCCTTCGAAACGCTCGACCAGACGAGGATCGTACTCGACCCGACAACGGAGGTCCTGCTCAAGAGTCGCTTGCTACAAGATGCCGACCGTTTGGAAGACGCCCGTCGCTGGGTCGACGAAGCAATCGCCGAGCTCGGCGACGAACCCGATCTGCTCTATGAATATGCCATGATCCTGGAACGGCTCGGCAGACACGAATCCGCCGAAGGATACTTGCGCAAACTCATTGCGCTATACCCCGACCATGCCCATGGCCTCAATGCCCTGGGCTATCTACTCGCCGATGCCAACCGCGACCTCGACGAAGCCGAACGCCTGCTCACCCGAGCGCTCGAGCTCGCTCCCAACGATCCGTTCATCCTCGACAGCGTCGGCTGGCTACGCTATCGCCAGGGGCGGCTCGAAGAAGCGCTTTCCCTGCTGCAAAACGCCTACCGACGCCAGTACGACCCCGAGATCGCCGCCCATTTGGTCGAAGTCCTCACCGTCCTCGGGCGACATGAAGAAGCCCAAGCCCTGCTCAAACAAGCGACTGCACGCTCACCCGATGCCGAGCCGCTACAACGCGTGCGGGGCTGGCTCGAGCAACGGAACCGATGATCCCTCGTGAAAAATTCGTCGGCAGCAAAATCCTCGCCAGGCGTCCCCTGTACTGCAACGATCTATCTTGCCGCTGCCGCAAAAGCCCCTCGAGATCGGCTGCAAGGGTAGACAGCCGAAGCGCAGGCTGTGAGCCACATCACCTCGATGGGCAAACGTCCGAGCATCGGAGAACGCCGCCATGCAGCCATCGTGCTTGGTTCATCGCCTACCTACTCCCCTTGCTGCTCCTGTTCGTCGGCGGCTGCGCCACTTCCCCGGTCGACACCCCTTCTGCGACCACACCGACGCAAGTCCCATATCGCGAAACGTTTCGCCTCGGCGGCCGCTTGCTCGCCGAAGATGACCAACAGCGTTTTGCGACCTCCTTCTCCTGGGACCACGCCCCCAAACGCAGCACGCTCACTCTGCTCTCCCCCACCGGACAAACTTTGGCGATCCTGACACTCGAAGCCAGCGTAGCCACCCTGCGCACACCCGATGGCGAACGCCAGGAAACCGACGCCGCTGCGCTCCTCGAACCGCTCCTCGGATTCGCCCCGCCCCCACTGTCCGCCCTCACCGCCTGGATCCAAGGCCATCCCGGGCCTACGCCCGACCGGATCGAACGCGACCCGACGGGCAGACTCCAGCGCGTCTGGCATTCTGGTTGGATCGTCACGTTCGACTCCTGGCAAGACGCCCGTCCCCGGCGCCTGACGATCGAGCGCGGCGCCGCACGGTTGGTCCTGCTCCTCGACACCTGGAACCCCGAATCATGAGCGCGCGGCTCAGCGGCTGTCCGGCCCCGGCCAAGCTCAACACCTTCCTGCACGTCGTCGGTCGGCGTAAAGACGGCTACCACCTGCTGCAATCGCACTTTCGCCTCATCGATTGGAGCGACACCCTCGACTTCGTGCGCCGCGACGACGGACGCATCCGCCGCACGCACGAGCTCCCCGGCGTACCGGAATCGGCCGATCTCACCCTGCGGGCCGCCCATCTGCTCCAGTCTCGTCTCGGCACCCCTTACGGAGTCGACATCACCCTGCACAAAGTCCTGCCCACGGGCGCAGGCCTGGGCGGCGGCAGTTCGGATGCCGCCACCACCCTGATCGCCCTCAACCGTTTGTGGCAGGGGGGACTTTCCCGGGCCCAGCTCATGGAACTCGGCCTGCAGCTCGGCGCCGACGTTCCTTTCTTCCTCTTCGGCGAAGACGCCTTCGTCGAAGGTATCGGCGAACTCCTCACCCCGTACCCTGGCCCCGAACGTTGGTTCCTGATCCTGTGGCCAGGCGTCAACGTCCCTACATCACGGGTTTTCGCCTCGCCCCGCTTGACAAGAAATACCCCCATTGGCACAATAGCGTCTCTCGCAACGACGCCTCCGCGAAACGATCTCGAACCAGTAGTAAGAGAGCTGTTTCCGGAAGTCGATGCGGCGCTGGAATGGCTCGCCCGGCATGCCGGAGCGGCCAGGATGAGTGGATCGGGCAGTTGCGTGTTCGCCGAATTCGCGGAGCCCTCCGAGGCCGAGCGCATCGCCGCCGAAGTGCCTTCGGGCTGGCAGGCGAAGGTCGCGCGAACCCTGCATCGCCATCCACTACACGACTGGATCTGAGCGCCGCTGCGAACCGGTTACTTGGGGAGTCGCCAAGCTGGTCAAGGCACCGGATTTTGATTCCGGCATTCGAGGGTTCGAATCCTTCCTCCCCAGCCAACACGACGGGCAGGCAAGCATCGCCTGCCCGTTTCGACTTTCACGGGTCTGGTCCCGTGAAGACGGACTCGGGTGCGGAGAATACGCATGCCTCGCGGCAGCATGATGGTTTTCACCGGCAACGCCAACCCCAAGCTCGCACAAGACGTCGTGCGGCGCCTGGGAATCCCGCTGGGAGCGGCCACGGTCGGCCGTTTCTCCGACGGAGAAATCAACGTCGAGATCCTGGAAAACGTCCGCGGTCAGGACGTCTTCATCCTGCAGCCCACCTGCGCCCCGACCAACGACAACCTGATGGAGCTCATCGTGCTGGTCGATGCGCTCAAGCGCGCCTCGGCCTGGCGCATCACCGCGGCCCTGCCCTACTTCGGCTATGCGCGACAAGACCGCCGCCCCCGCTCCGCCCGGGTGCCCATCACCGCCAAGGTCGTGGCCAACATGCTCCAGGCCGTGGGCGTGCAGCGCGTGCTCACCATGGATCTCCACGCCGACCAGATCCAAGGATTCTTCGACATCCCGGTGGACAACATCTACGCCACGCCGGTACTGCTCGACGACCTCGAAAAACAGCGTTACGAGAACCTCATGGTCGTCTCGCCCGACGTCGGCGGCGTGGTGCGCGCCCGCGCGTTTGCCAAGCGCCTCGACTGTGACCTCGCGATCATCGACAAGCGCCGCCCCAAGGCCAACGTCTCCGAGGTCATGAACATCATCGGCGAAGTCAAGGGGCGCACCTGCGTCATCATGGACGACATCGTCGACACCGCCGGCACCCTCTGCAAGGCTGCCCAAGCGCTCAAGGAAAATGGTGCCACGCGCGTGCTCGCCTACTGTACCCATCCCGTGCTCTCCGGCACGGCGGTCGCCCGTATCCAAGATTCCGAACTCGACGAACTCGTGGTCACCGATACCATCCCGCTGCGTGACGATGCCCGCGCCTGTCCCAGGATTCGCCAAATTTCCGTCGGCGCCCTGCTCGCCGACACTTTGCTGCGCATCAGCAACGAGGAATCCGTCAGTTCCCTGTTCAGCGAATGAGCACTCTAATTTTCCCCGACGCGCGAGCGTCGGGGGGTTACGCCGCCTGGTCGCGGGCGGCACCCAGCAACCGTAAGGAGAACTCCTCATGCAAATCACCGTGAAAGCCAGCCGGAGAACCGAGCAGGGATCGCGTGCGAGCCGCCGCCTGCGTCGTGCCGGCCGCGTGCCCGGAATCGTCTATGGTGGCGACAAGGCCCCCCAGCCGATCACCCTCGATCACAACGAGCTCTACCACCAGCTCAACAACGAGGCCTTCCACGCCTCGATCCTGACGCTCGAGATCGACGGCGAGCGCGAGAGCGTCCTGCTGCGCGATACTCAATGGCACGCCTACAAACCGCTCGTGCTGCACGTCGATTTCCAGCGCGTCTCGGCCGGCGAGAAGATTCACCTCAACGTGCCGCTGCACTTCGTCGGCGGTGAGAACAGCCCCGCCGTCAAGCTCGGCGGCTGCATCATCAGCCACGTACTCACCGAAATCGAGGTACGCTGCCTGCCCAAGGATCTGCCCGAATACATCACCGTCGACCTCTCCAATATGCAGCCCGAACAATCCTTGCACCTGTCGCAGCTCGAACTCCCCCCCGGCGTCGAAGCCGTACACCACGGCGAAGGCGATCCGGTCGTGGCCACGGCGCTCAAGGTGCGCGGCGAAAGTGGGCCTGAGGGCGGCGAAACCACCGAAAGCTGAATGAGGCAGACAACCCGGCGATGACGCGACTCCCTACCGCCTCACCGCGTCTCGTGGTCGGCCTCGGCAACCCCGGGGCCGAATACGCCCAGACCCGGCACAATGCCGGGTTTTGGTTTTGTGAGCGGCTCGCCGAGCGGCTCGGTATCCCGCTCGCCCCCGAGAGTCGATTTCACGGCCTCGTCGGCCGCGCGGGCGAGCTGCGGCTGTTGCTGCCCACCACCTACATGAACCGCAGCGGGCTGGCGGTGGGAACGCTCGCGCGCTTCTTTCGCATCGAACCCGAAGCGATCCTCGTGGTCCACGATGAGCTAGACCTCCCCCCCGGGCAGGTGCGCCTCAAGTTCGGCGGCAGCCACGCTGGCCACAACGGCCTCAAGGACATCCAAGCAGCGCTCGGCACCGACCATTTCTGGCGTTTGCGCTTGGGAATCGGTCATCCGGGGCAACGCGACGCCGTGATCCACTACGTACTCAAGCCCCCCCGCGCCGAAGAGCGCGAGGCGATCGAGGAGGCCATCGAGCGCGCGCTCGCCGCCTGGCCCGACATCGCCGCCGGGCAGTGGGAACGCGCCATGGGGCGCATCAACGCCAAACCCAAACCGCCCAAAAGCGGCCCAACGGACAAGGAAGTAAAGTCATGAGTCTGCGCTGTGGCATCGTCGGACTACCCAACGTCGGCAAATCCACCCTCTTCAACGCGCTTACCAAAGCGGGGATCGAAGCGGCCAACTACCCCTTCTGTACCATCGAACCCAACGTGGGGGTGGTCGAAGTCCCCGACCCGCGCCTGGCCGAACTCGCCCGCATCGTACAGCCCCAGCGCATCGTCCCGGCCATCGTCGAATTCGTCGACATCGCCGGACTGGTGGCCGGCGCGAGCAAGGGCGAGGGGCTGGGCAACCAGTTTCTCGCCAACATTCGCGAGACCGACGCCATCGTGCACGTCGTGCGTTGTTTTGAGGATCCCAACGTGGTGCACGTCGCCGGCGGTGTCGATCCCTTGCGCGACATCGAGGTGATCGACACCGAGCTCGCGCTCGCCGATCTCGCCACGGTGGAAAAGGCGCTCACCCGCTGGCGCAAACCGGCACAGGCCGGGGACAAGGACGCCAAGGCGCTGGTGGCCGTGCTCGAACGCGCCTACGCCCAGCTCGACGCCGGCAAGCCGGTGCGGGCGCTCGCGCTCGGCAAAGAAGAGCGGGCACTCCTCAAACCCCTCTTTCTGCTCACCGCCAAGCCCGTGCTCTATGCCGCGAACGTGAGCGAAAACGGTTTCGCCGACAACCCCCTGCTCGAATCCGTACGCGAACACGCCGCCGCCGAGGGGGCCGAAGTCGTTCCCATCTGCGCCGCGATCGAGGCCGAGATCGCCGAGCTCGACGACGAGGACAAACAAGCCTTCCTCGCCGAGATGGGGCTGGAGGAACCGGGCCTGAACCGGCTCATTCGTGCCGCCTACCGGCTCCTCGGTTTGCAGACCTACTTCACCGCCGGCGTCAAGGAAGTACGCGCCTGGACCATTCCCATCGGTGCCACCGCCCCGCAGGCCGCCGGCGTCATCCACACCGACTTCGAGCGCGGCTTCATCCGCGCCCAAACCATCGCCTACGAGGACTTCATCCATTACGGAGGCGAACATGGTGCGAAAGAGGCCGGCAAGATGCGCGCCGAGGGCAAGGAGTACGTGGTGCAGGACGGCGACGTGATCCACTTCCTGTTCAACGTCTGAGCGCAGGCCGAAGCACCATGTCGCCGTCCGATCCCGCCCCCTCTTCTCCGCGTAGCGCCTGGGCCCTGCTGCTGCTCGTCGTCATCCTCTGGGGGGCCAACTGGCCCATCATGAAATACGGCCTGCAGTACATCCCGCCGATCGCGTTTGCCGCGGCGCGCATGGTACTCGGCGCCGTCATCCTCGCCGCCGTGGCCGCCTGGCGCGGCCAGTTGAAGTGACCGCACCGCGACGACTGGCCGGTGGTGCTCGGCGTAGGTTTGCTGCAGATGGCCGCTTTCAGCGCCCTGGTCAACGTCGGTTTGCAGTACGTCTCCGCCGGGCGCTCGGCCATCCTCGCCTATACCACCCCGCTGTGGGTGTTGCCGCTCGCCGTATGGCGGCTGCGCGAGCCGCTCACGCGCCTGCGGCTGCTGGGCGTCACCCTAGGGCTTGCCGGCGTGCTGATCCTGTTCAATCCGCTTGCCTTCGATTGGCATGATCCTCAGGTGCTGTTCGGCAACGGGGCGCTGCTGCTCGCGGCGCTCCTGTGGGCGGTACTGATCGTGCAGGTACGGGGCCATCGCTGGCGCGGCACGCCGCTTTCGCTCGCTCCCTGGCAGATGGGCATCGCGGCCCTGGTGCTGCTGCCGCTCTCCCTCGCGCTGGAAGACGTCGCCCACATCCGCTGGGAAACCCCGCTGTGGGCCATCCTGCTCTACAACGGGCCGATCACCACCGCTTTCTGTTTCTGGGCGATGATCACCGTCACGCGGGCGCTGCCCGCCATCACCACCAGCCTCGCCACCCTGAGCGTGCCGCTGGTGGGCTATCTCGCCTCCATGGCCATGCTGGGCGAGACGCTGCCGTGGAACGACCTCGCCGGTTTCGTGTTCATCCTCACCGGCCTGGTGGCCGCCACGCTCGACGATGCCTTGCGCCATCGCCGCGGGCGCGCGAACCGCGGTTGATCTTTTTGGTCCGACGATCCATCTCTCCGTGTCAAAATAATTGCCGTTTCGATAGCTGTCAGGGGCGAATGAGCATCTTCATCGCACCGTCCGTCTTATTATAGAAAGTAGCATATGCCTTATCGATATCACGCAGTCCAAACTCGTGTGAAAAATATTCCTGTGGATTTACCACTCCATTCTCGAGCAACCGAAGCCCGTCCCACATATACGGCTGGACGTTAGCGAATCCGTTCAAGTGCAGGGTGATGTCGCGCAGGGAAACGTCAGCCAAATTCAGATTGAACTGACCATCAGTGAACACTCCGATGGCCGCAACCGTACCTCCGGGTCGAACGATATCCAGACACATCTGCAGGGTTTCCGGATAGCCAACGACTTCGATAACCTTGTCGAACCCACGGCCTCCGCATTGCGCAATCGCCTTCTCTTTCCAATCCGGCTGGCTGGCGTCGACGGTCGTCGCGCCCTTCTTCGCCGCCGCAGCTAGGCGATGTGGTACTCGATCGATCGCGACACAGCGCCCCGGAGCACGCTTCAAGGAAATATCGAGCGTCATCAATCCGGTCGGCCCGCAGCCGATGAGCGCGACCGACTCGCCGGGTTGAATATCAGCAAGCCTATTAGCGATGATGGCCGACGGGAGGTTGCAGGACAGGGTCAGGGCCGCGGCATCGGGAATCGCATTTGGGACATGAATCGTATGCGCGTCGGCATGCGGCAGCACCATGAGTTCCGCATGGGTTCCATTGAGGTTACCAAACGGTATGCCAAACCCGTAGACCGCCTTCTGGGTCGTTTCGCAGTGCGCCGTCTGGCCGACTTTGCACATATAGCAATCGCCACATGAGCACGAATAGGCCATGCTAACGCGATCCCCCTTCTTGAACCGTCCGACTGACTTGCCGACATCGACTACCTCGCCGATCAGTTCATGTCCGGTCTGTGATCGTCCCTTTTCCATAATGGGGTCCAGTGCCCCTCGATACATGTGAAGATCGGAACCGCATATAGACGTAGCGCAGACCGCCACCAATATTTCGTGATCGGCGCGGATTACCGGATCGGCAATGTCGGTACAGCGGATGTCTTCTGGTCCGAAATAAACAGCAGCCTTCATTCCATTCTCCTTTGGTTTGAACCACGTTTTAAGAATGCGTTTTGAAATTTCCGTGTTTTTCGTCAGTTAGATGTCAAGTTCCAGAACCACACTTGGCTGAGGCGGTGGCCACACGTGCGTCGTCGGCGCTCGTGCGCGCTGCGGTGCACGGCTGCTGCCCCAGTGACATTTACCCTTGGGCACGCAGTAGGCGCGTAAAACTCGATTCGCTGTTGTCATCGCCGATAACTCGACAAATAGTTTTAAAATCGATAAACATAATTGATAACAGCATTATCTTGAGAATGCGTTACCTGGATAGGGTCAGAAGTATTTGGCAGATTTTCATTATTCATCTTTTTCTCAAAAGCATGTGAATACGCAAAATCAACTCTACTTTCCTTTGATATCGTATAGCTAAAACCAAAAGTGGCATGTTTGGTCGGTGTTGCAGGAATTACCGCAAAAAGTGTCTCACTCCGCAAAGCCTCTGAGGCAATGCGTAGTCCTGCACGAAAGGTCCACTTTGGCGAAAGTACGTAGGCAGCCCCTAAGGCGAGAATAGTTTGATTCTTGTAATTTTGTGGAAGTAGGATGTTCATATTACCACCACCGTTTGCTTGGAAGGAAACTTTAATGTCTTTCATAGCATCCTTCCAAAACACTCGAGAAATATCAGCAGCAACAGTCCAAGCCGACGTCAATTGGTGACTTATACCAATATCGGCTTTGGCTGGCATTTGAAAATCCTTGATTTTAATTTTTCCAGAAAGCGGAATCTGACCGAGCTCTCCAGAAATGGCAGTCAAAGTTGCATCGCCTTCCATATCGCTAATTTGGCTCTTAAACGTATAAGAAGCTCCCAACTTAGTTCCTGGGACTGCTTGATATACTATCCCGAAACGACCTGAGTACCCCCACGCATCGACGCCACTGGCAAGCGGTTTGTTCTTTGTCAAGCTAAAATGAGCTCCCTGAAGCTCCGGAATCCCACCAATAACCGGCAACAGAGATCCGGAAACCCGGCCGCTTCCAATTAAGCTGCCAACCTGATCAGCACCAAGTAGAAGATCAAGGTTTAAACCTTGCCATAGGGCGTCCAAGCTGGCGCCAATGGATAAATCATCCGTAACCTGATAGCTGGCAGCAAACGGAATATCCAAAACCAATAGCCTGCTAGAATTATCAAGCCCAGTATTCGCACCACCTGTAGCTCGAGAAAGGAAACTGTTTTTTCCATATTCAGTCCCCAATCCCCCTTTTGCGAAAGCACCGACTCCAAATGACCATTGCCCGACGCGCTGAGTATAAGCCAATTCCGGAGCAATATACGGCCCCCGGTTATTGGAATGATCATCCGAGCTAACGGATTCTCCAGTATTTCGATCACGCACATTAATGTCCGTGGTCACAATATCTAGACCAAGCATCAGCTGATGCACATCGGGAGACAAGGATAGGGTTGCCGGATTGGTCATCATCCCAGCAGCACCCACATCTTGCGCTACGGCCGTTCCTCCCATGGCTCGTGACACTGCGCCATACCCTTCGAAATGAAATACGTCTGTCGCCATGGAGAACGGCGTATGGGTAACCAACCCACAAACGACAGCAACCCCAATGATATGCTTTTGAACATTCATTGCCTCCTCCTCTTTTTTATGGTATTTGATATTTCAGCTTTTCTATGGTTGTTAGTTTTAAGTTTTAAAAAAATCGATCGAAATGAATCTGTGTAAAAGGTACTCCGTGATCGAGCATAAGAAGCTCCTGCAACGCTTGTGTCATTGGAGGAGGGCCAGCAAAATAGAATTCATACTCGGGCAATGGCTTTGGCAAAGCTTCAATAAGCGAATCGTGCACATAGCCCGTACGACCAGACCATTCGCCTGCATCTTTAAAAAGAGAAACTACAGGAATGAAATGAATGGCTTCGCCATAACCTGGCAGTTCTCGGAGTTGTACTTCACCGCAGACATCGCGAGGAGTTCGAGCTCCATAGAAAAAATATAGATTTCTATTATTCAACATTCCTGCCGCAGCAGCTCCCCTCGCAATAGAGATCATGGGCGCAAGACCAGAACCGCCTGCTACGCACACAATATCACGGGGCGAACCAGTTCGCAGATAGGCCACTCCATACGGACCATCGAGACCAATCTGATCGCCAGCAGCAAGGCAATCGAAGAGAACGTGTGTCCCCTGTCCATGAGGAACCCGTCGAATATAGAAACACCATTCACGCTGTTCGTTGGCGATATTGGCCATGGAATAAGCACGCGAACCTTTGACTCCCGGCAAGTCAAGCATAGCGTACTGACCAGGAAGGAAATTTGCCTCCTCACTGGCGATGAAACGAAACTCACGAATGTCGTGAGTGATCTCTGTACTTTCCATCAGAACAGCATGCTGCCGCTTGGGGAGAATCTGTGGTATATATTCAGCTGCCGTAGCCGCCTTGATACACACATCACCAATAGCACTGCACTGACATGCCAAGTACCGACCACGTTTTTTGTCGCGCTCACTCAAACCGGGTGCTTCAGGCCAGAGATTTTCCACCTCACCAGCGACAAGCTCGAACTTACATCCTCCGCACCCTCCAGAATTACATTCGTAAGTCAAACCTACCCCGGCGCGCAGAGCAGCACGCAGGATGGTATCGCCCAGATGTTGGACGAATACACTGCCATCCTTTTGATTTTTGATATTCACAAAATCGTTCATGGGTCACCGAATATATGTCGAATGGCTGCTGGATATATCAATAATTAAATATAAATAAAGATCGAACCAGCAGCCAGAATGATGATCAAAACCCAAAAGAACGGAGAAATTCGCGCATAGTCTCCTTAACAGAATCTGCAGCATCTGGCACATCGGGTAACGATGCACAGTAAGCATCTATTGCCCTGTTGGCTATCGGTTCCCATTTAGTAATCCAACTCTGGATAATTTTGTAATTTTCAGGAGTTTCTAATGCCATCTTCACGAAAGCAGCAATCCATCGACGGTGCCGGGCGACATCAATCAATTGTGCATCTGTAAGAAGCCCAAGAAGCGTATCCCCGTTATGCCGTGCAGATTCACCCAGCTTGCGCAAAACGCTTTCTTCTATAGCAGGTTTAGCAATCAGGTTAAGCGCAATAATACCCTCGCCCCAGTCCCAAACTGTCAAAACTTTTTCTATTAGTTCTCGGAATCCCTGCCATGCAGGATCATTCTCCCAGTAATCACGTTCATCTCGCGTGAACCCCATATCAGGAAAGTTCAGAGAAAGTTCCTTAGTTCGGTATGCAGTATGGCTCACCCAACGTAGACAATCGGCCATCTGAAAATAATTGCAATTGGTAATAGTACTAGCTGGAGATACCTGACCAACATAAGCCGAAGCCATCTGCATGGCATGAAATAGATAACGCGATGGGGTATACAGCCGAGCCAACGACCGCACCCACCGAGGATCAAGAGCTTTGTCATGCTCACGCTCGTTGAATTGGTCAAAGAGTCCATAAACATATGTCTCTTGACCATCTTGTATCAGATTATAGGTACGATAAATTACTTCATCTGGATCACGAAAAGCATTCCAATCTTCATGTTTGAGCGGAGAACCAAAAGTATATTTCTTATACCACTCATTCATGAACATATGAGGGTCAAGTTCATAGGGCGCATTAGGATCCCGATCGTTGTAGTGAAGTTTCACGCTGACAATCTCGTACTCGCTAGGTTTGCGACGACGAGACGCCAAGTGACTCCAAGTTTTCAGTGGTTTAAGCAATTGCAATTCGGACATTTTAGTCTCCTCGACCGATTTTAGATTAAATCTTTTTAACGAAGTAGAATCGTACAAATTTATCTTTAGTTTCAATCTGACCTGCAAAAGAACAAAGATCAATTTCTAGATCTTTCATTTGAAAAGGCCTACCGAGTTGCCTCTCAATAGTCTCTTCTCGCAGTATCAACTCGTTATCCGCATGGATACGGATATAAGCCAACTTATCATCAACGTATATTTCCTTTCCCGGATTATCGATTTTAGCAGCCTCAATAATCGCTTCTGCCAATTCTCCAGCTCGCATGACAGGGCCCACCATGTTATTATGATAAGCTTGCCTAGCTGTCTCTATACTCATCGGATTCTCCCTTTAATCTATTCCGGCCATACAGTTATAAATCATTATGTATGGGCAAAAAAAGGATTAACTCCCTCGGTATCAATTAAAATGTCATTTCCATCAACTTTTACTGGATATTCGGCTAAAGCGCAATCATCTGGATTAATACCCTTTCCTGTATGGGCATCAAATTGCCATAAATGCGCCCGACAAACCACCTTCTTCCCATCAAACTTGCCCTCAACGAGTGGAATATCCTGATGTGGACAAATACCCTGAAACGCCTTGATTTCACCGCCGTCAAGAGAAACTAGCAAAATTTCATGGCCGTTTACGGTATAGGAAGCCATTTCGCCTTCCCACAGATCATCGAGAGTGCAAACTTTTGTATAGGGCATCTCTTGCTCCGTTCATTTCTCGATTGATTCCCAAATAATCTCGATCGTTTCTGTTGGTTTCAACCCAGACTCCGAAACCTTCATTTCTCTGGGAAAAAATTCTTTTTCCCCCTGTCTACGAACACGTAATATACAACCAGGACGAGCTTTGACACGTCGGCCAACTGAATGTATAGCAGCCGCAGCAGCAACCTCATCCATGGTACTCTCTGTATCTACTGCTACTAATTGCAAAACAAAATCCCCTTCGAAATTCGAAGTCAGCGGAAAAAGGGCCATTTTCTCATCTCCTGGTCGATTGGACCCGACGCTAAAACGCCGGGTCACTTGCTTGTTGTCGTATCAGGCAACTTTCTTGACTGAACGCAATTGACGATACACCTCAGCCCATGCATATTTATGAGCATCGTCGCCAATTTCACCAGGTGCAAGATTCATATACTGGAGCGCTCCATTGAGATCCATCGGTTGGATCATTCCTGCCAGAAAACGATCGACGAGGGTAAGATGACCAGCATAGCGTTCCGGTTCTTGCTGAAAAACCCAACGATCTACTTCCGATCCGAAGTGGTAGAGGCGACCGTTGTACTCCAATGGATAATCTTTGACATTCCAACCTTTACCCGGTGTGCCCATTATCGGCAATTGACACATATTGCAAATTACAGGCAAAGTTTCCGGATAAGCCATGGACATGTTACCCTCCACAACGTTATCAATGATCACATCCCAACATTGCCCCCAGGTGTCATTCCAACCAGGATATTTTTCTTCCAGCCAAGCACGCTCATCAGGTGTTACACCAGCAGCAGGACTCCACCATACAGTAGGGCGCCAAAAATAAACACCCAAATGCATACCATGATGAGTTTCACCGAGATCTCTGAGAAAGATATCCCAATACCAAGGCAAATCTAGCCCCATGTCGGTCAAAGCACGTTCAAACTGAGCGACAATCCATTCTTCCATAAATTCTTTGAAAGACTGCTTGCGATGCACTAATGGCGTATAGTAGTCCATAATCGGGCCAGTCAGCACTGAAAATAACTTCCAGGCACGCCAGACCGCAATGTCTACTCGCTTTTGGGCCTCCGCTTTCTTACCATTCTCAATCAACACCTTGAGGGCTGGTCCCCCAATTTGGGCATGTCGAGATTCGTCAGTCTGAATACTAGAAATCAGGTTGGAAAAAGTGTGATCGCCAGATTCAGCTGCATCGGCAGCAAGACCGAGAAACTGCATGTTGGTAAAACCCGTTTCAAAGGCGAAGGTCAACATAATAGATACGCTAATAGCATCTCTCGTCATCATGATATCGTCGAAGAAATGACGAGCCGCTATCATTGCCCACTCGTTAGTGTCATAGGCCTTGAAGGCCCAATCCATCTGACGATCCTTCGATACATGTTCATGAGCAAAATAGAGCTGAATTTGACCGTGACGAATTTCATCTAGACAACCTAATGTGGCCATGTTGCGCATGCCGGGAGCCTTAGAGAAACGCATCATACGGGCTTCAGCACTGGCAGCAGCATATTCTCCGCGAGCGATCGCACCATAGTGCTCTTTAATTACTGCTTTCCAACCTGGATCAGCATTCTCGAAAATTCGACTGCGCTCAAGGGCAGCCTTAACCGAGTAAGCACCTGCATCTTTTTCGCGCTGTACCTTCACATACTCAGGATAAGTCTGTTTATAAGGTTCATCGTAATTTTCCCACGCGTTTTGTGGCAGACCAAAATCCCCTGATAATTTTGGGGGAAATAATTCATTTTCGGTAACGTAAGTTGGCGTCCAGTTTGTGGTTCTGGCTAGGTCATACCAGTCCATTCTATTGAGCAGAGCCATTTTTATCTCCTTTGAAGTTCAAGTTTAAGAGTTCGCTAGTCACTTAAAAATAAAAAGTAAATTTAGATAAATTTAATATATTGAATTAAAATCATATGTTCATTGCCTCCTCCTCTTTTCATCGTTTGTTCGGACTCATCGTCCCAAGTCTTTGGCCGTAACGCCGCCGATACCCCATTGCGACTTCGGCACGTCCTGGATCATCACGCGGACGTTCTCCTTGGGTGAACCGAGCGATTCAACCAGCGCCTCGGTCACCTTGGCGATTGCCGCCTTCTTCTGCTCTTCGGTACGACCTTCAAGGATGTAGATCTGTACGAACGGCACGATTTTTCTCCCCCTTCAACGAAAACGAACCCCGACCGATCCCAGGTGCTGCATGCGCAGCGTGATCGCATCGCCTTTTTGCACGCTCACGGCTTCCGTGATTCCGCCCGAGAGGATGAGACTCCCCGCGGGAATCTCTTCTCCGCGCCGTCCCAGCTCGTTGGCGAGCATGGCAATGGCGCTCGCCGGATGTCCCAGCACGGCGGCACCGGCGCCGAAAGCCACCGGCTCGCCGTTCTTCTCCAGCACCACCCCGATCGTGCGCAGATCGAGCTCCTGGGGTGGCGCGATGCGCCCGCCCACGACGAAACGGCTGCTCGAGCAGTTGTCGGCGATCACGCTCTTCAGATCGAACTTGAAATCGCGGTAGCGGCTGTCGATCACCTCGATGGCGGGAATCACGAAATCGGTGGCGGCGAGCACCGTGCCGATGTGGCAGCCCGGCCCCTTGAGCGGCGCCTTGGTCACGAACGCAATCTCCGGTTCTACCTTGGGATGGATGAGCGCGCTCGTGTCGATTTCTCCCCCTTCGGGAACGGCATAGTCGTCAACGAGAAACCCGAAACAGGGCGTGGAGACACCCATTTGCCGCATTTTGGCGTGGGAGGTGAGCCCTGCCTTGAAACCAACCACCCGCGCACCCCGGGCAAGCTTGCGCTGCTTGATCGCCTCCTGGATGGCATAAGCGTCCTCCCAGTCCATGTCGGGATGCTCGTCGGTGATCTTGGTCGTGTCGCGCGCCTCGAGCTCGCAGCGCTCGAGGTGTTCAGCCAAGCGTTCGATCACTTCCCGGGTGAGTTTCATGCCGCCATCTCCCGCGCTTTGGCCATGCTGAGCGCCGTATCCTCGATCATGTCTTCTTGCCCCCCAACCATGCCGCGACGCCCGAGTTCGACGAGAATCTCGCGCGCGGGGATACCGTATTTCTGCTCGGCGCGTTTGGCAAAGAGCAGGAAAGAGCCGTAGACGCCGGCGTAGCCCAGAGTGAGCGCGTCGCGGTCGATGCGGATGGGGAAATCCATGATCGGCACGACGAGGTCTTCGGCCACGTCCTGGATTTTGAAGACGTCGATGCCGGTCTCGATGCCCATGAGATCGCACACGGCCACCAGCACTTCGGTGGGCGTGTTGCCCGCGCCCGCCCCCAGCCCCGCGGCCGAACCGTCGATACGCACGGCGCCCACTTCGATCGCGGCGAGCGAATTGGCGATCGCCATGCCCAGGTTATTGTGCGCGTGGAACCCCACTTCGGTCTCGGGCTTGAGCGCCTCGCGCACCGCACCCACTCGCGCCTTGACGCCGTCGGGCAGCAGATGTCCGGCCGAGTCGGTGACGTAGATGCAGTTGGCCCCGTAGCTCTCCATGAGCTTGGCTTGCTGCACCAGACCTTCGGGCGTGTTCATGTGGGCCATCATGAGAAAGCCCACGGTGTCCATGCCGAGTTTGCGTGCCATGCCGATGTGCTGCTCCGAGACGTCGGCCTCGGTGCAGTGCGTGGCCACGCGGATGGTATTCACCCCGAGTTCATGGGCCATCTTCAAGTGATCGACGGTGCCGATGCCCGGCAGCAGCAGGGCGGAGACCTTGGCGCGTTTGAGCTGAGGGATGACGGCGGCGAGGTATTCTTCGTCGCTGTGTGCCGGGAAACCGTAATTGACCGACGCACCACCCAGCCCGTCGCCGTGGGAGATCTCGATGAGGGGCACGCCGGCCTCGTCGAGCCCCTTGGCGATCGCCACCATCTGTTCGAGCGTGATCTGATGGCGCTTGGGGTGCATCCCATCACGCAGGGTCATGTCATGAACGGTGATTTTTTTGCCGCGAAGATCCATCGTTTGTCTCCTATCAGGCGAGCGCCACGGCGCGGTTGGGTTCGAGGCGCAGCTTGCCGGCCAGGATTTCTTCGGCGAACATCTCGGCGGTTCGTGCCGCGGCCGCGGTCATGATGTCGAGGTTGCCGGCGTATTTGGGCAGATAATCGCCCAGCCCTTCGACTTCGAGATAGACGGAGACGCGGTTCCCGTCGAAGACGGGGCCATTGACCAGCCGGTAGCCGGGAACGTATTTCTGCACTTCCTTGATCATGTCGTGGATCGAGGCGGTGATGAGCTCGCGCTCGGGTTCGGTTTCGGTGAGGCAATGCACCGTGTCGCGCATGATGAGCGGCGGTTCGGCGGGGTTGAGGATAATGATGGCCTTGCCTTTCTTGGCACCGCCCACTTTTTCCACGGCCCCGGCAGTGGTACGGGTGAATTCGTCGATGTTCTTGCGCGTGCCCGGCCCGGCGGATTTGCTCGCCACGGTGGCAACGATCTCGCCATAGGCGACCGACTGCACCCGCGAGACGGCATAGACCATGGGGATCGTCGCCTGGCCCCCGCAGGTGACCATGTTGACGTTCATCTCGCCCTTGCCGACGTGTTCCTTGAGGTTGACCGGGGGAACACAGTAGGGGCCGATGGCCGCGGGGGTGAGATCGATCATCAGCACGCCGAGCGCGTTGAGCTTACGGCTGTTTTCCGGATGCACGTAGGCGCTGGTCGCGTCGAACGCGATGCGGATCTCGTCTTCTTCGACGTGCGGCAGCAGGCCGTCGACCCCCTCGGCGGTGGTCTTGAGCCCCATTTCGCGGGCGCGCGCAAGGCCTTCCGAGGCCGGGTCGATGCCGACCATCCACACCGGCTCGAGCACGCTGCTGCGTTTGAGTTTGTAGAGCAGATCGGTGCCGATGTTGCCGGAGCCGATCACGGCGCAGCGGATCTTCTTCATGGGTTCCCTCTTTTTTGTGGGTCAGGTGAAACGAACCGAGCAGCGGCCAATGCCGCCGATCGTCACGCAGAGGCTGTCGCCCGCACGCACCGGCACCATGGCGGCGAGTGAGCCGGAGAGGATGATCTCGCCAGCCTCGAGCGGCACGCCCAGCCGGCCGAGCGTGTTGGCGAGCCAGGCCACGGCGTTGGCTGGTGCGCCGAGCGCGGCTGCTCCGGCCCCCGTGGCGACGATCTCGCCATTTTTCTCCAGAACCATGCCGCAGGTGGAAAGATCGACACGGCGGGGATCGACGAGTTGATCACCAAGCACGAAGACGCCGCAGGAGGCGTTGTCGGCCACCGTGTCTTGAATCTTGATCTTCCAATCGCGGATGCGGGAGTCGACGATCTCGAAACAGGCCATTACCGCTTCGGTGGCCGCGAGCACGTCGACCGCGGTCACGCCGGGACCGCGCAGATCGCGCTTGAGCAGAAAGGCGATCTCGCCCTCGGCCTTGGGTTGGATGAGGCTGTCGGCGGGAATCGCCTCGCCCTCGTTGTAGACCATGCCATCGAGCAGATAGCCGAAATCCGGCTGATACACACCCAACATGTTCATGACGGCCTTGGAGGTGACGCCGATCTTCTTGCCGACGACGCGCTCGCCGGCGGCCAGCCGCTGCCCGATGAAATGCTGCTGGATGCGATAGGCCGCCTCGATCGTGAGCTCCGGATGGCGATCACTGAGCGGCTCGATCATACGAGCGCTTTTCCACGCCTCGTAGAGCTCCACGCCCAGTCGCTGTAACAGAGAATCTTCCATCATGCGGTTCCTTCCAGGGGATGGGGTTCGTCGATGCTCGCTTCGGCGAAGAAATCGCTCACCAGGCGGGCGAAACGGTCGGCATGTTCGATCTGCGTCCAGTGCCCGCAGCGGCCAAAGACGTGCAGTTGCGAACGAGCGATCCACTGCGACAGTTTGAGCGAGGTCTCGAGCGGGATGATGCGATCTTCACGACCGTGAATGACCAAGGTTTCGTGCGGAATGGCACGGATCGCCGCCTCGGGGCTGGCGAGCGCATCGACCCAACGCTGGCGCGGCGCTGGGAACATGGCGGCGAAACTCTCCTGAAACCCGGGACGGATGCTCGCGCGATAGCGCAACTCGGCCAGTTCGTCATTGACCAGATTCCGATTCCAGGCGAAGAGATCCATGAGCTTGCGCATGTTCTCGAAACTGGGCGTATAGCCCCACACGGCGTCCAGACCGGGCGTGATCTCGAAATGAACCCCGGCACTTCCCATCAGCACGAGCCGGCGCACGCGATGAGGATGACGGATGGTGAGCGCGAGCGACAGCGCCCCACCAAAGGAATTGCCTACCAGGTCGACTTTCTCCAGCCCGAGCGCATCGAGCAGCCCCAAGGCATGCTGCACCCAGTTGTCCATCGAATAGGTGTAGCCCTGCGGACGTTCGGTGAAACCGAATCCCACCATGTCGGGGGCGATCACCCGGCACTTTTCCGCCAGCTTGGGCATCACCAGCCGCCAGTTGGCCCAGGCCGATACACCGGGGCCGGAACCATGGATGAGCAGGACGGGAAAGCCGTTACCCATGTCATGGTAGTTGGTACGAATCCCGGCGGCGACGATACTGCGACCGATTTCGGGGTTGTTTTCGCTCATCGTGCCCTCGCCTTCACAGTTTGACGCAGATATTCTTGAGCTCGGTGTAGAACTCGAGCGAATGCACGCCCCCTTCGCGACCGATGCCGGATTGTTTCATGCCGCCAAAGGGGGTGCGCAGATCACGCAGGAACCAGGAATTGATCCACACGAGCCCAGCCTCGATCTGGCCAGCGACGCGGTGCGCCCGGCTGAGATCCTTGGTCCAAATCGCGCAGGCCAACCCATAGTCGGTGTCATTCGCCCGGGCGATCACCTCGTCTTCGTCGTCGAACGGCTGAATCAAGGTGCAAGGGCCGAAGATTTCTTCCCGGGCGATGGGAGAATCGTCGCCCAGCCCGGTCCAGATGGTGGGCTGGATCCAAGAGCCGCCGGCGAGCTCCGGCGGCATGTCGGGAATGCCGCCGCCGGTGACCACCGTCGCACCCAGCGCCTTGGCTTTTTCGTAATAAGAGAGCACCTTGCGGCGATGTTCGTGGGAAATGAGCGGGCCCAGGGTCGTGGTCGGATCCTCGGGGCGTCCCAGCTTGAGGTTCTCAGCACCTTTCTTGAGCGCCTCGACGAAGCGCTCGAAGAGGGGGCGTTCGACGTAGAGGCGCTCGGTACCCAGACACACTTGACCACAGTTGGCGAAGACCGAACGCATCGTCCCTTCGATTGCCGCGTCGAAATCGCAGTCGGCGAAAATGATGCCGGGATTCTTGCCCCCCATCTCGAGCGAGACGGGGCGCGCTCCATGAGCAGCCGCCTTCATGATGACTTCGCCCGTGCGCGTCTCGCCGGTAAAGGTGACGGCATTCACTCCCGGGTGGGTGGTGACGTACTCACCGGCCGATTGCGGGCCGAAGCCATGCACGACGTTGTAAACCCCTTTGGGGATGCCGACTTCGTTCATTACCTCCCCAAGGAGCGTGGCCGTCTGCGGCGTCTCTTCGGAGGGTTTGACCACCACCGTGTTGCCACAGGCCAGCGCCGGGCCGACTTTCCAGGTCATGAGCAGCAGCGGCAGATTCCACGGACAGATCACGCCGACCACGCCGATGGGACGCCGCACCGCATAGTTGAGCGCCCCACGGCCATCGGGCGTCGGCGTTTCGAAGAATTCCGTCGGTACGTTCTTGACGACGTCGGCAAAGATTTTGAAGTTGGCCGCGCCGCGAGGAATGTCGATGTGACGCGCGAGGCTCATCGGTTTGCCGGTATCAGCACACTCGGCCGCGAGGAATTCGTCGAAACGCCGATTGATGCCATCGGCCACGGCATAGAGCAGCTCGACGCGCTCGGCCACCGTCAGCTTGCCCCAAGGGCCTTTCAGGGCGGCACGAGCCGCCTGAACCGCGGCGTCGACCTCGGCTTGTCCCGCCTCATGAACCAAGGCGATCACCCGGCCGTCGACGGGTGAGCGTTTCTCGAACGTCTTGCCGGTGGCGACGAAGGCACCGTTAACAAAGTTACTGATTTCTTTCATAATCATACTCAATTTAAATTATGGATCGCAGCGGCGTAACAAGCCAGGCTCCAAGACGGAACCTGGGTTAATCACCGTATCCTCAGGTATAAACTTCTGTAAATGACGGCACTGGTTCCCCAGTATGATAAAAAATGCCATTCCAGAGCTTATCCTCCGTCCATGTCGTCACCGGACGATCTGGCTGGGCGAGATAACCGAGTCCAGCAAAAGTCTCGTTGCGGTTTCCGCTCGGGTCGAAGAAATAGATCGTCGCCCCCCGTGTGATGCCGTGTCGCGTGGGCCCCACATCGATCTTGGTGCCATGTTTGCCCATCACATCGGCCGCTTTCAAAATGTCGTCCCAAGAATCGAGGAAGAAGGCTATATGGTGCAGCCCATTTCTCGGCCCGCCGACGAAGGCGATGTCGTGCGGCGTGCTGGTGCGCGCGAGCCAAGTGGCCGCCTGCATCGCGCCGCCCGGACCGACCACCACTTGTTCGACGAGGAAGAAATCGAGCACTTCCTGCATGAACTTGGTATTTTCGGCCACCCGGTTGATGCCTTTCTCCGGATTGAGCTCACACATCAAAAGGCAATGATCGAGCCAGTGCGCCCCCGCCCCTTTGAGTCCGTCTGGCCACGGATCGGGATTGACGGTACCCACATCGGTGCCGACATACTCTTTCGTGGCGTAGAGGCGCATTTCATGGCCGCTGGGCAGAGAAAATTTCAGCATGCGCCCGGTCGAAGGAAGACTGCCTTCGGGCAGCATCTCGGTGGCGATGCCATAGTCCTCGATGCGTTTTTGCAGGATATCGAGATCCTCCTCTTTCTCAACTTTGTAGGCGACATGGTTCAAACCCGCCCGATCAGAAGGGGTCAGAATCAAAGAATATTTGTCCCATTCGTCCCAGCACTTCAAATAAACGTTTCCGTCTTTGTCTTTCATGACGGTCTTCAAACCCAAGACGTCCTCATAATGCCTCAGCGCAGCATCCATATCCATGACCCGCAGGCTGGCATGGCCCATTCTCAAGACTCCCATGATGCTCCTCCTTGCTTCGTGCGTGAAACGTTCTGTTGTATGGCGAACCCATGAAAAAATGATTTCTGCATCTTACCGACCACCTCCAAGATGACAGCTCCTTTCGGCGCAGCACGGCACGCCAAGGTGTATCCTTGCCGTTCCTCCTCCTCGCTGACATGAGCCCTACTGATCGGCCCAAGACTGGCCACTTCACCGCGAACCACTTTGACCTTGCAAACACCGCAGCCACCACCGAGGCAACCTACGGGGATTCCCCTGCGACCGAGGCGACACATACCGGCAAGCAGGGACTCGTTTTCACTGCAGGCGTACACCTCACCGGTTTGAACGAGCAGGACTTCATGGGATTCTTTTTCAGGCTCCGGCGCAGGGTTCGAAGTCATCTCGTCCCCCAAGGCAAGTTCTATCGTCTCCATCCTTTTTCTCCTCACGGCATGCTGCCACGCGGTTCATCGAACCGTCGCCCCGATCCCCAAGGCCTCAAGCGCGGCATGGGCGCACTCTTCGTCCTGTGAGGCGGAAGCACCAGAGACACCAATGCCGCCAATGACCCGATCACCGAGGCGGATCGGCACCCCGCCGCCAAAAAAAATGAGTCCGGCACGCGAGGAAAAGCCAAGTTTCATCGCCTCGTCCTCGCCGCAGACCGACAGCCAGGCCGAGGTCGGAAAACCGAAACCTGCCGCAGTGCGCGCCTTGTCGATGGCCAGTTCGATCGATTGGGGGAAGGAGAGCGGCATGCGCAGAAAGGCGACGAGCAAGCCAGAAGCGTCGCACACGGCGACGTTGATCCGCACGCCCAGCTGTCGCGCGTGTTGCACGGCGGCACTGACGGCTGCTTGCCCGGCTTCGCAACTGAGCGTCGTCGTCGGAACTTCTAGCTCCATTTCCATCTCCTTCCTCCGTATCGATTATTATTTTTTTCGATTTAAACATAGAATCTCGAGATTTTCAAGTACCTCTTGCAACCGATTCCGATACAATGCGCACTGACGTCCTTTGACTTCTTCCATGAACGATCGAACCATTTTCTCTGCCCCCGAACCAACCACCCTCGTCGAAGCGGCCTATCAGCGTCTGCGCGACGATATCGTCGAAGGCATCCTCGCCCCGGGTGAGAAACTGCGTGTCGAACACCTCAAGGACCGCTACGACGTCGGCGCGGGCACACTGCGGGAAGCGTTGTTGCGCCTGGTCTCCGATGCCCTCGTGCTGGTACAAGGTCAACGAGGGTTTCGCGTCGCTCCTATCTCCTTGACGGACTTCGAGGACATCACCCGCACCCGCGTCCTGATCGAAACCGAGGCCCTGCGCCAGTCGATCCAAGCCGGTGACGAGGAGTGGGAAGCGAATCTCGTCTCCGCTTTTCATCTCCTGAGTCGCGCCGAGGAGCGTCTGGCGCAAGATCATGGAGCCGTGGCCGAATGGGAAACGCGCAACCGCATCTTCCATGAAAGTCTCATCCAGGCTTGCCCCTCCCGCTGGTTGCATCATTTCCAAGCCATCCTCTATCGTCAGTCGGAACGCTACCGCCGTCTGAGCGTGTTTCGCCGCCCCATCCCGCGCGACGTCCATGCGGAACATCACGCCCTGTTCGAGGCAGCCTTGCGGCGCGACGCGGCGCAAGCCACGGCCTTGTTGCGAGACCATATCTTGCGCACGCTGGAAGCCGTACGGCGCATGCCGCGAGATTTCTTCACCTTGAACCCTTGAGTCGGCCATTCGGCGTCTCCGTTCACAGGCTACGAAAGAGCGGACTACGCACTTGCTGGGCATCGGCCGCCGAGATGAACTTTTCGGTATGGATGTCCCGCTCGTAGAGTCGCCCTTGCATGAGCGTGGCGATGCACGCCTCGATCATTTTGGGCGGACCACACAGATACGCTTTGTGGCCGCGGAAATCGCCGCCGAAAGCCTCTTTGGCTGCCTCATGTACGAAGCCACGAAACCCATCCCATGAAGACTCGGCCGGTTCGTCGGAGAGTGCCGGCACATAGCGGAAGTTGGGGTGGCGGCGGGCCAATTCGAGAAACTCCTCGTGGTAATAGAGTTCGTCGCGACGTCGCTGGCCATAGATGAGGGTGATGTTGCGCCGATCCCCTTCTTCCAGCAGGTCGAGGATCATGGAGCGCGGGCTCGATAGTCCCGATCCTCCCGCCATGAAGATCAAGTCGCCCGGGGCGGACTTGCGCACGAAGAAGCGACCGTAAGGGCCGGAGAGGCGGATACGGTCGCCTTCGGCGAGCTGCGTGTGGATCCAGGTCGTTCCTTCCCCGCCGGGCACGAGGCGGACGTTGAGTTCCACCTCTGTTGCCTGCGAAGGAGGATTGGCCAGCGAGAACGCTCGCGTGAGGCGTCCTCCATCGATCTCGAGGTTGATGTACTGTCCTGCCTGGAAACGCAGCGGCTCGTCGAGCGTGATGAACACGCCCTTGATGGTCGGCGTCAGATCCACGAGCCGGCTGACGGTACCGGTATAATCGCGCACCGGGATGATCTCGGCGTCGGGCTCCTCGTCGATCTCCGCTTCGATCACCACGTCGCTTTCCAGCCGGGCACAGCAGGCGAGTGTTTTTCCTTCTTCCCGTTCGAAATCCATCAGCGCGAAGTTCGACGCCTCGCCATGATCGACTTCCCCTTCCAGCACCTGTACCTTGCACGTGGCGCATAAACCATGGCAACAGGCATGTGGCAACCAGATACCGGCGCGAAGTGCCGCATCGAGGATGGTCTGCCCCTCCTCGACCTCGATCGTCTGCCCCAATGGTTCTATCGTCAGCTGATGGCTCATGCCGTCCTCCCCGAGGTTCGTATCCTGGTCAGCTGCACGATCCGGCGATGCCGGTCAGGCCGGGCGTACGAAAACGGATCACATCCTTATGGCGCAATCCGTTTGCTTCCAGACTTTCGTCCCATTGGGGCTGCCATGGTTGGCCAGACTTGAACCACTGCACCGCAGCCCAATCGATGCGGGCGAAATCGGGGTGGTAGCTGTACGCAGGAGGCAAGACCTTTTCTACCAGATCGCGGAAAGGCATCGAGGGAGGCAAGGGAAAAGCGAACGGTGCGCAAAACAGTAGATGGTCTTCCCAGCCCACGTAGAGGAGGCGATTCCCGTGGAATTTCTCCTCGAGGTCGAGCGGTTCGAACGAATATTCACCAATGGCGGCAACAGCCATGTCGGTCTCCTTCCTGAAAGGACGACGGTTGACACCGTCGTCTCGTGTTTTTCATGGATGATCGGATTCAAACGTTACGGGTCGCTTGGGCGCGCCAGGCGGCAAAATTCCTCTGGTCTTCGGAACCCTCGAAATCGAGATTATCGCGACCGTGGATGATGTTGTACCACTGCAATACCGCCTTGAGCGGATCGAATCCTTCGGCCGTGGGATCGGTTCCTTCGGGAAAACAATTGCCCTGGTAGATCTGGTGTACCGGAAGCCATGCCTGGACGTATTTTTCCGGCTCGTGCTCGAAGATCTCCTTGCAGTGGTCCGAGCAGAAGTGGTACTTCATGCCTTTGTAATCGGTTTCGCGGTAGCAGATCTTGGTCGGGTCGCCCGGCTCGGTAAAAAACAAGGGAACCTGGCAGGTCTGGCACAGCATGGGTAACGTGGTGTTGTAAAAACGGTTCCCCCTGGCCGCCTGCTCGCGCCAGAAGTCGAAGCGTGGCCGGTAGTATTTGTCGAAGCTGTCGGGATACTTGGCCGAGAGCCACTGCATCTCGTCCTCATTCGGCAGCCAAGTATGGAACGCGGTGGCGGCGGTGTAGTTGTAGAAGGTACACCACGCCTGATGCGAGAGATGATCTTTTTCCAGGGCGATCGTCTCGGCGCACTTCGGCATGCGAATGCCGTAGCGGGCCAGATCGCGGAAGAGCGCTCCGCCGTTTTCCTCGAAGTAGATCTCCCAAGCCTCCTTCCAGCTCATGGTGCGCTTGGGCAGCATGTAGTCCATCATCATTGCCACGAGCGTCAGCACCCGATAGCCGCGCCAAGTCCATTTGTCGATCCAGCGCTGCACGATGGGCAGATTGGCCGGATCCTGTTCGAGGATGAACTTGATCACCTCCAGCCCCAGCGTCATGTGCCGCGCCTCGTCGGATTGGGCCGAAAAACCATAGGCCATCGTTCCCATGTCGCCGTTGTAGGCCGCCCCCGAGACGAAGGGTACGAACAGCAAGTTGGTGAGCACGTATTCGAAGGAAAAGCCGATGGCGACGATGAACTCGAACGGTCCGGCGGTGATGGCATCGTCGAAGAAAGACTTGGGTACCGAGAGATACCAGACCCTATCATGCCATTTGCGAAAATCGTGGAATCCGTTGTAATACTTGTTGTAGTTGGAGATGGCGTGGACCTGGGTCTGGAAGTGCCGCATCTCGTCGAGCGACTGCATCAGGCAGGCCACGCGCGGCCCCGGGCCGGGAAACGCTCTGCCCACATGGGCAAAACCGCGATGTGCCATGTATTCGAGGGGGCTGACGCCGGTGAGGAAGAGTTTTACGGTGTTGATATAGCGCGCGTCGGTGACGTTGAGATGCCCGTTGTTCTGCGCATAGGCATCGATGATGGCGTAGAGTTTTTTCTCCTTTTCCGCCTGGTACTTCCAGTAGGCGTCCATCGTCAGGCGGAAAGGGTCCTCCCAGCGGTCCCAGTCGTGGATCTTGATGCCTTCGTAGTGTACGTAAGGGTAGATGTCCTCCATCTTCTGGTAGGTCGGGGTCCAGTCGAGATCCCGCGTCATGACCTGGTACTTCTCCTTCAGGCCAAGCTTCTTTTTCGCCACTTGCATATCCATGTCCCTTGCTCCTTCCCGGTGTCAGTTTTTCCAAACCAGCACGAATTGATCTTCGTCCTCTTCGATGTTGCCAGAGAGCGAGATGAGGTTGATGTGCAGCTCCTGCAGATCGAACTCGCGCCCGAGGCGCTCCTCGATCGAGCTGCGTTTGACGATGAGCCGCCCATCGGCATCGATCTTCACCATGGCCGGTGCTTCATTGACGCGCGCGTGGGGGTTGTCCTCGACGATGGCCTCGATGATCGGGCGGGTCTCTTCGTTCGTCTGAAAGGCGATGAATACGGTCGACATCTTCTTCCTCCCTCAGGCCGACAGGCCGATCTTGGCCAGGCGCTGGGCAAACCCCTCCATCACCTCATCGAGCAGCGCCGGCGCTTGCTCGGACACGGCGATCGCCACCACCGGCAACAAGGCCTCCTTCGCCCGGGGAAGCCAAGCATCGACCCAATCCTGCACGATGCTGCGGTTCTCCGCCGATTCCGTCACGATCGCCTTCAGCGTCGCATCGACCCACTTGCGCGTCTCCGCCGACCACTGGGTCATGAACTGGGTGAGCATGGCAATCGCCGCCCCACCGCGCGCGGCGAAGACCTGATCGACGATCGTGTCATAGACCAGGGGGTAGAGCAGCCCGTCGAGCACGAGGTTTTGCACCGTGTGCAGCTCGAAAGGATCCTTGACGACGAAACTGTCCTCGACGTAGCGACGCAGCGGCTGCCAGGCCGGATCGTTCATCCAAGCTTGCTTGCCCGCCGACAGCGCCTCCACGTCTCCCAAGAGCAACCCGATGCGCGTAAGGTACTGCGCGATGCCGAGCTGGTCCATCGACTGGTAGATGGCTGCCTGCGCCGCCATTCCGCCATAGGCGTAGGCACAAACGGCGGCGTTGTTCATGTTCGCTCCCCAAGCGAGGTGGCGCAGGGGCACGAGCAGCGCGATGGCGGCTTGCCGCACCTCCTCGGGTAGCGCCTCGACCAAGCCGCGCGATTCGACGAAGTCGAAATTGGCCTCGGCCGTATCCTGCTGCCGGGCCCGGGCACTGGTATAGGCACCGTAATAGAACTGGCGCGGATCCTTGAGCGCATCCCAATCCTTCATACGGATCTTCGTGCGTCCCTCATCGAAGATCTCCCGCTCCGGCTCCCAGGTTGGGCGGTAGTGGAAAATGTCCTTCGGTTGGATGCCGAGGCTGCCTTCGAGGTAGCGCGACACCGGCTTGTCGGTGCCGAGGTATCGGGCGATATGGTCGAACGTTTGGCGCAATGGCTTGATCGTCACCGTTCGCAGATCGATTTGCATGAAACGTCTCCTCCTTGTTTGAACGAGGCTCAGCGAAAGCGCTGCTGTGCCGCCTTGTGCATGTTCCAATCCCAATCAGAAGATGATTCTTCCCGCTCACCTTCCCTCAGGCGAATCACCCCTTGTTCTTCGCAAAAACGCTCGAACGCATCGGCGGGCAGCAGCATGTCGACGCACAGCTGCGGCTCACCGATGGCAAACTCGAAGACCACGAGGCCATCGGCACGCCGTTCCAGCACCCGAACGAACTTGCGCTCGACGTCGAATCCCTGTTCCGGATTTTCCATGCCATGACTCCGCTCATGTTGGCCATCAATCATTAGCAAATCTCGTGCCAAACAATAATCTCCTGTAAAAAACACGTTTTCTCGAGATTTTTATCGAGATGCGGTTAATCATTTGATCAAATCAGCCAATTTGCTTTATTATTTGATACATGAAATTTATTGCGCTGCAACGTAAACTCCGGGTGGACGATTCGCCGTCTCCCCGAAAATCTCCCGGAAGAGCCTGTATCATCGATGAACGGACAGCCCGAAGAGCCGGCGCGACGAAACAAGCAAGAACCATCCGGGGTGTCGCCTCGTCGAACGTTCCGGGAATTCACGGCGCGCAGACGCCGATCACACGGGGGAGGAGAGATGGCAGTGATTCAGTACCCGGAAGGCTCCGATCTGCGCAGCCTGCTGCGTTTCCTGCCCGAAGACGGTTTGATTTGGCTCGGCGAGCACCGCATGCTGTTGCTGCACGTCGGGTCGCTCGCCGCCCTGCGCAAGGAGCTGGTTACTTCGGTGGGCAAGCTTCAGGCGCGCAGGCTGCTGACGCGGATGGGATTCGTCTCGGGCATGCGCGATGCGGAACTCGCCAAGAAGACACGACCGCACAGCACACTACGGGATGCCTTCGTCGTCGGCCCCCAGCTGCACATGCTCGAAGGCAGCGCCCGCGTCATTCCCCTCAAGATCGAGCTCGAGGCCGATACGTTCCATGGCGAATTCGCCTGGGTTCATTCCTGGGAGGCAGAGGCTCACCTGCAGGTCTTCGGCGGGAGCGAGGAGCCGACCTGCTGGATGATGATTGGTTACGCTTCGGGCTACACCTCCGCCTTCATGAACCGCTTCATCCTATTCCGGGAAACCGCCTGCGCGGCGATGGGGCACGAACACTGCCACATCGTGGGCAAACCGAAGGAAAAATGGGAAGACGCTCCGGAACTAATTCATTTCTTCGAGGAAGACCCCATCGTTGGCCGTTTGCTGGAACTGCGTGAAGAGATCGAGGCGATGCGCAACACCCTGGCCGAACCGCGCCGCGTGCCCGATCTCATCGGTACCTCTGCTGCGTTCCTGCGTGCCTACGATCTCGTGGCCCGGGCTGCGTCCACGCAGGTGACCGTTTTGCTGCTGGGCGAAACCGGCGTGGGTAAAGAACGCTTCGCGCGTACGCTGCATGAGCTCAGCCCCCGCAAGAACGGGCCTTTCGTTGCTGTCAATTGCGCGGCCATTCCGGAAGAGCTGATCGAATCCGAGCTCTTTGGCGTCGAGCGTGGCGCCTTCACGGGCGCCCATGCCCCGCGTGCCGGCAAATTCGAACGGGCCGATGGCGGCACGCTCTTTCTCGACGAGGTTGGGGAGCTCTCGCTCTCGGCCCAGGCGAAACTCCTGCGGGTACTCCAAGAAGGGGAAATCGAGCGGCTCGGCGGCGAGCAGGTACGCAAGATCAACGTCCGGTTGGTCGCCGCCACCAATGTCGACCTGCAGCAGGCCGTCGAATCAGGGCGTTTTCGCCGTGATCTCTTCTATCGGCTCAACGTCTATCCGATCCATATCCCACCGCTGCGCGAGCGCATCTCCGATATTCCCCTCCTCGTAGAAGCGATGATCGAGCGTTTCCAGAGTTTGCATGGCAAGAAGATCGCCGGCATCAGCGACAAGGCCATGCTCGCACTCAAAGCCTATCGCTGGCCGGGCAACGTGCGCGAACTGGAGAACATGATCGAACGCGGCGTGATCCTTGCGCCGAACCACGGCACCATCGAGGTAGAACATCTCTTCGTTGGCAAAGGCACTGAAGGACCGCCCGCCCACGTGCTGGGCGTGAGCGGAGGTCTGGAAGAAAACACCGGGGAAACGCACGCCGACCTCGCCGACACGCTGATCGAACGGGGCATTCCCCTCGAATCTTTCGAGCGCATGGTCTTGCACCGCGCAGTGGAACGCGCCGGCGGCAATCTCTCGGCGGCAGCGCGTCTGCTCGGGCTGACGCGGCCGCAATTGAGTTACCGTCTGAAAAAATGATGCGCCACGACCGACGACACGAGATAATCTTGCATCGTTCGGCATGACATCCTGGAGTCTTTCGATGGAACGTCCTTTTTCACGTGGCATCCTGATTGCCGCCGCAGCCACCCTCCTCTCCTCTGCACTGCCGGCCCCCGTGCTTGCCGATCCTCCTTCTTGGGCCCCGGCCCACGGCTGGCGCAAGCAGCACGACCCGCTCTATCTGGGGTATTCGGGAAAAAAATGGGGCAATGATTTCGGCATCTATGCCGGACGCTGCAACCGCGAGGCGCTCGGTGCGGCCCTGGGCGGCATGGCCGGCGCCGCCGTGGGTAGCCAAATCGGCGAGGGCGGCGGTCGGGCGGCGGCGATCATCCTCGGCAGCGTCCTCGGCGCCGTGCTTGGCGCCGAACTGGGACGCCAGATGGACGAAGAGGATCGGGCCTGTTTTGGGCACACGCTGGAGCTTGGCAAACGGGGACAGACCGTGAGCTGGCGTACTCCTTATGGCGTCACCTATGCCGTCACCCCGCTGGATGAATTCGTCCGTGATGGGCGCAAGTGCCGTCATTACGAGACGGTGATCACCCGCGACGGGCGCAAGGAGAAAGTCCGCGGCAAGGCCTGCGCCGTGGGCGAAGGACGCTGGGAAGTGATCGACTGAACCGACGGTCTCAGTCTGGCGTCCGCACTGCCCGTTCGATGAATTCCCCCAACGCCTGCGCCACGGCCTGCGGCTGCTCGTGATGCATCATGTGTCCCGCTTCGGCGATCGACCGTCCCTCACAGCGGCGGAAACACGCCTTGCGCGCCTCCCAGTCGGCAGCGAGCTGGCGGGGGATTTCCGATTCCTCGCCCCACAGCCACAGGCAAGGCGCGGTGATGGCGCGCCAGCAGGCTTTGGCTTCCTCCAGACGATAGAGAATGGGGTTGAGGATCTTGTGCCGCGGATCGGCGCGAAAAACGAGTCGCCCCTCCGGCGTTTGCCGCAGCCAGGAGGCCGCCACGAAGCGCGCCCGATCGAGCGGCAGACGAGGGTGCCGCCGGCACAGGCGCTGTGCGAATTCCTCGATCGATTCCGGGGCGTTCAAGGTGGGCGGCGCTGCGAGCTGGTCGAGCCAGCTGCGATAACGCTGCGGCGCTTCTTCGGGGCGATGTTCCGGCAGACCAAAGCCTTCCAGCAGGGCGAGCGCGCGCACGCGTTCCGGGCGAATGCCGGCATAGAGTCCGGCGACGTTGCCCCCCATGCTGTGCCCGATCAGCACCACGTCTTTCCCAGGCGCGAGCGCATCGAGCAGCGCTTCCAGATCCGCCAGATAGTCCGGAAACCAGTAGCCGTGGGTACACCAGGCGCTATCGCCGAAGCCGCGCCAGTCCGGGGCGATCAGACGGCAGGATGGCGCCTGCTCCAAGAGGACATCGACGACGAACTGCCAGGTGGCACCGCTGTCCATCCAGCCGTGCAGCAGGAACACGGGCAGCCCGCCTTCCGGCCCCCATTCGCGCACGCACGATTCTTCCAGACCCCGCAGCGGCAGCCGCCGGCAGCGGGGCACTTCCCGGAGCCGATACGCCGCACCGTCCTTTCCCTGCACGGGCCGTTCCTCCATCCCCCTCTCCTTGCACACGTCTCGTAGTAGGATCGAGCATGCCATCTTTCCCCGCCATGCCGCAAGCGACGATGAAACATCCGCCCCGTGCCGCTCCGCCCTCCCCCGTCGTCGGCCGCTTCGCCCCCTCCCCTACCGGTCGGCTGCACTTCGGCTCGCTGCTGGCGGCGCTCGCCAGCCATTGCGACGCGAGATCGCGCGGCGGGCGCTGGCTCGTGCGCATCGACGATCTCGACGCGGCGCGTGCCATTCCCGGCATGGATGCCGACATCCTGCGCACGCTCGAAGCCTACGGTTTTGCCTGGGACGGCGAAGTCGCCTACCAGAGCCGAAATCTGGCGCAGTACGAGGCCGCGTTCGCGAGGTTGCGCGAGGGTGCTTGGCTCTATCCCTGCGGCTGCAGCCGCAAGGACCTCACCGAGGCGCCGCGGGCGATCGACGGCAGCACGCTCTACCCCGGTACCTGCCGCCACGGGTTGCCGCCGGGCAAAGCGGCGCGAGCCTGGCGTTTCCGTGCTGAAGGAACGGTAACCTTCGACGATCGCATCCAGGGGCGTATCGTCGAGGATCTGCCGCGCGAGGTGGGCGACTTCGTCGTCAAGCGCGCCGACGGCGTTTTCGCCTACCAGCTCGCGGTGGTGATCGACGATGCGCTCGGCGGCGTGACCGACGTGGTGCGCGGCGCCGACCTGCTCGGTTCCACCGCGCGCCAAATCGCCCTGCACCGTGCGCTGGAGCTGCCGGTGCCGCGCTACGCACATCTGCCGGTGGCCGTCGACGCGCACGGCGACAAGCTCTCGAAGCAAACGCTCGCCCGCCCGTTGGAGGCCGCCGAGGCGAGCGTGCGTATCGCCCAAGCGCTCGACTTTCTCGGCCATGCGCCGCCGGCGGAACTGCGCGGCGCCCCGCCCGCCGAACTCCTCGCCTGGGCGGTGGCGCACTGGGACATCGGCAAAGTGCCCGCGATCCGCCAATACTACCATCCAGATACTTTATAATCGGCGCACCCCTTGATCCTGCGGGAGACGCCATGAGCTTCACTCCCCGCTCCGCGGCCCCCGCGGACCCCCGGCGCGACATCATCGCGCTTGCCACCCGGCCACCCGAGCCGGACTGTGTACCGACCCGAATCGACGAGGCCACCTTGCCTGCCGAACTCTCGCCGCGCATCGAAGGTTTGGCCGCGGCGCTCGCCCGGGCGTTGCGCGAGCGCCAGCGCAAGCAGGGCGGCGTGGCCGCGCTGATGGCCGAATTCAGCCTTTCCAGCCGCGAAGGCGTGGCGCTCATGTGCCTGGCCGAGGCGCTGCTGCGTATCCCGGACGCCGCCACGCGCGATGCCCTCATCCGCGACAAACTCGCGCGCGGCCAATGGCGCGAGCATCTGGGCCGCAGCCGCTCGATCTTCGTCAATGCCGCCGCCTGGGGCTTGGTCGTCACCGGCAAGCTCGTTTCCCTTGCCGAGGAAAAGGCGCTTTCCTCCGCCCTCACGCGCCTGCTCGCGCGCGGCGGCGAGCCGCTGGTGCGCAAGGGGCTGGACGTGGCCATGCGCCTGCTGGGTGAAACCTTCGTCACCGGCCGCACGATCGAGGAAGCGCTCGATCGCGTGCGGCCGCTCGAGCAGAAAGGGTTCCGTTACTCCTTCGACATGCTGGGCGAAGCGGCGATGACGGCCGAAGACGCCGCGCGCTACCTGGCCGATTACGAGCACGCCATCCACGCCATCGGCCGGCGCGATGCCGGACGCGGCGTGGTCGACGGCAACGGCATCTCGGTGAAGCTGAGCGCCCTGCACCCGCGCTATCACTGGTCGCAGCCCGACCGTGTGCTCGCCGAGCTGCTACCGCGCCTGCTGCAGCTGTGCCACCTCGCCAAGCGCTACGACATTGGACTCAACATCGACGCCGAGGAAGCCGACCGGCTCGAACTCTCGCTCGACCTGCTGGATGCGGCGCTCGCCGATCCCGAGCTCGCCGGCTGGCAAGGGCTCGGATTCGTCGTCCAGGCGTACCAGAAACGCGCGCCTTTCGTCATCGACTGGGTAGTGGCCCGGGCGCGGGCGCGCGAGCGCCGGCTGATGATCCGTCTCGTCAAGGGCGCCTACTGGGACAGCGAGATCAAACGCGCCCAGGTCGACGGACTCACGGGCTATCCCGTCTATACGCGCAAGGTCTACACCGACGTCTCCTATCTCGCCTGCGCCAAACGGCTGCTCGCCGCGCGCGACGTGATCTATCCCCAATTCGCCACGCACAACGCCCATACGCTCGCGGCGGTCTTTCACCTGGCCGGCGAGCGCTGGCAGCCGGGCGATTATGAATTCCAATGCCTGCACGGCATGGGCGAGCCGCTCTACGAGTCGCTCGTCGGGCACCCCGAGCGGCACCGACAGGTACGCATCTATGCGCCAGTGGGCAGCCACGAGACGCTGCTCCCCTACCTCGTGCGCCGCCTGCTGGAAAACGGCGCCAACACCAGTTTCGTCAACCGCATCGCCGCCGACGTGCCCCTGGAGACCCTGATCGCCGACCCGGTGGCGCGCGCCCGGGCGCTGGGCGGTGCGCCCCACCCCAACATCCCCGTGCCGCCCGAGCTCTTCGCGCCGCAGCGGCGCAATTCGCTGGGGCTGGATCTCGCCGATCGCCCCACCCAGCGCCGGCTCGCGGCGCGCATCGCCGCCGACAAGACGATCCGACGTACCGCGAGCCCGCTCGTCGCAGGAGCGGCGGGCGAGGGCACCTTCCGTCTGCCCTGCCGCAATCCGGCCGATGCCGCCGACGTACTCGGCGAGGCGATCGAGGCTGACGATTCGACGATCGAAGCGGCCTTGGAGATCGCCGTTCGTGCCCGCTGGGGTGCGACTCCCCCGCCGGAGCGTGCCCGACGACTCGAGGCGGCGGCCGATGCCCTCGAAGCCCATACCGATGCGCTGCTTGCCCTCATCGTGCGCGAGGCCGGCAAGACTTGGGCCAATGCCGTGGGTGAGATCCGCGAGGCGGTCGATTTCTGCCGCTATTACGCCGCCGAGATCCGTCGCCTCGCCACCGACGCGCCCGAGCTCCAACCCTTGGGGCCCGTGGTGTGCATCAGCCCGTGGAACTTTCCCTTGTCGATCTTCGTCGGCCAGATCGCGGCGGCACTTGCGGCAGGCAATGCCGTGCTCGCCAAACCGGCCGAACAGACGCCGCTCACCGCCTTTGAGGCCGTGCGGCTGCTGCACGAAGCGGGCATCCCCGGCGAAGCGTTGCAACTCCTGCCCGGTCGCGGCGAGACGGTGGGCGCGCGCCTCGTGGCCGATCCCCGCGTGCGGGGGGTGATGTTTACCGGCTCCACCACCGTGGCGCGTGCCATCCAGCGCACGCTCGCCGCGCGTGAGGAAGAAGTGCCGCTCATCGCCGAGACCGGCGGGCTCAATACGATGATCGTCGACTCGAGCGCCCTCACCGAGCAGGTGGTGGCCGACGCGATCACTTCCGCTTTCGACTCGGCCGGACAACGCTGTTCGGCCCTGCGCGTCCTCTGTCTACAAGAGGAGATTGCCGACAAGACCCTGACCATGCTGCTCGGGGCCCTGCGCGAGCTGCGTTTGGGCGATCCGCGAGATCTGCGTACCGACGTCGGCCCCGTGATCGACGCCGAAGCCCAAGCCGCCCTCGAAGCGCACGTCGAACGCATGGCGCGTGCCGGTCATCGCGTCCATCGGCTGGATCCTCCGGCTGGATGCGCCACCGGCACCTTCGTCGCCCCGACCGTGATCGAGATCGACCGCATCGAATCCATCGGAGGCGAACGTTTCGGCCCCATCCTGCACGTGAAACGTTTTCGTGCCGAGGCGCTCGACGCTCTGCTCGAGGAGATCGATGCCACGGGCTATGGGCTGACGATGGGCATCCACAGCCGCATCGACGGCACCGTGGAATTCATCGCCCAACGCGCCCACGTCGGCAACCTCTACGTCAATCGCACCATCATCGGTGCCGCAGTGGGCGTACAGCCCTTCGGCGGCGAAGGGCTCTCCGGCACGGGCCCCAAAGCCGGAGGACCGCTCTACCTGTTGCGGCTACTCGCACACGCGCCCGAACCGCGCTTTCCTCAGGCACGGCTCCTGCACGAGCCTGCCGATCTGGCCCCCCTGCGCGACTGGTTGGAAAGGCAGGGCGAAGCGCTCTTCGGCCCGGCAGCCAAGCAACGGCTGCTCACGACGCTCGAGGCTTGGCGCGAACGTTCGCTCGTCGGCAAGGAATTGCTCTTGCCCGGTCCAACCGGCGAGGAGAATCGCCTGCGATTCCTGCCACGTCGCCTCGTCGGCGGTTTCGCCACCACGCTCGAAGGCTACGCCGAACAGATCGTGACGGCGTTTGCCAACGATGCCCCCCTCGTGCTCCCCAGAACGCCGGAGACCGAGCGCATCCGGCATAGCCTGCCCGAGTCCTTGCAGGCACGCTGCCGCTCGAGCGAAGATCTGCTCGCCGAACCCATCGACTTGCTGCTCTTCTCGGGCGAGGCCGCCCTCGCCGTCCTGTGGCGAACCCGGCTTGCCGAGCGACCGGGGCCGATCGTGCCCCTGCTCACCCCACCCTACCGCGCCGAGCGGCTGATTCACGAGCGCAGCCTCAGCATCAACACGGCCGCCGTGGGTGGGAACGCGAGCCTCATGACGCTGGAGGATTGAGGCGGGAAAACCCCAATAGGCGAGCACCGCGGCGCGCGCTATGCTTCGCGCCGCACCCACCTCCGAGCGCCGTTTGCATCCATATCAAAAGGAGACTCCGATGACCCCTTTGCGTACCCTCGTCCTCGCCGCCGGTCTGGCCGCGCCCCTTCTTGCCCATGCCGACTGGCTGGTGGGCGTGGCCGGCCCCTTCACCGGCCAATACGCCTCCGCCGGCGACCAGATCAAAAAAGGGGCGGAAGCGGCCGCCGCCGACATCAACGCCAAGGGCGGCGTGCTCGGGCAGAAGATCAAGCTCGAATACGGCGACGACGCCTGCGATCCCAAACAGGCCGTGGCCGTGGCCAACGCCCTCGTCAACAAGAAAGTACAGTTCGTACACGGCCACTGGTGCTCCAGCTCCACCATCCCCGCCTCCGACATCTACAACGATGCCGACATCCTCATGGCCACCGTGTCGACCAACCCGCAGGTGACCGAACGCGGCCTGAAGAACATCTTCCGCATCATGGGGCGCGACGACCAGCAAGGCTCGGTGATCGGGCAATGGATCGCCAGCAAATTCAAGGACAAGAAAGTCGCCGTGCTCGACGACAAGAGCGCCTATGGCAAGGGGCTGGCCGACGAGATCGCCAAGGCGATGAAAGCCGCCGGCAAGGAACCGGTGCTGCGTGAATCCATCACCGCCGGCGAAAAAGATTATTCCGGCATCGTCACCCGGCTGAAGAACGCCGGCGTCGACGTGCTCGCCTACGGCGGCTATCACACCGAAGTCGCGCTGCTGCTGCGCCAGGCCGATCAGGTGGGGCTGCCGCTGGTCGTGGTGGGAGGCGACACCATGACCAACTCCGAGCTCGTCACCGCTGCGGGCCAGCTCGCCGATCGCGTCTACTTCACCTTCACGCCCGATCCGCGCAAGAATCCGCAAGCCGCGCCCATCGTCGAGCGTTTCCGCGCCGCCAAGATCGAACCCGAGGGGTACGTGCTCTATGCCTACGCGGCCCTGCAGCTCTTCGAGCAGGCCGTGACGCAGGCCGGCGGGGTCGAGCGCGCCAAGCTCGAGCCGGTGCTGCGTCGAGGAAAATTCGACACGGCCATCGGCACGCTGGAATTCGACGAGAAAGGCGACTTGAAGAAGCCGGCCTTCGCCGTCTATAAGTGGACCGGCGGCAGCTACGACTACGCCGAGTAAGCTCAACGGACGCTGGAGGGGAAACGCCTTTGGGTTACGCGCTGCAGCAACTCATCAATGGCCTGACCTTGGGGGCAACCTATGGCCTCATCGCCATCGGTTACACGATGGTGTACGGCATCATCGGCATGATCAACTTCGCCCACGGCGAGATCTACATGATCGGCGCCTTCCTCTCGGTGCTCACCTACGTGCTGTGCACCGCGTTGGGGATCGGGCCGACGCCGCTCGTGCTGCTCGCCATGCTCTTCGTGTCGGTCGCTTTCACCGCCCTCTACGGATGGGCGGTCGAGCGCATCGGCTACCGGCCGCTGCGCGGGGCGCCGCGCCTCGCTCCGCTGATTTCGGCCATCGGCATGTCCATCTTCCTGCAGAACTACGTCCAGCTCACGCAGGGCGCGCGCATCAAGGCCGTGCCGCCGCTGTGGCAGGGAGGGGTGACGCTGTGGTCGGCCGACGACTTCCGCGTCACCTTCGGCTGGGCACAGCTCACCGTGGTCGTCGTCACGCTGATCGTCATGGCCGGGTTTGCCTGGATGATCACACGCACCTCCTTCGGCCGCCAGCAGCGCGCCTGTGAGCAGGATCCCAAAATGGCCGCCTTGCTGGGCATCGACGTCGATCGCACCATTTCGCTCACCTTCATCCTCGGTGCGGCGCTGGCGGCCGTAGCGGGAATGATGGCGGTGCTGCAGTACGGCGTGATCGACTTCTCTATCGGCTTCATCGCCGGCATCAAGGCCTTCACCGCCGCAGTGCTCGGCGGCATCGGCTCCATTCCCGGCGCCATGCTGGGCGGCCTCCTCATCGGCCTCGTCGAGGCGTTCTGGTCGGCCTACCTCTCGCCGGAGTACAAAGACGTAGCCACCTTCTCCATCCTCGTGCTGGTGCTGCTCTTTCGTCCCACGGGGCTGCTGGGCAAACCCGACGTGGAGAAAGTGTGATGACCGCCGCCGTGATCTCTGCGTCTTCGCCGCTTGCCCTGCGCCTGCGCGACGCGCTCGCCGTCACGGTACTCGGCGGGCTGCTCGCCTTGCCTTTCATCGGGCTCGTCACCGTCGAAGAGGGAGGCGCGCTCACCGTGCGTACCCGCTGGGGGGCGTGGGGGGCGACGCTCGCGGCACTCTTCTTCGGGCGGCTGGTGCTGCGGGCGGCGCTCGATGCCTGGCGCAGCCGCAGACCGGCCGGCAGGCGCGCCGTCTTCTCGAGCGGGGACGCCGTGCTGCGCCGCGCCGCCGGCACGAGCCTGCTGGCGGCGGCGCTCCTGCTGCCGGTCTTCTTCGCCGACAACCGCTACGTGATCGACACGGCCACGACGCTGGGCATCTACGTGATGCTCGGCTGGGGGCTCAACGTGGTGGTAGGGCTCGCCGGGCTGCTCGATCTGGGCTACGTCGCCTTCTACGCCGTGGGCGCCTATACCTATGCGCTGCTGTCGACGCAGTTCGGCTGGAGCTTCTGGGCGGCGCTGCCAGCGGCGGGCGCCCTGGCGGCGCTCTTCGGCATCCTGCTCGGCTATCCGGTGTTGCGGCTGCGTGGCGACTACCTCGCCATCGTCACCCTGGGTTTCGGCGAAATCATCCGCGTCGTGCTACTCAACTGGACTTCCTTTTCCGGCGGCCCCAACGGCATCGGCAGCATTCCCCGGCCTAGTTTCTTCGGGCTGCCGTTCGCACGCAGCGCCGAGGGGCAAACCTTCCATGAATTCTTCGGGCTGGAATTTTCGCCCATGCACCGCCTCATCTTCCTCTACTATCTCATCGTCACCTTGGCGTTGCTCACACACGCCCTGGTCAGCCGCCTGCGCGTGCTGCCCACGGGACGAGCCTGGGAAGCGCTGCGCGAAGACGAGATCGCCTGCAAGTCCCTGGGGATCAATACCACCACCGTCAAGCTCTCGGCGTTCGCCACCGGGGCGATGCTCGCCGGCTTTGCCGGCGTGTTCTTCGCCGCCCGGCAGGGATTCATTTCGCCGGAGAGTTTCACTTTCGCCGAATCGGCCACGATCCTCGCCATCGTCGTGCTGGGCGGCATGGGGTCGCAGCTCGGCGTGGTGCTGGCCGCGGCGGTGCTGGTCGTACTGCCGGAAGTGGGGCGCCAGTTCGCCGACTACCGCATGCTCGTCTTCGGTGCGGCCATGGTCACCATCATGGCGGTGAGGCCCATGGGCCTGCTCGCGCGGCGCGAACCCACCGTGCGCCTGAACCCGTCGCGGAGCAGCGCACCATGACGCCACTCGTCACGGTAGACCACCTCGTGATGCGCTTCGGCGGCATCACCGCCATCGACGGGCTCTCGCTGCAGGTGCCGCGCGGAGCGATCACCGCCATCATCGGCCCCAACGGAGCGGGCAAGACGACGCTCTTCAACTGCCTCACCGGTTTCTATCGCCCCAGCGCCGGCCGCATCCTACTGCACGAGGACGACGGCAGCGAGCGCGACCTCACCCGTCTCAAGGGCCACCGCATCGCGCGCGAGGCGCGCATCGTGCGCACGTTCCAGAACATCCGCCTCTTCGGTGGCATGACGGTGCTGGAAAATTTGCTCGTCGCCCAGCATCAGGCGCTCACGCGGGCGTCGCGTTTCGCCCTTGCCGGTTTGCTGCACACACCAGGCTATCGGCGTGCCGAACGCGAGGCGATCGAACTCGCCCGGCGCTGGCTCGCCGAACTGGGGCTCACCGCCTTTGCCGACACGCCGGCCGGGGCGCTACCCTATGGCACTCAACGCCGCGTGGAAATCGCCCGCGCCCTGTGCGCGCGACCGCGCCTGCTGTGCCTGGACGAGCCGGCCGCCGGCCTCAATCCGCGCGAATCGGCCGAGCTCAAGGCGCTGCTCACGGCGCTGCGTGACGCACACGGCCTGACGCTGCTCTTCATCGAGCACGACATGAGCGTAGTGATGAACGTGTCCGATTACGTGGTGGTGATGAACTTCGGGCGCAAGATCGCCGAAGGGCCGCCCGAGGCGGTGCGCCGCGACCCCGAAGTGATACGTGCCTATCTGGGCGAAGAAGACGAAGAGGCCGCCGATGCTTGAATTGCAGCACGTCAGCGCCCACTACGGCCCCATCCAGGCACTGGCCGAGGTCGACCTGGTGGTGCGCGCCGGCGAGATCGTCACGCTCATCGGCGCGAACGGCGCCGGCAAATCCACCTTGATGACGACGCTCTTCGGCACCCCGCGCGCGAGCAGCGGCCGCATCCTGCTCGAGGGCGAGGACATCACGGCGCTACCGCCGCACCGCATCGCGCGCCGCGGCATGGCCCTCGTTCCGGAGGGGCGCCGCGTCTTCGCCAAAATGAGCGTCTACGAAAATCTGCTGCTGGGGGCCACGCCGCTCGACGGAGCTCACGTGGAAGAAAACCTGCGGCGGGTCTTCTCGCTCTTTCCAGTGCTCGAAACGCGCCGCGCCCAACGTGCCGGCACGCTCTCCGGCGGCGAGCAGCAGATGCTGGCCATCGGGCGGGCGCTGATGAGCGAACCACGCCTGCTGTTGCTCGACGAACCCTCGCTGGGGCTCGCGCCGCTCGTCATCCGCACCATCTTTCGCACCATCGTCGCCCTCAACCGCGAACACGGTCTCACCATCCTGCTGGTGGAACAAAATGCCCGGCAGGCATTGAAGATCGCGCACCGCGGCTACGTGCTACAAAACGGACGTATCGTGCTCGAAGGTAGCGGTGCCGCCCTGCTCGCCGATCCCCAGGTGCGCGCCGCCTACCTCGACGCTGCCTCATGATCGAACGCCGGCTGATCGCCTATCTCATCGCCGTGGGTGGGATGTTGTCGATCGCCGCCGGGGCGATCTGCGCGCGCCTCGCCCAGGGCGAGGGCGTGGAATCGCTCGCCGTGGCCGCCTGGCGTCTCACCTTCGCCGCGCTCGCCGTGGCGCCGGTGGCGCTCTTCTTCGACCGGGCCTCGCTGCGCGCCATGACCCTGCGGCAGCTGGGTCTGGCGCTACTCGCCGGCGCCTTCCTCGCCCTGCACTTCGCGCTGTGGATCCGCTCGCTCGCCCTCACCTCGGTCGCCTCGAGCACGGTGCTGGTCACCACCAACCCCATCTGGATCGCCCTCGTGGGCTTCCTCTTCCTGCGCGAGCGGTTCAACCGCACACTGCTCGCCGGCATGGCGCTCGCGCTCGCCGGCAGTCTGGCCATCTTCTGGAGCGACCGGCACACGGGCGGCGCCGATTCCCTCTGGGGCAACTTCCTCGCGCTCGCCGGCGCCTGGTGTTTCTCGGCCTATCTGCTTGTGGGCCACCGGCTGCGGGCTCGGCTCACGCTGCCGGCCTACGTCTTCAGCGTCTACACCAGCGCCGCGGCGCTCCTCATGCTCGCCTGCCTGCTCAGCGGCACGCCGCTTTCGGGGTGGTCTTCTGCAGGCTGGCAGGCATTGCTGCTGCTCGCCCTCTTGCCGCAGGTGGTGGGGCACACGGCCTACAACTGGTCGCTGCGCCACGTCTCGGCCGCTTTTGTGGCCATCGTCACCCTGGGCGAGCCGGTGGGCAGCAGCCTGCTCGCCTGGCTCGTGTTCGGCGAGCGGCTCGGCGGTCTGCAGGCGCTCGGTTTCGTGCTGCTGCTCCTGGGCATCGGCCTGGCGGCACTGGGCGAGAACCAGCGCACCGCCGCCCGCGCGCTCGCCGCCCAGTAAGGGTGAAACGGGGCTACAGCCCCGCCAGGCATACCGACTTCAACTCCAGATACTCCTCCACGCCGTACTTCGAGCCCTCGCGCCCGAAGCCGGACTGTTTGATGCCGCCGAAAGGCGCCGCCTCGTTCGAGGTCGAGCCGGTATTGACCCCGACCACGCCCACTTCGAGCGCCTCGGCCACGCGCAGGATGCGGCCCACGTCGCGCGCATACAGATATCCCGCCAGACCGTAGTCGCTGGCGTTCGCCAAGGCGATGCCTTCTTCCTCCGTCTCGAAGCGGTAGAGCGGCGCCACCGGCCCGAAGATCTCCTCGTGCGCGATGCGCATGTCGGGCGTGATCCCCTCGAGCGCCGTCGGCGTGTAAAAAAGCCCCTGCGCGCGCCGACCGCCGCACAAGAGCCGCGCCCCTTTTTCGCGCGCGTCGGCCACCAAAGCCTCCACCTTGTCGAGCGCCGCCTCGTCGATGAGCGGCCCCACCGTCACCCCCGGCTGCCATCCCGGCCCGACGGCGAGCTTCTCTACCTCCTCGACGTAGCGGCGCACGAACGCTTCGTAGATCCCCGCCTGCACCAGGATGCGGTTGGCGCACACGCAGGTCTGCCCCGAATTGCGGTATTTCGAGGCGATCGCCCCCTGTACCGCGGCCTCCACGTCCGCGTCGTCGAACACGAGAAAAGGCGCGTCGCCCCCCAGCTCCAGCGACAGGCGCTTGAGCGTGGCGGCGCTTTGCGCCATCAGCAGCCGCCCGACCTCGGTCGAGCCGGTGAAAGAAATCTTGCGCACGCGAGGATCGGACGTGAGCGCCAGGCCGATCGGCGCTGGATCGGCGCCGGTGACGACATCGAGCACCCCGGGCGGCATGCCCGCCTGCTCGGCGAGCCGCGCGAGCGCCAGGGCCGTGAGCGGCGTCTGCTCGGCCGGCTTCACCACCACGGTGCAGCCCACCGCCAGCGCCGGCGCCACCTTGCGCGTGATCATCGAGGCAGGAAAATTCCACGGCGTGATCGCCGCGCACACGCCCACCGGCTGACGCAGCACGAGGAAACGCCGGTCGGCCCGATTGGTCGGCATGATCTCGCCGTAGATGCGCTTCCCTTCTTCGGCGAACCACTCGACGAAAGCCGCCGCGTGCGCCACTTCGCCGCGCGCCTGCGCGAGCGGTTTCCCCTGCTCGTGCATCACCAGCGTGGCGAGCTCCTCGAGCGAAGAGCGCATCAGAGCCGCCCAGCGCGACAGCACCACCGCCCGCTCCTGAGGCAGGCTCCGGCGCCAGGAATCGAACGCCGCCGCAGCCGCCGCGATCGCCCGCCGGGTCTCGGCCTCTCCCATGTCCGGCACTTCGGCCAGGCGATCGCCGCTTGCCGGATCGAAGACGGGGAAGCGCCTTCCCGAATCGGCCTCGCACCATTGCCCTCCGATCCAGGCCCGATCGACCAGCAAACCCTTTGCCCGCACCGCCTCCAGCGACATCCTTCGCTCCTTTCCTCTCATCGCGCGCACAGCCGCCCGACGATTCTACCCCCGAGCGCCGCGCACCATGCCCGCGCTGCGCTGGGGTGCGATAAACTTATGGCCTCATCGCTCGGGGCCCGACGTCATGAAAGAGACCCATTATCTCCAGCCGCTGCTCGAACCGCGTTCCGTCGGCATCATCGGCGCCTCCGACCGCCCGGGTTCGCTCGGGCAGACCGTCACCCGCAACATGCTGGAGGCCGGCTTCCATGGGCGGCTCTTCCTGATCAACCCCAACCACGAAACGCTCTTCGACCTGCCCTGCTACAAGTCGGTCGAAGACGTGCCGCACCGGCTCGACCTGGCGGTCATCTGCACCCGGCCCGAACGGGCCCCCGGCATCGTCGAGGCCTGCGGCCGCGCCGGAGTCAAGGCCATCGTCGTGCTCAGCTCCGGTTTCTCCGAATCCGGCCCGCGCGGCAGCTATCTCGAGCGTCAGATCATCGAGATCGCCCGGCGCTACAAGATGCGCGTGCTCGGACCCAACTGCCTCGGGGTCGTGCGCCCGAGCATCGGACTCAACGCCACCTTTGCCCATGCCTCGGCCATCAAGGGGTCCATCGGGCTCGTATCGCAGTCGGGCGCCCTGTGTGCCGCCGTGCTCGACTGGGCCAAACCCAACGGCGTGGGTTTTTCCGCCGTCGTGTCGCTGGGCGTGTCGGCCGACGTCGATTTCGGCGACGTACTCGACTTTCTCGCCACCGACCACCGCACCGAATCCATCATCCTCTACATCGAAGGCATCCGCAACGCGCGCCGCTTCATGAGCGCGCTGCGGGCCGCCGCCCGCGTCAAGCCCGTCCTGGTACTCAAGGCCGGGCGCCGACCGGAAGTGATGCAGGTCATCCTTGCCCATACCGGCAACCAACCCGGCAACGACGCCGTATTCGATGCCGCCCTGCGCCGCTCCGGCGTGATCCGCCTGTACAACATCAGTCAGCTCTACGCGGCTGCCACCGCCCTCTTCGCCCGCCTGCGTCCACGCGGCAACCGGCTCGCCATCATCACCAACGGCGGCGGCCTCGGAGCGATGGCGGCCGACCGTGCCGCCGATCTGAAAATCCCCCTGGCCAAACTCAGCAGCGACACCCTCGGGCGGCTCGATGCCTTCCTGCCCGAATCCTGGTCACACGGCAATCCCCTCGACATCCTGGGCGATGCCGATGCCGAGCGCTACCGCAAAACCTTCCAGATCGTGCTCGAATCTCCCGAAGTCGACGGCGTGCTCCTCATCCTCACGCCACAGGCCATGACCGACCCCACCGCCGTGGCCGAGGCGATCATCGAAGAAGAAAAGCACGCCGAAAAGCCCGTCGTCACCTGCTGGCTCGGACAGGAGCTCGTCGAAGAGGCACGGCAGAAATTCATCGCCGCCGGCATTCCCACGTTCGAAGCGCCCGAGCCCGCGGTCGAGCTCTTCTCGCACGTCTCCTCCTACTACCGCAACCAGAAGCTCCTCGCCCAAACGCCGGCTCCTCTGTCGCACCACGAGCCGCCGCGCGTGGAGAATGCGCAGCTCGTCATCGAAACGGCACTCTCCGAGCGGCGCAACCGTCTCAACGAAATGGAATCGAAAGCCATCCTCGCGGCTTTCCACATTCCCATCGCCCAGACGGTGGTCGCGCGCAGTGTCACCGAGGCCATGGTGCTCGCCGAAGAGCTGGGCTTGCCCGTGGCGATGAAGATCGATTCCCCCTCGGTGATCGACAAAGCCGACTCGGGCGGCGTACGCCTGAACCTCGGTTCCTTGGCCGCGGTACGCACCGCCTATCAGGAGATCATCGCCGACGTCAAGAAGAACGTGCCCGATGCGGTAATCAACGGCGTAGCCATCGAACCGATGGTCATCAAGCGTCATGGGCGAGAACTGGCGATCCGCGTGCGCCGCGACCCCATTTTCGGCCCGGTGATCCTCTTCGGTGAGGGAGGCAGGCGGGTAGGCATGGAAGAGGATATGAACGTGGCCCTCCCCCCCTTGAACGGCTTCCTCGCCCAGGATCTCGTGCGCAACAGCCGCGTCTACCCCATGCTTCAGGAATACCGAAATATGCCGGCGATCGCCTTCGACAAGCTCGAACAGGTGCTGTTGCGCGTCTCCGAGATGGTATGCGAACTCCCCTGGATCGACTACCTCAGCATCAATCCGCTGGTGGTCGACGAACGGGAAGCCATCGCTCTGGATGCCAAGATCACCATCCAGCCCATCAATCCCTCGGCGGATCGCTACGCCCACATGGCGATCCACCCCTACCCTTCGCACCTCATCCACATCTGGACTCTGGGAGACGGCACCCAGATCACCATCCGGCCCATCCGCCCCGAAGACGCCGAGCTCGAGGCCGAGTTCGTGCGCCGCCTCTCGCCCGAGACCAAGTACTTCCGTTTCATGACCACGCTCAACGAGCTGCCTCCGCCCATGCTCGCGCGGCTCACCCAGATCGACTACGACCGCGAAATGGCCTTCATCGCTGTCACCAAAGACAAGAACGGCGAAGAGATCGAACTGGGCGTGGCCCGCTATGCCGTGAACCCCGACGGCGAATCCTGCGAGTTCGCCATCGTCGTCGCCGACGAATGGCAGGGTCGGGGGCTCGCCCGCCGCCTCATGCAGATCCTCATCGAAACGGCCCGCAGCCGGGGTCTGAAATACATGACCGGCGTCTTCCTTGCCAACAACGAGCGCATGCTGCGTTTCGTGCAGAGCCTCGGCTTCACCCTCACCGACGACCCCGAAGACCGCACCATCAAGAAAGGCATCCTGCCGCTGCAAGGTTCCTGACCATGCCCACCGTCCACATCGACACCCACCGCCTCGGCGAACTCCCGGCGCTCACCCTCTCGCTGGGTGAAGCCCGCGCCACCCTCACCCCGTTCGGCGCCCAGGTCCTCTCCTGGATCCCCGAAGACGGCCAGGAGCGGCTCTATCTGAGGAGCGAATCCGCCGCTCTCACCGGAGCGCAGCCCATCCGCGGCGGCATCCCCATCATTTTTCCCCAATTCGGCACGCTCGGCTCCGGAGCGCGCCACGGCTTCGCCCGCACCCACGCCTGGCGCATTGACGAGACGCGCCAAGGCGAAGACTACGTGCTCGTGACCCTGCAGCTCGACCCCACCCTGCTCGAACCCGGCGCACGCACCACCTTCCCTCACGACTTCCTCGCCGAAGTCACCGTGCTCCTCTCCGAGCGACGCCTGGACGTGGAACTCGCCGTGCGCAACACCGGCACCGCCCCTTTCACCTTCACCGCGGCGCTACACACCTATCTGGCCGTACCCGAGATCGAGCGCAGCGCCCTGCAAGGACTGGGCGGCAGCGAATACACCGACCCGGCCGACCCCCGCCTGTGGCACGCCGAAGCGGAGAACGTCACACGACTGGAGCCGCCGCTCGACCGGCTCTACCGTGGTGGCGAACGCGTGCTCACGCTCGCCACCCCCACCCTGCGCACCGAGATCGCACAGGCCGGTTTCGGCGAGACCGTACTCTGGAACCCCGGCGAAGCCGGCCCCGCCGACCTCCCCGCCGGTGCCTGGCAGCGTTTCGTCTGCATCGAGGCCGCGCAGGCGAGCGTCCCCGTGTCGCTCGAACCCGACGAGGAATGGGCTGGACGACAGGCACTCATGCTCCCCGAACGTTGACCGCCGTCGCGCCGACGGCCACAATCCGCCTTTTCCTGCCAAGACGATAGCCGATGTCGACGATCGAAAACCGAATCGCCCAAGAACTGGGCGTCGCGCCGCGCCAGGTGATGGCCGCCGTGGCACTGCTCGATGCCGGATCCACCGTCCCCTTCATCGCCCGCTACCGCAAGGAGCTCACTGGCGGGCTCGACGACACGCAGCTGCGCCAGCTCGAAGAGCGTCTGGGCTACCTGCGCGAACTCGAAGCGCGCCGCGAAGCGATTCGCTCCTCCATCGCCGAGCAAGGCAAGCTCACCGCCGAACTCGAAGAAAAGCTGCGCGCCGCCGACACCAAACAAGCGCTCGAAGACCTCTACCTCCCTTATCGCCCCAAACGGCGCACCAAGGCCATGATCGCCCGCGAGGCGGGGCTGGAGCCGCTCGCCGACGCGCTCGCCAGCGACCCGCTCGCCGAACCGGAAGCGCTCGCCGCCGCTTACCTCAACCCGGACGCAGGCTTTGCCGACGTCAAGGCCGTGCTCGAGGGGGCGCGCCAGATCCTCGCCGAGCGCTACGCCGAAGATGCCGATCTGCTCGCCGAGCTGCGCGCCCTCTTCGAGCGGGAGGCCCATGTCTATAGCCGCGTCGTCGAAGGCAAGGAAACGGAAGGCGCCAAGTTCCGCGACTGGTTCGACCACCACGAACCGATCGCCGCCATCCCCTCGCACCGGGCGCTCGCCCTGCTGCGCGGACGCAACGAAGGCGTGCTGCGGCTCAGCGTCGACATCCCCCACGACGAAGATCGTCCCCACCCCGCGCTCGCCGTCATCGCGCGCCGCTATGGCCTGGCCGACCAGGGGCGCCCCGCCGACCGCTGGCGGCTCGACACCGCCCGCTGGGCCTGGGCGACCAAGCTTTCGGTCCATCTCGAACTCGACGCCCTCAACCGCATGCGCGAGCGCGCCGGCACGGAAGCGATCCGCGTCTTCGGGCGCAACCTGAAGGAACTGCTGCTCGCCGCCCCGGCCGGCGCCCGCGTGACCATGGGCATCGACCCGGGCATCCGCACCGGCATCAAGGTCGCCGTGGTCGACGCCACCGGCCGCGTGATCGCCACCGACACCCTCTACCCCTTCGAGCCGCGGCGCCACTACGAGCCGACGATCGCCGCACTCGCCACGCTCATCGCCCGGCACAACGTCGAACTCATCGCCATCGGCAACGGCACCGCCAGCCGCGAGACCGAACGCCTCGTCGCCGAGTGCCTGGCGCGCCACTCCGAGCTGCGGGCGCAGAAAGTGGTCGTCTCGGAAGCCGGCGCCTCGGTCTACTCCGCCTCCGAGCTCGCCTCGCAGGAACTCCCCGAGCTCGACGTCTCCCTGCGCGGCGCCGTCTCCATCGCCCGCCGCCTGCAGGATCCGCTCGCCGAACTCGTCAAGATCGATCCCAAGTCGATCGGCATCGGTCAGTATCAGCACGATCTCGACGCGACGCAACTGTCGCGCACGCTGGACGCCGTGGTCGAGGATTGCGTCAACGCCGTCGGCGTCGACCTCAACACCGCCAGCCCCGCGCTGCTCGCCCGCGTCTCGGGGCTCAACCGTAGCATCGCCGAAGAGATCGTCGCCTGGCGCCAGCGCCACGGCGGATTTCGCCGGCGCGAGCAACTGCGTGAGGTTCCGCGCATCGGCCCCCGCACCTTCGAGCAGGCCGCCGGATTCCTGCGCATCCCCGAAGGAGACGACCCGCTGGATGCCTCCGCCGTGCACCCCGAAGCCTATCCCCTGGTGCGCAAAATCCTCCAACGCATCGGCAAGGACGTGCGCGAAGTCCTCGGCCAGCGCGCCCTCATCGAAACGCTCGACCCGGCCGAATTCACCGACGAGCGCTTCGGCTTGCCCACCGTGCGCGACATCCTCGCCGAACTCGTCAAGCCGGGGCGCGACCCGCGGCCGGAATTCCGCACCGCACGCTTCGCCGAAGGAATCGAGACGCTCGAAGACCTCCGTCCCGGCCAATGGCTCGAAGGCGTGGTCACCAACGTCACCAATTTCGGCGCCTTCATCGACATCGGCGTGCATCAAGATGGTCTCGCGCACGTCTCCGAGCTCTCCGAGCGCTTCGTGCGCGACCCGCACGAGGTCGTCAAACCAGGGCAAATCGTGCGGGTGCGCGTGCTCGAAGTCGACCTCGAGCGGCGCCGCATCGCTCTGTCGTTGAAAAAGGAACGTGCCGAAGGGGCCCCGACGGCCCAGCCGCGCGCCGAACCCGCCGCCAAGGAAGTGCGTCGCCCCGCCAAGACGGCCAAACCCGCCAAGCCTGGCCGGCGCGAATCCCCTGCCCCCGAGAGCGCCCTCGCCCAAGCGCTCGCCCGCGCCCTGGAACGCTGAGGTTCGCCATGCACGACGCCGTCCAACCTTTCCTCATCGACAACGCCGACATCCGCGGCGCCCACGTCCGCCTGGTCGACGCCTGGCAAGGCATCCTCGCCCGCCGGAACGACCCTCCCGCCGTGCGGCGCCTGCTCGGCGAACTCGCCGCCTTCGCCGCCATGATCGCCGCCCGACTCAAGGATCCCACCCGCATCACCTTCCAGGCCCAGGGAGAAGGCCCGGTGAGCCTGCTCGTGGTCGACCTCGGCCCCGATCGCAATTTGCGTGCCTTCGCCCGCTACGAGCCCGATCGCGCACCGCGACCCGATGCCGATGCGCGCGAGCTCCTGGGTGAAGCCCAGCTGCAGATGGTGCTCGACCTCCCGGTCTCGAAGGAACCCTACGTGAGCATCGTTCCCTGGAACGGCCAGACGCTACGCGACACGCTGGAAGCCTTTCTCGCCCAGTCCGAGCAGCAGCCGGCGCGCCTGTGGCTCGCCGCCGACGAGCACGCCGCCGCGGGGCTATTGTTGCAAAAACTCCCCTCTGCCGACGAAAAAGACCCCGACGGCTGGAACCGCCTCACCCGGCTCGCCGACACCGTCACCGCGGCCGAACTCCTTTCCCTCGACGCCCCCGAGCTCCTTTCGCGCCTCTTCCCCGAAGAGACGGTGCGCCTCTTCACCGCGCTCGGCATCACGCACGAGGTCAAGCCCAACGAGGCCGCCGTGATCCGGATGCTGCGATTACTCGGCCGGGAGGAAGTCGAAGCGCAACTCGATCGCGATGGAGAAATCCTCGTGCGCGACGAGCTCGGCGGTCTGGAATACCGTTTCACCCGCGACGATCTTCCCCGCATCTTCACCGAGGACGACGGCACCGCGCCCGCCACCCGCCACTGATCGAAAGGGTCAATCCGATGAGCGAAGAGGTACGATTCGAGAGCGGACGATTCGAAGGCATCGTCGTGCGCTCCCCCCTCGTGAGCCCAGCGCGGCTTGCCGACGTGCTACACAAGCGCTTTGCCGGCACCGAGAGCTATTTTGGCGGCGAGCCGGCCGTGCTCGATTTCTCCGAGGTAGGCGACTGGCCCGAACAGGTCGACTGGAGCGGCCTCGTGGCTTTTTTTCGCCGCCTCGGGCTGCAACCCATCGGCGTGCGCGGCGTGCCCGAATCGTTCGACGCCGCCCTGAAGCGCTTGCACCTGGCGGTACTCGACGAAGCAGCAATGCGCCTCGAAGCCGCAGCCACGCCCAAACCCGTCAAACCCCCACCCCCGCCGCCGGAATCGCCCTCGTCTGCGGAGCCGCTCGTCCCTGCGCCCACCAAGTTCATCGAACGGCCCGTACGCGCCGGACAGCAGATCTACGCCCCCGAGGGAGACGTCGTCCTCCTGGCCGGCTCCAATCCCGGCGCCGAAATCATCGCCGCTGGCAGCATCCACTGCTGGGGTCCCTTGCGTGGGCGGGTACTCGCCGGTGCCGGCGGCAATCTGCAAGCCCGCATTCTCGCCACCTACTTCGGCCCCGAACTCGTCTCCATCGCCGGCATTTACCGGACTTTCGAAAACGGGCTGCCCGCCTCTATCGCAAACCGTTCCGTCCAGGTAAAATTGCAAATTAACCAAGGGCAAAACCAACTGCTCATCGAACCCATCGATACCCTCTGAGAGGCTCCACTCGTGCGCATCGTCGTCGTCACTTCCGGCAAAGGTGGGGTGGGCAAGACCACCACCAGCGCCGCTTTCGCCTCGGGCCTGGCGCTTCGCGGCTTCAAGACCGCAGTCATCGACTTCGACGTCGGTCTGCGCAACCTCGATCTCATCATGGGATGCGAGCGCCGCGTCGTCTACGATTTCGTCAACGTGGTCCAGGGAGAAGCCAAGCTCACCCAAGCCCTCATCAAGGACAAACACGTCGATACCCTCCACATCTTGCCCGCCTCCCAGACCAAGGACAAGGATGCCCTCACCGAAGAGGGCGTGGAAAAGGTCATCAAAGAGCTCGAAGCAATGGGCTTCGACTACGTCGTGTGCGACTCGCCCGCCGGGATCGAGCGCGGTGCCTTGATGGCGCTGCTCTTCGCCGACGAGGCCATCGTCGTCACCAATCCGGAAGTCTCCTCGGTGCGCGATTCCGACCGCATCCTCGGCATCTTGCAATCCAAGTCCCGCCGGGCGATCGAAGGGCGCGATCCGGTCAAGGAGCACCTGCTGGTGACGCGCTACAGCGCCAAGCGCGTCGAGGAAGGCGAGATGCTCTCCTACAAAGACATCCAAGAGCTGCTGCGCGTCCCGCTCCTTGGTGTCATCCCCGAGTCCGATGCCGTGCTGCACGCCTCCAACCAGGGGGTTCCGGCAATCCACCTCAAGGGCACCGACGTCGCCGAAGCCTACGCCGACGTCGTCTCCCGTTTCCTCGGAGAAGACAAGCCCCTGCGTTTCGTCTCCTACGAAAAACCCAGCCTCATCAAACGCATCTTCGGGGGTACCTGATGTCGCTGCTCACGCGCCTCTTCGGGGAAAAGAAAAAAACCGCGGCAATCGCCAAGGAGCGTTTGCAGCTCATCATCGCGCGCGAGCACGTCGACGGCAAGTCCTCGCCCGACTTCCTCCCTGCATTACAAAAAGAACTGCTCGACGTCATTTCCAAATACGTGAAGATCGCCCCCGAAGACATCAAGGTCCAGCTCGAGCGGCAAGACAACCTCGAGATCCTCGAAGTCAACATCGTCCTCAACGAAACCTCCTCTTCCCGCGCCCAATAGGTTCAGCCTAGGGCGCGCATAGCCCCCTTCGGGCAAAAAAACCTAGTATAATGGTCAACAAATCCACGGACTTCCGGGGGAGTGAGCCGCATGTCCACCACCGAACTCGACGCCGCCCTCAACCAAGCCTACGAGGCCGGCTTCGTCACCGACATCGAGACCGAGACGCTACCGCCCGGCCTCGACGAAAAAGTGATCGAATACATCTCGGCCAAGAAAAACGAACCCGATTTTCTGCGCCAATGGCGGCTCGATGCCTTCCGCCGCTGGCAGACGATGCGCGAACCGCACTGGGCGCACGTGCACTACGAGCCCATCGACTACCAAGGGCTCATCTACTACGCCGCGCCCAAGCGCCGCAGTGAAACCGAGATCGATCCCAAGCTCCTCGAGACCTATGAAAAACTCGGCGTGCCGGTGCACGAGAGGGCCGCGCTCGCCGGCGTGGCGGTCGACGCCGTGTTCGACTCGGTCTCGGTGCTCACCACCTTCAAGGACAAGCTCGCCGAAGCCGGCGTCATTTTCTGCCCCATCTCGGAAGCGGTGCAAAAATATCCCGAACTCGTGCAGAAGTATCTCGGCAGCGTGGTCCCGCCGGGAGACAACTTCTTCGCCGCGCTCAATTCCGCCGTCTTCAGCGACGGCTCCTTCGTCTATGTCCCCAAGGGCGTGCGCTGTCCGCTCGAGCTCTCCACCTACTTTCGCATCAACACCGCCCGCACCGGGCAGTTCGAGCGCACGCTCATCATCGCCGACGAAGGCAGCTACGTCTCCTACCTCGAAGGCTGCACCGCGCCCATGCGCGACGAGCACCAGCTGCACGCTGCGGTGGTCGAGCTCATCGCCCTCGAAGGGGCCGAGATTCGCTACAGCACGGTACAAAACTGGTACCCCGGCGACGAAGAAGGCCGCGGCGGCGTCTACAACTTCGTCACCAAACGCGGGCTGTGCGCCGGGCGCGGCGCCAAGATCTCCTGGACCCAGGTCGAGACCGGTTCAGCCATCACCTGGAAGTATCCCAGCGTGATCCTCAAGGGCGACGACAGCGTGGGCGAATTCTACTCGGTGGCGCTCACCCGCGGCCGACAACAGGCCGACACCGGCACCAAGATGATCCACCTGGGGCGCAACACCCGCAGCACCATCGTCTCCAAGGGCATCGCCGCCGGCCACAGCCAGAACGCCTACCGGGGGCTGGTGCGCATCAACCCCGGCGCGAGCGGCGCGCGCAACTACACCCAGTGCGATTCGCTGCTCATCGGCCCGCACTGCGGCGCGCACACTTTTCCCTACATCGAGAGCCGCAATCCGCGCGCCATCGTGGAACACGAAGCCAGCACCTCGCGCGTGAGCGAAGAGCAGCTCTTCTATTGCCGCCAGCGCGGCATCGACCCCGAGCGCGCCGTCGCCCTCATCGTCGGGGGCTTTTGCAAGGACGTGTTCCAGAAACTGCCGCTCGAATTCGCCGTCGAGGCCGGCAAACTCCTCGAAGTCAGTCTAGAAGGATCGGTCGGATGATGCTCACGATACGCAACCTCACCGTCGCCGTCGAAGGCCGGCGCATCCTCGATGGGCTCGATCTGGACATCGCCGCCGGCGAAGTCCATGCCCTCATGGGCCCCAACGGTGCGGGCAAGAGCACGCTCGCCAACGTGCTGGCCGGCCGCGAAGGATACGAAGTCCTGGAAGGCGAAGCGCTCCTCGATGGCCAAGACCTGCTCACCATGGAGCCGGAAGCGCGCGCCCAGGCGGGGCTTTTTCTCTCTTTCCAGCATCCGGTGGAAATTCCCGGCGTGAGCAACCTGCAATTCCTGCGCACCGCCCTCGACTGCCTGCGCAAGGCCCGGGGCGAAGCGCCGCTCGACAGCGCCGCCTTGCTGCGCGCCGCGCGCGAAGCGGCGCAAGTGCTGGGGCTGCCGGCCGACTTCCTCAAGCGCGGCGTCAATGAAGGCTTCTCCGGCGGCGAGAAGAAACGCAACGAGATCCTGCAGATGCTGCTGCTCGAGCCGCGCTTCGTCATCCTCGACGAACCCGATTCGGGTCTGGACGTGGATGCGCTCAAGCTCGTGGCCGCCGGCGTCAATCGCCTGCGCCGCCCCGATCGCGCCTTCCTCATCATCACCCACTATCCCCGTATCCTCGAATACGTCCGTCCCGACCGGGTGCACGTGCTGCACGGCGGACGCATCGCCCGCTCGGGCGAAGCCGAGCTCGCCCATCAGATCGAAGCAGGCGGCTACGCCGCCGTGCTCGAGGGGTCGGTCGCATGAATACCGCACTCGCCGTCTGCCACCCCTGCGGCTGGGCGGAAGACGCGGCAACGCGCGCCTGGCACGAACGGCTCGCCGAGCGGTTCGCCACGCTCACGCCTCCCACGCGCAAGAACGAATTCTGGCGCTACTCGCGGCTCTCCGCCTGTTTCGCCCCCGAGCGCGCCGGCCGCGGCCTCGACTTCTCCTTCCCTGCGGCCGAGCCGCTTGCCGGCGAATGGATCCGCCTCGACCAAGGCCGGCCCGTGACCGCGCATACCCGGGCATGGCGCCTGCGTTCTTGGTCCGAACTGGACGAGGCCACCCGCGCACGCTGGCGCGAGCGGCTGGAGCCGGGCGAGGATTATTTCGCCGTGCGCAACCTGGTCGAAGCCGACGCAGTACTGCTCCTCGAGCTCGAGCAAACGACCGACGCTCCCCTGCAGATCCAGTACCGCCACGGCGCCGGATGGGTCCAGCCGCTCCTGCTCGTCGAAGTCGCCGCGGGGGCGCGTGGCGCGCTCGTAGAAACGTTCTCCTCCTTCGGCCCTTCCACGCAAAACGGCGCCGTGCATCTCTGGCTCGGCGAAGGCGCCGAACTCACGCATGGCGTCTTCACGGCCGACGAAGAGCAAGCCTTGCTGCACCGCGTTCGCGCCCGGCTCGGCGCGCGTGCCCGCCTCGACGTGCAGGCTTTCGCCGCCGCCCGCGGCTATCAACGGCTCGAATGGGACGTCGCACTGGGCGAATCCGCCACGCTGCGCCTCTCCGGCATCACCCAGGGTGAGCCAGAGGGTTCCACCGACGTCGCGCTGCGCATCCGCCATGCCGCGCCCGGCGCCACCACCGACGTGCGCTGGCGCGGCCTGGTGCCGGCCGAAGCGCACTCGGCCGTGATTGGCCGCATCCTCATCGAACCCGCCGGCCAACGCACCGACGCCGCCATGCGGCTCGATCACCTGCTCCTGGCCGACGGCGCCGCTGCCGACGTCAAGCCCGAGCTCGAGATCTACGCCGACGATGTCGCCTGCGGCCACGGCGCCACCCTCGGCCGGCTCGACGACGAAGCGCTCTTCTACCTGCGCAGCCGGGGCATTCCCGAAGTCGAAGCGCGCCGACTGCTCATCGACGCCTTCCTCGCTCCGGTCCTGCAGCGTTTCACCCTTGCAGAGGTCCTCCGCCATGTCCAATCCCGTCTCCCCCTCCCCGACGACGCCGCTGCCTGAGGCGGCCACCGTCGAGCGCTGGCGCGAAGACTTTCCCATCCTGCACCGGCGGGTCTATGGCAGGCCCCTCATCTACCTCGACAACGCCGCCACCACCCAGAAACCACGGCAGGTGATCGAGGCGCTCACCGAGTTCTACGAGAACCGCAACGCCAACGTGCACCGCGGCGCGCACGCGCTGAGCACGGAAGCCACCGACTGTTTCGAGACCGCGCGCGTCACCGTCGCCCGCTGGATCCACGCCGCGAGCGAAAAGGAAGTCCTCTGGACGCGGGGCACCACGGAAGCGATCAACCTCGTGGCCCAAGCCTGGGGCAATGCCTTCGTCAAAGAGGGCGATCTCCTCGTCGCCACCCAGATGGAGCACCACGCCAACCTCGTTCCCTGGCAGATGCTCGCCCGGCGCAGCGGTGCCGAACTCGCCCTCGTGCCAGTCCGGGACGATGGCACGCTCGATCGGGAACGCTACCGCCAGCTGCTCGAGCGGCGACCCCGACTGGTGGCGCTCGCCCACGTCTCGAATACCCTGGGCACCATCAATCCCGTGGCCGAGCTCATCGCCGAAGCCAAGGCCGTGGGGGCGACCGTGCTCATCGACGGCGCCCAGGCGGTGGGGCATTTTCCCGTGGACGTGCAAGCGCTGGGTTGCGATTTCTACGCCTTCTCCGGTCACAAAATGCTCGGTCCCACCGGCATCGGGGTGCTCTGGGGGCGTCAGGAAGTGCTCGAAGCCATGCCCCCATGGCAAGGCGGCGGCGAGATGATCGCCTGGGTCGACGAGCATGGTTTCGCACCCAACGAACTTCCCTACAAGTTCGAGGCCGGTACCCCGCCCATCGCCGAAGCCATCGCTTTGGGTGCCGCGATCGACTACCTGCGCCAATTCGATCGGGCGCAACTGGCCGCCTGGGAAACCCACCTCTACCGCAGGTTGAGGGACGGCCTGGCGGCGATCGACGGGCTGCGGCTCCTCGCCGATCTTCCGCCGGAGGGGAAAGCCCCCATCGCCTCCTTCCACGTCGCCGGCATTCATCCGGCCGATCTCGGCACCCTGCTCGACACCCAAGGTATTGCGGTGCGCGTCGGGCACCATTGCACCATGCCCCTGATCGCCCGCTACGGACTGCTCGGCACCGTGCGCGCCTCGATCGCCTTCTACAACAACGCATCGGACATCGACCAAACCCTGTCGGCACTCTCCCGTGCCCTCGAACGTCTGGGAGCCCCAGCCCCATGAACGCCCAAACGGTCATCACCCGGCGCGACGTCTATGGTATCGTCGTCCCCTCGGGGGAACCCGTCACGATCCCCCAAGACAGCGAAGTGCGCCTGACGCAGACGCTGGGCACCAGCCTCACCGTGCTCTACGACGGGCGCCTCGTGCGCGTGGCCGGCGAGGATGCCGACGCCTTCGGGCTTGATCCTTACGCCCCTTCGCCGATTCCTACCGAAGGCGACCTGCGCGAGCGCATCCTCGAGGTGCTGCGCCAGATCTACGATCCTGAAATCCCGGTCAACATCGTCGACTTGGGGCTCATCTACCGCCTCGACATCGAAGAAGGCGAAGACGGCGCCCGGGTCGAGATCGACATGACCCTCACCGCCCCCGGCTGCTCGCTCGGCCCCGTGCTCAGCGAGGAAGTCAAGCAACGCGTAGAGCAGATTCCCGAGGTAAAAGAAGCGACGGTCAACGTCGTCTTCGACCCTCCCTGGACTTCCGACCGGCTCTCCGAAACCGCACGGCTCGAACTGGGGCTGCTATGACCACGCTCGCCGAGATCGAAGAGAATTTCGCCCTCTTCGACGACTGGGACGGGCGCTACGACTACCTCATCGAGCTGGGACGCACGCTGCCCTCCTTCCCGGAAACCGAACGCACCGACGCCAACCTCGTGCGCGGCTGCCAGAGCCGTGTCTGGCTCGTCTGCCGCCTCGACAACGGTCGCTTGCGCCTGGCGATCGACAGCGACGCGCTCATCGTGCGCGGGCTCGCCGCCATCGTGCTTGCCGCCTACGAAGGCAAGACGCCTGAAGAAGCGCTCTCGCTCGACACCCTCGCCCTCTTCGAGCGCTTGGGGCTACTCGCCCACCTCTCCCCCACGCGCGGCAACGGCCTGCGGGCAATGATCGAGCGGATTCGGGAGTGTGCCCGCGCGGCGATCGAGGCGGCCTCTCGCTCCTGAATGCGAGCGCCACCTCCTTGCCATCATCGCCTTTCGCCTGCGGTCAAGCGCGGCAGGCGGAAGACATCGTATCGAGAAGGGTATGCCGTTCGGCTCGCTCCCGTTCGGCAAAAGCGCGCTTCTGCACGATGGGCACGCCGTACTTCGCCGCAGTGATCTCGGCCAGGATCGACACCGCCATCTCCGCCGGGGAACGAGCCCCGATGAACAAACCCACGGGTCCGTGCAAGCGGTCGATCTCGTCGGCGGTGAGATCGAACAGCGCGAGCCGCTCCCGGCGTTTGGCCGAGTTGGTGCGGCTGCCGAGCGCCCCGACGTAGAACGCCGGAGATTTCAAGGCTTCGAGCAACGCCATGTCGTCGAGCTTGGGATCGTGCGTCAGGGCCACGATCGCCGTGTGTGCATCCACGGTGAGATCCAGGATCGCATCGTCCGGCATGTCGCGACGAAACGTGATCGCCGGGTTGGCAAGCCCCTCGGCGAACTCTTCGCGCGGATCGATCACCACCACTTCGTAATCGGCGGCGAGCGCCATCTCGCACACGTATTGTGACAGCTGCCCCGCTCCGATGACGATCAAACGCCAGCGCGGTCCGTAGAGCGTGCGCATCAGGCGTCCATCGAAAAAGAACGTCTCCCCTCGTGTCGCATCCCGCAGCACCGAGCGCCCCGAACACGTATCGAGTTCGCGCACCGTCAGACGTTTGGCATGGATCCTCGCTCGCAATTCCTCGAGCAATCCGACCTCCGGGGCCGGTTCGACCACCAGCCGCAGTCTTCCCCCGCACGGCAGACCGAAGCGCGCCGCCTGCTCCCGGGTCACTCCATACGTAACCAATTCAGGGAGCTCTTCGGCCAACGATTCCCCCGAACGAATCCGAGCGATCAGGTCGTCTTCTACACAGCCCCCGGACACAGAACCGACGACCTGGCCATCGTCGCGGATCGCCAACCACGCCCCGACCGGACGCGGCGACGATCCCCACGTCTCCACCACCGTGGCCAACACCGTCCGGCGACCAGCATGAAGCCACTCGATGGCGGCATTCAATACCGAAAGATCCGTGCTGTCCATATTGCCTTCCTCAGAAAATTTCTGGAACACCAATCACGGTAATGCTGAGCCTATCAGAAACTTCGTGCGAGGGTACAACCTCACGATGAGGGTACAGGAACCCGACCAACCCGCTCACCGTCCCAAGACGCGTGTAAGATTGCTCCCCTCGCCACGATTCTGAACGTTCGACCATGACCGATTCCACCCTGCACGAGGCCCCGTTGCGCCGCGGCCTGAAAAACCGTCACATCCAACTCATCGCCCTGGGCGGTGCCATCGGCACCGGGCTCTTCCTCGGCTCGGCCGGTGTGCTCGCCACCGCCGGACCATCGATGCTGCTCGGCTATGCCATCGGCGGCCTCATCGCCTTCCTCATCATGCGCCAGCTCGGCGAGATGATCGTCGAAGAGCCCGTGGCCGGTTCCTTCAGCCACTTCGCCCACACCTACTGGGGGCGATTCGCCGGGTTCCTCTCCGGCTGGAACTATTGGGCGCTCTACGTACTCGTGGGGATGGCCGAGCTGACGGCGATCGGCAAATACGTCCAATTCTGGTGGCCCGAAATTCCCACCTGGGTCTCCGTTCTCGCTTTCTTCCTTCTCGTCAACCTGATCAACCTCGCCAACGTGCGCGCTTTCGGCGAGGCCGAGTTCTGGTTCTCCCTCATCAAGGTGATTGCCATCGTCGGCATGATCGTGCTCGGCCTCTATCTGCTCACGAGCGGCCGGGGTGGCGAACAGGCGAGCGTCACCAATCTCTGGCACCATGGCGGATTCTTCCCCCACGGCTTTGGCAGCCTGGTCGTCACTTTGCCGATCATCATGTTCTCCTTCGGCGGGCTCGAACTCGTCGGCATCACCGCCGCCGAAGCCTCCGACCCGCGGCGCGTCATTCCCAAGGCCATCAATCAGGTGGTCTACCGCATCCTCATCTTCTACATCGGCGCGATCGCCGTGCTGCTCTCCCTCTATCCTTGGGACCAGCTGGTGGCCTCGCTCACCGCCGCCGGCGACCCCTACAGCGCCAGCCCCTTCGTGCGCATCTTCTCGCTCATCGGCAGCGACACGGCGGCGCACCTCCTCAACCTCGTCGTCCTCACGGCGGCCTTGTCGGTCTACAACAGCGGCGTCTATTGCAACAGCCGCATGCTCTACGGCCTGGCCGAACAAGGCGACGCACCCCGCGCCCTCATGAAGATCAACCGCCGCGGCGTGCCGGTCCTGGCCGTGGGGGTCTCCGCGCTCATCACCTTCTTCTGCGTGGCGGTCAACTACCTCCTGCCACAAAGCGCCCTGGAACTCTTGATGTCGCTGGTGGTAGCCGCTCTGGTGATCAACTGGACCATGATCAGCCTCACCCACCTCAAATTCCGCCGGGTACTGCGCCAGCGCCACGTCACCCCCGCCTTCAAAGCCTTCTGGAGCCCGCTCGCCAACTACCTCTGCCTCGCCTTCGTCGCCTTTCTGCTCCTCCTGATGCTCGACAACCCCGGCACGCGCGCTTCCGTCATCGCCCTGCCCATCTGGGTGGCCCTCATGGGGCTCTGCTACCGGCTGCAGATTCGGCTGCAAGGGCGCACCGTCCCCGCCTGAGAACGAACCATGGAACCATCATGAACGCTAGAAAAGAAACCCTCGTCCTCGGCATGGGATGTTTCTGGGGCGCGCAACAGCGCATGGCCGCGCTGCCGGGCGTGCTCGACACCGAAGTCGGCTACGCCGGAGGCAGCTTTCCCGACCCCACTTACGACGACGTGCTCGACTTCGAGCAGCGCCTGCGCCAAGGGCTGGCGAACGGGCGCAACCACGCGGAAGTCGTCAAAGTCGTCTATGACCCCGAACTCGTGCTGCCGGAAGCCGTGCTCGCCTGGTTTTGGGAAAACCACGATCCCACCCAGCGTGATCGGCAAGGAAACGACATCGGCAGCAACTACCGCAGCGCGATCTACACCACCACGCCGGAACAAAGAGACGCGGCGCTCGCCACGCGCGACGCCTATCAACGGGCGCTCTCGGCCGCTGGTTACGGAGAAATCGTCACCGAAATCGCCCCGCTTGCCTCCTACACCCCGGCCGAGGAATACCATCAGCACTACCTGCTGAAGAACCCGAACGGATACTGCGGTCTGGGAGGCACGGGCGTACGCATGCCGCATTCCTTTTGGCGCACGCTCGCCGAGCGCCATTTGCCGCCGCTCGCGCGCTGGATCGCCTGCGAGCAAGGCACGGAACGCCCCTTCACCGGCCCCTACCTCGACGAGCGGCGCCCCGGCGTCTATGTCGATCGCCTGAGCAATGCCCCGCTTTTCCGCTCGGAAGCGAAGTTCGACAGCCCCTGCGGCTGGCCAAGCTTCTATGAAGCGATTCCCGGCGCGGTGACGCTACACGAAGACCGCTCGCACGGCATGATCCGCATCGAAGTGCGCAGCGCCAGCACGAGCATTCACCTGGGGCACGTCTTCGACGACGGCCCGCCGCCCACCGGCCTGCGCTACTGCATCAACGGTGAAGTCTTGCGCTTCATTCCCGCCGCAAATATCGGCAAGATCGCCGCTGAAAACCCCGATCTGCCCTTCAGCGTCATCCGCGACATCCTGGTCGCGGACCAGGAAGGGCCGGTAGGTGAGTACCAATTCGGCTGATGCGTATCCTTGTCACCCCGACATTCGAGCGCATCGTCAAAAAACTGCACCAGCAACAGAAAGCTGCGCTCGACGAGGCGGTACGTACCATCGCCCGTCAACCCGAAGCGGGTGAAGCCAAAGTCGGCGACCTTGCAGGCGTGAGGGTCTACAAGTTCCGCATGGGCAGCTTGCTCTGCCTCCTGGCCTACCGGATTCTCGACGAAAATACGCTCAAGCTGCTGATGGTGGGGCCGCACGAAAACTTCTATCGCGACCTCGAGCAGAGGGACGGCTGACAGACGATTGGCTAGCGCCATCTGCCATCTATCTGCGCAGATCAGATCCAGGCAAGCGTTTTCACCGCGCCTCCAGTCGGTTCAGTCCGGTTCCGCTTGGCATGGAACGATCGACAAAGTGTGATGTGCACCACATTGTTTCGCAATCTCGCCACGATGCCAATCCTAAACCGCATCCTGCCCTTGCGGGTAGTACGGGGCAATCACCGCCACCAAAGCGCCCCAAGGGGTCAGCGCCTCGAGTTGCGCCAGAAAATGGTCCCGGCGCGTCTGTTTCTTCTTCGCGGCGTACTCGAGTTCGGAAAAGCTCGACTGCATGGCAGGCCCCTGCGGGTGGATCGTCTCCGGCATTATCCCAGTTCGGGTCAACGCCGGGAAGAGGGGCAGGGCAATCGCATCAAACCAAGGGTCCTGTCTAAAAAATAGTTTTTAACCTCCACGGGGTTGCCCAGAGGGTCTGTTCACAGTGCCCTGATTCGTGTAGTTTTCTGTCTTTTTGGGGGCGGCGCATGAAGACAGAGAAAGCAAACGCAGACGGCGAGCCATCCCGCTCGTTGCTGCTCGAAGTATTTTCGGAGATCCCGGATCCGCGCGTTGTGGGACGTGCGAAGCACGATCTGGTCGAGATGCTGGTGATTTCGGTGTGCGCCTTGCTGTGCGGGGTCGATGACTTCGTCGGCATCGAGGCGTGGGCCAAGGAGCGCATCGACTGGCTGCGCCGCTTTCTGGTGCTGGAGAACGGGATCCCGTCGCACGACACGTTGGGGCGCCTTTTTGGCCTACTCGATCGCAGGGCACTGGAGAAGAGTTTTCGCCGCTGGGTCGGTGGGGTGCTGCCGGCGCTGGCCGAAGGCGAGGTCGTCGCGATCGATGGCAAGAGCAGCCGGCGCAGCCGCAGCGCCGGGCGCTCGGCCCTACACTTGGTGAGCGCCTTTGCCGCCCAGGCAGGCTTGGTCCTGGGGCAGGAAGCCTGTGCCGAAAAATCCAACGAATTGACGGCCATTCCGGTTCTGCTGGAGACTCTGATGCTCAAGGGAGCAATCGTCACCATCGATGCCATGGGCACGCACGCCAATATCGCCCGGGCGATCCGGGACAAGGAGGCCGACTATGTGCTCGCGGTCAAAAATAACCAGCCCCGTCTTGCCGAGTCGATCCAAACCTTCTTCGACATCGGCCAGGCAGCGAGCTGGCAGGGCGTTGCTCACTCCTATACTGAATCGGTCGAGAAAGACCACGGACGCATCGAATTGCGGCGATGCTGGGCGTTCTCGCGATTGTGCAACCTTTTTTCTGTAAATTTTCGTGGTGTTGGTCATGACGCCGAGGTTACGGGTTGAGGTTGAGATAGACCTTGCCGGTCATCCACTCGTCGTCGAGTTCGGCCAGCAGC
>NZ_SBHP01000005.1:0-150928 GCF_006980785.1 Tepidiphilus sp. J10
TCCTCGGGCTCATCGAGCGCCTGCAGGGCGGCGGTGCGCCATTGCTCGAGCGTCTGGGGATACACGCCATGCTCGCGGCACCAGGCCCCTTTGCTCGCCTCGTCCATCGCGGCCGTCGAGAGTACCGCTTCGAAGCGGGCCCCCGCACTCCAGCCCCGCTCGCCAACGGGCTGGGAGAGTGCCTCGGCACGCCAGCGCGCTAGCGTCGCAGCCGAAATGCTCAGCTCACGGGCAACGGTCTCCACCGTCGCACTCTCTGGCGGCAACAGCCGTGCAACCGCCCTGTCCTTGAAGGACTGTCCGTATCTGGCCACTTCGTTCTTCCTTTGTCGCCCTCTGGTTTCAGGATCTATCGAGACGACAACTATTCTGACACAGAGGGGGGTAGAGTCAGCACCACTTCCGTGTTGATCGCACCCGGCACCAGTTTGCTCACCGTGCCGCGCAGGCGGTTGCGGGCGCTAGCTTTCATGATGACTCCTTTTTCAAGAGAATGGGTTGCGTAGCCGTTGTTTAGAGCAATGCGGCCAAGGCCGCCTCCGGCGCTGTGTCCAATAATATTATTTTGAGTGGCGCTTTGGCGGCCCCCATGGGGCTGCGCTTGCCTTGTTCCCTGTTGTGTAGGGTATCCAGGGGAACATTGCAAAGCAAGCCTCGCTTTTCACCTACCCCAAACCCGCCTGCAGCCACAAGTCGTTGAAGTTGTCGCCCACGCCCCAGCCGACGTTTTGGCCCAGCTGGCGCACTCGGTCGAGTCTGACCAAGAAAGGCGCCTGCTGCGGCTCGGGCAAGGCCAGCACGTACTTCAGCGCCTGCTCGAACATGTTCACGAGCGCGTCGTAAAAGCCTTCGTCCTCCATGCCGCAAACGGCCAGAAACGCAAATACTTCCTCGCAATAGAATACCGTCAGTTCGGCCAAGGCCTCCGGCTGGCCCAGTGCTTTTTTGTAATCGCTGATGGCTTTCTTGGCCTTGGCCACGGACTGCGGCTTGCGGGGGTCGGCAGGGTTGATCCATTGCGTGATCGTCGCTTTGTAAGGCTTGAGCGGGTCGTCACCCAATGCAAATCGAGTGTGCAAAAAAGCCTGGTTTTCCTTGCTGGCCGCGTACAGGTCATGCACCAGCCCGATCAACCCGGCGCGGTCGAGTTCGGCGAGTTTGGCCTTGACGTCGCTCCACGTTGGAGGTGTCTTTTTCACGTTCATACTCGATACTCGGTTTCTTCACCCCAGTTTTTCTTCGATCCACTCCCAGCGCTTGTCTGTGACCATCACGAAGCGGCAGCGGCCTTGCGACAGGCTGGCCCACAGGCCGCCGATCAGGCGGTCATCTTCGGCGGCGTTCCAGCGATCCGCGCCCTTGTATTCCACCGCCAGAATTGGCCCCGGCGCGTCTGCTGTGCCGGGCAATTGGCACAGGAAATCCGGGTAAAATCGGCCGTCGGCCTTCTGTAAGAAGAACGAACTGCCTTCTCGCCGAACGAGGTTGCGCACCCAGAACTGGATACGGCCCTGCTGCGCCCACATATCCAACTGGCAGGCGCATTCGAACTCTTCCTTGCTGTCGAAGTCGCCGATGCGGCCGTAGAAGTGCTTGCGAAAGTCGAAATGCCCGAAGCGGCCGTCGTAGTCGCGGCTGGGCGCGTAGGCCAAGGCGTGAAACTCGAAGGCGTACTGATCGGTCACGGTCACGCGCGTGGCGGCGTCGTCACCAAAGAGCGTCTGCTGGTAGGCTTTGCGGACGGCCTGCCTGCGGAGTTCGCGAATGCGCGCCTCCAATAGATTGCGGATCAGGAACTTCTGCAGGTTGACGCGCGCCAGCGTGAAGCCGTCCCGGCGCAGCAAGGCCGTGAGCCACGCGGCGACGAACGCCTGCTTGTTCTCATGGGTCAGCGACGGTTCGGGCAGGTTGCGGCACAACCAGGTGGCGAGGCGTACTTCGTCCCAGTGTTCGGGTGGATACACGAGACCCAAGTCGCGCTGCAATTCGGGCAGGAAACGCGACACCACGTGACCACCCGCGTCGACGTCGATTTCGCCGCCCTCGGCCACCTTGAGCGCCGCACCCAAGGCTGCGAGTTCGCCGGCCGTCGGTTCGGCGTCGTAGAGCGAGAGGTTCCACGGATATTCGAGCACTTCCGGATCGTCGAAGAGCTGCAACTTGCCCTGCACGCGCAAGGCCAGCTGCGGCACGCGAAAGCGCTCGCCCAGCTCGGCGGGCGTGCGGAAGAACTCGATCGCGGTGGTGCGGCTTTCTTCGGCGGCCTGCTCGATGGCCGCGGCTGCCGTTGCGGAAGTGACCGATGCCTTGAGCGCTTCGGTTTCATCTTCCGAGAGCGGCGCGTGCAGGGTCAGGGTGTTGAGCGCACTGTCCCAGCTCAGTTTGTCGCGCACCGGTTTCGGCACGCTTTTGAGGTCGGGCTTTTCCGGCAGCGTCACCGCCACCGGCCGCACCACCACACGCCCGGCGTGAGCTTCCAGGTCGAGACGCGCCTGCTCCGGCAAAGCCGCAGCCACGAATTCGGCCACCTCGCGCCGCTCGAAGCCGGCCCCGGCCACCAGCCGGTCGCGCAGCGCGGCCGCTGTTTCGGCAAAGTTGCGCGACACCACGAATGCGTAGGATTGATTGAGGCGCTGGTTGGCAAAGTGGCGCGCGTTCGGCTGGCGCAGGATGCGCCCCAGCAGCTGTTCCACCGCCGTGGCCGATTTCAGCTCGGCCATGCTCACCAGAATGTAGGCAAACGGGCAATCCCAGCCTTCGGCGAGCGCCTTCTGGGTGATGACGAACTTCACCGGGCAGGCCGGGTCGGCAATGCCCCGTGGGTAGGTGGCGTCGATCTGCTCCAGCCCTTTTTCTTCGCCGGCGGCCACCACGATCTCGGCAGGCGGGATGCCGTGGTTGGCGATCAGCTCGTGCTTCACGCGGTCCAAATCCAGCGTCTCCACGCCCGCGCGGCGCGGTTCGGACTGGATCAATACCACCGGCCGCAGGTAGGGCGCGCCGGCACGGCGTTCTTCATCGGCCAGCTTGTGCAGCGCCTCGCGCCGGGCCAGCGCATCGGCCAGGCACTGCTGCCAGTTGGGCTCGGTTTCGAGCAGCACCGGCAGTTTGATCATTTCTTCCGCCTTCAATTCGGCGGCCGACACACTGTGCAGCACGTTGCTGGGCGTGCGCGTGAGGTCGGGCGTGGCGGTGAGCTCCAGCACGCCGCTCGGGCGAAAGCGCGCCAGCATGTCGAAGGCGAGCTCCGTGCGGCTGTTGTGCGCTTCGTCCACGATCACGAAGGGCCGGCGCAGGCGCAGCACGTTGGCGAGCGAATAGGGCACGGTGCGCTCGCTGCCCTCGCCTTCGGTCAGCAAGGCATCGCGCTGGTGGGGCGAGAGGTTGTCGAAGTGGTGCATCAGCGCGCCGCTCGACTGATACACCTTGCGGCATTCCTCATCCTCCACCTGAAACGCCTGGCGCGTGGCGACGATCACGGTGGTGGACGTGTCCAGCGTGGCGCGCGTCACGCTCTTGGCTTCTTCCAGATCGAGCACCGTCACCGGCCCTGCCTCGCGCAGCGCGGCGTGATAGGGGTGGCTGCGATCCTTCAGCGCCTTGATCGTCTGCTCGCGGATCGACTTGCTGGGCACCAGCCACAAAATTACGCTGTACTCGCAACGCAGCAGGTGCGTGTTCACCAGCGCCACGCTTTTCGCTGCGAGCCAGGTCTTGCCGCCTCCGGTCGGCACGCGCAGGCAGAAGTACGGCATGTCGGCCGGAAAGCCCGTGAGCGGGTGGTACGGATTGCCGCGGCCCCACAGGCGTTCGGTCGTGGCGGTGAAGGCAAGCGCGGGCGAGGGGAGTTCGTGGCAAGCCTTGAAATAGGCCTCCACGCTGTCCAGCACCTGCTGCTGGTAGGTTTTGGGGGTGAAGGGGGTCATGGCTTTCCCGTGTCTGGCGCGTGCAGTGTCTGCTGCAGCTGCGGCGGTTCGAGCTCTTGGGGCCGTACCGCCTCGATCGCGCCGGCACGGCGGATGATGATGGCCGTACCGGTCCGCGCTGCGATTTCCCAGGCACGTAGGGCGGCGCGTTGCATGGCCTGACGTGATAGGCGCAAGTCCTCATCCTGCGCGGTTTCGATCGGTCGTGGATTCATGGCTTCTCGCTCCAGTGCAAACGTAGTTTTGCCCGCGCCGTTTGGCCCGGCAATGATGATGACCTTGCGCGCCTGCATGGCTCACATCTCCAGCGCGTAGGGCGTTTGCTTGAAGATGATGCCCTCGCGCGCCAGCCGTGCGTTGCCCAGGCGGCAGGCGGCGGCGTAGATCACCTTGGGGCCGGTAAACGGCGGCAGCGCGTCGAACACTGCGCCGGTGAGCACGTTGCCGCCGGCCACGGACTTGTCTTTCAAGATGCCGTTGTAGAGCAGATAGATGGCGCGGCCTTCGTGCACGCCCAGCAGCGGCGAATCGGCCATGCCGGTAAAGCCGGTGCCGGTTTCGGCAAACCAGACGAACTCGGCCAGTTGCGCGAAGGTCACATCGCTGCGGATTTGCCCGTCGGCATCGAACAGCGGCTCGGCCGACAGGCGGCAGAACTGGAAGCCGCCGCCCAGGCCCGCGACCTCCTGCCCCTTGGCGTTGGTGTAGCCCTGCGCCACGCGCCTGACGCGCTCGGCGGTGACGTTCTGCGCAATGCCTTCGTCCATCTCGACGAGGATGAAGCGCCGGTTGCCGCCGTCTTCGGTGTTTTGCTTGAGCACCGCGTGGCCCGTGGTGCCGGAGCCGGCGAAGCTGTCGAGGATAAGGGAATCCTTGTCGGTAGCGATTTGCAGGATGCGCTGGAGAAGCTTTGTCGGTTTTGGGGTAACAAACAGGTCGCTGGATGCTCCCAAATTCAGAATCTGGCTGATCTCCTGCTTTGAATGGCGCGTGCTACCAACTTCCTGCCAAGGCCATAGTGTTCTGGGAACAACACCGTCCTTGACCTCGCTGAGAAAACGTTTAATACCAGGGCGACTGCTACCCGTTTTACCCCACCATATTCGATTGTCCCTATCTAGCTCCCAGAATTTTTCTTCGCTTACTCGCCAGTAACTTCCTGATGGCGGACCATCGATAACTTTTCCTGATGGTGTAGTGATCGCATATCGGCCTTGTGCGTAGAAATTACGCGCAGCCAAATCGCTAAGCAACCACGGGCCCCGGGGGTCGTTATCGGGGTTTTTATACCGCGCAATCATCGCTTCGCTGCGAGGCAGAGGATTCGGTCGCCACTTGTCCTTATTCGCAGCATACAACACGATGTATTCGTGATCCTCGCTCAGATACCGAGCACTGTTTTTGGGGCTGTCTATCATGTTCCAGATGGCGGATGCCACAAAATTCTTGGCCCCAAAAATCTCATCCATCAGGAGCCGCAGCGTCGCCACCTCGTTGTCGTCGATCGACACGAAAATCGCCCCATCCTCGCGCAGGAACTGCCGCAAGAGCACCAGCCGCGGGTACATCATGCACAGCCAGCGGTCGTGCCGGTCGAGCGTCTCGCCCTCTTTGCCTACCACCTCACCCAGCCAGCGGCGAATCTCGGGGCTGTTCACGTTGTCGTTGTAGACCCAGCCCTCGTTGCCGGTGTTGTAGGGCGGGTCGATGTAGATGCATTTCACCTGGCCGGCGTAGCGCGGCAGCAGCGCCTTCAAGGCGTGCAGGTTGTCGCCCTGCACGATGAGGTTGCCCGAATCCGCCGGGCCGCAGGAAAGATCCGCGACCGGCTCCAGCAGTCGGAACGGGACGTCCTTGTGATGCTTGACGACGGCGTCTTTGCCGATCCAGTTCAGTGTTGGCATGGGCGCTCATTTCTTGGAAAGGGAAACCCGGCAGGCGCCGCGTTTCCGTTATTGCGTGGGAATGAAGTGTAGCGGTTCGCGCCGGCTCCGGCAACGGCATGGAATGATCCGGTGCAGCGTCGCTGCAGCGCCCGAAATATTTCGACCTGTGCCGCTCTCGGGCAGGCGCAGCGATTCCGGCCCGCGGATGCGGTGGACGCGGCGGCCGCGCAAAGATTCGACTAGATTTTTGTGTCGGTTTTGGTGTCGGGAGAGAGATTTTTTCGGCGAACTGCGCTTCGACGTCCATGGCCCCGTGCAGCACCCGCACGATCCGCACCAGGCCAGGCTCTTCAAAAAACAGCACGAGGTAGTTGCCGTATCCGCTTCGGCCTGCGGCAGAAAGATAAGCCGTACCAATCAGGTTCTTTCGGCCGCTTCAGCCATGGCGAGATACTTCGCCTCCAGTCGATCGAACACCTCGTCCGCCGGGATATCCGGTCCGCTGGCCAGCCCCACCGCAACGGCTTCGCGCAGGGCCTGCAGCTTGGCCGCTCGTTCGGCTTCGTACTCTTCGAGTAGGCGCAGTCCGGCGCGCACCACTTCGCTGGCGTTGTTGAAACGGCCCGACTCCACCAGCTGGCGGATGAAGGCTTCGAAATGGGGGCTGAGTGCCACACTGGTCGGCATCGCGGTGTCTCCTGATGGCTAATAACAGTTATTAAAGTCGGGCTCCTGCCCCTTGTCAAGGGCCGGTCCAGCCTTGGCACAGCGCCCACTTCTGAACAGACAGGCTTCTGATGGTTGGGCCGCCTTTGTCTCGTCGTTTGCCGCAAGAGTTTAGGACGCAAGGAAATCTTCCGGTCCGTGCCGCTCGGGCAGGCGCAGCGATTCCGGCCCGCGGATGCGGTTGACGCGGCGGCCGCGCTGGACGGCGGGGCGCGCGGCGATGTCGTTCGCCCAGCGCACGACGTTTGCGTAACTGTGGACTTGCAGGAACTCGGCGGCGTCGTAGAGGTTTTCTAGGATCAGGCCGCCGTACCAGGGCCAGATGGCCATGTCGGCGATGGTGTATTCGTCGCCGATCATGAATCGGCGCTCGGCGAGGTTGCGGTCGAGCACGTCGAGCTGGCGCTTGACTTCCATAGCGAAGCGGTCGATGGGGTATTGCAGCTTGACGGGCGCGTAGGCGTAGAAGTGCCCGAATCCTCCGCCCAGGTAGGGGGCGGAACCCACTTGCCAGAAGAGCCAGGAGAGGCACTCGGCCCGCGGGGCACCGGAAGCAGGGAGGAATTCGCCGAATTTTTCCGCCAGATAGACCAGGATGGCGCCCGATTCGAACACCCGCGTCGGGGGATCGGTGCTGCGGTCGAGCAGCGCGGGAATCTTGGAGTTGGGGTTGATGGCGACGAACCCGGTCGAGAATTGCTCGCCTTTCATGATGTCGATGGGCCAAGCGTCGTATTCGGCGTCGGCATGACCGGCTTCGAGCAGCTCTTCGAAGAGGATGGTGACTTTTTGGCCGTTGGGCGTGCCGAGCGAGTAGAGCTGGTGGGGGTGCTTGCCCACGGGCAGCTCGGCTTCGTGCGTGGGGCCGGCCACGGGGCGGTTGATGCTGGCGAAGCGCCCGCCGCTGGGTTGTTCCCACTTCCAGACGCGCGGCGGGGTATAGGCTTGATCGGTCATGGGGGGCTCCTCGTCAAAGGGCGTTTCAACGATTCTCTTGGAAAATCACCACATGCACCCTCCTCGGCCCATGGGCGCCGAGCTGGATCGTCTGTTCGACGTCACCCGTGCGGGAGGGGCCGGCGACGAAGTTGATCGTGCGGGGGAGCCGTTCGCGCCAGTCGGCGTCGGAGGTGGCGAGGTGTTGGCGCAGGCGCTGCCACAGGTCTTCGAAGTGGCGCACGATGGCGGCGGCGTCCAGCAGGATGAAGTGGTTGTCGGGCACGAAGAGGTGGGTGACGGGGCTTTCCGGGCCGGAGAGGAAGGCGAGGTTGCCGACTTCGGCAATGCCGGCAAACGCGAGGCTCACGGCGCTCTGGGTGTCGATGCCGGCGGGGCCGGGGTCGAGGGACCAGTCGGCGGGCCAGGGGAGTTCGAGCAGGGGCCGGGCGGCGTGGGTGGGGGGAGGGAGGTCGTGTTCGCGGCACCAAGCGACGAGGTGCTCGACCGCGGATGCTTTCGTGGGCACGAGGGCGCTGGTGCCGCCGCGGGCTTCCCAGCGCCGGCGCCAGCGTTCGACCAGATCTTCGTCGGGCACGGCAATGCGCGGGTGCACCGGGGGCAAGGGGAATTCGGGCGCGGGCGGGGCGGCGTCACGGCCGAGGTTGCGGCGAATCGCGCCGAGCACGGTGTCGCGGCGTCGGGCGGCGAGGGCGTGGTCGAGGGGATCGGGTTCGTTCATTCGTCGCGGCCTTTGGCGTGCCAGAGTTCGAGGAAGGTACGGCCAGCGGGGGCGGGGAGGTCGCGCGCGTCCGTCCAGGCGTGGAGCCCCGCCAGGCGGCGGATGCGTCCTTTGGGTCCGAGGGTGGCGAGCAGCCGCACGGCGAGGCGTTCGAGCCCGTGGTAGAGGGCGGGGCGTTCGGCGACGCGCCGCCACAGGGCCTTGACGCGCTGCTCCGCCGGGGGGTGCAGGCCGTCGCGCTGCTGGGCGTGGCGTACTTCGCGGATGAGTTCGGGCAGGGGGATTTTCACCGGACAGACTTCGCCGCAGCGGCCATTGAGGGTGCAGGCGTTGGGGAGGTCGTAGGCGGTGTCGAGCCCGACGAAGAGCGGCGTGAGCACCGAGCCCATGGGGCCGGGGTAGACCCAGCCGTAGGCGTGCCCGCCGATGGCGCCATAGACGGGGCAGTGGTTCATGCAGGCGCCGCAGCGGATGCAGCGCAGCATGGGGCGCCAGGGGCCGCCGAGCATGCGGCTGCGGCCGTTGTCGACGAGCACGACGTGGTATTCCTGCGGGCCGTCGGGGTCGTCGGCGCGGCGCGGGCCCATGGAATAGGTGGTGTAGGTTTCGCTGTCCTGGCCGGTGGCGCTGCGCGCGAGCAGCCGCAGGAAGAGGGTGGCGTCTTCCAGGGTGGGGACGACTTTTTCGATGCCGGCGGTGACGATGTGCACGCGGGCGAGCGACTGCGTGAGGTCGCCGTTGCCCTCGTTGGTGACGATGACGGAGGCGCCGGTCTCGGCGATGAGGAAGTTCGCGCCGGTGATGCCGACGTCGGTGCGGAAGAACTTGCGCCGCAGCTGCAGTCGCGCCTCGGTGACGAGCTCGGGGACGGTAGTCTTCGGCGGGCCGCCGTGGTGTTCGGCGAAGAGTTCGGCGACCTGTTCCTTGGTCTTGTGTACGGCCGGGGCGATGATGTGCGAGGGGGGTTCCTTGGCGAGCTGCACGATGTATTCCCCCAGATCGGTTTCGATCACTTCGAGCCCGTCGGCAGCGAGCGCTTCGTTGAGTCCGATCTCTTCGGAGACCATGGATTTGCCCTTGGCCACCGTCTTGGCACCGGCGCGCCGGCACAGGGCGAGCACGATGGCGCGGGCTTCTTCGGCGTCGCGCGCCCAGTGGACCTGGCCGCCCACGGCGCGTACGCGCGCTTCGAAGCGTTCGAGCCAGAGGTCGAGCTCGGAGAGGATCTCGTCCTTGCGGGCGCTGGCGGCTTCGCGCAGGGCCTCGAACTCGGGGACTTCGGCGATGGCCTTGGCGCGCTTGCCGATGAACCCGTCGGCGGCTTTGGCGAGCGCGCGCTGCAGGTTGGGGTCGTGCAGCGCGAAGGTGGCGCGGGGGACGAATTCACGGGTACGGATCTGCATGGGGTCGCTCCGTTCAGGCCTGGCCGATGCCGGGGCCATCGGCCAGGCCGGCGAGCACTTCGACCGTGTGATAGACGCGCACCGGGGCGCAGATGCGGGAAAGCCGACCGGCGAGGTGCAGGAGGCAGCCGAGGTCGCCGCCGAGCACGACCTCCGCGCGAGTGGCAAGGAGCCGTTGCACCTTGTTCTCGGCCAGGCGCTCGGAGAGGGCGGGGTATTTGACGCTGAAGGTGCCGCCGAAGCCGCAGCAGACTTCGCGCTCTTCGGCCTCGACGAGTTGCAGCCCCTCGACGCGGGCAAGGAGCGCGCGTGGCGCCTCGCGGATGCCGAGCTGGCGCAGCCCCGAGCAGCTGTCGTGGTAGACGACGCGATGGGGGAATCGGCTGCGGATGTGCTCGACGCCGACCCGTTCGTGGAGAAAAGTGAGGATCTCCCAGGATTTGTCGGCGAGCGCCTGGGCGCGGCCGGCCCAGAGCGGGTCGTCGCGTAGCAGCCGGGGGTAGTCGTACTTGAGGGTGGCAAGGCACGAGCCGGAGGGAGCCACGAGGGCGTCGAAGGCCTCGAACTGGGCAATGGTGCGGCGGGCGAGCGCCCGGGCGGCGTCTTCGTCGCCCCCGTTGTAGGCAGGCTGACCGCAGCAGGTCTGCTCGCGCGGAACTTCGACCCGCCAGCCGGCGTCTTCGAGGAGCCGCGCAGCGGCGAAGCCGATGTTGGGCCGCATCGCGTTCATCAGGCAGGTGGCGAAGAGACCGACGGTGCCGGCGCGACCGGGGGGAGAGGACATGGGCAGTTCGCTCCAGAAAAGTTCTTTGCGTAGGATAATGAGAATCGATGGGCCCGGCAAGGCGGGCGAAGGATGAGGAACGATGCGGCAGACGGAAGTTTGGAACGGAGAGACGATCATCGCGCCGGCGAGCGCCCGGGCGCCGGTGCCGTTCTTTCCGATGACGCGCGCGGAGATGGAGCGGCTGGGTTGGGACGCGTGCGACGTGATCCTGGTGACGGGGGATGCGTACATCGACCATCCGAGTTTCGGCATGGCGCTGCTCGCGCGTTTCTTGGAGGCGCACGGCTACCGCGTGGGCATCCTCAGTCAGCCGGATTGGCACAGCGCCGAGCCGTTCAAGGCGTTGGGGCGCCCGCGCCTTTATTTCGGCATCACCGCCGGCAACATGGATTCCATGGTCAACCGCTATACCTCTGAGCGACGCATCCGCTCGGACGATGCCTATACGCCGGGCGGGGTGGCGGGCAAGCGCCCGGACCGGGCGGTGATCGTCTATGCGCAGCGGGTGCGCGAGGCGTTTCCCGGCGTGCCGGTGGTGCTTGGGGGGATCGAGGCGAGCCTGCGACGGCTGGCGCATTACGATTACTGGTCGGAGAAAGTGCGCCGCTCGGTGTTGCTCGACGCCAAGGCCGACCTCCTCCTCTATGGCAACGCGGAGCGGGCGCTGCTCGCGCTCACGCGTCGGCTCGATGCGGGCGAGCCGATCGGTTCGATCCGCGATCTGCGTGGCACGGTGTTCGCGGTGCCGCCGGGTTGGAAACCGCAGGCGGATTGGCGCGAGATCGACGCGAGCGAGATCGAGGCGCCCGGCCGGCCTCTGCCGCCGCCCGACCCTTATGCGCCGCGCCCCGTGTCGCACGCGCCGCAGCCTTCCGATGCGCCAGAGCCCGTGGGGGCGAAACGCGACCGTAGCCGCGAGGTGGTGCGTCTGCCTTCGTTCGAGTCGGTGCGCGATGATCCTCTGCACTATGCGCACGCCTCGCGGGTGATGCACCTGGAGTCGAACCCGGGCAACGCCCGTGCCCTGGTGCAGCGCCACGGCGAAGGGCCGGGGGCGCGCGAGGTATGGGTCAATCCGCCGCCGCTGCCGCTATCCACCGCCGAGATGGATTTCATCTACGGTCTGCCCTATGCGCGACGACCCCACCCGAGCTATGGGCAAGCGCACATCCCTGCCTGGGAGATGATCAAGTTCTCGGTGAGCATCATGCGCGGCTGTTTCGGCGGCTGCACGTTCTGTTCCATCACCGAGCACGAGGGGCGCATCATCCAGAGCCGTTCGGAAGACTCCATCCTGCGCGAGATCGAGGCGATCCGCGACCGCACGCCGGGCTTTGCCGGGCACGTGACCGACCTGGGCGGCCCGACGGCGAACATGTACCGCATGCGCTGCAAGGACCCCGCGATCGAACGCCATTGCCGGCGCCTGTCCTGCGTCTATCCCGGCATCTGTCCGAACCTGGATACCGACCATGCGCCGCTCGTGCAGCTCTATCGCCGCGCGCGGCAGGTGCCGGGGGTGAAGCGCATCACCATCGGCTCGGGCGTGCGCTACGATCTGGCGGTGCGCTCGCCCGAGTACGTGCGCGAGCTCGTCACCCACCACGTGAGCGGGCGACTGAAGATCGCACCGGAGCACACCGAGCCGGGGCCGCTCTCCAAGATGATGAAGCCGGGCGTGGAGGCGTTCGAGCAGTTCCGCGCCCTCTTCGAGCGATTCTCGCGCGAGGCGGGCAAGAACCAGCAGCTGATTCCGTACTTCATCGCCGCGCATCCGGGGACCACCGACGAGGATATGGTGGCCCTGGCGCTGTGGCTGAAGAAGAACGGTTTTCGCCCCGATCAGGTGCAGACTTTTCTGCCCACGCCGATGGCGCTCGCCACGGCGATGTATCACAGCGGGCGCAATCCGCTGCGGCCGCTCGCGCGCGGCGAGACGGTGGAGGTGGTGCGCGAGGGGCGGCGTCGGCGGCTGCACAAGGCGCTGCTGCGCTGGCACGATCCGGCCAACTGGCCCCTCATTCGCGAGGCGTTGCTGAAGATGGGGCGGCGCGATCTGATCGGGAATCGGCCGGATCAGCTGGTGCCGTGGCAGGATGCACCGGGGGGGCGGGTTGGCTCCGGTGGGCGGCGTTCGCCGGGCACCTCGAGGAGAGGGTGATGTCCACGCTCCGAATGGGTCTGCGCGAAGGGGGCCGTGAAATTCTGGCCTTTTCCCTCGGGCTGGTGCCTTGGGCGATCGCCACGGGCATCGCCATGCGCGCCAGCGGCCTCTCGATCGGCGAATCCTTGGCGATGAACGTGCTCGTTTTCGCGGCGACCGCCCAGCTGGGCACTTTGCCGCTGCTCGTGAGCGAGGCTCCGGTGTGGCTGATCCTGGCCACCGCGGCGATCTTGAACCTGCGTTTCGTCATCTACAGCGCGGCGATGGCTCCGGCGTTCCACGATCAACCTTGGGCGCGCCGTGCCTTGGGTAGTTACCTGCTCGTGGATGTGGTCTTCCTCGTCCAGGGACCAGGTCTGCTCCAGGAACAGGACGCCCAGCGACGTTGGGGGCGTTTCCTCGGCGCCGGCCTGTGGTGCTGGGGGACGTGGCAGATCGCTTCGCTCGTCGGGATCGTGGGGGCGAGTTGGGTGCCGGAGCACTGGTCGCTGGGATTCATGGGAACCATTGCCCTGTTGGTGCTGCTCGTCCCCATGTGCCGGGAACGGGTGATGCTGGTCACGGCTTTGGCTGCCGGTGCGTCGGCTTTGCTGCTGCGGGATTTGCCGCTGCGTACCGGGGTGATCGCCGCCGTGATCGTCGGCTTGGTGGCGGGCTATCTTTTCGAACGGCGACAGCAAGGCGTTGCTCGGGAGCGATGATGGGTGAGTGGCGACTCTATGGGATCTTCGCATTGATGTTCTTTGCCACCTGGCTCACCCGGGGGGCGTTCCTGCTCGCGGGCGAGCGGGTGCGTCTGCCGGCGGGCATGCAGCGCTTCCTGCGCTTCGCGCCAGCGGCGGCGCTGGGTGCGCTGATCGCGCCGGAACTGGTGGGGGGGACGGGACAGCCATTGGATTTTCTCTCGCCGCGCCTCGTTGCCGCCGCGGCGGTGGTGCTCGTGGTGCTTCGCTGGCGCAATCCGTGGGTGCCTTTCCTCGCGGGGATGGGCGTGTTGCTCGCCCTGCAGCATCTGGGGGGGTGAGATGCCTGAACTGCCCGAAGTGGAGGCGGTGCGCCGCGGCGTGGAGGAGCGCCTCGTCGGGAAAATCCTGACGGAAGTGCGGGTGCGCGAGCCGCGCCTGCGCCGGCCGGTGCCGTTGCTCGCCTCCTGGGTAGGGCGGCGGCTGCTGCGGGTGGAGCGGCGGGGAAAGTATCTGCTGTGGCGCTTCGACGGGGGGACGCTGCTCGTGCATCTGGGCATGAGCGGGCGGATCGCGTTCGTGGCGCCGGACGTGCCGCCGGGGCGGCACGATCACCTGGATTTTCTTTTCGCAGAAACTTTGCTGCGCTATACCGACCCGCGGCGTTTCGGTCTCGTCGAGCCACTCGATGCAGCCGCCGAACGGACCCTGGAGGCGCGCCTGGGGCTCGAGCCGTGGGACGAGCGGCTCACCCCGGCTTGGGCCCGCGCCAAGGTGCAGGGACGGCGGCGGGCGATCAAGGAAGTGCTGCTCGCGGGCGACGTGGTGGTAGGGGCGGGCAACATCTACGCCTGCGAAGCGCTCTTTCTTGCCGGTATCCCGCCGGGTCGGCCAGCGGAATCGCTCGACGAGGGCGATTGGGCGCGGCTGATCGCGGCGCTGCGCGCGGTGTTCGAGGCGGCGATCGCCGCCGGCGGCACGACCCTGCGCGATCACCGCACGGTGGAGGGCAAGGGAGGCGAATATCGCGGCCGGCTCGCGGTGTATGGGCGCGAAGGGGAGCCGTGTCCGCGCTGCGCTACGCCGGTGCGCCGGGTGACACAAGGAGGACGGAGTACCTTTTTCTGCCCCTCGTGCCAACGCAGTGGATGAGGGGCATGGTAAGCTTATATGGTGTTTCCATGCCTGGGGATCGGCGGTGAGTCTCGAACGGTATTTCACGGCCTATGACGAATGGCGTCGAGAGGCGCTCGAGGCGCTGGAATCTCTTGCCCGCACGCTGGAATCCCTGGGCGTGGCGGACGAAGCGTTCGCCGGCAGGCTCGAGGCGGCCCGTGAGCGCCTGCGCGAGGAGTGTCTGCGCCTGGCGTTCGTGGCGGAATTTTCGCGGGGCAAGTCGGAACTGATCAACGCACTCGTTTTTTCTTCGCTCGGTGCACGGGCCTTGCCCTCTCGCAGCGGCCGTACGACGATGTGCCCCACCGAGATCGAATGGTACGAGGGAGCGCGTCCCGAAGTCTTGTTGCTGCCGATCGACACGCGCCGCGAGATCGTTTCACTGCACGAGGCGCGACGTCGCCGCGAGTGCTGGAGCGTGCAGTCCTACCATCCAGAAGACCTCGCCTCCGTCCAACGGGCGCTCGAGCGCGTGGGCGAGACCCGGCGTATCCCGGTCGACGAGGCAGAATCCTTGGGTTTTCACATCGACCCGAGCGGCGAGGCCGGCTTGGTGCCGGGTGAAGACGGCCTCGTGGAAGTGCCCGCCTGGCGCCATGCCATCGTGCGCTATCCGCATCCGCTGCTCGCCCGCGGGCTGGTGATTCTCGATACGCCGGGGTTGAATGCCATCGGCGCCGAAACGGAACTGACGCTCTCGCTTTTGCCGCAGGCCCACGCCGTGGTCTTCGTGCTGGCCGCCGACACGGGCGTCACCCAGAGCGACATGAAGATCTGGCGCCATTACGTGCTCGAATCGCGCGTCGACCCCGGCGAAGGGTGTCTGATCGCGCTCAACAAGATCGATTCGCTGTGGGACGGCATCCGCAGTGAAGAGGAGATCGAGCGCGAGATCGCCGCCCAGGTCGACTCCGTGGCCCGTATGCTGGGGGTGAGGCCGGAGCACGTCTTCCCGTTGTCGGCGCAGAAGGCGTTGGCCGCTCGCATCCATGGTGAACGGGACTTGCTGCGCCGTAGCCGCATCGAACCGTTCGAACACGCCTTGTCTCAGGATTTGCTCGGAAAACGCCAGGCACTTACGCGCGAGGCGGTGGAGTCCGCCTTTCGCGAGATCGGTTCGTTGGCTGCGGGAATGTTGCGCGAGCGCTTGTCGGCCGTGGGAACGCAGGAGTCGGAGCTGGTCGCCCTGCGGGGCCAGAACCGCAGCCGAGTGGCGTATCTCTTGCGCAAGGCCCAGACGGAGAAAGAGGAATTCGACGCGGCCTTTCACCGTTATCAGGCCACTCGCGCCGTTTATGTCAAACTCTGTCGTGAGTTGCTCGACGCGGTGGCGATGTCGCGGTTTCGTTTCGAGCTGGCCGACGTGCGCCATCAGATGGAGATGGCGGCGTTTTCTTCCGACTTGAGGGAGCGCATCGAGCAGTTTTTCGAACGGGTGTTCGCCCTCATCGACCGGGCTCAGGCCAAGGTGGCGGAGATACACGAGATGCTCACCACCATGATGCGCCAGCTCGAAGTGGAACACGGCATCGTCTGCAAGCCACCGGCGCCGCTCGATTTCGCCGCCGCCCGAGAGTCGCTCGAGACGGCGCGTACCTTGGCCTTACGCCAGCTTGCCAGCTGGGGCACCATGCTCGCGCATACCAAGTCGGGAGTCATCGAACGATTCCTCGCCTTGGTCGGAAGCGAGGTGCAGCATCGCTGGGCGGCGATGCACCGCGAAACGGTCACCTGGGTCCGGCAGGCGTTGTTGCCGCTCGAGGCGGCCTTGAAAGAGAAGAAGACCGAGCTCGAGTTGCGCATGAACGGCATCGTACGGGTGCATCAGGCGGCGGAATCCCTGGAGCCGCAGCTGGCCGAACTGCATGCGGAGCGCGAGCGGCTCGAACAGCAACTCCAGCGGCTCGAAACCATGTTGCAACGAGGGCTGGCGACCATCGCGCGCCCTCTGCTCGAACGCGCGCCCGAACATGCCGCTTGATCCTGGCGCGGCTTGCGTGTAAATTCTGCAACGATTCATTCACGCGGCCAAGATCATGAGAACACGACAAAAAATGATAAGGGAGTGTGAGCGAGTCGCCCATTTGCTCGTTCAGTCCATCCTGGCCGGTCATCATCCGCGTGGTGCCCGCTTGCCGTCCGAACATGCCTTGAGCGAACGGTTCGGGGTGAGTAGGGCGGTGGTACGCGAGGCGATCGCTCATCTGAAGGCCGAAGGGGTGGTCATGGCACGTCAGGGCTCCGGCACCTACGTGATCGATCGCCCCGGTCGCAAGGGGTTCCATCTGAAGAACGTCGAGGAGGTTTCCATCCTCGAAGAACTGCGCCACATCCTCGAGTTGCGCAAGGTGTTCGAAACCGGCGTGGCCGAACTGGCGGCGGTGCGGCGTACCGAGGCAGATTTGCATCATCTCGAAGCGGTGGTGCTCGCCATGGATCGCTGGGCTCAGCAGGCAGCGCACAGCCCTACCGAGGAGACGACGGGGGCGCAGTGGGACGACGAATTCCACCTGGCGCTCGCGCGGGCGACGCACAACCCCGAGGTCGAACGTTTTCAGGAATATCTGGGCGTGAAAAATACTGCCGTGCACCGCGTCCTGTGGGGCGATGAGGGGCGCGTGCGCGGCTGGCCCGTCGTGGCCAATGCCGAGCACCGCGAGATCCTCGAAGCAGTGCGTGCAGGCGATCCGGCGGCGGCGCGGCGCGCGGCCGAGCGTCACTTGGAAGGAACGGCGGATCGCGTCTCCGAGGTGCTGTGTCCGGCAGGCGAAACCCCTGAAGAACCTTCTTCTTTGGAACCCATCGATGGCTGAGACTGCGCTCCATACTCCTTCTCCCGCCGTCACGCGCGAAGTCTTCGTCGCCGAGTTGCGCCGCCTCCTGCCTGCGGACGGTCTGATCCACGAAGAAGCCGAGCTGCGTGCCTACGAGTGCGACGGTCTGTCGGCCTTTCGCGAACTGCCCTGGGCCGTGGCCCTGCCGCGTACCGAAGAGGAAGTGGTGGCGCTGCTGCAGACGTGCCATCGCCTGCGGGTGCCGGTCGTGCCACGCGGCGCGGGTACGGGCTTGTCGGGCGGGGCGCTGCCGCAGCCGCAGGGGCTGGTGCTGTCGCTCGCGCGGCTCAACCGCATCCTCGCCCTCGATCCCTTCGCGCGCACCGCCACGGTGCAGCCGGGGGTGCGCAACCTCGCCATCTCGGAAGCGGCCGCGCCCTACGGACTCTATTACGCGCCGGATCCTTCCTCACAGATCGCCTGCACGCTGGGAGGCAACGTGGCCGAGAATTCCGGCGGCGTGCATTGCCTGAAGTACGGCCTCACGGTGCACAACGTACTGCGCGTGCGCGGTTACACCGCCGCGGGGGAGCCCGTCGTGTTCGGCAGCCTCGCGCCGGATGCGCCGGGCTACGACCTGCTCGCACTGGCGATCGGCTCGGAGGGAATGCTGGCGGTGGTCACCGAGATCACGGTGAAACTGCTGCCCCGACCGCAGACGGCGCGCTGCATCCTCGCCGCCTTCGACGCGGTGCGCGCCGCCGGCGAGGCGGTGGCCGCGATCATCGCCGAGGGCATCATCCCCGCGGGGCTGGAGATGATGGACCAGGGGGCGACGATCGCTGCGGAGGACTTCGTCCACGCGGGCTATCCGCTCGAGGCCGCGGCGGTGCTGCTGTGCGAGTCCGACGGCACGCCCGAGGAAGTGGAAGAAGAGATCGCCCGCATGGGCGCGGTGCTCGAGCGCTGTGGCGCCACCGAGTGGCGCGTCTCGCGCGACGAGGAGGAGCGGCTGCGCTTCTGGGCCGGACGCAAGGCGGCGTTTCCGGCCGCCGGGCGCGTCTCGCCCGACTACTACTGCATGGATGGGACGATTCCGCGCAAGGCCCTGGGCGAGATGCTGGAGGCGATCGCCGAGATGGAGCGCGAATACGGGCTGCGCTGTCTCAACGTCTTTCACGCGGGTGATGGCAATCTGCACCCTTTGATCCTGTTCGATGCGAATCAGCCCGGCGAATGGGAGCGGGCCGAAGCGTTCGGGGCCGACATCCTGGAGCTTTCGGTGCGGCTCGGGGGCACGGTCACCGGCGAGCACGGCGTGGGCGTAGAAAAAATCAACCAGATGTGCGTGCAATTCTCGCCCGTGGAGCTCGAGGCGTTCTTCCAGGTGAAAGCGGCTTTTGACCCGGCGGGAATCCTGAATCCCGGCAAGGCGATTCCCACGCTGCACCGCTGCGCCGAATACGGCCGGATGCGCGTGTCGCGCGGCAAGCTGCCTTTTGCTGAATTGCCGCGGTTCTGAACGGCGTGATTGCTCGTGAAGCAATCGTCGCAATCAGCAGATGGATTCACAAGCCATGAGTGAGAGGGCCTGGGTGCAGCTGCTGTTGGTCGCCATTCCCGTGTTGGGGCTGATCGGTTCCCTGCTGTGGCTGCGCGACGAGGCGCGACTCGCCGAGCGGCGGCGCAAAAAACGAGAGGAGAAACGATGAATGCGATCGTCGATCGCTTGCGCGAGCAGGTGCTGGCGGCGCGCGGGCGCAGGCGGCTGGAGATCCGCGGCGGGGGCAGCAAATCCTGGTACGGGGCGTCGGATCCGGAGGCCGAGCCGCTGAAGGTGGGTCTGCTCTCCGGCATCATCCGTTACGAGCCCTCGGAATTGGTGCTCACCGCCTATGGCGGCACGCCGCTGGCGGAGGTGGAGGCGCTGCTCGCGCGTCACGGGCAATGGTTGCCTTTCTCTCCGCCGCACTTCGCCGATTCGGCCACGATCGGCGGGGCGGTGGCCGCTGGTCTCTCCGGCCCGACCCGCTGGGGACACGGGGCGCTGCGTGACTACGTGCTGGGAGTGCGGGTGCTCGACGGCCAGGGGCGAGTGCTGCGCTTCGGCGGCGAAGTGATGAAGAACGTGGCCGGCTACGATGTCGCGCGGCTCTTTGCCGGTTCGCTCGGCACCCTGGGGGTGATCCTCGAAGTGTCGCTGAAGGTTTTGCCGCTGCCCCCGGCCACCCTCACCCTGCGCTTTGCCTGCAGCCAGGACGAGGCGATCGAACGCTTCAACCGCTGGGCGGGACAGCCGCTTCCCCTGTCGGCGAGCGTGTGGTGGCAAGGGGAAATGACCCTGCGCCTTGCCGGCGCCCGGGCGGCGGTGGAAGCGGCCGCGGCGCGCCTGGGCGGCGAGGTGCTGCCGGAGGCGGCGGCGCAGCGATTCTGGGAGGAAGTGCGCGAGCAGCGCCTGCCCGTCTGGAACCTGCACGAGGGTGAGGTGCTGTGGCGTCTGGCGTTGCCGCCGACCACGCCTGCCTGGGCGGATGCGGAGGATGCGCTCGTCGAATGGGGCGGAGGGCTGCGCTGGCTGCGCCGCCCGGTGGGCGACGATTCCTGGTTCGAACGCGCTCGCGCCGTGGGCGGACATGCCGTGCGCTGGCGCGGCGCCCGGGCCGGTGAGCGCGTGTTCGCGCCGCGCGGCGCCGCCGAGCGCGCCATCGAAGAGCGGCTCAAGGCCGCCTTCGACCCCGACGGCGTGTTCGCGCGTCGCTTGCCCTTGGAGTGAGCGATGCAGACGAATCTGGCCGATTTCATTCGTGACACCCCCGCCGGCCGGGTGGCCGACGTCATTCTGCGCAAGTGCGTACACTGCGGCTTTTGCACCGCCACCTGCCCGACGTATCAGCTGCTCGGGGACGAGCTCGATGGGCCACGCGGGCGCATCTATCTGATCAAAGAGGTGCTCGAGGGCGTGCCGCCCACGCGCGCCATCCAGCAACATCTCGACCGCTGCCTCACCTGCCGCGCCTGCGAGACGACCTGTCCTTCGGGCGTGGAATACGCGCACCTGCTCGACATCGGCCGGCACGAGGTCGATGCGCGCGTGCCGCGGCCGCTCGCCGAACGGGCCAAGCGTTGGGCGCTGGCGCGCGTGCTGCCTGAACGCCAACGCTTCGCCGCGGCGCTGCGGCTCGCCCGTTTGGGCAAAGGGGTGCTGCCGGATTCCCTGGCGGCGAAGATTCCGGCGAAAAAAGAGGCTGGCCCGCGACCGACGGCGCGCCACCCTCGCCGCTGGTGGCGGCTGGAAGGCTGCGTGCAGCCCGAGCTGGAACCGGCGATCGACGCGGCGGCCGAGCGCGTGTTCGACCGGCTGGGCATTTCGCTCGAGGCCGCGCCGGGGGCGGGGTGCTGCGGGGCGATCGAATGGCACCTCGACGAACAGGAACGGGCGCGAGCGCGGGCGCGGCGCAACATCGACGCCTGGTGGCCGGCGATCGAGTCGGGTGAAATCGAGGGCATCCTCATCACCGCCTCCGGCTGTGCAGCCCAGGTGCGCGACTATGGGTTTTGGCTCGCCGAGGATCCGGCCTATGCCGACAAGGCAGCGCAGGTGGCGCAGCGGGCGCACGATGTGAGCGAAGTGCTCGCCGCCGAATCGGCTGCACTCGAAGCGCTGCTGCCGGCGCAGCCGACGCCGCGCGGGGCCGTGGCCTTTCACGCGCCCTGTTCCTTGCAGCACGGTCTGAAGGTGCGCGGCGTGGTCGAGCGGTTGCTCGCGCGCGCGGGCTACACTCTGGTGCCGGTGCGCGATGCCCACTTGTGCTGCGGTTCGGCCGGAACCTACTCGCTGCTGCAGGCGGAATTGGCCGAGGCGCTCAAGCGCAACAAGCTCGCCGCCCTCACCGAACACGCTCCGGCCCGGATCGCCTCGGCCAACATCGGCTGCATCACCCATCTGGCGCACGGCGCGAGCGTGCCGGTGTGCCATTGGATCGAGCTCATCGACGAGGCGTTGAGGGCATGAACCTTCTCCATTTCACCAAGATGCACGGCCTGGGCAACGATTTCGTCGTGATCGACGCGATTCGCCAGCGCTTCACGCCTACGCCGGAACTAGTACGCTGGCTTGCCGACCGCCATTTCGGCATCGGCTGCGACCAGCTCCTGCTGGTGGAGGCGCCCACCCGCCCCGACGCCGATTTCCGCTACCGCATCTTCAACGCCGACGGCGGCGAGGTGGCGCAGTGCGGCAACGGTGCGCGCTGTTTCGCCCGCTTCGTGGTGGAGAAAGGGCTCACCACCAAGCAGCGCCTGCGCGTGGAGACGGCGAGCGGCGTGATCGAACCCGAGCTGCGCGAGGAAGGGGAGGTGGCCGTCGACATGGGCGTGCCGGTGCTCGAACCCGCGCGCATCCCCTTCGTCAGCGACACCGATGCAGTGGTGCAGACGCTCGAAGTCGACGGCAGGCCGGTGGAACTCACGGCAGTCTCCATGGGCAATCCCCACGCGGTGCTGGTGGTGCAGGACGCCGATCGGGCGCCGGTGGCCGAGCTCGGTCCACGAATCGAGCGTCATCCCCGTTTTCCCGAACGCGTCAACGTCGGCTTCATGCAGGTGCTCGCGCCCGACGCGATCCGGCTGCGCGTATTCGAGCGCGGGGCGGGTGAGACGCTCGCCTGCGGCACGGGTGCCTGCGCCGCGGTGGTGGCCGGTACCCTGCGCGGGCTGCTGTGCCCGCCGGTGACGGTACACACGCGCGGCGGGCGGCTGCGCATCGAATGGGCCGGGCCGGGTCGGCCCGTGATCATGATCGGCCCGGCGCGCACCGTGTTCGAAGGAGTGATCGACCTCGACCAACCCTGGGAGCTACCGCGATGAGCTGCTCGCACGACGACGTTCGCCATTATCTGCAGGAGCATCCGGACTTCTTCCTGCATGAGCCGGCGCTGGCGGCCTCCTTGGCCCTGCCGTCCGAAGGGCCGGGGGGGACTGTGTCGCTCGCCCAGCATCAGGCGAACCTGCTGCGTGGTCAACTCCAGGCGATGGAAGAAAAATTCGCCCAGCTCCTGCAGATCGGGCGGCAGAACGATCAGCTCGCCGAGCGGATGCACCGCCTGGCGCTCGCCCTCATCGGGGCGGAGACGCGTCCGCAGGTGCGCCAGATCCTCACGCGCACCCTCACCGAAGAGTTCGCCGTGCCGACGGTGCGCCTGGGCCTTCCCGGCTGGCTCGCGGCGGAATTACCCGAGACGCTCGCGGCGTTCGCCCGCACGCTCTCCGAGGTGCACGTGGGGTCGCCTCCCCATCCGGCGCTCGCCGCCTGGCTCGGTACCGACGTCGCCTCCTGCGCCGTGCTGCCGCTGCCCGTGCCCGAGGAGGGCGTGGGGCTGCTGGCGCTCGGCAGCCCCGAGCCGCAGCGCTTCTATCCGGCGATGGGAACCGTCTTCCTGCGGCGTATCGGCGAGCTCGCCACGGCGGCGCTCGCCCGCTGCCGCGAGGTGGTGTGAGCCCCGTGGACGAATCCAAGCTGCCCGAGCCGCTCGAGCGCTACCTCGCCGTGCTCGCTGCCGAGCGGCGTAGCGCCACGGCCACGTTGCGCGCCTACCGGCTGGAGCTCGCGGCGCTTTCCGCGGCAACGGGCGGTGAGCCGCTGCGCGCCGACGCGGCTGCCTTGCGCGCGGCGCTCGCCCGGGCCCACGGGCAGGGTCTGGCGCCGCGCTCGCTCGCCCGGCGCCTCTCATGCTGGCGTGGGTTCTACCGCTGGGCGCTGCGCCAGGGCTGGGTGGCGGTCAATCCCGCCGAGGGGCTGCGCGCGCCGCGCGCGCCGCGCCTCCTGCCCAAGGCGTTGGGCGTAGACGAGACCCAGCGGGTGCTCGATGCCACGCCCGAGGCGGAGCTGGAGGTGCGGGATCGCGCCATGGCCGAGCTCCTCTATGCCACGGGATTGCGGGTGGCCGAGCTCGTTTCGCTCGACCTCGATCCCGCCTGCCTCGATCTCGACCAGGGCTGGGTGAGCGTGACCGGCAAGCGCGGCAAACGCCGGACCGTGCCGCTGGGGCGCACGGCCATCGCGGCGATTCGCCAGTGGCTTTCCGTGCGCGCCGGGTTGGCGGCGCCGGGCGAGAAAGCGCTCTTCGTGAGCCGCGAGGGCAGGCGCCTCTCGCCGCAAGGGGTGGGGAGCCGCCTGGTGCGCTGGGGGCGCAAGCACGGCGTGGAGGGGAATCTCCATCCGCACCGGCTGCGCCACAGTTTCGCGAGCCACCTGCTGCAATCCTCGGGTGACCTGCGCGCGGTGCAGGAGCTCCTGGGGCACGCCTCGATCGCCAGCACCCAGGTCTACACTCGACTCGATTTCCAACATCTGGCACACATCTACGACGCGGCCCATCCGCGGGCCAAACGCAAATAGACCGGAATCTGCCCATGGCGACCTTGATCCTCAAACCCGGGCGGGAGCGCTCGCTCATGCGGCGCCATCCCTGGATTTTCGACACCAGCGTCGAGCGCATCGACGGACCGGTGAAAAACGGCGACACCGTGCTCGTGGCGCGGCACGATGGCACGCCGCTCGCGCGCGCCGGGGTGTCGCTCGCCTCGCGCATCCGCGCGCGGGTGTGGCACTTCGCGCCGGATTCGCCCGTCGATCATGCGTTTTTCCGTCGCCGCATCACGCAGGCGATTGCCCGGCGTCTGGCGCATCCCCAGTTGCGCGGACAGCAGGGACTGCGGCTCGTGCACGGCGAGGCCGACGGTTTGCCCGGCGTCATCGTCGATCGCTTCGGCGCGGTGGCGGTGCTGCAGCTCACCTTTGCCGGCGCCGAGCGCTGGCGGGAGGCCATCGTCGATGCCCTCCGGCGCGCCTTGCCGGAGCTGGAAGCACTCTACGAGCGCTCGGATTCCGGGGTGCGCCGGCTCGAAGGGCTGGAGCCGCGCACGGGTCTCGTCTTCGGAACCTTGCCCGAGACGGTGGTGATCGAAGAGTACGGCGTGCGTCTGCTCGTCGACGTGGTGCAGGGGCACAAGACGGGGTTCTACCTCGACCAGCGCGAGAACCGGCGGCTCGCCGGGCAGCTCGCCGACGGGGCGCGGGTGCTCAACGCCTTTTGCTATAGCGGCGGATTTTCGCTCCACGCGCTCGCGGGCGGCGCGCGCGAGGTCTGCTCGATCGACTCGAGCGGCCCGGCGCTGGAACTCGCACGGCGCAACCTCGCCCTCGATCCCGCGCTACCGACGGATCGGGCGCGCTGGTTCGAGGCCGACGTCTTCACCCTGCTGCGCGAGTGGGAGCGCGACGGCGAGCGCTTCGACCTCGTCATCCTCGATCCGCCCAAGTTCGCCCCCTCGGCGGCCCACGTGCCGCAGGCGCGGCGGGCGTATCGCGACGTCAACCTCCATGGCATGCGCCTGGTCGCCTCCGGCGGGCTTCTGATGACGTTTTCCTGCTCCGGCGGCATCGGCACGGAGGAATTCCGCGAGATCGTGGCCGACTGCGCCGCCAAGAACGGGCGCGACGCGCAGGTGCTCGCCCGCCTGCAGGCCGGGCCGGATCATCCCGTGGGGTTGGCGGTGCCCGAGAGCGAATATCTCAAAGGGCTGCTCGTGCGGCTGGAATGAATCCGCTCGGGGGCGAGGTCGAAGATTTTTTCGTTCGATCAACCCCTTGCATTCGTTTCGTGGTACCATCCCGCGCTCTTTCGGCGACCTCGGCGTCGAGGTCGGGTCCTTTGTCCATGGAGGGTTCGATCATGTCGGAGATGGGTTCTGGGGTCCGTCTGCAGCCGGCGGCGCTGCAATTTCCGGTGTCGTGGTATTTCGACGAGGCGCTGTTTCACCGCGAGCTGGAGATCTTCTTCCGCCAGGGGCCGGGTTATGTCGGGCACGAGGCGATGGTGCCGGAGCCCGGCTCCTACCGCTCGCTCGAGTGGTTCGACCACGCCAAGGCGCTGGTGCGCGACGCCCAGGGGCCGGCGCTGCTGTCCAACGTCTGCCGCCACCGGCAAGCCATCATGCTGCAGGGGGAAGGGAAGACCGAGCACGTCGTCTGCCCCTTGCACCGCTGGACCTACGATCTCACGGGGCGGCTGGTGGGTGCGCCGCATTTCTCCGAGACGCCCTGCCTCAACCTGCAGCGCGAGGCGCTCGAATCGTGGAACGGGCTCCTCTTCCGCGGGCCGCGCTCGGCGGCGGCCGATCTCGCCGGCATGGAGCTCGCCCGCTGGTTCGACTTCTCCGGCTACAAACTCGACCGGGTCGTGCGCCACGACTGCCACTACAACTGGAAGACCTTCGTCGAGGTGTATCTCGAGGATTACCACGTCGTGCCCTTCCATCCGGGGCTGGGCAACTTCGTCGATTGCAGCGCGCTCGAGTGGCAGTTCGGTGAATGGTACTCGGTGCAGCGCGTGGGCATCACGGCGCTCGACAAGCCGGGCACGCCGGTCTATGCGCGCTGGCACAAGGCGGTACTCGATCATCATCAAGGGAAACTGCCCGAGCACGGCGCGATCTGGATGCTGTACTACCCCAACGTGATGGTGGAGTGGTATCCCAACACCTTGGTGGTGAGCACCCTGTGGCCGGTGTCGGTGAGCGAGACGATCAACGTGGTGGAATTCTATTATCCCGAAGAGATCGTCGAGTTCGAGCGCGACTACGTCGAGGCGCAGCAGGCGGCCTACATGGAGACGGCGATCGAGGACGACGAGATCGCCGAGCGCATGGACCGCGGCCGCAAGGCGCTCCTGGCCGAGGGTAGGGACGAGGTCGGGCCTTATCAGGAGCCGTTCGAAGTGGGGATGCCGCATTTCCACGCGTTCTATCGCCGGCTGATGGGTCTGGAGGGCGGCTGCTGAGGAAGTGGCGCGACCCGTTTCCCTCGAGGCGCCTGCGGGCGCCTTTTTCATTGCCTGGCTGCGGGTGGGTCGGCATCGGCCGGCCACAGCAGCCACAGGGCGACTTCGTCGCGCCGCCGCCCGGCGCGCTCGCCGGCTTCCTGGCCGCTGCCTTCATAGACGTCCACGCGCAACGGTCCTTGGATGGCGCCTCCCGTGTCCTGCGCCAGCATCAGCCGGGACAGGGGATGCCTGCCTGAGACCACGGCATAGAGCGGCGCACCCAAGGGCAGGAGCGCCGGATCGACCGCGAGGCTGCGCTGCGGCGTGAGCGGTACGCCCAGGGTGCCGATGGGGCCGGGGCCGTCGGGGGGCAATTCGCGGAAGAAGACATAGGCCGGATTGGCGTCGAGTAGCGCCTGACGCTGCTCGGGGTTGCGTTCGAGCCAGCGCCGAATGCCCTGCGCCGAGGCTTCTGGCAGGGTGAGTTCGCCGGCGTCGATGAGCAGGCGCCCGATGGAACGGTAAGGGTGTCCGTTGTGATCGGCATAGCCGATGCGCACGGTGGAACCGTCGGTCAGACGCAGCAGGCCGGAACCCTGAATCTGCAGGAAAAAGAAATCGAGTTCGTCGGCTGCCCAGAAGAGTATCGGGGCGGGCAGCTTCTCGCCCAGGGCGCGGATCTCGGCGCGGCTGTAATAGGGGACGAGCCGATTGCCTTCCAGCCGGCCCTTGAGGCGTAGGTGCTTCGTCGCGGGCACGATTTCACCCAGATCCACGGTGACGAGATCGGCAGGCGGCCCAAGGATGGGGGTACGATGACGGGCATCCGGCGTGCGGCTCGCGGCGATCAGCGGCTCGTAATAGCCAGTGGCGAGCCCGGTGTCGCGGGTGCCGCCATCGGGTAGCACTGCCACGAGCTGCCAGGGGCGCAGGCGTCGTTCGAGGAATCGGCGCAGCACCGCGTCCTCGCGCGGCTGTTCGCGTGCCTCGCGGCAGACGGCCTGCCAGGCGGGTTCGATCGCCTCGAGGCGGGGGCAACCGGCGAGGAAAGCCTCCCACGCCTCGCTGGGGCGATCCTCGCGCCAGCCCGGCAGATCGCTCCAAGCGCGAGCCTCGGCGCGCAGAGCGGGCGCTGGCGCGTGAGGGGGAGCGGGTTGGGTCGTAGCCGGTGGGCAGACACAGGGTTCGGGCGGTGTGGGGGATTCCTGCCTGGTACAGGCGGCGAGAGAGAGCAGGAGTGCGAGCAGCAGGCTGGGGCGTGTGGCCAGTGGCGTCATGGGCGATCGGGCGCGAGAGGTCGTGCGCCGAGTATACTCGGACACCGCGTAACCGTGGCGAGCGGGGGCTGAGCCAGGCGCCCGGAGTGCACAATGCCAGACCCATCAACCGGATAGGCGAGCAGAGCATCCGGGCCTCGTGCACTGCCGCCATGCCGCCGCGCAGTAGGTCATTCGCAGCGCCTACTCGTCTATCATGGTGACCTGCCCGATGGCAGAATCTTTGGGGGAGGGGGACGATGCATCAGCCGAGCAGGAAAATTGCGCCGCCGTTGGTGCTGGCTTGGGTGTTGGCCTTGGTTCTGACGGGGTGGATCGAGGCGCACGCGGGGGATGAACCGTGGTCCGATCTGGACGAGGGCAGGCGCGACGGTATGGACGTCGGTCGCGTGGATTTTGCCCGCTTGCCGTTCGATCGGGCGATCGCGCTGGTGTATGGGACGGGCTCGCGGACGATCGTTTCGTTCGCAGATCCCAACTGCGGCTACTGCAAGGAATCGATGCGCGAACTCGATGCGCTCGGGGACGTAACGGTCTACCTCTTTCTCTACCCCATTCTGGGCGAGGATTCACGGGAAAAGTCCGAACGGATCTGGTGCGCGCCGGATCGGGCGCAGGCATGGCGGGCGTGGATGCTCGAAGGCCGGTTGCCTGCCCCGGCGGCTTGCGATGCGAGTGCGATCGAAGAAAACCTCCGCCTGGGGCGAGAACTGCGGATCTCTTGGGTGCCGACGATCATTTTGCCCTCGGGAAAGCGCATTTCGGGGTTGATCCGTGCCGACGATCTCGGCGATCTGTTGACCGGGGAAGCATCGGGGCTTCGTCGTTGACGACACCCCGAGCGTCGGGTGTGGGGTTCCGTGAGCGTTCGCGACGGCTTTCGCGGTGCCCTCGAGACACGGCGCGGGTATACTCGGGGCCCTTGGTCGCGATGCTCGCTGGAGTAGGGAGACGATGGAAACGATGAACGTGCAAGGACTGGTGGCCGCGATCGAGCGCCTGGCCTCGGTGTTGGAGGCTCGGGCGGCCAGTCAGGAAACGGCGCGGGTGTGCTGGCCGGAAGAAGAGGGTTTGGCCTACTGGTATCGGCGGGTGGGCGGGCGCGGCGTGTTGCAGCCGGTGCGGCGGCCGCATCGTTTGCGCCTCGACGATCTCAAGGACATCGAGCCGCAGAAAGTGCGCGTGGTGCGCAACACCGAGCAGTTCCTCGCCGGACGCCCGGCGAACAACGTGCTGCTCACGGGGGCGCGGGGCACGGGTAAATCTTCCCTCGTGAAGGCGCTGCTCACCGAGTACGCTGATCGGGGGCTGCGACTGGTGGAAATGGAAAAGGCCGATCTGGTCGATCTGCCCGACGTGCTCGCCTGCCTCGAGACGCGGCCCGAGCGCTTCATCGTCTTCATCGATGATCTCTCGTTCGAGGAGGGCGAGCCGGCCTATAAGATGCTCAAGAGCGTGCTCGACGGTTCGGTGTGGGCGCAGCCGGACAACGTGCTCCTCTACGCGACCTCCAACCGGCGGCATCTGATGCCGGAGTTCTTCCACGAGAACGAGGGGACGCGCCACGTCGGCGAGGAGGTACATCCGGCCGAGGCGGTGGAGGAAAAAATCTCGCTCTCCGAGCGTTTCGGCCTGTGGGTGTCGTTCTACCCCTTTTCGCAGGAGGAATATCTCACCATCGTCGCGCATTGGCTGCGTTCGTTCGGCGTCGGTGAGGCCGAGATCGAGGCGGCGCGCGCCGAGGCGTTGCAATGGGCGATCGAGCGCGGCTCGCGTTCCGGCCGGGTGGCCTGGCAGTTCGCGCGAGATTGGGCGGGGCGACATGGCTTGCCGCGCAAGGAGCCTCGAGGGTGAAACGCGTGGAAGTGGCCGCGGCGGTGCTGCGGCGCGACGACGGCGCCGTGCTGCTGGGGCAACGGGCAGAGGGAACGTTCTGCCCCGGCTACTGGGAATTTCCCGGCGGCAAGGTGGAGCCGGGCGAGACGCCGGCGCAGGCGCTGGTGCGGGAGTTGGCCGAAGAGCTGGAGATCGCCGTGGCGCCCGAAGACGTGCTGCCGTGGGTGGTGCGCGAGCATGCCTATGCGCACGCGCACGTGCGGCTGCATTTCTTTCGCATCGTGCGCTGGTCGGGCGAGCCTCGGGCGCGGATCCATGCGGCGCTCGCCTGGGCGCGGCCGCCGGCGATGACGGTCGCGCCCCTGTTGCCCGCCAACGGTCCGGTGTGGAAGTTCCTCGCCCTGCCGGAGCGGATGTTGGTGAGCGGCGTGGCGGCGATGCTCGAAGCGGGGGAGCCGCTCGCCGGGGCGCTCGAACGGCAGGAAGAGGCGCTCGTGCGTGCACGTGCCCTGGGGTCGGTGCTCGTGCAGGTGCGCGAGCCGGCGGCGCTCGCCGAAGTTCTGGTACGACGGCTGCGTCCCCATCTGGGGCCGGAAGATCTCCTGGTGCTCAATGGCGAGGTCGATGCCGCCCGGGCGCTGGGCACGGGGTTGCATCTGTCGCAGCGGCGCTTGGAATCGCTTTTCCGGCGACCCGATCTGCCCTGGGTCGGAGCCTCCGTGCATGAGGCGTCCGCCTTGCGTCGCGCCGAGGCTTTGGCGCTGGATTATGCGGTCTTGGGGCCGGTACGACCGACCCGCTCGCATCCGGGCACGGCGGCGCTCGGTTGGCAGGGGTTCGAGGAAATCGCGCGCGGTGCGGCGATCCCGGTCTATGCCATCGGCGGGTTGGGACCGGCGGATCTGGAGGATGCGCGCCGTGCCGGCGCGCACGGCGTGGCGGGGATCCGTGCCTGGTGGAGCTAGCTAGCCGTCTATTGCGATTCGCCGCCGGATGCGGAGGGCGTGTCCCCGCCCGAGGCCAGGCGATAGCGTTCGTCGGCCCAGGCGCCGAGATCGATGAGTTTGCAGCGCTCGGAGCAGAATGGGCGCCAGCGCGATTCCGGCGTCCAGGGCACCGGTTTGCCGCAGGTGGGGCAGGAGACGAGGCGCGGAGTCTTCGCAACGGTGTCGTTCATGGCGTATCCCTTTCACAGGCGGCACAGTTCGAGCACGAAGGGGACGTCGAGTTCCAACGGTTGCGTGGAGGGGCGCAGATCGCTGCGGGGGGGGCCGAATCTCAGACTGATGAGGTACTTGTTGGCCGACATTGTGGGGATGACTTGCAGAGCGGGGTCGACATGGACGCGAGCGAGCAAGCAGTAGGTCCCTTTGAGTTCGCGCTGGTATGCGCCGCGAGGGGCGATGGCCTCGAAGCGTTCGGCATTGCCGCGCAAGAGGCCCAGCACGAGCTCGACGCCCTCGCGAATCGGCTGCAGCGCAGCGGTCCAGCGTTCGAGCGCCGCGGTGCGCAATTCGGGGGGCTGTTCCAGCCAGAAATGGTAGGCGGGGGCGTCGAAGACGCACAGGCCGCCGGGGACGTGGGCGCGTGAGCGCAGCGCCATCAGCCATTCGTTTTCACGTAAGTAATGATCTACCCGGCCGACCATGTTCAACAGGGCGGCGCGCGTTCGTTCGATGTCTTCGACCAGGTCGGCAACGCGCTGGGCATCGACTTGTTCTGCGGGCAGGGCGAGCAGGGCGGCGCGCTGGCGATCGAGTTCCTGCATCAGGTCGAGCTTGAGGTCGGTGCGTCCGGCGATGTCGGCGAGTTCAAAGAGAGTAACGATCGCGGCGTGGTGGTCGTACCGGTGTGTGCTGTCGAGAAAATGTTGCCACCGCCGCCACACGTCCTCGAGGCGCAGCAAGGTGCGGATGCGTTCGCTGAAGGGGAATTCGAAGAGAATCATGGCGGCGCGTGCCGGGCGAGTTCGCGGTAGAGGCGGTCGAGCGCTTCGACCTGGGCGTGGAGCTGGGCGAGATCGCCTCCGTTGTCGAGAATGTCGTCGGCGGCGGCGAGCCGCTCGGCCCGGCTCGCCTGCTGCGCCATGATGCGGCGGATCAGGTCTTCATCCAGGCCGCTGCGCGCGCGTACCCGCGCGATTTGGATTTCCTCGGGGCAGTCGACCACGGCGATGCGTTGGCAGCGGCGGCGGTAGTCTTCGCCCGCTTCGATGAGTAGGGGCACCACCAGCACGACGTAGGGTGCCTCGGTGGCGGCACGGCAGCGCGCATCGGATTCCTGGCGAATCAGGGGGTGCAGGATGGCTTCCAGCCGACGTTTCACCTCGGGGTCGGAGAAGGCGAGCGTGCGCATCTGGGCGCGATCGAGCGCCCCGGCAGGGGTGAGGATGTCGGGACCGAAGGCGGCGACGAGCGCCGGGATCGCCGCGCCGCCAGGTGCGGTGAGTTCGTGCGCGATCGCGTCGGTGTCGACCACGGCGGCACCGAGCCGGGCGAAGTGCTCGGCGGCGGCGCTCTTGCCGCTGCCGATGCCGCCGGTCAGGCCGATGATGAAGGGGGGATGGCTCATGGGGGGCAGGTGTCGATGGCGATCTGGGGAAAACGGGCTCGGATGCGCTGGCGCAGGTCGGCGATGGCATCTTGGGGGCCGAGGTAGGTGAGGTCGTGGACGGTAGTGCGGTGCTCCACGATCTGGGCATCCTCGACTTTTTTCGCCCGCAGTTCCGCGATCCGCTTCTCGGCGCTGTCGCGGGAGCGGAAGAGCCCGAGCGAAATGCCCCATTGCAACGGACCAGGGTCTCGGATCACGAAATAATCTTCGACCCCGGCTAGACGCAATTGTTCGAGCCGACGATTCGCGGCTGCCGCGCCTCCTTGGGGGGGAAGGAGCACGCGCCAAGCCGTGGTTTTTGTATTGGTTCGCTCTTGGATTTGGATGCTGGTCAGCCCGCGTGGTACGTCTTTGAGCGCCGGCAGCCGATCGGGATCGACCCCGGTGAGCTGCAGGCAATCCGGAGGGGGAGCCAGGCTCGGAGTCATGGCCGGTCGTTCTGTCCCCGAGGTGCCCGAGCCGGGTGCAGCAGAGGCAGGTGGAGTCTCGATGCGCGGTGTGCCGGCAAGGAGGAGCGGGTCGTTGGCTGTGGGGGGGGTGGGCTCCGGCTCGGTGGCGGTGTGCGCGACCAAGGGCTGCGCCGCTTTGGGATCGTGAGCTTCGACCGATGGGGGAGCGGGCGCCTCCGGCCCCGCTGCCGTTTCGAGTATCCTCAGGCGTTCGGGGCGCAGAGGGTGCTCGCCGGCTGCGCGTGCCGCTTCGGGAGAAGGTCGCGGCAGCAGCCCCGCGGTCATCGCCAGCAGGAGCGCGTTGACGAGCAGGAGCAGCGCGATCAGAAGGCGCATCGCCTCGGTACTCCTCTCAGCCTACGCTTGGCAAAGCGCGTAGCGCCTCGGCCAGAAGCTCATCGGGCAGAGTGTAATCTTCGAGCTCGCCGCGCAGGTAGCGCTCGTAGGCGCTCATGTCGAAGTGTCCGTGTCCCGTGAGGTTGAAGAGCAGCACCTTGGCTTCGCCTGTTTCCTTGCAGTGCAGGGCTTCGTCGATCACGGCGCGGATGGCGTGACAGGATTCCGGTGCGGGGATGATGCCCTCGGCGCGGGCGAACTGGATGCCGGCCTCGAACGTGGCCCGCTGCGGCACGGCGAGCGCCTCGACCTGACCCTCATGCACGAGCTGCGACACCAGAGGGGAGGCACCATGGTAGCGCAGCCCGCCGGCGTGGATGCCCGGCGGCACGAAGTCGTGTCCCAGGGTGTACATCCGCATCAAGGGGGTGAAGCCGGAGGCATCCCCGTAATCGTAGGCGTAGGTCCCCTTGGTGAGGGTGGGGCAGGATTCGGGCTCCACCGCCACGCAGCGCAATCCCGCGGCGCGCCGTTCGCCGGCGAACTTGTCGGCGAGAAAGGGGAAGGCGATGCCGCCGAAGCTAGAGCCACCGCCGCAGGGACCGAAGATCACATCGGGATAGAGCCCGATTTTCTCGAACTGCTTCTTCGCTTCCAGTCCGATGAGGCTCTGATGCAGCAGGACGTGGTTGAGCACCGAACCGAGGGTGTAGTTGGTGTCGGGGCGGGAGGCAGCTTCTTCGACGGCTTCGGAAATGGCGATGCCCAAAGAGCCCGGATGATCCGGCTCGGTGGCCAGGATGCGGCGGCCGGTTGCGGTGAGCGGCGACGGGCTGGCGTGCACTTCCGCGCCCCAGGTTTCCATCAGCACGCGGCGCTGCGGCTTTTGCTGGTAGCTCACGCGCACCATGTAGACGCGCACCTCCAGCCCGAACATTTGGCCGGCGAAGGCGATCGAGGAGCCCCATTGACCGGCGCCGGTCTCGGTGGTGAGCCGTTTGATGCCGACCTGGCGGTTGTAATAAGCTTGGGGCACGGCGGAATTGGGCTTGTGCGAACCGGCAGGGGAAACGCCCTCGTACTTGAAGAAAATCTTGGCCGGCGTGCCCAGGCGCCGCTCCAGGCGTACGGCGCGCATGAGCGGCGAGGGGCGCCAGATGGCATAGGTTTCGCGCACCGCGTCGGGAATGGCGATCCAGCGCTCGCGGCTCATCTCCTGCTCGAGGATGGGCTCGGGAAAGATCGCGGCCATCGCCGAGGGATCGACCGGTTTGCCATCGGGCCCGAGCGGGGGTGCCGGCGGGGTGGAGAGATCGGCGGCGATGTTGTACCAATGCGTCGGAATCTCGTGCTCTTCGAGGAGGACCCGGGTTGGTTCGCTCATGGGGTGTGCTCTCGTGCGTCATGGGAGGGATTGGGACGGGCGCTGGCAGCGGCGACCACGGCTAGGCCCCGCAGGACGAGATTATCCACCGTCCGGGCAGGAATGGCCAGATGCCCGGCGATGATGTCGGCGTCGCCACCCGAGAGCAGGGCCATGGCACCGCAGGCAGGCCCCTCCATGACCCGATAGTAATGTTCGATGGCCCCGACCTGGGCGAGCAGGCAGCCGCTGGCGATGGCGTCGTGCGTGTTCGTCGGCGGCAGGCGGACGTCGCCGGTGGCAAAGGGCAGGCGGGCAGTGGCGTGTGCCAGGCTCGCACGCATGGTCGTGAGCCCAGGCAGGATCAACCCGCCACGAAAGAATCCGTCGGCGTCGAGCCAGTCCACCGTGGTGGCCGTGCCGCAGCAGACGACGAGCGCTGCGCCCCGGTGCAGGTGGTGCGCGGCGATGAGCGCGGCCCAACGGTCGGCGCCGAGCCGCTCGGGCTCGTCGTAGCCGTTCGTGACGCCGCAGGACTGCGCCTGCGCCACGAGCCAATGGATCGGACCGAGCTGTCGCTCGAGTTCGCGGGCGAGGCGATCGTGGGCGACATTCACCCCGAAGCACCGGATCGTGGCGGGTAGCCGCGCGCGCATCGCGGCGACCCACGTCGCGATGTCCTCGTGGCGGCAGGCGCCGGTCTCGCGCCAGGTATCCCCGTCGAGCAGGGCCCATTTGAGCCGCGTGTTGCCCAGATCGAGGAGCAGGGTGGGATTCATGCGAGAGGACGCAGCGAGACGTCGCCGACGCAGCAGGCGATGCGCCCGGCCGCGGTGTCGAGCAGCAGGCGACCCGTGTCGTCGACGCCGGCGGCTATCCCGACGGTTTCGCGCTCGCCGTCGCGCACGGTTACCGCAAGCCCCCGGTAGGCGTCGAGTGCGTTCCACTGTTCCTGCCAGGGAGCGAAGCCGTGGCCGGCGAGATAGGCCGCGCGGACGGCATCGAGCCGTTCGAGGAGGGTCGCAAGGAGTGCATCCCGCGGCGGTAAAGGGGAGAGGTGTCGCGCGAGCGCGGTGGCGGGTATTCCGCCGTCGGGGTGGAAGTCCGGCGGCAGGTCGAGGTTGAGCCCCACGCCGACGACGACGCGGATCGGCGCCGCGCTGCGGCTCTGCGCCTCGATGAGTACACCGCCCACCTTGGCGCCGGCAACGAGAAGGTCGTTGGGCCACTTGAGCCCCACGCCGGACACGCCCAGCGCGTGCAAGGCTTGGGCGAGCGCCACGCCGACGGCGAGCGGCAGCGCGGCGAGCGAGGTGCCCGGAGGAAAGGCGAAGAGGCAGGAGAAGGTGAGACTCGCGTCGGGCCAGGATTGCCAGGCGCGCGCCTGGCGTCCCCGCCCTTGGGTCTGTCGGTCGGTACCCACGACGGTGAGCGAGCCGGGATCGGGCAGAGGCAGGCGCATCGCCTCGTCGTTGGTCGAGGCGCATTCGGCAAGCCAATGAAGGTCGAGCCGCCGGGCGAGCGATTCGGGTAAGCGCCGGTGCACGGCCGCCGGATCGACAGGGGGAGAAACGGACATTGGGGTGTCGCAGCCAGGGTGCGAAGCGGTTATTGTACGGCAGGCATCAGCGCTTGAGCTTGCGCGTGAGCGTGTTGCGACCCACGCCGAGCCGAGCGGCGGCTTCTGCTCGGCGCTGGCCGGTGTGGGCGAGTGCCCGCTCGAAGAGGACGCGTTCGAAACGCGCGTGCAGCTCATCGTAGAGGGCGCTGCGGCCGGTGGCAAGCAGGCGGTCGACTTCCTTGGCGAGCAAGTGTTCCCAGGCCGGGGATGCGGAGGAAGGTTCGGTGGTGCCGGCAGGTTCCACGGGGGCGCGCACTTCCGGCGGCAGATCGTGCGGTTCGATGCGCTGCGCCGGGGTCATGACGGTGAGCCAATGGCAGAGGTTCTCGAGCTGGCGCACGTTGCCGGGAAAAGGGTAGCGTACGAGCGCTTCCAAGGCGGCCGGCGAGAGCGTCTTGCGCTCCACCCCCAGTTCGCGCGCGCTCTTCGTCAGGAAGTGGCGCGCCAGCAGCGGGATGTCCTCGGCGCGCTCGCGCAGTGGCGGCAGGCGCAGCCGGATGACGTTGAGGCGGTGATAGAGGTCTTCGCGAAAGAGCCCCTCGCGCACGCGGGCTTCCAGGTCCTGGTGCGTGGCGGTGATGATGCGCACGTTGGCGCGCAGCGGCTGCTGTCCACCGATGCGGTAGTAGTGCCCGTCGGAGAGCACGCGCAGCAGCCGGGTTTGGAGGTCTGCGGGCATGTCGCCGATCTCGTCGAGAAAGAGCGTGCCGCCCTCGGCCTGCTCGAAGCGGCCGCGGCGGGCGGCGGCGGCGCCGGTGAAGGCGCCTTTCTCGTGGCCGAAGAGCTCGGCTTCGAGCAGTTCGCGCGGGATCGCCGCGGTGTTGATGGCAACGAACGGGCCATCGCGCCGCGGACTGTGACGGTGGAGTGCCCGGGCGACGAGTTCCTTGCCGGTGCCGGATTCGCCGGTGATGAGCACGGTGGCGCTGGAGTGCGACAGCCGCCCGATGGCGCGAAAGACTTCCTGCATCGCCGGGGCCTGCCCCAGGATCTCGGGGGTGGCGTCCGGCTCGTCCTGGGCCACCGCGCCGGGGCGCGCCTCCAGCGCCCGACGCACCAGGCGCACGGCCTCGGGTACGTCGAAGGGTTTGGGCAGGTACTCGAAGGCGCCGGCCTGGAAAGCGCTCACGGCGCTGTCGAGGTCCGAATAGGCGGTCATCACGATCACCGGTGTGCCAGGGGCACGCTCATGCAGCTGCCGCACGAAGGCGAGCCCGTCGGTGCCGGGCATGCGGATGTCGGTGAGCACCACGGCCGGCCTCTCCCGCGTGAGCGCCTCCAGCGCCGCCTCGGCACGCTCGAAACCGCGGTGGGGCAGGTTCTCACGCTCGAGCGCGCGTTCGAGCACCCATCGGATGGATTTGTCGTCGTCGAGGATCCAGATGGCGTCGTTCATGTCGGGCTCCCGGCAGTGAGCGGCAGCAGGAGGTGGAAACGCGTGCGCCCGGGGCGGCTGTCGAACTCGATGACCCCGTGGTGCTGGGCGACGATGTCCTGGGCGATCGCCAGACCCAGCCCCGCGCCGCCCTCGCGCCCGCTCACCAGCGGATAGAAGATGCGCTCGCGCAGCGCTTCGGGGATGCCGGGACCGTCGTCGGCGATCTCGACATGAGCCGCGAGGCGGTAGCGCCGCTTGGCGAGCGTCACCTGGCGCGCGGCCCGGGTACGCAGTTCCACTTTGCCCCTGCCCTCGGTGGCCTGGGCGGCGTTGCGTGCGATGTTGAGGATCGCCTGCAGCAGGCGCTCGCGGTCGGCGGTCAGCTCCGGCAGGCTCGCGTCGTAGTCACGCTCCACCCTCAAGGCGGGGAATTCGGCGAGCAGCAGCCGACGTACGTGTTCCAGGATCTCATGGACGTTGACCGGCGCCGGGCGCGGTGCCTGGTGCGCGGCGAGAAGCCCCGTGAGCAGGCGCTGCAGGCGGTCGGTCTCGAGGATGATGACTTCGGTATACTCCGCGAGCGCCGGATCGGGTAGTTCCATCTGCAGCAGTTGCGCCGCGCCGCGAATGCCCCCCAGGGGGTTCTTGATCTCGTGGGCGAGCGCACGCACGAGTTCCCTCGCGGCCTGCTGCAGGCGCAGGCGCTCTTCTTCCTGGGTCGTCTTGAGGCGTTGGTCGATGGGGCGGAATTCGAGCACGAAGCCTTCGCCGTCGTCCTGGATGGGGCTCACCGTGACGTCGGTCACCAGAGTTTGCCCGGAAGGCAGGTGCAGGCTGAGCCCGTGGCAGGTGTAGAACCAGCGGTTGCGTTCGGCCTCGTCGAGAGCGGTGCGCAAGGTGGGCGAGGCACCGAAGATCTCTTCCCAGGGGCGACCGGCGAGGCGTTCACGGGCGAGTCCGAAGAGGTGTTCGGCCGCGGCATTGGCCGTTTGCAATCGCCGCTCGGGAGTGGCGAGGACGACGGCGGTGGAGAGCCAGTCGAGGGCGGTGAGATCGGGCGGCATGGCGGTGCCTGGAGAGAAGACGGAAAAAATTTAGCAAGAACGGTGCCAAGTGAGCTGAAGACTCAGCGCAGGCGCTGGAGTTCGCGTTCGATCGCTTCGAGGTTGCGCCGCTGGCGTTCGGCTTGGGACTGTAGCTCGGGGAGGAGATCGGGGGCAGCAGACTGCAGTGCGCGCTGGGTCTCTTGTAGGCGCTGGTGCTCGGCGGCTTTCTCCTCTTCGAGGATGCGGCGACGCAGGTCGTCGCGCTGGCGCTGTTCGCCGGGGCTCACGCGGGGAAAACTCGAGGGAGAGGCGGCAGCGGGGGCGGAGGGGGCGGGCCTCGAGTCGAGATAGGGGAGGTCTCGCAGGGCTTCGCAGTGCATCCCTTTGGTGCTGGTACGATCGTTGGTGTAGGTGACGCGTCCGTCGCCGTCGGTGCATTTCCACAACGTGGCCGAGGCAGCCGGTGCGAACAGCACGCCCAGGCTCGAGAGGGCAATGAAAAAGAGGCGGGATGGGAATCCGTTCATGCAGCAAGTATAAAGGAAAAAGGGCGACCCTCGGCCGCCCTTTCGTATCGTTTCCCTCGGGAAGGGAAAAATTGCTCAGAGGCTGTAGTAGAGCTCGAATTCGAGCGGATGGGTGGTCATGCGCAGGCGCTGCACTTCCTCGTTCTTCAGTTCGATGTAGGCATCGATGAAGTCGTTGGAGAACACGCCCCCGCGGGTGAGGAATTCACGGTCGGCATCGAGCGCTTCCAGCGCCTGGTCGAGGCTGTGGCACACGGTCGGGATCTTGGCGTCCTCTTCCGGCGGCAGGTCGTAGAGGTTCTTGTCGGCCGGATCGCCCGGGTGGATCTTGTTTTGCACGCCGTCGAGCCCGGCCATCATCAGCGCGGCGAAGGCGAGATAGGGGTTGGCGAGCGGATCGGGGAAGCGCGCTTCGATGCGCCGTGCCTTGGGATTGGCCACGTAGGGGATGCGGATCGAGGCCGAGCGGTTGCGCGCGGAGTAGGCGAGTTTGGTCGGGGCCTCGAAGTGCGGCACCAGGCGCTTGTAGGAGTTGGTACCGGGGTTGGTGATGGCGTTCAAGGCGCGGGCGTGCTTGATGATGCCGCCGATGTAATAGAGCGCGAATTCGGACAGCCCCGCGTAGCCGTTGCCAGCGAAGAGGTTTTGGCCCGCTTTCCAGATGGATTGGTGAACGTGCATGCCCGAGCCGTTGTCGCCGACGATGGGTTTGGGCATGAAGGTGGCCGTCTTGCCGTACTGGTGCGCCACGTTGTGCACCACGTATTTGAGCGCCTGCGTCCAGTCGGCGCGGCGCGTGAGGGTGCTGAACTTGGTGCCGATCTCGCACTGGCCGGCGTTGGCCACTTCGTGGTGGTGCACTTCGACCGGCACGCCGATCGATTCGAGGGCGAGCACCATGGCGGCGCGTAGGTCGTGCAGGCTATCGACCGGGGGGACGGGGAAGTAGCCGCCCTTGACGCGCGGACGGTGGCCCGTGCCTTCCCACGAGGCTTCGCTGGAAGTGAGTTTTACGGAGCAGCCGGACATGTCGACCGACCATTCGACTGAGTCGAAGATGAAGAATTCGGGTTCGGGGCCGACGTAGATGGTATCGCCCAATCCCGTCGATTTCAGATAGGCTTCGGCGCGCTTGGCGATCGAGCGGGGGTCACGGTCGTAGCCTTTGCCGTCGGCCGGCTCGACCACGTCGCAGGTGATCACCACCGTGGGTTCTTCATAGAAAGGGTCGACGTAGGCGGTTTCCGGGTCGGGGACGAGCAGCATGTCGGAGGCCTGGATGCCTTTCCAGCCGGCGATCGAGGAGCCGTCGAAGGCGTGGCCGCGCTCGAAGATTTCTTCGTCGAAGGCCGACACCGGTACCGTGACGTGGTGCTCTTTGCCGAGGATGTCGGTGAAACGGTAATCCACGAAACGGGCTTCGCTTTCGTGGATGAGCTTGAGGACGTCTTGTGCATTCATCGGGTCGACTCCGGGTCAGGAAAAAATGAATGAGAAAAATAGAGCAATGTTCGTGCCAGGTTTTTGTGTGGCGAGATGGGGCATTTCGTCGGGACGAGTGCAGCCCGGCGGTATCGATCATGCACTGGATTCGTGCGATTCGGCCTTTGGTATGCACTTTTCTGGTGCAATTTCGACGAAGAGTCGGATCGTGGCGAGATCGGGGTGGCGCTGGCGCAGGGATTCGAGCTGTGAAAAAAGCGCCGTTCGATCCGTGGCAAGCAGGAATGGCGCCTGTTCGGCCGGGATCTGTAGGTCGAGATGGGTACGCCCACCCTGGTAGTGCAGGATGATCCAGTCTGGGGTGGCGGCAGCGAAAGCGGGCAGTGCGCGTAGCTCTTGCACCAATTCGGTGCGATCGGTGAGGGCTTGCATCTGCCCGGGCGGACGGGTCATGTCGTTTTCGTGGTCGACGTGGATCAGCGCATCGTCGAGGTGGGGGAAGCGTTCCTTGAGGCGGGCAAATACGAGGTCGGCCACGCGGTGACCTTCGGAGACCGACAGGCGAGGAGCGACCTGGATGTGCGCATCCAAGAGGATGCGGTCGGCCATGCGCCGCGTGCGGATCTGGTGCAGATCTTCGACGCCGGGGGTGGTGCGGATCGCTTCGGCGATGCGGGCGACTTCTTCCGGATCGAGCCCGGTGTCGACGAGCTCGCGCACCGCTCGGTAGGCAAAGCGCACGCCCATGGAGGCGATCATGAAGCCGACGAGCGCGGCGGCCAGGAGTTCGAGAAAACGGTAGCCGGCGAGGCTGCCGCCGATGCCGATCGCCACGACGAGCGAGGAGGCGGCATCCGAGCGGGCGTGCCAGGCGGCGGCCTCCAGCACCTGCGCCTTGAGGGCGCGTCCGCGGCGGCGTAGCCAATGGAACATGCCTTCTTTGGCGAGCAGTGTGATGAGCGCCATGACGAAGGCCGCGGTTTCGATCGGCGGGGCGTGCTCGAGCGTCTGCAGCCGCATGCCCGCCGCCCACAGGAAGCCGCAGCCCACCCCCAGCAGTACGAGCCCGAGAACGAAGCTGGCAAACGTTTCGAAACGCCCGTGTCCGTAGGGATGGTTGTCGTCGGGCGGAGCGCCGCCGCTGCGCCCGGCCCAGCTCACCATGGCGTCGGTGGTGAGGTCGGCGAGGGTATGGATCGCATCGGCCACGAGGCTGAACGCGTTGGCGGCTAGCCCGATGATGATCTGCAATATGGCCAGGATGGCGTTGATGGCCATGGCCGTGAGACTGGCGCGGGCGATGGCGTTGCCGCGCATCCGCGCTGCGTTGGGCAGTGGAGGCGGTATACTAGATTCGGAGCTCATGGAGGACGCCGTGGGAAATCTGCACGATATTCTAGCGCTTGCCGGCGAGCGCGCCGAGCGCTTCGGCCTGCCCTACGCCGGGGCTTTGACGCCCCCCGAGGCGTTTTTGGTGTGGCAAACGGCGCCCGGCGCGGTACTCGTCGATTGCCGTACCCGCGCCGAGTGGGATTGGGTAGGCCGTATTCCCGGTGCCGTGGAGATCGAATGGCTGCACTATCCCGACTTGATGCCGAATCCCGATTTCCTCACCCACCTTCGGGCCCAGGTCGACCCCGAGTCCTTGGTGATGTTCTTGTGTCGCTCGGGTGGCCGTTCCGATCAGGCGGCGCGTGTGGCTACGGCGGCGGGTTTTACTTCGTGTTACAACGTGCTCGAAGGCTTCGAGGGTGCGAAAGACGCCGCCGGGCATCGGGGAACGGTGGGGGGATGGAAGTTTCACGGTCTGCCGTGGGTGCAAAGTTGAATCGATGCCCTTTGGGAGGGAGGAGATGACGACGATTCTCGAGAAAGCCTTGCCGTTCGCGCCCTACGCGGCGATGAGCGACGAGCAGGCGCAGGAGCGCATCCTCGCGGCGCGATCGCGCCTGGGCGAAGAGGCGGTGATTCTGTGCCACCACTACCAGCGCGCCGACGTCTATCGGCACGCCGATCTCACCGGCGATTCGCTCAAGCTCGCCCGGCTCGCCGCGCAGACTTCCTCGCGTTACATCGTTTTCTGCGGCGTGCATTTCATGGCCGAGGTCGCGGATATCCTGTCGCAGCCCGAGCAGGTGGCGATCCTGCCGGATCTGGCCGCCGGTTGTTCCATGGCCGACATGGCCGATCTCGCCAAGGTCACGCGCGCCTGGCGAGAACTGGGCGAGGTGCTCGACGGCGATCCGGCCGAGGTCTATACGCCGGTCACCTACATCAATTCCGCGGCCGATCTCAAGGCCTTCTGCGGCCGCCACGGCGGCATCGTGTGCACCTCGACCAACGCGCCGCACATCATGGAGTGGGCTCTGGCGAGACGCCCCAAGCTCCTCTTCTTCCCCGACCAGCATCTGGGGCGCTGGACCGGCTACAAGCGCGGTATCCCGCTGGAGGACATGCTGGTGTGGGATCCCGATCTGCCTTACGGCGGTTTGACGCCGCAGCAGATTCGGCGGGCCACCATCCTGCTATGGAAAGGGCACTGCTCGGTGCATCAGATGTTTACCAAGGCGCAGATCGATCGCTGGCGGGCCAAGCATCCGCACGGCTACGTCATTTCGCACCCCGAGTGCGCCTTCGAAGTGTGCCTGGCTTCCGACTACGTCGGTTCGACCGAATTCATCCAGAGCACGATCCGCGCCGCCCCGGCGGGCACCGAATGGCTGGTGGGCACCGAGTTCAACCTGGTCAGTCGTCTGGCCGAGGAGATGGCGCCGCAGGGCAAGACGGTGCAATTCATGGGCGGGGTGGTGTGCATGTGTTCGACGATGCAGCGCATCGACCCGCAGCATCTCGCCTGGACGCTCGACAATCTGGTTCAGGGGCGGGTGGTCAATCGCATCGCCGTGCCCGAGGAGACGGCCCGATGGGCGAAAGTGGCGCTGGAGCGGATGCTGGCGGCAACCTGAGCCGGCAGGGGAAAAAGCAGCGACCCTGGTGGCGCCGGCTACGCCCCATGGGTCATCATCTACCTTCCCGCGAGCCGGCGCCCTCGCCGACGGTGTGCCGCCTGCGCATCGTGAGCTACAACATCCACAAAGGTTGGGGTCCTTTCAACCGCCGACTGACCATCGCCGAGATGCGCGAGGCGCTGCATGCGCTCAGCCCCGATCTGGTGCTGCTGCAGGAGGTGCAGGGCGTGCACCTGGGTCATGCGCAGCGCCATCCCCAGTGGCCGGCTCAGCCGCAGTATCAGTTCCTGGCCGATGAACGTCTGCCCGAGCGCATCTACGGCGGCAACCGGTTCCACGAGCTGGGGCATCACGGCAACGCGGTGCTGTCGCGCTTCCCGGTGCAGGACTGGGCCAATCACGACGTCTCGGCGCACCGCTGGGAGAGCCGCGGCATCCTGCATTGCGCCTTCAGCTTGCCCAACGGCGTCGTCTTGCATGTCTTTTGCGTTCATCTCGGGCTGCGGGCCCATTGGCGTCGGCAGCAACTCGAGCGGCTGCGTGAGCTGATCGCCGCCTTGCCCCCGCAGGCGCCGGTCGTCGTGGGCGGGGACTTCAACGACTGGGGTCGAGCGGCGGAAGAGCTCCTCGCTCTGCCCTTGGGCTTGCAAGATGCTTTTACCGCTGCCGGACGCCGCGCGCCGCCGCGAACCTATCCCGCGCGCGGCCTGGCGATCGGCCGGCTCGATCGGCTCTACGTGCGCGGCGGTACGGTGCGTGAAGCGCATGTTCTGCGCGGGCGTCCTTGGTCGCGTCTCTCGGATCATCTTCCCTTGTGGATCGAATTCGACGTGGAGCGGCGATGAGTGCCGGGGGCGCGGGGAGGCTCGGGCGTGCCTCTGGATTTTTTACCCGGTAACCGTCTCCAGTTGCTGGAGAACGGCGCGGAATTCTTCCCGGCGCTGCTGCAGGCGATCGATGCGGCTCGCGAGGAGGTGCGGCTCGAGACCTACATCTTCGAATGTGACGAAATCGGCGAGGCGGTGCTCGCGGCGCTGGTGCGGGCAGTGGCCCGGGGCGTGCGCGCTCATCTCCTGGTCGATGGCTTCGGCAGCCGTGATTTCGTCTTGCAGCGGATGCACGGCGTGGCGGCCGCGGGCGTGGAGGTCGAAGTCTATCGCCCGCTGCGTGGCCCCTGGTTCATCCCCCGGCGCCATCGCCTGCGGCGCCTGCACCGCAAGCTCGTCTGCTGCGACGGACGCGTCGCCTTCGTCGGCGGCATCAACATTATCTCGGATTTCACCCGTCTGCCCGGGCGCCGGACCCGCCAACCGCGGTGGGATTACGCCGTGCGGATCGAGGGGCCGCTCGTGCGTTCGGTGCAACAGGCGATGCGCCGCCTGTGGCGCCTGGTCTACTGGACCAACGTCAAGCGCCGCCCTCCTCCTGAGCCTCGCCTCACGGCAGCCGCGAGGATCGACCCGGCCGGACCCCATCGCGCTGCCCTGGTGCTGCGTGACAACTGGCGCCATCGTCACGACATCGAGCACGCCTATCTGCAGATGCTCGCGCGCGCCCGCGAGGAGGTCTGGATCGCCTGTGCCTACTTCTTTCCCGGCAAACGCTTTCGCCGGGCGCTGGCGGCCTGTACGGCGCGGGGCGTGCGGGTGCGCCTCGTCCTGCAGGGACTGAGCGATCATCCCATCCTGTCGCAGGCCACGCGCGCCCTCTATCCCTGGCTGCTGCGCCATGGCATCGAACTGTGGGAATATCATGCCACCGAGATGCACGCCAAGGTGGCGGTGTTCGACGGTCGTTATTCCACGGTGGGCTCGAGCAACATCGATCCCTTCAGCCTCTTCATGGCGCGCGAGGCCAACGTCTGGGTGGATGACCCGGGGTTCAGCACAGATCTGCGTGCACGGATCGAGCGGCACGTGGCGCAGGGCGCGGTGCGCCTTGACGAAGAGGGGGTCGCGCGGCTGCCCCGCTGGCGCAAGGCATTGAGCTGGGTGGTGCTCGGCTGGGTGCGCCTCATCATCGGTTGGGCGGGCTACACGCGCGACATGGAGGGGTGAAATTGGTATCATCGCGCTTTTCCGCGACCCGTACCGACCATGACGATCCTCGTGACCGGCGGCGCCGGCTTCATCGGCAGCAACTTCGTGCTCGACTGGCTCGCGCGCCATGACGAGCCCCTGGTAAACCTCGACGCCCTCACCTATGCGGGCAATCTGGAGAACCTCGCCTCGCTCGAGGACGATCCGCGCCACGTCTTCGTACACGGCGATATCGCCGATCGGGACCTCGTGCGCTCTCTGCTCGAACGGCACCGGGTGCGCGCCGTGGTGCATTTTGCCGCCGAATCGCACGTCGATCGCTCCATCCATGGGCCCGAGGCTTTCGCGCGCACCAACGTGCTGGGCACCTTGCGGCTGCTGGAGGCGGCGCGGGCCCATTGGGAAGGGCTGCCCGAACCAGAGCGCTCGACCTTTCGCTTCGTCAACGTCTCCACCGACGAAGTCTATGGCTCGCTCGGCCCGGACGATCCGCCCTTCACCGAGACCACGCCCTACGCGCCCAATTCGCCTTACGCGGCGAGCAAGGCCGGGGCGGATCACTTCGTGCGCGCTTTCCATCACACTTATGGTCTGCCGACGATCACCACGAACTGCTCCAACAACTACGGCCCCTATCAGTTCCCGGAAAAGCTCATCCCGCTGTGCCTGACGCGCGCGCTCGCCGGCGAGCCGCTACCCATCTACGGCGACGGGCAGCAGGTGCGCGACTGGCTCTACGTGGGCGATCATACGGCCGCGCTCAGGCGCGTGCTGGAGGCGGGCCGGCCGGGGCAGACCTACAACATCGGCGGCTGGAACGAGCGCACCAATCTCGAGGTGGTGCACACCTTGTGTCGCTGGCTCGATGCGCTTGCGCCGCGCGCCGACGGCCGCTCGTACACCGAGCAGATCACTTTCGTCACCGACCGTCCGGGGCATGACCGGCGCTACGCGATCGATGCGCGCAAAATCGAGCGCGAGCTCGGTTGGCGGCCGGCGGAAACGTTCGATACCGGCATCGAAAAAACGGTGCGCTGGTATCTCACGCATCGCGACTGGGTCGAGCACGTCACTTCCGGCGCGTATCGCGAGTGGCTCTCGCGCCACTACGGCGCCGCTTTGTCGGCGCAATGAGCGAGGCCCCCATCCTCCTGCTGGGCGCGAGCGGTCAGCTCGGCTGGGCACTCGCCCCGCTCCTGGCGCTGCAGGCCCCGCTCGTCGCCCCTTCACGCGCCGAGCTCGATCTCGGCGATGCGGCGGCCCTGCGGGCGCGGCTCGATGCCCTGCGCCCTCAGGGCATCGTCAATGCCGCGGCCTACACCGCGGTGGATCGGGCCGAGACGGAAACGGCGCTCGCCTGGCGGCTCAACGCCGAAATGCCCGGAGAACTCGCCCGCTGGGCCGCGGCGCACGGTGCCTGGCTCATGCACTATTCCACCGACTACGTCTTCGACGGTACGGGGCAGCGCCCTTGGCGCGAGGACGATGTGCCCCGGCCGGTGAACGCTTATGGCCGCAGCAAGCGTGCCGGCGAAGTATTCGTGCTCGAAAGCGGCGCCCGTGCACTCATTCTGCGGGTGAGCTGGCTCTACGGGCTGCACGGAGCCAATTTCCTCAAAACCATGCTGCGCCTGGGCGCGAGCCGACCCGTGGTGCGCGTGGTGGCCGACCAGGTGGGCGCACCCACCGGCACCGGGCTCGTTGCCGCAGTGAGCGCCGAGCTGGTGCGCCGGCTGCGCAGCGCGCCCGATGCCTGCCCCACTGGTCTCTACCACCTCGCGCCTACCGGTGAGGCCAGCTGGTACGACTACGCCGCCTTCGTTTTCGAGCGTGCGCGCGCGGCCGGCTGGCCACTCGTGCTCGAGCGCCTCGAGCCGATCGCCAGCGCCGATTATCCGACCGCGGCCCCGCGCCCGGCCAATTCCCGGCTCGACACCACGCGGCTTGCCACCACCTTCGGCCTGCGGCTGCCGCCCTGGCAGGACGAGGTGGCGCGTACGGTGGCCGTGCTCGCCGAGCCGCTGTCCCTTCTATCCCCATTGATGCAGAAATCATGAATCCGACTTCTTTCCGCAAGGGCCTCATCCTCGCCGGCGGTTCCGGCACCCGGCTCTATCCCTCGACGCTGGCCGTCTCCAAGCAGTTGCTGCCGGTCTACGACAAGCCGATGATCTACTATCCGCTGTCTACCCTGATGCTCGCCGGCATCCGCGACATCCTGGTGATCTCCACGCCCCAGGACACGCCGCGTTTCGCCCAGCTCCTGGGCGATGGCAGCGCTTGGGGGGTGTCCTTGTCCTACGCCGAGCAGCCCTCGCCCGACGGACTCGCGCAGGCGTTTCTCATCGGCGAAACCTTCCTTGCCGGCGCCTCTTCGGCCCTGGTGCTGGGGGACAACCTCTTCTACGGCCACGACCTGCCGCAGCTCCTCGTCGCGGCGGATGCGCGCGAGCAGGGCGCCACCGTCTTCGCCTATCACGTGCAGGATCCGGAGCGCTATGGCGTGGTTGCATTCGACGCCACCGGGCGCGTGGTCGACATCGAGGAGAAGCCCGTCCGCCCCAGATCGAACTACGCCGTCACCGGGCTCTACTTCTACGACGGCAGCGTGGTCGAGCGCGCGCGGGCGCTGCGCCCCTCGGCGCGCGGCGAGCTGGAGATCACCGACCTCAATCGCAGCTACCTGCAGGAAGGGCGACTCGCGGTCGAACTCATGGGGCGCGGCTATGCCTGGTTCGATACCGGCACGCACGATTCGCTGCTCGAGGCCGGGCAGTTCATCGCCACCATCGAACGGCGCCAAGGGCTGAAAATCGCCTGTCTGGAAGAAATCGCCTGGATGCAGGGCTGGATCGACGACGCGGGGCTCCTGCGTCAGGCCGAACGGCTGGGCAAGAGCGGCTACGGACGCTATCTGCGCCAGCTGCTCGAACAGGGGCGGGGGGCGGCATGATGCGTGCAATGGCGCTCGAGATTCCCGAGGTGATCCTGCTCGAGCCGGTGGTGCACGGCGATGCGCGCGGCTATTTCTTCGAAGCCTACAATCGGCGCGCGTTCCTCGCTGCCACGGGGCTCGAGGTCGACTTCGTGCAGGACAATGAATCGCGCTCGCGCCGCGGCGTGCTGCGCGGCCTGCATTATCAGCTGCCGCCGCACGCGCAAGGAAAGCTGGTGCGCTGCACCGAGGGGGCGGTGTTCGACGTGGCCGTCGACCTGCGCCGCAGCTCGCCCACGTTTGGGCGCTGGGTGGCCGCAGAGCTCTCCGACGAGAACAAGCGCCAGCTGTGGATTCCGCCCGGATTCGCCCACGGTTTCCTCGCGCTTTCCGAATACGCGCGGCTTTTCTACAAGACGACCGATTATTACGCGCCCCAGTGCGACCGGTCGCTGCGCTACGACGACCCGACGCTGGCGATCGCCTGGCCGGATCTGGGGATGGAGCCTGTCGTGTCCGACAAGGACCGTGCGGCGCCGTTCTTGGCCACGGCCGAGTGTTTCTGCTAAGAGCGCGGCGAATAGCCTACCCAGAGAAACGCAACGCTGCCCGGATGCCCGCCCGTCCTTGCGACGGGAGAGCAGCCCACCGTGCTTGGGCGCTCGACCTTGGCGCCGCTCGCACGGGCCGCTTCCCGCGCGTTCCCGGTTCAATCGGCTGCGGCGACTTCGACCGGCGTGCGGGTGAGCAGCGCGATTTTTTCCAGCAGCGGTGCCGTTTGTTGACGGAAGCGGGCGAGTTCGCGTTCTGGCAGCGGCTCGGGGGCGGGCAGGGCGATTTTGAGCGGATCCTGCGGTTTGCCGTTGATGCGTACTTCATAGTGCAGGTGCGGGCCGGTGGCCCAACCGGTGGAGCCGACGTAACCGATCACGTCGCCCTGAGAGACGCGCTTGCCCGCCCTGAGACCCGGCGCGAATCCTTTGAGGTGGCCATAGCCGGTGACATAGCCGCTGCGGTGCTCGAGGAGTACGAAGTTGCCGTAGCCGTTCTGCCAGCCGGCGAACTTTACCACGCCGTCGGAGGCGGCCATCACCGGCGTGCCAGGAGGGGCAGCGAAGTCGGTACCGGCATGGTGGCGCCATTCCCGTTTGATGGGATGGAAACGGCCGCCGAAATTCGAACTCACGCGAGTGAAACGCAGGGGGTAGCGCAGAAAACCCGTGCCGAGCACTCGACCGTCCGGGGTGTAGTAGCCGCTTTTGCCGCCGGGAAGGTCGTAGCGCAGCACGACGTGGCGCTTGCCCTGATTGACGAATTCGGCAGCGACGATCTCGCCCGGTTGCGGCAGCCCTTCGGCGTCGAGTTTCGTTTCGTAGATCACGGCGAAAGAATCGCCCACACGCAGGTCGCGTGAGAAATCGATCTGGGTGCCGAAGATCTCGGCGAGCTTGGAGGCGACCGCATCGGGCATGCCGATCTCGGAGGCGGTGGCAAAGAGCGAGTGCGTGATCACCCCCTGGCGTAATTCGAGAAAGGCGGTGCCGTCGTCGTTCTCGGTGCCGACAGGGGCCATGCGAAAGCCGTCGTCGGCTCGGTGGATGGCGACGCGTGCGCCGCTGACGAGTGGCAGGATCAGAGAATCGACCCGACCGTCGGCGCGAAGGCGTACCGTGGCGGTGGAGTGTGCACGGAGTTGCCGCTGGATGGCGCGGACCTCTTCATCGAGCGAGGTATAGTCGAGCAGCCCCTCGTCTTCGGCACCGATGCGCTCGAGGAAAGCGGGCAACGTCTCACCGCGACGAAACGCCTCGCGAATCACGTACGCCTGCGCCGTATCGGTGGTAGCAGGAGGGGTGAGGGTGATCGGGGGGAGGTCGGTGACGAGGGGGGTGCGGGCGTACGGTACCTGGTCGGAGAAAGCGGCCACGGCTAGACCGACGACGGCGGCGCCGTAGAGTGCGAGGGTAGTACGCAGTACGCGGCGACGAAGGGGTGGTCGGTTCATCGAGTGTTTCCTCGGGCACGCAATGGCAGGAAATGGTCGGGATTATGAACCAGCTTTGGCGTAGGTGCAATGCTGGTTCGCCCGACTGAACGGGGATCAGTGCGCCCAAAGCCAATCGAAGAGCGCCGTGAGCGCCTCTCCGGCTTGAGCGGCATTCGCGTGCTCGATGACGGCGGCGATCACGTAAGGCGTCCCGGACTGGCTCTGGGCGAAACCGGCGATCGCGCGCACGTCGCGCAGCGTTCCCGTTTTGACGTGAGCCCACTCGCGGATGGGGGAATCCTTGAAACGGCGCCGGGCCGTGCCATCGACGCCGGCCACCGGCAGCGTGGCGATGAATTCGGCCGCGTAAGGGCGGTTCCAGACCGTTTGCAGCAAGCGGGCGAGGTCGGCGGCGGTGATGCGTTCTTCGCGCGACAGCCCCGCGCCGTTTTCCAACACCACCCCGTGGCGATCGATCCCCGCTTCGGTGAGCAGCGAGCGTACGGCACTCGCACCAGCGGCGACGTGATCCGGCGCTACCGGCATGCGACGCGCGCCGACGAGGGCGAGGAGCTGGCGTGCGATCGGGTTGCTCGACCACTTGTTCATTTGATACGCGATTTCGGTGAGCGTGGGCGAGTCGTCGGTGGCCACGAGCCATTCGCCTCCGGCCGGGGCGGGGGCGTCGGCGGGCAGCAGCCGGCCGCCGAGTTCGAGCCAGATGCCTTCGAGCATGGCCGAGGCGAAACGCTCCGCGGGTAGCGGCGAGAGCCCGAGGAAACGGATGCCGCAGCTTGCCGGATAGCGACCCGCGAGCGTGATCGCCACGCCTTGCGCATCTTCCTGCACGCCCGTCTCGAGGCGTTTGACGACGTCGGCCGGGCAGGCGCCGGTTTCGATCTTCAGGGCGTTACCCACGCTCACGCCGGCAAGCGGCGGATGGAGCGTGGCGAGCACCCGCGCCCCGTCGGACGAGGGCTGTAGCTGCACGATCACCGTGTTGAAATTGACGAGCTCGGCGCTCGCCGGGGTGTTGTAGGGACGATAGCCGTCGCCGTCGAAAGCGAAGGGATCGGTTGGGGGAATGCGCAGCCCGTCGGCCTCCAGTATCAACCTACCCCTGATCGTGTGGATACCGAGGGCACGCGCCGTGCGCAGCAGTTTCCATGCACGCTCGGCAGTGAGATAAGGGTCGCCGTCGCTGCGCAAAACCAGATCACCCACGAGCTCCTGACCGAGCACGCGGCCGCGGGCCACCAAGCGGCTCGTCCAGCGATACTGGGCCCCGAAGGTTTCGTAGGCGGCAAAGGTGGTGACGAGTTTCATCACCGAGGCCGGGTTGCGCGGCACGGTCTCGTTCACCGCCAGCAGCGGCGCACCGCCTTCGAGCGGCTGCACGAGGAGGGAGACGGCCTGCACCGGCACCTGCGCCCGCTCGAGCGCGGCGGCGATCGGCGGGGGCAGGGATTGGGCGCGGACGAGCCCCGCTCCCATCCACAGGAGGAGGGCGAGCAGCAGGCGCATGGCCGAGGTCAGGTTTCTTCTGGCGCCCACAGGCTCTCCATCGATTCGCGCCGGCGGATGAGGCGGTGTGTCGCCCCGTCCACCAGCACTTCGGCCGGCCGCGGCCGGGCGTTGTAGTTCGAGCTCATGGCCATGCCGTAGGCACCGGCCGAGAGTACCGCGAGCAGATCCCCGGGTTCGAGGGCGAGTTCGCGCCCGCGGCCGAGGAAGTCGGACGATTCGCACACCGGCCCCACCACGTCGTAGCGGCGCACCGGCCCCGGTCGCGGCACGACCGGGACGATCTCGTGCCAGGCGTCGTAGAGCGCCGGGCGCATCAGGTCGTTCATGCCGGCATCGACCAGGGCGAAGTCCTGCTCTTCCCCCTGTTTGAGGTATTCGACGCGCGTGAGCAGCAAGCCCGCGTTGCCGACGACGGATCGTCCCGGTTCGAACACCAGTCGTTCGGGGCGGTCGGCAAAGCGATCGGCGAGCGCGCGCAGCACGGCGGGGATGTCGGGCGGGGTCTCGTCGCGGTAACGGATGCCCAGGCCCCCGCCCAGATCGATGTGCCGCAGCCGAATGCCGTCGCGCTCGAGCCGCGCTACCGCGTCTTTCACGCGATCGGCGGCTTCCAACAAGGGAGAAGGGTCGAGCAGCTGCGAGCCGATGTGGCAGGCGATGCCGATGAGCTCGATCTCCGGTGCCGACTTGGCCTGGCGGTAGAGCTCGAGTGCTTCCGCCACGGGGATGCCGAATTTGTTGCGCTTGAGCCCGGTGGAGATGTAGGGATGCGTCTTGGGGTCGACGTCGGGGTTGATGCGCAGGGCCACCGGGGCACGCCGACCCAGTTCGCGGGCGATGTGCGCGATACGGGCGAGTTCCGCCGCCGATTCGACGTTGAACACGCCGATCCCGACTTCCAGCGCGCGGCGGATCTCGGCGGCACCCTTGGCGACGCCGGAGAAGACGATGCGATGCGCTTCGCCGCCCGCGGCGAGCACGCGTTCGAGCTCGCCGCGGGAGACGATGTCGAACCCCGCCCCGCGCGCGACGAGTAGCCGCAGGATCGAAAGATTGCCGTTCGCCTTGACGGCGTAGCAGATCTCGGCGCGTTCGGGCGGCAGCGCCGTGCGATAGCGGTCGAACGCCGATTCGATCGCCGCACGCGAATAGACGTAGCAAGGGGTGCCGTAGGCGGCGGCAATGGCCGTGAGCGGAACGTCTTCGAGGGCGAGTCCTCGTGCCGTGACCCGTAGCGTCGGCATGGGGAAATTCATTTCGATTCCCCCGAGGCAGGAGGTGGGGGCAGGTAGAGCGGTCCTTTCACACCGCAGCCGGCGAGCGCCAATGCGAGGACGAGGGGGAGGAGAAAGCGCATGGTCTGCAGGAAGGAAGTTCGGTCGAAACGCTATCCTAGCAGAGCCGGCGGCAGGGGAAAAGCAAAACGCCCGCGCATGGCGGGCGTTTCACGCAACGCGGTGCCCGGCACCGCGTCCAGTGTGCGACTCAGGCCGCGCTCTGGGTGGTTTTCTTGGCTGCCGTCGCCGCGGGGGCGGCTTTGGTGGCGAGCTGCTGGGAGGCGGACGTCACGGCCTTCACGGTGGCGCTGGTTGCCGCAGTCATGTTGGCCTCGGCGATCTCGGCCACTTGCTTGGCGGCCTTGGCGAGGTTGTCGTAGGCGCTGTTGGCCGCCGCGATGGCGGACTTGGCTGCCGCGATGACCGTCTCGGCGCCGGTGGGCGCAGATTTTGCCATCTTGTCGAGCAGCTCGATCATTTGCCGGTTGGCTTCGGCCAATTGTGTTTCGATGATTTTGGCGATCTCGGTCTGGCTCTGCTGCAGCACTTCGTAGACGTTGCGCTGATAGGCGAGCGTCTTCTCGATCGAGGGGGTGAGGGCTTCTTGCTGCAGCTTGAAGAATTCCTGCGCGTCTTTGGTTTCGGCAACGCGCTTGGCGTGCGCGAGCGACTGCTCGATCGCTTCGCGCAGAGTGTTCATCTGCAGCGCGATGAGCCGCTCGGTCGCGGAGAATCCGGAGCTGGCCACGGCGAGCCACGCATCCGAGAGTTGGCGGCCACGTTGGGTGAGGGTGTCGACGGTGGTGTTCATGGTACGTCCTCCTTGAATGGAAAAGATTGCTGCAATGCAGCAACGATCCCACTATAGTTCAAGGTCGGGGCCTTGTCAAGCGTTTTTGTGCAATGCACAAACTCAATGGAACACAAGGATTTTCCGGGATTTGGATGCAAATGAAGGGGAAAGGTTCTCGTTTGCCGTATCGCGACATGAGCCGCCCCCGTAGGGGCGGCTTTCGAGCGCTCAGCGATGGGTGAATCGTGGGGCGCGTTTCTCGAGGAAAGCGGCCATGCCTTCCTTTTGGTCTTCCAGGGCGAAGCTGGAATGGAACATGCGGCGTTCGAAGAGCAGACCTTCGTTGAGGGGGCTCTCGTAGGCGCGATTGACGCACTCCTTGATCATCATGACGACTGGCAGCGAGTAACTGGCGATGGTCTTGGCCGTCTCGAGGGCGTCTTCGAGCAGCCGCTCGGCCGGGACCACGCGCGCCACCAGGCCGCTGCGCTCGGCTTCTTCGGCGTCCATGAAACGACCGGTGAGGCACAGCTCCATCGCTTTGGCCTTGCCCACGGCGCGCGGCAGGCGCTGGGTGCCGCCGGCGCCGGGCAGGATGCCGAGCTTGACTTCGGGCTGACCGAACTTGGCATTGTCGGCGGCGATGATGAGGTCGCACATCATGGCGAGCTCGCAGCCGCCGCCCAGAGCGAAACCGGCCACCGCGGCGATCACCGGTTTGCGGCAGGTCTTGACGCGTTCCCAGTTGCGCGTGATGTAGTTGCCCTTGTAGGCGTCCATGTAGGAGAAATTGGCCATGGCGGCGATGTCGGCCCCGGCGGCAAAGGCTTTTTCGTTGCCGGTGATGACGATGGCGCCGATTCCTTCGTCGGCCTCGAAGGCATCGAGCGCATGCCCCAGTTCATCGACGAGCGCATCGTTGAGGGCATTGAGCTGCTTGGGGCGGTTGAGCCGGATGAGGCCGACGCGGTCGTGGGTCTCGACGATGATGTTTTGGTAGTCCATGGAATGCTCCTCTCGTGGGTGGAAAAAATTCATTGTTCCTCGGTGTTCTTCGGCTGAATCACGGCACGCACACGGCCCGATGGCGCACTGGAGGTGCCGCCGGCGGTGGTGACGTAGTACTGGTCGGTGTTCTGGTCGTACTCGATGTAGGCGCCACGCACTTCGTCCTGACCCGAGGTGGCGCGGGCCCGACCGATGAGCTTTACTTTGTTGGTGCGCGCGTCGTATTCGAGCCGCTCGGCTTCTCCGGTGACCCATTCGTCGCTGTTGTCGCGTTTCTGCTTGAAGGTGGCGAGCCTGCCGCCTTGGGCGGTGGCCACACCCGTCTTGAAGCCCTGCTCGTCTTGGGTCACCACGACGCGGTCGCCCCGGATTTCCAGCGTGCCCTGCTTCATGAGCACGTTGCCCTCGAAAATATGGATTTTTTGCCGGTCGTCGACGTGGATGCGGTCGGCGTCGATTTCGATGGGTTTTTGTTTGTCGGCCTTTTCCGCATACGCGGGCGCGGCGGCCAAGGCGAGCCACAAGGGCAATAGCAGGGCGCCTAGAAAAACCGTCGTGAGCGGCCGCCGCCCTAGGCGTGAGGCGCTTGGGGTGGGAGTCTCATGAACGTGGGTGTGCTTCAGGGCAGCGCGTAACGCTGCCATGCAGCCGCGCAGCAGCTTGATCGAGGTCTCCGGCTGAAGGATAGGGATCATCGTGATGGACTCCGTCGGGGAGCGGGAGACGCCAGCGGCGGCGATGCGGCGTTCTTGGAGGTGGTCGTGGGGGGTGGTGGCCAGAACACGTGGGCGTTGCCGATGAGCGTGATCTTCGCGAGGTGGTCTTCCGCTTCCATCCGGTCGCCGCTGGCGCGACGCGCACCGCGCGTGATCACGACGGGCAGGTCGGAGCGGGCGCGTCCCTCTTCTGGCCACCAGATGAGCATTTGTCCTTGGTAACGGGTTTCCTCTCCGTCGAGCACTCGGGTGACGAGCACGTCGTCATGAGCATGGATCCGTTGCCCACCGTCGAAGACGTCGGCGCGCTGCGCCTGTCCGGTGAAGTAGACGTCCTCGCGCCGGGATGTGACACGGGGGTGTTCGAGCGCGGTGCGATCGTCGCTCAGGTAGTGCGTGGCGCGCTCGGCGATGAGGCGGTGCATGGGCAGTCCGGCCTCCGAATAGACGTCGATGACCAGGCCGCCGGAGACGAGATCGACTTCGCCGGCGGGTTCGACGGGGGCGGGCTGGGTGAGAAGGTTCACCCGCCGCTCGAGCCAGAAAGAGAATCCGGCAAGCAGCGTGACGAAAAGCAACGGCAGGAGCACGGCGGGGCGAGTAGGGGTCATGGGGTGTGAAGGTAGGGTGCCAGCAGTTCGTCCCAGCGTCCTTGGGCGCGCAGCAGGAAGTCGCACAGTTCGCGCACGGCGCCGGCTCCGCCGGGACGGGAAGCGATCCAGTCGGCGCGCGATTTGACGAGCTCGTGCGCATCGGCCGGCGCCGCGCTGAAACCGCAGGAAAGCATGAGCGGCAGGTCGACGACGTCGTCGCCCATGTAGCCGGCATCTTCGAATCCCAGCCCACGCTCGGCGAGTCGCGCGGCCATCTCGCTGCGTTTGTCTTCGATGCCCATGGCGAGCGGCAGGCCCAGTTCGGCACAGCGCCGTGCCAGGGCGGCAGAGGTTCGGCCGGAAATCACGATCGGTTCGATGCCGGCGCGGGCGAGCAGCTTGAGTCCGTGCCCGTCGAGCGTATGGAACGCTTTGAGGGTGTCGCCCTCGGGGCCGTAGTAAAGGCGCCCGTCGGTGAGCACGCCGTCGACGTCGAAGCCCATCAGGCGTACGCGGGCGGCTTTGGCCGTGGCGGTGGTCATCACAGCACCTTGGCGCGCATGAGGTCGTGCATGTGCAGCGCCCCGACGAGCTGGCCGTCCTCGACCACCAGCATCTGGCTGATGCGCGCATCTTCCATGCGGCGCGCGGCTTCGGCGGCGAGCGCCTCGGGGGAGATGGTCTTGGGCGAGGGGTTCATGCGCTGCGCGAGCGTCTCGCTGCGCAGGTCGGCGCCCTGTTCGATGGTGCGGCGCAGGTCACCGTCGGTGAAGATGCCCAGCGGCCGGTCGTCGGCATCGACCACCGCGACCATGCCCATGCCGCCGCGCGACATGGTGAGCAGCGCTTCGGTGAGGGGAACGTTGGGCGGCGCGGTCGGGACGTCGGGGCGCGGGCGCATGACGTCGGCCACGCGCGTGAGCAGCCGGCGCCCGAGCGCGCCGCCGGGGTGCGAGCGGGCGAAATCCTCCGGACCGAAGCCGCGCGCTTCCAATAGCGCGATCGCGAGCGCGTCGCCCATGGCGAGCGCCGCGGTGGTGCTGGCGGTCGGGGCGATGTTGTGCGGGCAGGCTTCTTCGCGCACGCTCACGTCGAGGTGCACGTCGCTCTGGCGCGCGAGCGGCGAGTCCGGCCGACCGGTGAGGGCGATCAGGGCGGCTCCCTGGCGCTTGATGGCGGGCAGGATCATGAGCACCTCGTCGCTCGCGCCGGAGTAGGAGATGGCGATGACGACGTCGTCGGGAGTGATCATGCCGAGATCGCCGTGCGCGGCCTCTGCGGCATGGACGAAGTAGGCGGGAGTGCCGGTCGAGGCGAGGGTGGCGGCGATCTTGCGTCCGACGTGGCCGGATTTTCCCACCCCGGTGACGATGACCCGGCCGCGCGCGCCGAGAATCGTTCGTACCGCGTCGACGAAGGTCGGGTCGAGCCGCTCGGCCAGGGCGTGCAGTGCCTGCGCTTCGATGGTGAGCGTGCGCCGTCCGCTGGCGAGCATGCGGTCGGTGTCGAGGGGAAGAACCGTCTGCGGCTGCATTTACGCTTCGTTTATACTTGAAAAGCCCAGTATAACAAATACGGGCACCTCGAATGACCTCGCTGCGCGGCTGGAAGGTAGCGTTCTGCGGTGCTCGGATGTCCGCATATCCACTCGATATGTGTCGCATCCGGCGCACCGGATGCCTTGCCTCGCAGCCGCCCGCGGCGCTTTTTCGCGGTGTCCAGACGAATCCCGTCTCGGGGGAGCGGAATGCATGAAGTCTTGATCACGATTCTGATACTTTTGGCCGCCTCGCTTTTTGCGGTGGCCTTGTTCAAAGAGATGGGGTTGCCCTCTCTGATGGGCTATCTCTTGGTGGGAGTGGCCATCGGGCCGCATGCCTTGGGTTTGATGCCGCAGGATGGGCCGACGGCCTGGCTCGCCGAATTTGGTGTGGTTTTTTTGATGTTCTCCATCGGCTTGGAGTTCTCGCTCACCCGCCTCAATGCGATGCGCCGCATCGTGCTCGGTTTGGGGGCGCTACAGGTGGTCGTCACGCATATCGTGCTCACCGCCTTGTTTTGGCTCTTGGGTCTGTCGCTCTTGCCGGCCTGGGCCCTGGCCGGTGCGCTCACCATGTCTTCGACGGCCATCCTCTCGAAACTCCTCGTCGAGCGGCGCGAACTGGAAAAACCTCACGGAAGGGAGACCATTGGCGTCCTGTTGTTCCAGGATCTGGCCGTGGTGCCCTTGCTCATCCTGGTGCCGGCGTTCGCTTCCTCGCAGGGCGACCAATGGATGGGGGCGCTGGCTTTGGCAATGTCAAAGACCGTGGCGGCACTCGTCTTGGTCTTGCGCTATGGGCAGCCTCTGATGAGCCGTTGGTTCGACTGGGTAGCGAAACGGCGCTCGCCCGAGCTTTTCATGATCAACGTGCTGTTGGTCACCCTGGGCATGGCCGCTTTGTCCGAGGCGTTTGGCCTGTCGTTGGCGCTGGGGGCTTTCTTGGCGGGCATGCTGATTTCCGAGACTGCCTATCGTTATCAGGTGGAAGAGGACATCAAGCCGTTTCGCGACGTGCTCTTGGGCTTGTTTTTCATCACGGTGGGGATGTTCCTCGACATCGGCGAAGTGACGCGTCACTTCATCTACGTGGCGGGCTTGCTGGTCTTGGTCCTGGCGATCAAATTCACGGTGGTGTTCGTCGGTTCGAGGATGATGGGCTCGAAGGCGCCGGTGGCGATGCGCTCGGCGTTGTGGTTGTGCACCGGCGGGGAGTTCGGTTTCGTGTTGCTGGCGCAGAGCGCGGGATTGGAGATCTTGCCGTCGTTCTGGCTACAGACGGGTGCGGCGGCGCTGGTCTTGTCGATGTTGCTCGCGCCGCTCATCGTCGCGGCGTCGGACCGTCTGGTGTTGCGCTTCGTCGCCTCGGAGTGGATGACCCGTGCGATGGAGCTCACGGCGATCGCAGCGCAGACCATCAAGGTGAAACAACACGTGTTGATCCTGGGCTATGGCCGCACGGGGCAGTATCTGGCGCGCCTGCTGGAGCACGAATCGGTGCCGGCCGTGGCGCTCGATCTCGATCCCGAGCGGGTGACCGAGGCTACGGCCGCGGGTGAAAACGTACTCTATGGCGATGCGAGTCGGCGCGAGACCCTGATCGCGGCCGGCTTGCTGCGCGCCCGCGCAGTGGTGATTTCTTTTGCTGATCTGCAGGCATCCCTGCGCGTGTTGTCGGTACTGCGCGAACTGCGCCCCGACGTGCCGGTCGTGGTGCGCGCGCGCGCCGAGAGCGATATCGACTGGCTGACCGCGGCCGGCGCCACGGCGGTGATCTCCGAGGCGATCGAAGTTAGCCTGATGCTGGCCACGCACACCTTGGCGCTCATCGGTACTCCCCTGAGCCGCGTGGCGCGGCGCATCCGCGAGATTCGCGCCCAGCGGTACGCGCTGCTGCGCGGCTATTTCGCTGGCAGTTCGGACGAGCGGGGATCCGAAGGACTGGAAGGGGAGATTCGCCTGCATTCGGTATTGCTGCCCGAGGAGGCTTGGGCAGTGGGGCGGCATCTCGGTGAGCTGGGTTTGAAGGAGTGTGGCGTCGAGGTCGCGGCAGTCCGTCGGCGCGGCATACGGGCGCAGTCACCGGAACCGGGATTGATCCTGCGCCCCGGCGACGTGGTGATCCTGCGAGGGGAGCAGAAGGCGCTCGAGCGCGGGGAGGCGATCCTGCTGCAGGGGCCGTGAGGCAAAATCCCCGACTTCCCCGGCGGTACGCTCTTGCTTCGCGTACGAGAACCCTGCGCGACGGTTCCGCTGTACGCCGATCGATTCCCGGCTGCTCAATCGGCCACGGTGGTGCGCAAATCCAGCCGGCCGTTGCTGGGGGGAGGTTCGCCGTCGAGGCAGTGCTCGGGGATTTGCCCGGTGCTCGCGGCGCGCACGGTGCCGTCGGTCGGATCGATTCGCCGTGCGCCCAGCGACACCCAGCCTGCGCTGCGCCGATAGGTGCCGACCACGACCTCGCGTTCGCTGACCAGATCTCGTCGGATCCGTTCGGCGTCGCGCGTGAGCAGCCGAAATCCGTCTTCGTCCAGAATGAAATGGTCGCCCACTTCCACGTGACGAACCGGTGCGTTACAGCGCTGGCTCCAGGCCAGCCGGAAGGATTCTCCCAGGGCCTTACCATACGGGTCGGTGGTATAGCGGTCGACCTCGACGAAGTCGGTGATGACGATGTTTTGGCTTCCCGGGCAGATTTGCGCCACCATGCGAAAGAGCTCGTCTTGGAGGATCTCGTGGCACGACGGGCTCAGGAGGGTGGGGGCGCTACAGGCCGAGAGCAATGCTGCGGCCGACAAAGCTGCAGCCGCGGCTGGGATACGGGTGATCATTTCATTTGCCGCGGATGATACGCATGGGTTTGAGCTGATCGCCGTCGACGAGCAGTCGGGCGACGAACTCGTCGATCGGCAGGCTGATCTGGCCGGAACTCACGACCACGCCCGTATTGATGTCTATGATGCGGGCGTTCACGAAGACTTCGTTGCCGGCGATCGAATAAGTGCCGGCGAGCACCCCGGCGACCAGGTATTGGTATTCGAGCAGTTTTGGGTCGCGGGTGAGGACGAATTCTCCCGTGGGATTGACGGCCACCGCTTTGCTCAGGCGGATGTCGTAGACGTTCCAGCGTCGTATCTGCAATTCGTGAACCAAATTCTCGGTGACGAGGCGTCCCAGTGGAGAGGTGTCGTCGAGATCGTCGAGATTGACGAAGGTGCTGGCGAGCACGGCCGGAAGCAGGGCTTTGTGTCGAGTATTACGATCGAGCTGCTCGGCGAGTTGAGCGATGGCTGCGCTGAATCCCGCCGCCCTGCTGGGCTCGGCGAGCGTCAGGCTCCCCGATGCAACGGGCGTGCTCCGGCTTTCGGCATCGGAAGGCTGAGCGCCTATGGTCTGGGTGCAGCCAGCTAGGGCGAACAAGGCGCCACACAACAGGGGGGCACCGTGGACGAGAAGGCGATTGTTCTTCATGGTCGTGCTCCTGGCTTTCCAGGGATATCGGCGAGCGTGACGTAAACTTTAATGATTTACCAGGGGCTACGGAGTCCTTTTGTGGGGCACGGGGTTTCGTGTATCATTGACGACACCCGAGGTGAGAGTGAGCCGTGACGACCCATCCTGACATCGCTGAACCCGTGGTTGAACTGCGTGGCGTCGACGCCGGTTACGGCGAGCGCCTGATCTTGTCGGGCATCGATTTTTCGGTGCGCCGCGGGCAACTCGTGGCCGTCATGGGCGGCAGCGGCTCGGGCAAGACCACCTTGCTGCGCCTCGTCTCCGGTCAGCTGCGCGCGCGCAAGGGAAGCGTGCGCGTCTTCGGCGAATCCCTGGAGAAGATTTCCGAAAAAGAGCTCTACGCTCTGCGTCGGCGCATGGGGATGCTCTTCCAGTTCGGTGCGCTCTTCACCGATCTGTCGGTATTCGACAACGTCGCCTTCCCCTTGCGCGAGCACACCGACTTGCCCGAATCGATGATCCGCGACCTCGTCCTCCTGAAGCTCAACGCCGTGGGTCTGCGGGGAGCCGCCACGCTCATGCCCAGTGAGCTCTCCGGTGGTATGGCGCGGCGCGTGGCGCTCGCCCGTTCGGTGGCGCTCGATCCGGAACTCATCATGTACGACGAGCCCTTCGCCGGGCTCGATCCGATCTCGCTGGGGGTGATCGGTCAGGCGATCCGCAAGCTCAACGATGCGCTCGGTGCTGCGTCCATCCTGGTGACCCACGACGTGGTAGAGTCGCTTTCCATCGTCGATTACGTCTATCTCGTCTCCGAAGGGAAAATCGTGGCCCAAGGTACGCCCGATGAGATTCGCGCTTCTACCGATCCCTTCGTGCACCAGTTCATCCATGCCGAAGCCGACGGGCCCGTTCCGTTCCATTATCCCGCGCCTCCTCTCGCAGAGAGCCTGTTGGAATCGGAGGTGGCACGATGATCCGGTTGCTGCGCGCCCTGGGGCGGCTCACGGTCGATGGAGTTTGGCAGGTCGGGTTCGCAACCCGCTTCCTCTTCGTGATGCTGCGCCACTCGGGGCCGTCGTTTGCGCGTTTTTCGCTCACCATCCGCGAGCTCTATTTCTCCGGCGTGCTCTCGCTCGTCATCATCGTGGTCTCGGGCGCCTTCGTCGGCATGGTACTGGGGCTGCAGGGCTACGATACCTTGCAGCGCTTCGGCTCGGAGTCGGCGCTCGGCAGCATCGTGGCGCTGTCGCTGCTGCGCGAGCTCGGGCCGGTAGTGGCGGCACTGCTGTTTGCCAGCCGCGCCGGTTCGGCGGTCACCGCCGAGATCGGGCTCATGAAGGCCACCGAGCAGCTCACGGCCATGGACATGATGGCCGTCAACCCCATCGCCCGGGTGGTGGCTCCCCGCTTCTGGGGCGGGGTGCTGTCGATGCCGCTGCTTGCAGCCATCTTCAGTACCGTCGGGGTCATCGGCGGCTGGTTCATCGGCGTGGTCGTGATCGGGGTGGACAACGGCACGTTCTGGTCGCAGATGGCCAATTCCGTCGACTTCCGGGAAGACGTGATGAATGGGGTCGTCAAGAGCTTCGTGTTCGGTTGGGCGGTGAGCCTGATCGCGGTCTTCCAAGGTTATGATTGCACGCCGACGGCCGAGGGCGTGTCGCGGGCGATCACGAAGACGGTGGTCTATTCGTCTCTGACGGTGTTGGCGTTGGATTTCATTCTGACTTCTTTCATGTATATCGGAAAATGACGTACGGGTTATTTTCCCGGGAGTGACGATGAATCGTGCGATGCTGGATCTGTGGGTCGGTGCCTTCGTGGCGCTGGGGTTCGCGGCGTTGATGTTTTTGGCGATGCAAGTGGCCGATGTCTCTTCCGAAGGAACGCGAGGCGCCACCATCACCCTCTATGCTCGTTTCGACGATATCGGCGGGCTCAAGGTCAAGGCGCCGGTCAAGAGCGCCGGAGTGGTGGTGGGGCGGGTCACTGCGATCCGTTTCGATCCCAACGTGTACCAGGCGGAGGTGGAAATGCGGGTTTCCGCCGCCTATCCTTTTCCCAAGGATACGATCGCTGCCATCTTGACCTCCGGTCTCCTGGGTGAGCAGTATATCGGGCTGGCAGCCGGCGCCGACGTCGAAATGCTCGAAGACGGAGATCGCATCCAGATGACGCAGTCGGCGCTCGTATTGGAGAAGCTGATCGGTCAATTCCTGTTCAGCCAGGCAGCTGATGGCGGCAGCAAATGAGCATGAAGGGGAGCAAAGTGTACAAGTACAAGAAAACGATCGCGGTGCTGGCTACCGGCATGGTTTTATCGGGTTGCGCGACCAGCCAACCCTCCCACCCCAAGGATCCATTCGAAGGCTTCAACCGGGCGATGTTCCAGATCAACGATGCCCTCGATACGGTCGTCTTGCGCCCGGCGGCGGTGGTCTACGACAACGTCTTGCCTTCCCCGGTGAAAACGGGGGTGAGCAACTTTTTCAGCAATCTGGGAGACTTGAGAAATGCAGCCAACAATTTGCTGCAAGGCAAGGTCGAGGCGGCATTCGGTGATCTCTTCCGTTTCGCGCTGAACTCGACCTGGGGCTTGCTCGGGGTGCTCGACATCGCCTCCGAGGCCGGCATCCCCAAACATAACGAAGATTTCGGCCAGACCCTCGCCGTGTGGGGGGTGGGCGATGGCCCTTACTTGGTGCTGCCGCTCCTGGGTGGGCGCAACATACGCGATACCGCCGCGTTGCCGGTCGATTACTACAGTCATCCGACGACCTACGTCGAGGGCGATGCGGCCAAGTATTCCTTCAAGGCGGCCGAGATCGTGGTCAAGCGGGCCGAGTTGTTGCCGGCCGATCGGGCCATCGAAGGACGGATGATTGACAAGTACGCCTATATGCGAGACGCCTACTTCCAGAGGCGTAACTACTTGATCCACGATGGAAATCCTCCGATCGAGTACGAAGATTTCAATGGCAATGGAATTGATGGCGACTCGGGTCGCTAGAACGTGAGGAAGAACGTGAGGACGAACATGATGCATCGATCGATGGTATGGCGCTGGCTGGGAATCGTGCTTCTGCCGATATTGATCTTCGGTTGGGGGACGGCCGTGCGTGCCGAACCCAAGGCGCCCGACGTGCTGGTCAAGGAGATCGCCGACGAGGTCATCGAACGGCTCAAACAGAAGCCGATCCAGTCCGATGAGGACATGAACGAATGGCTCGTCTACGTCGAAGAGCGGGTGCTCCCCCATTTCAACTTCGAGCGGATGACGATGCTGGCCGTGGGTCCGGCTTGGCGGCAGGCCACGCCAGAGCAGCGCAAACGCCTCACCGAGGAATTCAAGACCCTGTTGGTACGAACTTACGCCTCCGCGTTGCGTGAATACCGCAACGAAAAACTCGAATTTAGACCGTTGCGCATGGCCCCGGGTGACAAGACCGTGCGAGTTTCCTCCTATTTCATCCGCCCTGGCGGGGAGCCGATCTCCGTCGACTACATGATGGAATTGAGAGGAGACTCTTGGAAGGTATTCGACGTGGTGGTGGCCGGCGTGAGCTTGGTGACGAGCTATCGCAGCACTTTCGGCCAGGAGATTCAAGCCAAAGGGATCGATGGGCTGATCCAGATGCTCGCACAGAAGAACGCTCGCGGCGAGACTTTGCCGGCCGACGCGGCGACGCAGGGATGAGCAAAACGATGTCCGATACGGGGCCGATGATGCGTGTTTCGCTCGAAGGGCACATCGATCTGCGCAGCGTCACCGGTTTTCTCGATCGTTGGCCGGAGGGGGTCCAGGCCGGCTCGCACGTCCTCGTCGATGCGGGTGGGGTGAGCGCGTGCGATTCTTCCTTCGTGGCGCTGTTGATCGAATGGCTGCGCCGAGCGCGGCGTGCCGGCGCCACGCTCGAGATCACGCGACTGCCGCAACAGGCCCTGGCGCTCGCCCAGCTCTACGGGGTCGACGCCTTTTTACCCCTGACGCCGGAACCGGCCAAGACATGACCGCTGCCATCGCCTTACAAGGCGCCGTCAAGCGCTTCGGCGACTTCACGGCGCTCGCCGGCGTAGACCTCAGCATCGAGCGTGGCGAATTTTTCGGCCTGCTGGGGCCCAACGGGGCGGGCAAGACCACCCTCATCTCGCTCTTGGCCGGCCTGGCACGGCCGAGCGCGGGCAGTGTGCGCGTCATGGGATTCGATGTCGTGCGCGACTACCGCCAAGCGCGCCGCGCCATCGGCGTGGTGCCGCAAGAGCTCGTCTTCGATCCCTTCTTTACGGTGCGCGAGATCCTGCGCATCCAGTCTGGTTACTTCGGGCTCACCCGCAACGAAGCCTGGATCGAAGAACTGCTGCACGGCCTGGGGTTGGCCGACAAGGCCGAGGCCAACATGCGCACCCTCTCGGGCGGGATGAAGCGCCGGGTGCTGGTGGCGCAGGCCCTGGTGCATCGTCCCCCGGTGATCGTGCTCGACGAGCCCACCGCGGGCGTGGACGTCGAACTGCGCCACGGTCTGTGGCAATTCATCCAGAAGCTCAACGATCAGGGACACACGATCCTCCTCACCACCCATTATCTCGAAGAGGCCGAGTCGCTGTGCCACCGCATCGCCATGCTCAAGGCCGGCCGGATCGTGGCGCTCGACACCACCGAGCGGCTGCTCGCGCGATTCCAGGCTCATGAGCTGGAAGTGCGGCTCGATCGCCCCGAAGTGACCCTCACCCTGGGTGGCGTGGCGGGCGAGGATGGCTGGGTGCGTATCCCCTTCGAGCGTTATGCCGACATCGAGCTCATCCTGCGTCGTCTGCGCGAGGCGGGTGCCGAGGTGCGCGAGCTGCGCGTGGGTGAGCCGGACCTGGAGCGTGTCTTCGTCGAGGTGATGCGAAGTGCCTGAATGCTTCGGTGCGGGCTTCCGCACGCTTTTCTACAAGGAAGTGATGCGGTTCTGGAAAGTGGCGTTCCAGACGGTGGCCGCGCCCATCCTCAATGCGCTGCTCTTTCTGCTCATCTTCTCCAACGTGCTCGACCGGCACGTGACGACCTATGGAGAGGTGCCTTATACCGCCTTCCTCATCCCGGGGTTGGCGATCATGTCGGTGCTGCAAAATGCCTTCGCCAATTCCAGCTCTTCGCTCATCCAGAGCAAGGTGACTGGCAACATCGTCTTCGTGCTGCTGCCCCCTTTGTCGCATCTGGAATTTTTCTGGGGCTACGCGCTCGCTTGCGTGGTGCGGGGGCTCGCCGTGGGCTTGGGGGTGATCCTGGTGGGGCTCGTCTTCGTCGATCTGCCGCTCGCCGCGCCGCTATGGGCGCTCGCGTTTGCCGTGATCGGTTCGCTGCTATTGGGTGCACTAGGGATCGTCGCCGGCATCTGGGCGGATAAGTTCGACCAACTCGCCGCCTTTCAGAACTTTCTCGTCATGCCACTCACCATGCTCTCTGGGGTGTTCTATTCGATCGCGTCGCTTCCCCCTTTCTGGCAGAAAGTGTCGCATCTCAACCCGTTCTTCTTCGTGATCGACGGCTTTCGCTATGGTTTTTTCGGTCAGGCGGACACCAACCCGTGGGTGAGTCTGGGGGTGTCGCTCGCTGCCACGGTCGCGGTGGTGACGCTCACGCTCACCCTGCTCGCCCGCGGCTACAAACTACGTCAGTGAGGTTGTGGAGTCTCTCATGTACGATCCCAAAGCGATCGAAGCGGCCATCGCGGCCCATCTTCCCTGTCTGCACGTCCAGGTCGAGGGTGAGGACGGCGTGCACTTCACCGGCTTGGTAGTGAGTGAAGCCTTTCGCGGCAAGCGCAAAGTGCAGCAGCACCAAATGGTCTATCGGGCCTTGGGGCCGGCGATGGGCACGGAAATCCATGCCCTTGCGCTGACGACCCTCACGCCCGAGGAGTGGGAAAATCTGCGCGCCGAGCTCGAGTCGCGCGGAAGGGGTTGAGGGTGGACAAACTCGCCATCGTCGGCGGTGTGCGGCTCGCCGGTGAGATCCCCGTCTCCGGGGCGAAGAACGCGGCATTGCCCATCTTGTGCGCGGCGCTGCTGACCGAGGAGCCGCTCGAGGTCGAGAACGTGCCGCACCTGCGCGACGTCGATACGCTGCTCGCCCTGCTGGCCCGCATGGGTGTGGCGATCGAGCGCGAGGGTCCGACCGTGCGGCTGCAGGCGAAGCGCATCGTCTCTCCCGAAGCGCCCTACGAACTCGTGAAGACGATGCGCGCCTCCATCCTCGTGCTGGGCCCGCTCGTGGCCCGTTGCCACGAGGCCGTGGTGAGCCTTCCCGGCGGCTGTGCCATCGGCGCGCGCCCGGTCGATCAGCACATCAAGGGGTTGCAGGCGCTGGGCGCCACGGTACGCGTCGAACACGGCTACATTCACGCCACCACGCCGGGGCTGCGCGGGGCGCGGCTCGTGCCGGATCTGGTCACCGTCACCGGCACCGAGAACTTGCTCATGGCCGCTTGCCTTGCCGAAGGGACGACGGTCATCGAAAACGCCGCGCGTGAACCGGAAGTGAGCGATCTCGCCCGCTGCCTGGTGGCCATGGGTGCGGACATCGACGGCATCGGCACCGACACCTTGCGCGTGCGCGGCGTGCCGCGGTTGCATGGCGCCCGTTTCCGCGTCATGCCCGACCGCATCGAGACCGGGACCTATCTATGCGCCGCGGCCATTACGGGCGGGCAAATCCGGCTCGGCCAGGCCGATCCTGGTTCGCTCGAAGCCGTGCTCGCCAAGCTCGCCGAGGCGGGGTGCCGCATCGAGACCGGCCCCGACTGGGTGGCGCTGCAGGCGCCGGCGAGGCTGTGGGCCGTGGACGTGCGCACCGCCCCGTATCCGGGCTTTCCCACCGACATGCAGGCGCAGTTCATGGCGCTCGATACGGTGGCCGAGGGCAGCGGGGTCATTCGCGAGACCATTTTCGAGAATCGCTTCATGCACGCCGTCGAGCTGCAACGGCTCGGAGCCGACATCCGCATCGACGGCAACACCGCCGTGGTCAAAGGCGTGACACGGCTCGAGGGGGCCACCGTCATGGCGACCGACCTGCGGGCGTCCGCCGGGCTGGTCGTGGCCGCGCTCAAGGCCGAGGGCGAGACGATCATCGAGCGCATCTATCATCTCGATCGCGGCTACGAGCGGATCGAGGAAAAGCTGGGGGCCCTGGGCGCCCAGGTGCGCCGCATCCGGTAGAATCGAGGCATGGAACGGATCACGCTCGCGCTCTCCAAAGGGCGCATCTTCACCGAGACGCTGCCGCTGCTCGCGGCCGCCGGCATCGTGCCTCAGGACGATCCCGAAACCTCGCGCCGGCTCATCCTCGAGACCAACCGCCCCGAAGTGCGGCTGCTGATCGTGCGCGCCACCGACGTGCCCACCTACGTCCAGTACGGGGCGGCGGACCTGGGCATCGCCGGACGGGACGTGCTGCTCGAACACGGCGGGCAGGGGCTGTATCAGCCGCTCGACCTGCGCATCGCCCGCTGCCGGCTGTGCGTGGCCGTGCCCGAGGGGTTCGACTATGCCGCGGCGGTGCGGCTCGGCAGCCGCATCCGCGTGGCGACCAAGTACCTCAAGACCGCCAAGGCGCATTTCGCCGCCAAGGGGGTGCACGTCGATCTCATCAAGCTCTACGGCTCGATGGAACTCGCGCCCTTGGTCGGGCTGGCCGACGCCATCGTCGATCTCGTTTCTTCGGGCAACACGCTGCGGGCCAATCGCCTGGTCGAGGTCGAGGAAATCATGCCCATTTCCAGTCGTCTGATCGTCAACCAGGCCGCCTTGAAACTGAAGCACGCCTTGGTACAACCGGTCATCGACACCTTCGCGGAGACGCTCCATGACCAGCCAGATGCCTGATTCGTCCGCCGCGCGCATCCGCCGGCTGGACGTGCGCGATCCCGAATTCTTCGCCCGGCTCGATGCGCTGCTCGCCTTCGAGGCGCAGACGGACGAGGCCGTCTGCCGCGCCGTCGACGAGATCCTGCGCGCGGTGCGCACCACGGGCGATGCTGCGGTACTCGAATATACCCGCCGTTTCGATGGTTTGGCGGCCACGCACATGGCCGAGCTGGAACTACCGAAGTCGGCGCTCGCCGAGGCCTTTGCCGCGCTGCCCGCCGAGCAGAAAGACGCCCTGGTGCGTGCCGCCGAGCGCATCGAAACCTTTCACGAGCGGCAAAAGCTCGAAGGCTGGGTGATCGAGGAAGCGGACGGCACGCGCCTGGGGCAGAAAGTGACGCCGCTCGATCGCGTCGGGCTCTACGTCCCCGGCGGGCGCGCTTCTTATCCGAGCTCGGTGCTGATGAATGCCATCCCGGCCAAAGTGGCCGGCGTGGGCGAGCTCATCATGACCGTGCCCACGCCGCGCGGCGAGAAGAATCCCCTGGTGCTCGCCGCGGCGCACCTCACCGGGGTCGATCGCGTCTTCACCATCGGCGGGGCGCAGGCGGTCGGGGCGCTCGCCTATGGAACGCAGACGATTCCTCAAGTCGACAAGATCGTCGGCCCCGGCAACGCCTACGTGGCCGAGGCCAAGCGGCGCGTCTTCGGCGTGGTGGGCATCGACATGGTGGCGGGGCCTTCCGAAGTCCTGATCCTGTCGGACGGTTCGGGTGATCCCGCCTGGGTGGCGATGGATCTCTTCGCCCAAGCCGAGCACGACGAACTCGCGCAATCGATCCTGGTGAGCACGCAGGCGGATTTTCTGGATGCAGTGGCCGAAGCCATCGAGCGGCTACTGCCGACGATGCCGCGCCGCGAGGTGATCGCCGCCTCGCTCGCCCATCGCGGCGCGCTCATCCGGGTGGATGACCTGGAGCAGGCGGTGGCGATCGCCAACCGCATCGCCCCCGAGCACCTCGAGCTCGCCCTGGAAGATCCCGAACCCTGGGCCGACAAGATCCGTCATGCCGGGGCAATCTTCCTCGGTCACTGGTCGGTAGAGGCGATCGGTGACTACTGCGCCGGACCCAACCACGTGCTGCCGACGATGCGCAGCGCCCGATTCTCGTCGCCGCTGGGCGTCTACGATTTCCAAAAGCGCACGAGCCTCGTCGCCGTATCGCGCGCCGGCGCGCAAAAGCTCGCCCCCATCGCTGCCACGCTCGCCCAAGGCGAAGGGCTCATGGCGCACGCGCGTTCGGCGCAGATGCGCATTTTGCCTTGATGGCGTGAGAACCGATGAGGAAGGATCGATGGAACTATCCGCTGTTTTGACTCCGGCGCCGGAAGGGGGCTATGTGGCATTCAACCCCGAAACCGGCACGACGACGCAGGGCGAAACCATCGAAGAGGCTTTGGCCAACTTGCGTGAGGCGACGGCGCTCTACCTGGAGGAATTTCCCCTGGCCGTTGCCGGGCGGCCATTGCTGACGACGTTCGACGTGTGTCACTTTCAGAAGGCGACAGCACGAAATATCAAAAGTCGACCGCACGGTCTTTTCTGACGTTGGAGTCGCCTCAGAAAACGGAAAATAAAGCACGCTAAGGCGTAGTTCCCTCGGGCTACACCGCGTCCGCACTGCGCGGTTCTTTCTTCCCTTGCAGTGACGCAATCAGCGGGCAGGAAACGTTCCCCTTCCGCGCATGGCAGGCGCACACCAAATCAGACAGCACGGCCTCCATGCGCGCCAGGTCAGCCATCCTCTCGCGCACGTCCTTGAGCTTGTGCTCGGCCAGGCTGCTGGCTTCCTCGCAATGGGTGCCATCCTCCAGTTTCAGGAGCTGGCCGACCTCATCCAGGCTGAAACCCAGGCGCTGGGCGGACTTCACGAACTTCACCCGCGCCACGTCCGCCAGACCATAGCGGCGGATGCTCCCGTAGGGCCGCTCCGGCTGGGGCAGTAGGCCCTTGAGCTGATAGAAGCGGATCGTCTCCACGTTCACCCCGGCGGCCTTGGCGAAGGCCCCGATGGTCAGATTCTCTTGAGCGTTCTCCATGGTGCTTGACTCCGTAGTTGACTACGGAAGTAATGTTACAGCATCAAGCGAAGTCCCGGAAGGAGAACCTTATGTCGGAACTCAAGAACGGCCGCGGCGCACTGGCGACCGGCGGCATCGCGGCCGTCCTCGCCTCGGCCTGTTGCCTCGGCCCCCTCGTCCTGGTCGCGCTCGGCTTCTCGGGCGCGTGGATCGGCAACCTGACCGTGCTGGAGCCGTACCGGCCGATCTTCATCGGCGCGGCACTCGTCGCGCTGTTCTTCGCCTGGCGCAGCATCTTCCGACCGGCCCATGCCTGCAAGCCGGGCGACGTCTGCGCCGTGCCCCAAGTGCGGACGGCCTACAAGGTGATTTTCTGGGTCGTGGCCGCCCTGGTTCTGGTTGCCCTCGCTTTCCCCTACATCCTGCCGCTGTTCTATTGAAAGGAGAATTGCCATGAAGAAACTCGCCACCCTGATCGCCCTGGCCGCCGCCCTGAGCACGCCCGCCTGGGCCGCCACCAAGACCGTTACCCTGTCGGTGCCCGGCATGACCTGCGCCGCGTGCCCGATCACAGTAAAGAAGGCACTCACCAAGGTGGACGGCGTGCAAAAGGCCGAGGTCAGTTACGAGAAGCGGGAAGCCGTCGTCACCTTCGACGACGCGAAGACCAATGCCGACGCCTTGACCAAGGCCACCGCAAACGCGGGCTACCCCTCCAGCGTCAAGCAGTGAGGGCACTGTCATGGCCGAAGCGATCACCCTTCACATCGAAGGCATGACCTGCACGTCGTGCGCCGAGCACGTCCAGCAGGCCCTGAAAAACGTGCCCGGCGTGCGCTCGGCCTCGGTGTCCTATGCGCAGCGGCAGGCCGAAATCGAGGCGGACGCGGGCGTGAACTTGCCCCCTCTGGTAGCCGCAGTGGCCGCGCTCGGCTACCGCGCACGGCTCGCCGACACGCCGAACAAGCCTACCGGCCTGTTGGATAAGGCGCTGGGCTGGCTCGGTGGCGACACGAAGCATGAAGGCGGCGAGCCGGCGCTGCACGTGGCCGTGATCGGCAGCGGCGGCGCGGCGATGGCGGCGGCCTTGAAGGCCGTGGAGCTTGGGGCGCGCGTGACGCTCATCGAGCGCGGAACCATCGGCGGCACCTGCGTCAATGTCGGCTGCGTGCCGTCCAAGATCATGATCCGCGCCGCCCACATCGCCCATCTGCGCCGGGAAAGCCCGTTCGATGGCGGTATTGCGGCAACTGTGCCTACGATTGACCGCAGTAAGCTGCTGGCCCAGCAGCAGGCCCGCGTCGACGAACTGCGCCACGCCAAGTACGAAGGCATCCTGGCGAGCACCCCGGCCATTACCGTGCTGCGCGGCGAGGCCCGGTTCAAGGACGCGCGCACGCTGACCGTGGCGACCGCTGGCGGCGGCACCCACGAAGTGAACTTCGACCGCTGCCTGATTGCGACCGGGGCGAGTCCGGCCATCCCGCCGATCCCCGGCTTGAAGGACACGCCCTACTGGACTTCCACCGAGGCGCTGGCAAGCGACACCATCCCCGAGCGGCTGGCCGTCATCGGCTCGTCGGTGGTGGCGGTGGAGTTGGCGCAGGCCTTCGCGCGCCTGGGCAGCCAGGTCAAGATCCTGGCGCGCAGCACGCTGTTCTTCCGCGAAGACCCGGCCATTGGCGAGGCTGTCACGGCCGCGTTCCGCGCCGAGGGCATCGAGGTGCTGGATCACACCCAGGCAAGCCACGTTGCCTACGCGGACGGGGAATTCGTGCTCACCACGGGGCACGGCGAGCTACGCGCCGACAAGCTACTGATCGCTACCGGGCGCGCGCCGAACACGCGCAGCCTGAACCTTGAAGCGGCAGGCGTCGAAGTCAATGCGCAGGGAGCCATCGTCATCGACCGCGCCATGCGCACGAGCGCACCGCACATCTATGCGGCCGGCGATTGCACCGACCAGCCGCAATTCGTCTATGTGGCGGCGGCGGCCGGCACCCGCGCCGCGATCAACATGACCGGCGGCGACGCGGCGCTGGACCTGACGGCGATGCCGGCGGTGGTGTTCACCGATCCGCAGGTGGCGACCGTGGGCTACAGCGAGGCGGAAGCGCACCACGACGGCATCGAGACCGACAGCCGGCTGCTGACGCTCGACAACGTGCCGAGGGCGCTCGCCAACTTCGACACGCGCGGCTTCATCAAGCTGGTGGCGGAAGCTGGCTCAGGGCGGCTGATCGGCGTACAGGCGGTCGCGCCGGAAGCGGGCGAACTGATCCAGACGGCCGCGCTGGCGATCCGCCACCGGATGACCGTGCAGGAGCTGGCCGACCAGTTGTTCCCCTACCTGACCATGGTCGAGGGACTGAAGCTCGCGGCGCAGACCTTCACCAAGGATGTCAAACAATTGTCCTGCTGCGCAGGATGAAAGGAGATGGAACCATGAAGCTCGCCCCATATATTTTAGAACGTCTCACTTCGGTCAATCGTACCAATGGTACTGCGGATCTCTTGGTCCCGCTACTGCGGGAACTCGCCAAGGGGCGTCCGGTTTCACGAACGACACTTGCCGGGATTCTCGACTGGCCCGCTGAGCGAGTGGCCGCCGTACTCGAACAGGCCACCAGTACCGAATATGACAAAGATGGGAACATCATCGGCTACGGCCTCACCTTGCGCGAGACTTCGTATGTCTTTGAAATTGACGACCGCCGTCTGTATGCCTGGTGCGCGCTGGACACCTTGATATTTCCGGCGCTGATCGGCCGTACAGCTCGCGTCTCATCGCATTGCGCTGCAACCGGAGCACCCGTTTCACTCACGGTTTCACCCAGCGAGATACAGGCTGTCGAACCTGCCGGCATGGCGGTGTCCTTGGTATTGCCGCAGGAAGCAGCCGACGTTCGTCAGTCCTTCTGTTGCCATGTACATTTCTTTGCATCTGTCCCGACGGCGGAAGACTGGGCCTCCAAGCATCAAGGATTGGAAGGATTGGCGATCGTCAGTGTCCACGAGGCTTTCGGCTTGGGCCAGGAGTTTAATCGACATCTGTTGCAGACCATGTCATCTAGGACACCGTGATCGGATATCGACCCAATGTTCTACGGCACCGGCATCGGATTCGCAGCGCGCGGATTGAACTCGGCGAAACGGTATATGCATTGCCGTGAACCGACCAAAAGGAGGTGTTCGATGAACGCCTACACGGTGTCCCGGCTGGCCCTTGATGCCGGGGTGAGCGTGCATATCGTGCGCGACTACCTGCTGCGCGGATTGCTGCGGCCAGTCGCCTGCACCACGGGTGGCTACGGCCTGTTCGATGACGCCGCCTTGCAGCGACTGTGCTTCGTGCGGGCCGCCTTCGAGGCGGGCATCGGCCTCGGCGCATTGGCGCGGCTGTGCCGGGCGCTGGATGCGGCGAACTGCGATGAAACTGCCGCGCAGCTTGCTGTGCTGCGTCAGTTCGTCGAACGCCGGCGCGAAGCGTTGGCCAATCTGGAAGTGCAGTTGGCCGCCATGCCGACCGCGCCGGCACAGCATGCGGAGAGTTTGCCATGAACAGCCCCGAGCGCATGCCGGCCGAGACGCACAAACCGATCACCGGCTACCTGTGGGGCGCGCTGGCCGTGCTCACCTGTCCCTGCCATTTGCCGATTCTCGCCATTGTGCTGGCCGGCACGACGGCCGGCGCGTTCATCGGAGAGTACTGGGGTATCGCAGCCCTCACGCTGACCGGTTTGTTCGTCCTGTCTGTGACACGACTGCTGCGGGCCTTCAAAGATCGATCATGAGCGCTTCCCATTGAGACAAACCACGCTGTCGCTACGTTGCCTCATGCCGGCATCAAATTCGGCTGAGTAGCTTCTCGCCATCTGGACGTAGCTCACCCTTGGGTGAAACATGCCGATACAGGGTCTGCCGCGTGACGCCAAGTTCCTGGCACAGGTCGCCGACCTTGGTCTCTGGCTGACCCATTGCCGCCATCGCCAGCCGCAGCTTGGCGGCGGTCATCTTGAACGGCCGGCCGCCTTTCCGGCCGCGTGCCCGTGCTGAGGCCAGGCCCGCCACGGTGCGCTCGGCGATCAACTCGCGCTCGAACTCGGCCAGCGCGGCGAAGATACCGAAGACCAGCTTGCCGGCGGCGGTCGTGGTGTCAATGGCCGCGCCGTGCCCGGTCAGCACCTTGAGGCCGATGCCGCGTCCGGTCAGGTCATGGACGGTATTGATCAGATGGCGCAGGTCGCGCCCGAGCCGATCCAGTTTCCAAACGACCAACGTGTCGCCTGGCCGTAGTGCCTTCAGACAGCTCGCCAGACCGGGACGATCCTCGCGTTTTCCGGACGCTTGGTCTTCATAGAGATGCGCCGGATCAACACCGGCCGCGACCAGCGCATCGCGCTGCAAGTCCGTCGCCTGGGAGCCATCCGCCTTCGATACTCGCATGTAGCCAATCAGCATCTTGTACCTGTCACATATACGTTCGATTATGTGACAGTGTGAGCCAGAAAGTTCTCGCCGTCAAAAACTGTCACTTAACCCGTCATTTAGTCTAAGACCTGCAAACGGCCATTCAGGCTCGTAATGTGACAAAAACTCCGGCGGGATGCCCTCCTTGGTGAACGTGGTGCGCAAACGTTCCAGGGATTCGGGGTCGCGTCGCCCGTAGGACGCCAGTGTGAACAGCAAGCGGGCCGTCTCCGGGTTGTGTCGCGCTTCAATGATGGCCTCATCGATGGCCTGGGCTGCTCGTTGCCAGTGGTTGATGGGTTCCGGCTTCGGCACCTTCGCCGGCAGGCCGTTGGTGAAACCAGTGTGCGGCTCCGTCTGAAACAGCGCGGCCTGTTCCCCGCGCGGGATCAGCGCCTTTGACTCGATCAGCGTGATGGCGGTGGCCGCCGCCTCCAGCATCTGCCACTGCACCGCCGGGGCCAGAATCTCGTAGGGACGCCACAGACTCTGCCCGGCGCGCAGCGGATGGCCGCAGCGCTCCCAGACATGGCGGATGCTCGCCGAGCAACTGCCGCAGTGCGAGAGCGGCGTGTTCAGCTCATCAAGCAGGGTGCGCAGCAGCCGGAACCACAAGCCGGCGTGGACACGCCGACGCGGCAGCTCCACAAAACCCGTCGTCAGCGCCTGCCAGGTGCGCCGGTCCATGCAGGCGATTGCGTCATCGGCAGGGCGCGGCGCAGCATCGGCGATTTCCCACTGAAGATACCGGCCGGGCATGCCCCAGTAGGACTCCAGCCAGCAGCCATGCTGCGGGCAGCTCAGCATCAAGGGGAGCTGCCAGACGAGTAGCACAGCTTGATTCGTTGGATCGTTCAGACACTGCGGACACGCCCGGCGAATCGTCTGGCTCGGTAGCCAGGCACGCCAGCGAGTGATGGACCGCACCTTGCGGGTGCGCTTGGGCAGGAGCACCGCGCATTGGAATGTATAGGTTTCCAAGGCTGCTGGTACCGAATCGTCGAGACTGTCGAGCAGCCACGGCACCCAGCCTGCAAGACTCATGCTGCGCAACCGCTCCAGCTCGACGCCACTGCGCTGGCAGAGCGCCGTCAGCAACGACAAGGATGGTGCGGTATCCAGGTCATCAAGTTGGCTGTGACCAAGATCGTGGGCCAGCAGCTCGTGCACGTCCATCTGGTAGCAGGCGGCGACCCGGTTGAGCCATGAGGACAGGGCTTCGCCTTCCTTGGGTGCCGGATGCAGCGGCCAGCGCGGCGCGGACTTCACATCAGTTCCCGCTCGAACTGTCGCCGCCGCTCACTGGGGCCGATGTAGTCGGCCATGCTGAGCGTGCGGTGGTTGATCGCTTCCTCGCCACTCTCCACGGCGGCGACGGCCGCCGCCACCAGCAGATGTGCAAGCTCGCCGATGGTGCCTTCGCTCCGGGTGAGCAGGTAGCGGGCCATGTCCAGCGTGGCAATCGGGGATGGCCGCCGTAGCGGGAGTGACGCCGCGAAGCTGGCCAGCAGCGAGCAGCAGTCCTCATTGGCCTCCCACGGCGGCAGCAGCATCGGCTCGAAGCGGTTTTCCAACTGATCGTCCGAACGGATGGCCAGGTACGCCTCGCGCGTGCCGACCCCGACCAGGGGGATACGCAGCTCGTTGCCGAGGAAGCGCAGCAGGTTGAGGAACTCGCGCCGGTTAACGCTGTTGCCAGCCAGTACATTGTGCAGTTCGTCGATCACCAGCATGCGCACGCCGACCTTGCGCAGCAGGGCCAGCGCCAGTTGCTCCATTTCCGGCAGCCGTGGGCGCGGGCGCAGCGGCGCGCCCATCGCAGCCAGCAGCGCGACATAGAAGCGGATCACCGATGGCTCTGACGGCATCTGCACGACCAGCACCGGGATATGTTCTTGGTCAGCGTCGGTGCCGACCGGGTGCGCCCGCCGGAATTTCTCGACGATCATCGACTTGCCGTTGTTGGTGGGGCCGACCAGCAGCAGGTTTGGCATGCGTTGCTTGTTCGGCCACGCATACAGAGTTTCCAGCCGGTTCAGCGCCTCGACCGCGCGCGGGTAGCCGATCCAGCGGTCGGCGCGAATGCGCTGGATGCGCTCGTCTGCCGGCAGCCTGGCCAAACCCTGTGCCGCTGGCAGCAGGTGGGACAGGTCAATGACGGGATATTCGTCCACGGCTACCACTCCTCGATCTGATCGAACGGTTTGGCCGGCGGCAGGTTGTCTGCCTGCGGGTCAGCCATGTCCACATCCGGCGGTATGGGCTTGGCCGGTGGCTCCGACGTCTTGAGGTGCTGGCGGCGATCAGCGTCGCGCCGCGCCTTGCGCGTGGCCTTCTGGGCGGTGGTCACGATCTCGCGCATCTGCCCGATCATGCGGAACAGCGCCGACTCGTCCACCTGCTCGCGCCCGAGCTGACGCAATTTGGCCAGCGCCTGGCGTTGTTCCCAGAGGGTGACGGCCGGATGGGACAAGGTGCGGTAGTGGATCTCCAGATAGTGCTGACCTTCCGGTTCCAGTACCCAGATGCGGCTGATGTCGCGCGGATCGCGCCGGATCAGGAAGGCGGGCAAGCGCTCGCGCCGGGCAATCCACGGCTTGAGGGCGTCGGCGTAGTAGTGGATGTGGTCGATGACAAAGCCGGTGCGGGTCAGGGTGCGGCGGATCACCGGCAGGAAATCGACCAAAAACGCGGTGGGGCGGGTAACGACGGCCGGGACGCCAACGCGCTCCACGGCCTCGGCCCAGCGCGCGGCCGGCGGCTGGAGCAGGCCGTTGTGCACGGAGCCGTGATAGGTGCCTACCGCCAACGCGAGCCAGCGCTCCAGCTCGCGCAGCGTCAGGGTGGCCATCTTCTCGGAATCGTACTCGCCGCGCTGGCCGGGATTGGAGAAGGTCGTCCCCGGTAATTCGTCGTGGATCATCTGCATCGCCGTGCCGATGATCCGTTCCACGATGCCGCCGTAGTGCGGCTGGCCTGGTGGGCGATAGTCCAGCCGGATGCCATGCTGTTCGCAGCCACGGCGCAGCGCTTCGCTTTTGAACTCGGCCGCGTTGTCCAGATAGAGCAGCCTGGGCTTGCCGCTCATCGGCCAGTCCATTTCCACATTCAGCCCTTCCAGCCAGGGCCGCTTGTCGCAGGCGGCATGCGCGAGGCATAGGCCGACCGAGACGGCGGACGGCGCTTCCAGCGTGACCACCATGCCGAGTACGCAGCGCGTGAACACGTCGATGGCGAGGGTCAAATATGGGCGGCCAATCGGTTGCCGGTCGCGCTCGTCGACCACGATCAGGTCGATGACGGTGTGGTCGATCTGCACCTGTTCCAGCGGCATGGTGACTTCGGGCGGAATGCCACCCGCGCCTTGCAAGGGACGGGCAGCGTCCTGCCCGCCCCGGCTGCGGGCTATTTTCGCCGGGTGTAGTCCGGCAATCCGCTGGGCCACGGTGTTGCGCGCCGGCACCGGCAGCTTCTGGGTTTTGCACGCCTGCGCGACTTCGCGGTGGAACGCCGCCAGGCTGCGTTTCTGCTTGGTCAGGAAGCGCTTTTGCAGCAGCTCGCGGATGATGCGCTCGACCGGTTCCGGCAAGCGCCCCTTGCCTTTGCCGCCGCCGGATCGGCCGGGCGTCAGGTCTGTTACCAGGCCAGTACCCTGCCGGGCGCGACGGATCAGGACATATACCTGTCGCCGGGACAGGCCCAGCGCTTGGGCTGCCTCATCGGCGGCTTCATGCCCGACCACCTCAAGCGCTGCCAGTGGCCCGATGATTTCCGTCCGGTGCCGGGCTTGCGCCCATGCCTCGTCGGGCAGGGTGGCCACGCCTTGCGCGGCAATCGGTGGAGTGTCTGATGTCATGCCCAAACCTCGCTTTGGTGCACACGAGTATTGAGCATAGTCGAGATTGGTGCAGACGACTCCTGATATTGGGCTGTCAGGAGCCGTATGCACACCAGGCGTTACATCCAGTCAGATGGTGCGGTCGTCTTCTGAAAACGACAACGTGCCCGAACATGCCTAAATTGCCGGTCGTATCCGGGGCCGAAGTCGTGCGCGCTTTGGAGCGGCTCGGGTTCGTGATCGTGCGTCAGCGAGGCAGTCATCTCGTGATGCGTCGCGGCTCGGCAGGATGCGTCGTGCCGAATCACCGTGAGCTGAAAGTTGGCACTTTGGTCGGCGTGCTCAAGCAGGCTGGCGTTTCCATCGAGGCGTTTCTCGAGGCGCTTCATGCCTGATGCTTGACATGTAGATATGGTCTTTACTCCTAACCCCCCAGGATCTCGGCGAGCGCCTCCAGTAGCCGGGCGCACTGCTCGCGGGTGCCTACGGTGATGCGCAGGAAATCGGCGATGCGCGGTTGATCGAAGCGGCGCACCAGCACCTTGCGTTCGCGCAAGGACTGCGCGAGCTCCGCGCCGCTCCGTTCCCGGTGGCGGGCGAAGACGAAGTTCGCCTGCGAGGGGAGCACTTCGAAGCCCAGCGCTTCGAGCCCGCGCGCGAGCGAGGCGCGTGTGGCGATCACGTCCAGCCGCATGGCCTCGAAGTGCGCTTCGTCCTGCAGCGCCGCGATCGCCCCGACCTGGGCGAGCCGGTCGAGGGGGTAGGAATTGAAGCTGTCCTTGACGCGGCGCAAGGCCTCGATGAGCGGCGCCTGGCCGATGGCGTAGCCCACGCGCAATCCGGCCAGCGCCCGGCTCTTGGAGAAAGTCTGCACCACCAGGAGGTTGGGGTAGTGCTTGACGAGCGGGATGGCGCTCTGCGCCCCGAAATCGACGTAGGCCTCGTCGACCAGGACCACGCACTGCGGGTTGCCGGCCACGATGCGTTCGACTTCGGTGAGTTCCAGGGCGATGCCGGTGGGGGCGTTCGGATTGGCGAAGACGATGCCGCCGGCGGCGCGCCCCTGCTGGGGCAGGAAGGCATCTGTGGGCAGACGGAAGTCGTCGGTCAGTGGCACCGTCTCGTGGGGCAGGCCATAGAGCGTGCAATAGACGGGATAGAAACTGTAGGTGACGTCGGGAAACCAGACCGGCCCCGAATGACCCAGGAGCGCCTGGAAGGCGAAGGCGAGCACTTCGTCGGAGCCATTGCCGACGAAGACGTTGTCCAGCTCCACGCCGTGGCGTTGCGCAAGTTCGTGGCGCAGCGCCGTCGCTTCGGGGTCGGGATAGAGACGCAGCCGCTCGTCGAGCTCGGACTGGATGGCGGCGAGTACCCGAGGCGAAGGGCCGTGCGGATGCTCGTTGGTGTTCAGTTTGACGAGATCGGGGATTCGGGGCTGCTCGCCCGGAACGTAGGGGGTGAGCCGCTTGACGGTGGGGCTCCAGTAACGATCGTCCATGCGCCGTTTTCTCGGAATCGGGGTTGCTACGCTTGACACGGCCAATGGTATCATGCGCGGGTCGCCACGTTCCGTTTCTCCGGCTTTTCCATGACCGAATCCTCAGTGGGCCGCACCGCCGTCGTCGAACGCAACACCCTCGAGACCCGCGTGCGTGTGGCGCTCGATCTCGACGGCAACGGCCGCGCCGAACTCTCCAGCGGCGTGCCTTTTCTTGACCACATGCTGGAGCAAGTGGCCCGCCATGGCCTCATCGACCTCGAGATCCGCGCCGAGGGCGACACGCATATCGACGACCACCACACGGTCGAGGACGTCGGCATCACCTTCGGCCAGGCGTTTGCCAAGGCTTTGGGCGACAAGCGCGGCGTGTCCCGCTACGGGCACGCCTACGTGCCGCTCGACGAGGCGCTGTCGCGCGCGGTGGTCGACCTCTCCGGCCGCCCGGGGCTCGTTTTCTGCTGCGAATTCACCCGTGCGCGCATCGGCGCCTTCGACGTCGATCTGGTGCGCGAATTCTTCCAGGGGTTCGTCAATCACGCCGCGGTGACGCTGCATCTCGACACCTTGCGCGGCGTCAATGCCCACCATCAGTGCGAGACGCTCTTCAAGGCCTTCGGCCGGGCGCTGCGCATGGCCTGCGACCGCGATCCACGCCTGGAGGGACGGATGCCCTCGACCAAAGGGGTGCTGTGAGCCAGCCATGAACATCGCGGTGATCGATTACGGCATGGGGAACCTGCGCTCGGTGCAGAAGGCGCTGCAGGCCGTCGCTCCTGGCGTCGAGGTGGCCTTGGCGCGCACGCCGCGCGAGGTGCGCGAGGCCGACCGCATCGTCTTTCCCGGCCAGGGAGCGATGCCCGATTGCATGGGGGCGCTGCAGCGTCAGGAGATGCACGAGGCGGTGGCCTGGGCGGCGCGCGAGCGGCCGTTTCTCGGCATTTGCGTCGGCCTGCAGATGCTCTTCGAGCGATCCGAAGAAGGGGGTGCCGCCGGGCTCGGCCTTTTTGCCGGCGAGGTGGTGCGTTTCCCGCGCGACGGCGCGTTCGCTCCCGGGCAAGCGCATCTCAAGGTGCCCCACATGGGCTGGAACCGGGTCGAGAACGCGCGCGAGCACCCCGTCTTGCCGGCCCAGGGCAGCGGCGAGCGCTATTATTTCGTGCACAGTTACTACGTCGCACCGCGTGACGAGTCGCTCGTGCTCGCCCGCACCGATTACGGCGTCGTGTTTACGTCGGCGGTGGCGCGCGACAACCTCGTGGCCGTGCAATTCCACCCCGAGAAGAGCGGGCGGGCAGGGCTGGCGCTACTCGAGCGCTTCGTGCGCTGGGCTCCATGAGCGCGGCGCAGAGGAGGGGGTGCGGTTCGCCGCACCGGGTGACAACGACGGCGGCCGAGACCGCCCAACGGGACCTGTGACATCATGCTGTTGATTCCCGCCATCGATCTGAAAAACGGCCAATGCGTCCGCTTGCGCCAGGGGCGCATGGAAGAGGCCACGGTATTCTCCGAAGATCCGGCCGCCATGGCGCGCCATTGGCTCGACCAGGGGGCGCGGCGGCTGCACCTCGTCGACCTCGACGGGGCCTTCGCCGGCAAGCCGAAGAACCTCGCGGCGATCGAGGCCATCCTGGAAGAAATCGACGGCGAGGTGCCGGTGCAGCTCGGCGGCGGCATCCGCGATCTCGATACGATCGATCGTTACGTGGAACTGGGCATCGAATACGTCATCATCGGCACGGCGGCGGTCAAACACCCCGGGTTCCTGCAGGACGCCTGCGTCGCCTTCCCCGGCCACGTCATGGTGGGGCTGGACGCCAAGGACGGCAAGGTGGCGATCGACGGTTGGTCGCGTTCGAGCGGCCACGACGTCGTCGAGCTCGCGCGCAAGTTCGAGGACTACGGCGTGGAGGCTATCGTCTATACCGACATCGGCCGCGACGGGATGCTCTCCGGGGTGAACGTCGAGGCGACGGCGCGGCTCGCGCGCGCGCTGCGTGCCACGCCGGTGATCGCCAGCGGCGGCATCGCCTCGCTCACCGACATCGAGGCGCTGTGCGCCATCGAGGAAGACGGCGTGATCGGAGCGATCACCGGGCGCGCCATCTACGAAGGCACGCTGGACTTCAAAGCGGCGCAGGCGCTCGCCGACGAACTCGCGGCGCGGCGCAGCGCGCAGAGGACGGCCTGATGCTTGCCAAGCGCGTCATCCCTTGTCTGGACGTCCATGCCGGTCGCGTGGTCAAGGGGGTCAATTTCGTGTCGTTGCGCGATGCGGGCGACCCGGTGGAGATCGCCCGGCGTTACGATGCCGAGGGGGCCGACGAGCTCACTTTTCTCGACATCACGGCCTCCAGCGAAGAGCGGGCCATTTTGCTCGACGTCGTCGCGCGGGTGGCCGAGTGCGTATTCATTCCTTTGACGGTGGGCGGGGGGGTGCGCCGCCTCGAGGACGTGCGCGCGCTGCTGCTCGCCGGGGCCGACAAGGTGAGCATCAACACGGCGGCTGTGCAGCGACCCGAGCTCATCGCCGAGGCGGCCGATCGTGTCGGCTCGCAGGCCATCGTCGTGGCCATCGACGCCAAGCGCGTCGCCCCCGAGCGCTGGTCGGTCTTCACCCATGGGGGGCGCGTCGACACGGGGCTCGACGCCATCGAATGGGCGCAAAAGGTCTGCGCGCTCGGTGCGGGTGAGATCCTGCTCACCAGCATGGATCGCGACGGCACCAAGCAGGGGTTCGACCTCGAGCTCACCCGCGCGGTATCCGACGCCGTGCCGGTGCCGGTGATCGCGAGCGGCGGAGTGGGCACGCTGCAGCATCTGGTCGAAGGCGTCACGCAGGGGCACGCCGATGCCGTGCTCGCCGCTTCCATCTTCCATTTCGGCGAATACAGCATCCGCCAGGCCAAGGAGGCGATGCAGGCGGCCGGCGTGGAGGTGCGGCTGTGAGCGAAGACCTGTTCGATGCCGTGCGCTGGGACGAAGCCGGCCTCGTACCGGCGATCGCGCAGGACGCGAGCACGGGCGAGGTGCTCATGCTCGCCTGGATGAACCGCGAAGCCCTGGCCGAGACGCTCGCGCGCGGTCAGGCCGTCTACTGGTCGCGCTCGCGCGGCCGGCTATGGGCCAAAGGCGAGACTTCCGGGCACGTGCAAAAATTGGTCGAGCTGCGGCTCGACTGCGATGGCGACGCGCTGCTGCTGCGCGTCGAACAAAAGGGCGGCATTGCCTGTCACACCGGACGGCGGAGTTGCTTTTACCGCGTCTGGCGTGACGGAGCTTGGAAAGTCGTCGAAGCGGTGGTGAAGGATCCGAAGGAGATATACTCATGATCGACTTGGAAGTGCTACGCCGCGTCAGCCAGACGCTCGCCGAACGCAAGGCGGCCGATCCCGACCAGTCCTATGTCTCCAGCCTGTACCAAAAGGGCACGGAGGCCATCCTCAAGAAAGTGGCCGAAGAGTCCGCCGAAGTGATCATGGCGGCCAAAGACGGCGATCGGCTGCATCTGGTGTGGGAAGTCACCGACCTGTGGTTCCATACCATGGTGCTGCTCGCGCACTTCGGCCTGTCGGTCGAGGACATAGCCGCCGAATTCCGCCGTCGGGAGGGCGTCTCGGGTATCGACGAGAAACGCGCGCGCCTGGCCACGGCGGCGGAGGCCGAATCGGTGGTGATTGCCAAAGGAGGGAAAGCATGACGACGCAAGCCGATCCGAACTGCGTGTTCTGCAAGATCGTCGCGGGCGAGATCCCGGCGAAGAAAGTCTATGAAGACGACGAGGTGCTGGCGTTCCACGACATCCGTCCGGTAGCGCCGGTCCATCTGCTGGTGATCCCCAAGCACCACATTCCTTCGACCAAAGAGCTCACCGACGACGACGCCGGCTGGATGGGGCGCCTGATGGTGGCCGCCACCAAGGTGGCGCTCGCGGCCGGTTGTGCCGACGGTTGGCGCACCATCATCAACACCGGGCGCATCGGCCGCCAGGAAGTGATGCACCTGCACGTGCATCTGCTCGGCGGGGGAAACGAGCCTCTGCCCATCATGCTCAAGCGCTGAACCGGGAAGCGCATTCAGGAGGAAAATGATCATGGGTTCATTCAGTATCTGGCACTGGCTCATCGTGCTCTTGGTCGTGGTGCTCATCTTCGGTACGAAGAAGCTGCGCAACATCGGGCAGGATCTCGGCGGCGCCGTACGTGGATTCAAGGAAGGGATGAAGAGCGCGGAGGAAGAAGAGAACGCCGCTGCTACCTCACCCAAGGCCGTGAGCGACCAGACGACGATCGAAGGCACGGTGCGGGAAAAGAGCGACGCGTCGCAGCCCCGGGCGTGAGCCCACCATCGGACGCTTCGAACCGACCTGATTCGCGCTGGCATGCCGATGTGTTTTGGAGCGCAGATGCTCCTGGATGTCGCGCATCCCCAAGCACTGCGCCGCTGCATGGCTGCATTGCACGGTTCCCGGCGACGCGCCGGTCTAGGAGATAGGGCTCCCGCTCCGGGCGCCTTGCCCTGAAGGCGTGTGCGCCGGTTATTCATCATCCGACTGAGAGGTAGGGGTGTTCGACATCGGTTTCTCCGAGATGATTCTGCTCGCCGTGGTGGCGCTCATCGTCCTGGGCCCTGAGCGTCTCCCCAAAGCTGCGCGCACGGCGGGAGAACTCATCGGACGGTTGCAACGTTACGTCTCCGGCGTCAAGGCGGACATCGAGCGCGAGTTGCAGCTCGAGGAGCTGAAAAAACTCCAGTCTCAGATCGAAGCCCAGGCGCGTGAGCTGCAAGAGACGATGCGGCGGCAGGCCGAGGACGTCCAGGCGCCCCTGCGCCAGAGTCTCGAGGAGGCGCGTCAGGCGCTTGCCGTCGAGGATGGTGCCTCGTTTTCCCGTTCTGCACCGGGGCAGCGTCCGTCTGCCGAAGCGAATGAGCCGGTTGCGGGGCAGGATGCGACCACTTCGTCCGCCGAGGTGTCTGCCTCTTCGGTGTCGACGGCCGACATGGGCGCTTTGCCCGAGGAGGAGAAGCGCGAGCCTCTGGTTTCCTTCCCCGGGGCGGGCTCGGTGTCGTCGAGCACGGAGCCCGTTCCTTCGGCATCTACGCCACAGGACATCGGGAAGGCATCGTCATGAGCGAATCGACGCCCACGGAAGACAGCTTCCTGTCGCATTTGATCGAGCTGCGTAGCCGTTTGATTCGCGCGGCCCTCGCGGTGTTGCTCGTCTTTCTTTGTCTCGTGCCCTGGGCGAGTTTCTGGTATGACCTTCTCGCCCAGCCCATGCTGGATGCTTTGCCGGCGGGTTCGACCATGATCGCCACCGGCGTCGTCACGCCGTTTTTCGTGCCGATCAAGGTGACCATTCTTCTCGCCTTTTTCGTCGCCTTGCCTTATGTGCTCTACCAGGCATGGGCTTTCGTCGCCCCAGGGCTGTATGCGCACGAGAAGCGTCTCATAGCCCCCTTGGTGATCGCTTCCACCGTGCTCTTTCTGCTCGGCGTGGCGTTCTGCTACTTCTTCGTCTTTCGTGGCGTGTTTCGCTTCATCGCCGAGTTCGCGCCGGCGAGCGTCCAGGTGGCGCCGGACATCGAGCAGTATCTCGGCTTCGTGATGACGATGTTCGTCGCTTTCGGCGTGACGTTCGAAGTTCCTGTCGCGGTGATCCTGCTCGCCAAGGCGGGCGTGGTCGACGCCACCAAGCTCCGGCAGGCACGTCCTTATGTGATCGTCGGCGCGTTCGTCATCGCGGCGATCGTCACTCCGCCCGACGTCATCTCCCAGTTCATGCTGGCGGTGCCGATGATCTTGCTCTATGAGCTCGGTATCTTGTTCGTGCGCTGGGGCAAGCCGCGCAAGCGCGCGACAGAAGAAAGCTTGCCCTTGCCCCGTGAAGAGACCTCGCCGCAACGGACGCAGGACTGATCACGACCCCTGGCGTGGCCGTTCTCCCGTGACGAGGCGCACTTCGATCGTCCGTCGTTCGCGTTCGATCCGCAGCGTGATTTCCTTGCCAGGGGGGGTCGCCGCGACCATGTCGAGCACCTCGCGTACCGTGCGAGTCGGTTTGCCATCGATGGCAAGGATGACGTCACCGGGTTTGAGGCTGGCCGCGGCGGCCGGGGAATCGGGCAAGACCGCGGCCACTAGCGCGCCTTCGCGGGTGATGATCCCCATCGCGTCGGCCAGGGTGTTCTCGAGCGGTTGCAGCTGCACCCCGACCCAGCCGCGGCGCACGTAACCGCGGGTGCTCAGTTCTGCGACCACTGGCTGAACGATCTGCACGGGAATGGCGAACCCGATTCCCAATGACCCGCCGGTGCGCGAAAAAATGGCGGTGTTGATGCCCAGTAGGCGCCCTTGCGTGTCCACGAGCGCGCCCCCCGAGTTGCCGGGATTGATCGCCGCATCGGTTTGGATGAAATTCTCGAACGTGGACAAGCCAAGGTCGTTGCGCCCCAGTGCCGAAATGATGCCCATCGTCACCGTTTGCCCCACGCCAAAGGGGTGTCCTACCGCGAGCACCACGTCGCCCACGTCGAAACTATCTGGCGGAGCGAAAGGAAGGGCAGGGAAGGGGCCGGAATCCTCGAGCCGCAGGATGGCGAGGTCGCTCTCCTGGTCGCGTCCGGCGACGCGTGCCGGAACACTGCGCCCGTCACCGAAGCGCGCCAGGAAACGCTCGTGTCCTTGTACGACGTGGGCGTTGGTTACGAGCACTCCGTCGTCGGTGACGATGACTGCCGAGCCCATGGCTTCGGGCAAGCGCATCGAGTCTTCGTCGGGTAGCGGAACCTCGGGGTGGCCTTCGGGCAGCTGCAAGGGTCGCGGTGTTTCGCCGTTTTCCGCCTGATTCGGCTCCATGGGCTGAAGTGAAACGACGGCGGAGGCGCCCCGGGCGGCAGCGAAGCGGTAATCTTTGGCCGCCGGCGCCGGGATGGAGGGGGCGTCGCGCTCGACGATGAGCGGGGCACCGGTGTCGAACCACCAGTGCGGCTTGAGGTGCGCCACGACGAAGCCGGCCAGTGCGACGACGGTGACGGTTTGCGCGAAAATCTGCCATAGTTTCTTCATCGGTTCCTCGAGGAGCGGCGAGCATGCGATTGACGGATTTGGTAGAGGCCCTGGACGCTCTCTTGCAACCCGCATCGTTTCGCGATTATTGCCCAAACGGGCTGCAAGTGGAAGGACGGGCCGAAGTGGGGCGCGTGCTCTGCGGCGTGACGGCCAACCTCGAACTCATCGAATACGCGATCGCGGGCGGCTACGACGCGATCCTGGTGCATCATGGCTTCTTCTGGCGTGGCGAGGACCCTACGCTTACCGCCTGGCGTCGTCGGCGCCTGCGGCCGCTGCTCGTGCATGAGGTGAGCCTCATCGCCTACCATTTGCCGCTCGATGCCCATCCCGAAGTCGGCAATAATGCCGTTTGGGCACGGGCGATGGGCTGGCGGGCCGAGGGGCGCTGCGGCGGGGAAGATCTCGTCTGGCTCGGTCGGCCCGAGGGGGAGACGACGCTCGCCGCGCTCGCCGAGCGCCTGAACGCCGTGCTCGATCGCACACCGCTGGTGCTGGGGGAGCCGCAACGGCGCATCGAGCGGCTCGCCTGGTGTAGCGGCGCGGCGCAGGGTGAATTCGCCGCGGCGATCGGCGAGGGGGTGGACGTCTATGTCACTGGCGAGATCTCCGAGCCCTGCGTGCATCTGGCGCGCGATGCGGGGGTGGCCTTCATCGCCGCGGGGCACCATGCCACCGAGCGTTTCGGCGTGCAGGCGCTGGGGCGCTGGCTAGCGCAGGAGCACGGGCTCGAGGTCGACTATCACGACGTTCCCAGCCCGGTGTGAGGTCGAACTGGCGCACGTTATGCGTTAATATGTTCTTTTTCGTCCGTCCCATCCTTTGAACGATCATGGAATCATCCTCCACTGCCTCTTCACGACGGCGCATTCACCGCAGAACCATCGACATCGAAGGTTATCTGCGCGACGATGGCCTGCTCGAACTCGAAGCCACGCTCACGGACGTGAAAACGCTCGACTATCCCCTTGCCTCGGGTCTGCGCAAGGCGGGTGAACCGATCCATCAGATGCACGTTCGCATCACGGTGGATGACGAATTCACGATCGTCGACGCCCAGGCCGAGAGTCCTTGGGTACCTTATCCTGGCACCTGCGAAGCCATCGCTCCTGCGTATCGTCGCTTGATCGGGCTCAACCTGCTGCGAGGGTTTCGCCGCGACGTCGGGGCGCTGTTTGCCGGTATCAAAGGTTGCACCCACCTCACGGAGCTCCTCTATGCCTTGCCCACCGCGGCGATCCAGACCTGGGCCACTTTCAAGAAGCGCGAAGATGAAGGGGATAGAAAACCCTTTCAACTTGATGGGTGCCACGCCCTCGATACGACCTCTTCCCCTGCCGTTGCCGCTTACTACCCTCGATGGTATCGACCGAGGAGGCAGGCGCAGCCTTGCTGCGAAGAAAACGGGTGAAAGGAGGTCGGGGGATTGCCGTTATAATTACATCCACCAGGCTATGGTTTTTTGCTGAGAAGGCGCTGGCGGTAGGACGGCTGCGGTTTCTTTCGGCCGTACCATCGACCGTTGCGTCATGAACGACCAAGCATTGCCCCCTGGGGCGTCGCATAAACAAGCGAAGGGTGACCATGAAAATCCATGAATATCAAGCCAAGGAAGTCCTGAGAAAATTCGGCATCCGTACGCCCAAGGGCGGGCCGGCGTTTTCGGTAGAAGAAGCAATGAAGGTGGCCGAGTCGCTCGGCGGCCCCGTGTGGGTGGTGAAAGCCCAGATCCACGCCGGCGGGCGCGGCAAGGGCGGCGGCGTCAAACTCGCGCGTTCGCTCGATGAAGTGCGTCAACACGCCTCGGCCATCCTCGGCATGCGGTTGGTCACGCACCAGACCGGACCCGAAGGCCAGATCGTCAAGCGCCTGCTCATCGAAGAAGGCGCCGACATCAAACACGAATACTACGTCTCGGTCCTCACCGACCGGGCCACGCAGAAAGTCGCCGTGCTCGCCTCCAGCGAGGGCGGCATGGAAATCGAGGAAGTCGCGGCGAAGACCCCGGAAAAAATCCTCAAGGCCTTCATCGATCCCATCGTCGGTTTCCCCGATGAAGAGGCCGAGCGGCTCGCGCGCGGCATCGGCATCCCCGATGCGTCCGTGCCGGCGGCCGTCGATACCTTGAAGAAGCTCTACACCTGCTACATGGAGACGGATGCATCGCTTGCCGAGATCAATCCGCTCATCCTCGAGGGCGACGGCGGCATTAAGGCGCTGGATGCGAAGTTCAATTTCGACGACAACGCGCTCTTCCGTCACCCCGAGATCGTGGCCTACCGCGACCTCGACGAAGAAGACCCCGACGAGGTGGAAGCCTCCAAGTATGGGCTCTCCTACATCGCGCTCGATGGCAACATCGGCTGTCTGGTCAATGGCGCGGGACTGGCCATGGCCACGATGGACACGATCAAGCTCTTCGGCGGCGAACCGGCCAACTTCCTCGACGTGGGCGGCGGCGCCACGACCGAAAAAGTTACCGCGGCCTTCAAGATCATGCTGCGCAATCCCAAGGTGAAAGGGATTCTGGTCAATATCTTCGGCGGCATCATGCGCTGCGACACCATCGCCAACGGCGTGGTGGCCGCCGCGCGCGAAGTGCAGTTGAACGTGCCGCTCGTGGTGCGCATGAAGGGCACGAACGAGGACATCGGCAAGAAGATCCTCGCCGAATCCGGCCTGCCCATCATCTCCGCCGAAACGATGGCCGACGCGGCGCAAAAGATCGTCGCCGCCGTCTCTGCCGCTCATTGACCGAACCCGCCGTCAAGGAATCCACCCATGTCGATCCTGATCAACAAAGATACGAAAGTTATCACCCAGGGTATCACCGGCAAGACCGCCCAGTTCCATACCGAGAAGTGCCTCGAGTACGCCAATGGCCGCAACTGTTTCGTGGCGGGCGTCAACCCCAAGAAGGCCGGCGAGAAGATTTTCGACATTCCCATCTTCGCCTCGGTGAAAGAGGCGAAAGAGGCCACCGGCGCCACCGTGTCGGTCATCTACGTGCCGCCGGCCGGCGCGGCCGATGCCATCTGGGAAGCGGTCGAGGCTGACCTCGATCTCGTCATCTGCATCACCGAGGGCATCCCGGTGCGCGACATGCTCATCGTGCGCAACAAGATGAAGCACAAGGTCGCCGCCGGTGGCAAGGAGACCCTGCTGCTGGGGCCCAACTGTCCCGGCATCATCACGCCGGACGAACTCAAGATCGGCATCATGCCCGGTCACATCCACAAGAAAGGGCGCGTCGGTGTGGTGTCGCGCTCCGGTACGCTCACCTATGAAGCGGTGGCGCAGCTCACCGAGTTGGGGCTGGGGCAGTCGAGTGCGGTAGGCATCGGCGGCGACCCGATCAACGGGCTCAAGCACCTCGACGTGATGAAGATGTTCAACGACGACCCCGACACCGATGCGGTCATCATGATCGGCGAGATCGGCGGTACCGACGAGGTCGACGCGGCCATGTGGTGCAAGGAGCACTTCAAAAAGCCCGTCGTGGGCTTCATCGCCGGGGTCACGGCGCCTCCGGGCAAACGCATGGGACACGCTGGTGCCATCATCTCTACCGGTGCCGAGACGGCCGAAGCCAAGCTCGAGATCATGGAAGCGTGCGGCTTCAAAGTCACGCGCAACCCGTCCGAGATGGGTAAGTTACTGAAGAGCCTGCTCTGATCCCATTCCTTACGCCGAGGAGGCGATCGTGGCCTTGTATCTCAAGGAAGAAGAAGTCGCCGGGCTGCTCGACATGCCTTCGGTGCTCGCCGCCGTCGAGGCGGTGATGGCGGCGCATGCCCGTGGCGAGGTGGTGGATTACCCGCGCCAGCGGGTGCGTCTTCCCACCTCGATCACGCACATGCTGCAAGGCGCCGTGCCCGACAAGCGGCTCACCGGATTCAAAGTCTATACCTCCTCGGGGGGACGGGCGCGCTTCTGGGTGCACGTCTTCGATAGCGATACGGGCGAGCCCGTCGCCGTGCTGGAAGCCGATACGCTGGGCATGATGCGTACCGGCGCCGCCGGCGGCGTGGCGGCGAAGTACCTCGCCCGGCCCGACGCAAAAATCGCCGCCATCGTCGGCGCCGGCTGGCAGGCCCAGGGACAGGCCCTGGCGCTCGCCGAAACGCTGCCGATCGAAACCTTTCGCGTCGCTGCACGTACCCCCGAGCACGTGCGTGCCTTCTGCGAGACCATGGCTCGACGCACGGGGCGGCAGTTCGTGCCGGCCGAGTCGGTCGAGGCAGCGGTGCGGGGCGCCGACGTCGTCGTCACCGTCACCACCTCGCCGAAACCGGTGCTCGATGCAGACTGGCTCAGCGAAGGCGTTCACCTCAACGCAGCCGGTTCGAACAGCCTCGCGCGCCAGGAGCTGCCGGAGAAGGCCGTGCTGCGCGCCGACCTCATCTGCGTCGATAGCCGCGAGGTGGCCTTGCGCGAAGCGGGGGATCTCTTACCGGCGCTGGAAAAAGGCCGCACCCGCCCGGGCCTGTGGGCGGAACTGGGTGAGGTGATCGCCGGCATGCGCCCCGGGCGCGCGCACGAGCGTCAAATCACGCTCTTCGAATCGCAGGGCATGGCGATACAGGATCTGGCCGTGGCCGCGCTCGTGCTCGAGCGTGCGCGTGAGCGCGGGCTCGGTCACCCTCTTCCGTACTGAGGCGGCATACCATGAATCGGTTTGCTGCCAACCGGGACGTGCTCTCCGGTACGGGTCATCTACGGGTGATCCATCACGGCAGCGAACTCGTGCGCGTCGATCTTCCCAACCGGGAGTTCTTCATCGGCCGTAAAGCCGACAACGATATCCGCATAGATAGCCTGGCGGTGAGCGGACGGCATGCTCGCATACGACCTCTGGGAGATGCGATTCTCGTCGAAGACCTCGGAAGTCGCAATGGCACCTGGGTCGACGGCCAAAGGATCCAGCAATACCGCCTCAAACCGGGAGAGGTTTTCCGTATCGCCCATTACCGCTTCCTCTACGGGGCTTCGCCGCTCGAACGAACCCTGCCTTGGCCGTTCGTGCCCCAGAGTGCGCCCTTGCGTCGGGGGCTCGTTCCTCAGCTCCGCCTAGAGTCGAGCGAAGGACAGAACAACCGAACGCTTCCCTTGGTTCGGGAAATCACTCGTCTAGGGAAACCCGGCCATACCGTGATCGCGCTCATCGATCAAGGCTGGCGGGTACTCCTACGCCATGAGAGCGGTCAGCCCCCCAGGGTCAACGGCAGCATTCCCACGACCTCCCTCGTGCCTTTGCGCGATCGGGATCGGGTCATCATCGATTCTCTCGAATTCGTTTTTCTCTACGGACCTCCTCCTGCTCGATGAAGCCGTCTTCCCCTTTCCTGATTGCCCCCAGTCTCTTGTCGGCGGACTTCGCTCGCCTGGGTGAAGAGGTGCGCGACGTGATCGCCGCCGGGGCCGATTGGATCCACTTCGACGTGATGGACAATCATTACGTCCCCAATCTCACGATGGGGCCGATGGTGTGCCGCGCGATCAAACCCTACGCCTCGGTGCCGATCGACGTCCACCTCATGGTGAAACCGGTCGACGCGCTCGTGCCGCAGTTCGCCGAAGCCGGGGCGGATCTCATCTCGTTTCATCCCGAGGCATCCGAGCACGTCGATCGCACGCTCGAGCTCATTCGCTCCTGTGGCTGCCGCGCGGGGCTCGTGTTCAATCCGGCCACCCCGCTCGTCTGGCTCGAACATGTGCTCGACCGGCTCGATTTCGTCCTTCTCATGAGCGTCAACCCCGGTTTCGGCGGGCAGCGTTTCATTGTGCATACCTTGAAAAAAATCGTCGCTGCGCGTAAGATGCTAGATCGTTATGCCGAGGAGAGCGGTCGTCGTCTGCTCTTGGAAGTCGACGGCGGCGTGAACCTCGACAACATCGCCGAAGTGGCAGCGGCGGGAGCAGATGTCTTCGTCGCCGGTTCGGCGGTGTTCGGTGCTGCTCGGGCCGACGACCCGCATCGTTACGATTCTATCATCGCCGGGATGAGGAGTCGGTTGCAAACCGTGGAAAGGAAAAAAGGATGAGTGCCAAGCCGATCGCGGCGGAAGCCTTGCTGTTCGACCTGGATGGAACCCTGGTCGATACCTTGCCCGACCTCGCCGAGGCCGCGGCGCGCACCTCGAGCGACCTCGGTCTGCCGATGTCCTCGCTGCCGGAGATTCGCCGTTGGGTTGGTGATGGCATCGCCGAGCTGGTCCGCCGTTTCATGGCGGCCAACGGACGCACCGACCCGGCAGAGGTGGCCGCGGCCCTGGAACGTTTCAAGGCGCACTATGCCGAGGTCAACGGGATGGCGAGCCGCCCCTACGAGGGGGTACCGGAGACGCTCGCCGAGCTCTCCTGCCGCGGCCTGGTGATGGGCTGCGTGACCAACAAGGACTGGAAATTCACCCTGCCGCTGCTCGAAGCGCTCGACCTCGCGCCGTTTTTCGACGTCGTCGTCGCCGGCGATACCCTGCCGGTGAAGAAGCCCGACCCGGCCATGGTGCTGCATGCTTGCGAACACCTCAACCGTCCGAGCGAGCGGGCCCTGCTCGTCGGCGATTCGGCCATCGACGCCCAGGCAGGGCAGGGGGCGGGGGTGGCGGTGGCGCTCGTCACCTATGGCTACGGCGACCCGGAATCTTTACGCCGTCTGCCGGCTTCAGTCTTTCTCGATCGCTTCCCCGAGCTGCTAAACTACTTGGCTTGAGTCCTTCCAGGGCGAAGCCATGCAGGAATCCGAATTCGACGCCCTCGCGGCGCAGGGCTACAACCGCATCCCGGTCACGCTCACCACTTTTTGCGACCTCGACACGCCGCTCTCCCTGTATCTCAAGCTCGCCGACGGGCCGTGGAGCTACCTGCTCGAATCGGTGCAAGGCGGCGAGCGTTTCGGGCGCTACTCCATGATCGGGCTCTCCAGCCCCGTGCGCCTCGAAGTCTATGGCCGCAGCGCCTTGCTGCTGCACGGCAACCGGCTCGTGGAGCGGCGCGATTACGGCGATCCGCTCACCTTCATCGGTGAGTATCTCGACCGCATCAAGGTGCCGCCGCGCGCCGGGCTGCCGCGTTTCCTCGGCGGGCTCGTGGGTTACTTCGGCTACGACACGGTGCGCTACATCGAACCGCGGCTCGCCGGCATCGAGAAGCCCGACCCGATCGGTACGCCCGACATCCTGCTGCTCGTCTCCGAAGAGCTCGCCATCGTCGACAACCTCACCGGCAAGCTCACGCTGGTGGTCTATGCCGAGCCCGAGGTGCCGGGCGCCTATCGCCGCGCCAAGAAACGCCTGCAGGAACTGCTCGAGCGGCTGCGCACGCCGGTGCGTATCCCCGTTTCGCGTCCGTTCCCACCCGGCGAGCCGGTATCGGCCTTCGGCGAGGAAGCCTTCAAGGCCGCGGTGGAGCGCGTCAAGCGCTACATCGTCGACGGCGACGTCATGCAGGTGGTGTTGTCGCAGCGCATGAGCAAGCCGTTCCATGCCGATCCGCTCACGCTCTACCGCGCCATCCGCTCGCTCAACCCTTCGCCCTATCTCTTCTATTTCGATTTCGAGGAGTTCCACGTCGTGGGGGCTTCGCCCGAGATCCTCGTGCGGCTCGAAGACGAGGGAACGGCGCGCAAAGTGATCGTGCGACCCATCGCCGGGACGCGCCCGCGCGGCGCCACTTCTGCCGAAGATCAGGCGCTCGAGCGCGAGCTCCTCGCCGATGAGAAAGAGCGCGCCGAACACGTGCAATTGCTCGATCTGGGACGCAACGACGTGGGGCGCGTGGCGAGAATCGGTTCGGTGAAAGTGACCGAATCCTTCGCCATCGAGCGCTATTCCCACGTGATGCACATCGTCTCGCAGGTCGAGGGGGAACTCGGAGAGCAGGAGACGCCCTTGTCGGTGCTGCGCGCTACCTTTCCCGCCGGGACGGTGAGCGGCGCACCCAAGGTGCGGGCCATGGAGATCATCGACGAGCTCGAGCCGGTGAAGCGCGGCATCTATGCCGGAGCGGTGGGCTACATCGGGTTTCACGGCGAGATGGATCTGGCGATCGCCATTCGTACCGCCGTCATCAAGGACGAGACCATCCACGTGCAGGCGGGCGCGGGCATCGTCGCCGATTCCAATCCCGAGGCCGAATGGCAGGAGACGCGCAACAAGGCGCGCGCGATGCTCAAGGCCGCCGAGATGGCCGAGGCCGGCCTCGACGAACCACTGGCGTAATGAAAAACGGCCCCGTGGGGCCGTTCTGTGCTACCGCAAATCCGATTCGACTCAAAGCTTGATGCTCGCCATGTATTGGTCGTAGCTCATCTCCGAGAGACGGAACCAGGAATATTGGTCGCGCAGGAATTTCTCATAGTGCGCGTAAATGTTCTTCCAATCGGGGTTGGTGTCGTTGAGCTCGGCGAAGAGTTCGTTGCGAGCCTTGAAGGAGGCATCCATCATGTCCTTGGGGAAGCGGTTGATCTTCGCCCCTTCGGCCACGAGCTTGCGGATCGTGTCCGGGTTGCGCGCGTCGTACTTGGCGAGCATGCGGGTGTGCGCATCGCTCGCGGCGATGCGGATCAGTTCCTGATAGCGTTTGGGCAGGCCGTCGTAGGCTTTCTTGTTGACGTAGAGCGACAGCTGGGCGCCGCCTTCCCACCAGGCGGGGTAATACCCGTAGGGTGCCACCTTGTGGAAACCAAGTTTGTAGTCGTCATAAACGGTGGTCCACTCCACCGCGTCGATCGTGCCCTTTTCCAGCGCCTGGTAGAGCTCGCCGCCGGGGATCGCCTGCGGTACGGCACCGAGCTTGGTGAGCACTCGGCCGGCAAGGTTGCTGATGCGAATCTTCAGCCCTTTCAGGTCGTCGACCGACTTGATCTCCTTACGGTACCATCCACCCCACTGCGCGCCGGTGTTGCCCAGAGGGAAGTTGACGATGTCGTAGCGTGCGAAGAGCTCGCGCATCAGCTGCAGGCCGCCGGCGTCGTACATCCAGGCATTGATCATGCGGGCGTTGAGGCCGAAGGGGATGGCGCAGTCGAAGGCGAGCGCGTCGTTCTTGCCGACGAAGTAGTACGAGGCCGAGTGTGCCATCTCGACCGTGCCCTGTTGGACCGCGTCGAACACGCCGAAAGGCGGCACCAATTCACCGCCGGCGAAGACATCGATCTGAAATTTTCCTTCGGAAAGCTCGTTGATGGACTTGCTCAACTCTTCGGCTGCACCGAAAATGGTATCGAGCGACTTGGGAAAGCTCGAGGCCAGGCGCCAGCGGATGTTCTGTTGCGCCATCACGATGGCCGGAGCGGTGCCGCTGGCGAGGATACCCGCGATTCCCGCGCCCTGGAGGAATTTGCGTCGTTGCATGGTTGGTCTCCCTTTCTGTCGAACAAGCGGCACACCGAGATGGCGGCCTTCCATGGTCAATTGAAACACCTCGAAAACCCGTCGAGGGGAATGACGGTGACGGACGCTCGAGAGCGGGCGCAAGACTCATTTGTCGTGTAGTCTGGCAAGCCCGCGAGACGACGAATGGGACGAGCGTCCGTGCGCGTGTTTTCGCAGCGTTTCATGGGTACCTCGAACAACCATCCCGAACGGTTGCAGGGCAAGGCCTCCAGAGCCCAGGATGCGAGACTGAGACTCATCACCTGGGTAGGCGAGCATCCGGGCACAGGAGAAGGCCGTCATACAGCCGTGCAGTCGGTTCATCAAGGTACTCTATAGTAGCGCAAAGCCGCTGAACTCCATCATTCCCCGGCCACTTGCATTGCTTCGACCAGGGTGGAACCGATCCGGTAGCGGTGGCAAGGGCGGGCGTCGTTGGCCACGCCACGGATGGCGCCGAACATCTCGAGCAGGTTGCCGGCGATCGTGATTTCACTCACCGGGTGGGTAATCTCGCCGTTTTCCACCCAGAAACCGGCCGCTCCGCGGGAATAATCGCCGGTGACGGGATTGACGCCGTGCCCCATGAGTTCGGTGACGAGCAGACCCCTGCCCATCTCGCGCAGTAGCGCCTCGCGGCTGTCGTGCGTGGGCGGCACGAGCAGGTTGTGCGCACCGCCGGCGTTGCCGGTGCTCGGCAGTCCCAGTTTGCGTCCGGAGTAGGTGGAGAGGAACCACCCCTGCAGGACGCCTTCGGCCACCACCGTGCGCCGCGCCGTGGCTACGCCCTCGTCGTCGAAAGGGGCCGAGCCTGGAGCCTTCAGGACGAAGGGGTCTTCGAGGATGGTGACGAGTGGCGAAAAAATCCGCTCACCGAGTTTGTCGAGCAGAAAGGAGGCCTTGCGGTAGAGGGCGCCGCCGCTCGCGGCCTGGACGAAGTGGGACAGCAGGCTGCCCGAGACGGTGTGGTCCAATACGACGGGGTAAGTCCCGGTGGGGATGCGTCGCGCCCCGAGGCGAGCGATCGCGCGCCGTCCGGCGCTGCGTCCGATCAGCTCGGCCGGTTCCAGATCGAGCGGGTCTCGCCGCCAGTCCCACCAGTAGTCGCGCTCCATTCCTGCTTCGTCCTGTGCGATGACGCTGCACGAGAGGGAATGGGCAGTGGTCGGGTAACCCGCGAGGAAACCGAGGGAATTGGCGAGTACGAATTGGTGGGCTTGGGTCGAGACCGTCGCCCCTTCGGAATTGGTGATGCGCTCGTCCACGGCAAGCGCGGAGGACTCGCAGGCGCGGGCGAGCTCGATCGCCGACTCGGCCTCCAGCACCCAGGGATGGAAGAGCGATAGATCGGGAAGGGTGTGCGGGTCGGCCAGGCGATTCTCGTCGGGCAAGCCCGCCGCTTCGTCCTCGGCGGTGAGCCGGGCGATGGCCACGGCGGCGGCGACGGTGCGATCGATCGCCTCCCGGTTCATGTCGCTGGAATTCGCGTGCCCCCGGCGTCGGCCGACGTAGACCGTGACGCTCAAGCCTTTGTCTCGATGGTATTCGAGCGTCTCGAGCGCGCCGCGGCGTACCGTGACCGACAAACCTCGACCTTCGGAGACGCTGACTTCGGCTGCGTCGGCTCCGAGCATGCGTGCGTGCTCGAGCGTCGCCTCCGCGATGCGCGCCAGTTCATCGCGACTATGGGTAAATTCTACCGCTGGCATTCAGGACTCTCCTAGGGGACTGGCTTATAATTCTATCCTTCCCGACCATGATCCAGAGTGCTTGCTTCCAATGCCGCTTCCTCCCCCCAAAGATCGCCCCGAGATCCCACCGTCGAAGACGCGGCGCAAGAAAGCGATGATCGCCCTGCAAGATCTGGGTGAGCGGCTCACGGTGCTGTCGCGTGAGCGGCTGTCGCGACTCGATCTCCCCGAATCTCTGCTCGCGGCCATTCTGGAAGCCAAGCGACTGGAGGGCAAACACGAGGCGCGAAGGCGGCAGATGCAATACGTCGGGCGGCTCATGCGTGTGGTCGATGCGGCAGCGATCGCCGCTCGCCTCGAATCCCTCGAGGGGGATTCGCCTCAGGCGAAGGCGCGTCGGGCGCAGCTGGAACGCTTGCGTGAGCGTTTCCTCGAAGATGAGCGGGTATTGGGCGAGATCCTCTCCTGGGCGCCGGAAGCCGACGTGCAGCATCTGCGCGTGTTGCGGCGCAAGGTACTGGAAGAGCGGCAGAAGGAAACGTTCGTCAGCGAGGCGTATCGCGCGATCTATCGTGAGTTGAAGTCCTTGGTCGAGGCCCATGAGGCAGATCTGCCGTGGGGTGCGGGAGAACGCGAGGAGAGAGAGGCATGAAGGCAGAGGCGGTGATCGGGCTCGTGTCGGTGAGCGATCGGGCGAGCCAGGGCGTCTATGAGGATCGTGGCCTGCCGGCGCTGGAGACATGGCTTTCCCGGGCGCTCGTTTCGCCCTGGCGGGCGGAGAGGCGCCTGATTCCCGATGAGCGTCCCGTGATCGAGCGCACCTTGATCGAGCTCGCCGACGAGCTCGGCTGCTGCCTCGTCTTCACCACCGGTGGGACGGGGCCGGCCCCGCGCGACGTCACACCCGAAGCCACGCTCGCCGTTGCCGAGAAGGAACTCCCCGGCTTCGGCGAAGAGATGCGACGCATCGGCCTGCGCTTCGTCCCCACGGCCATCCTGTCGCGTCAGGTGGCGGTGATCCGTGGCCGCACCCTGATCGTGAACCTTCCGGGGCAGCCGAAGTCCATCCAAGAAACCCTGGAGGGGTTGCGCGACGCCGAGGGTAAGGTGCTCCATGTCGGCATCTTCGCAGCGATTCCCTATGCGATCGATCTCATCGGTGGGCCCTATCTGGAAACGGATCCCTCGGTCGTCGCGGCGTTTCGCCCCAAGAGCGCCGTCAAATCCACCCAGGGATGAGCCAGCGAGGAAAGCGTATGAATACCGTCAAAGCCCATACCCGTCTGCACATCGATGACGTTAGAATCAAGGAGATCAAAGAGCTCGTGCCGCCGGCGCACGTGCTGCGCGAGTTTCCCGCTACGCCGGCCTCGGCCGAGACCACTTTTTTGGCTCGCCAGGCGATCCACCGCATCCTCTATGGCGCCGACGATCGCTTGCTCGTAGTCGTCGGTCCCTGTTCGATCCACGATCCGGAGGCGGCGCTGGAATACGCCCGTCGACTCAAGGAACAGGCGGACCGCTTGCGCGGCGATCTGTTGGTAGTGATGCGCGTCTACTTCGAGAAGCCGCGCACGACGGTCGGCTGGAAAGGGCTCATCAACGATCCTTACCTCGATGATTCTTTCCGCATCAACGACGGCATTCGCCTGGCTCGTCGGTTGTTGTGGGAGATCACCGAGATGGGGCTGCCGGCCGGTACCGAGTTCCTCGACATGATCACGCCGCAGTACATCGCCGACCTCATCGCCTGGGGCGCGATCGGGGCGCGTACCACCGAGAGCCAGGTGCACCGCGAGCTCGCCTCGGGGCTCTCCTGCCCGGTGGGTTTCAAGAACGGCACCGACGGCAACGTGCGTATCGCCATCGACGCGATCAAAGCGGCCCAGGCGCCCCACCATTTCCTCTCGGTGACCAAGGCCGGGCATTCGGCCATCGTCAGCACCACCGGTAACGAAGACTGTCACGTCATCCTGCGCGGCGGCAAGGAGCCCAATTACGACGCCAACAGCATCGAGGCGGCTTGCCGCGATCTGGCGGCGGCCGGAATTCCCGCCAAGGTGATGATCGACTGCTCGCACGGCAACAGCCGCAAGCAGTTTCAGCGCCAGCTCGAAGTGGTCGAATCGGTGGCCGAGCAGCTCGCCTGTGGCGAGGAGCGTATCATCGGCGTGATGATCGAGTCCCATCTCAAGGAAGGGCGCCAGGATCTGATGCCGGGCAAACCGCTCGAATACGGCAAGAGCATCACCGATGCTTGCATCGGGTGGGAAGACACAGTCGCGGCGCTCGATCGCCTCAGTGAGGCGGTGCGTGCGCGGCGGGTGGTGCTGGCGCAGCACGCCTGAGCGCTTAGAGCACCCCCATCACCCGCTGCCGCCGCTCCATCAGGCGCCAGACGAAGGGGGTGAAGATGAGCTGCATCGCCAGCTCCATCTTGCCCCCGGGGATCACCAAGGTATTCGCGCGGCTCATGAAGGAGTCGGCGATCATGTTGAGCAGGTAGGGAAAGTCGATGCCGCGCGGGTTGGCGAAGCGGATCACCACCAGGCTCTCGTCGGCGGTGGGCACGTCGCGGGCGATGAAGGGGTTGGAGGTATCGACCACCGGGATGCGCTGGAAATTGACGTGCGTGCGGCTGAACTGCGGGCAGACGTAGCGTACGTAGTCGGGCATGCGGCGCAAGATGGTGTCGGTGACGGCCTCCGTGGAATAGCCGCGCTCGCTGCGGTCGCGCCACAGTTTCTGGATCCACTCGAGGTTGATGATGGGTACCACGCCGATCAAGAGATCCACGAAGCGCGCTATGTCGTGGGTCTCGGTGACGAGCCCGCCGTGCAACCCTTCGTAGAAGAGGAGGTCGGTGTTCTCCGGCAGCGGTTCCCATGGGGTGAACGTGCCGGGTTCCCCCCCGTATTTGGCGGCCTCCTCGACGTCGTGCAGGTAGTGGCGTGTGCGGCCAGTGCCGCTCTCCGAGTAGGAGCGAAAGAGATTCTCCAGCTCGTCGAGCAGGTTCGCCTCGGGGCCGAAATGGCTGAAGTGGTGGTTGCCGCGGGCGGCCTCTTCGGCGATGCGCCGGCGCATCTCGGCACGGTCGAAGGCGTGGAAAGCGTCGCCCTCGACCACGGCGGCATTGACCCCTTCGCGCTCGAAGATGCGCACGAAGGTGCGGGTGATGGTGCTCGTACCTGCGCCGGAAGAGCCGGTGACCGCGATGATGGGATGTTTGATCGACATGGCAGTCCCTGCGTATCGACCCTGCAGTATAACGCCGTTTCAGCGCCGCAGATGCGCCCATCAATGCGGGTTTTGGGGTGAGGCAGCGCGATTCAACGGCCGGAGCAGTGACCGCCGCTCGGAGCTTGGCCGCTGCCGAGCGCGATCGGTGGTGGCTCGGGACGATAGCGGTGGGCGGTCAAGGCGTCAAGGAGTATCAGGCCAGTGAGCGCCAGCCAAAAAAGGGCCGTGAGGCGGCGAAACCAGAGTGTCGTGTCCATTTGCTTCTCTCTCAGGTGGCCGTCGCTTCGATTCGACGGCGCAGGCGCACGCCCAGGATCGAGCCGAGGAAGGCCATGGCGAACCATATCCACCCATGGAGGCTGGCCGAGCTCACCCCGCCCAGGAAGGCTCCGACGTTGCAGCCAAAGGCCATTCGGGAAGAATAGCCCAGTATCAGGCCCGCGGTGGCTGCGACCAGTAGGCGTCGTGCCGAAGGCAGGTTGGTGGTCACGGGGGCGCGCCAGCGCGAGACGGCATAGGCGCCGTAGAGCAGTCCGAAGTTGGTGACCGAGGTGACGTCGAACACGATGGGTTCGACCAAGCGCGTTGCGTGCGGGGCCACGCTCCAGAAGGGATCGGCGGCAGGGTTCCATCCCAGGGCGGCAAACGCCTTGGCACCCCATAGCCCTACGCCATAGACGATGCCCCAGGGCTGACCGGCCACGATCAGGTGCAGTGCTGCGAGCAAGGCGAGCAGGATGGCGCCGATCACCCAGCGCCGCGGCCAGGGACCAGCGCTGCGGGCATGCGGCAGGGTGAGCAATGCCACCAGAGCGCAGCCGGCTAGCGTGAGGGCGAGCGCCGTCGGCCAGCCGTAGCGCAGCAGGTCGACGGGCGGCAGACCCCCGAGGGCGACCCAGGCCGGCTGATGCGAGGCGCCAAGGAAACTGCCGAGCATGAAAGTGGGCAACACCACCACCGAGAGCGGCGACCCGGCGCCCGCCTTGTAGAGCGTGCCGGAGCCGCAGCCGTCGGTGAGCTGCATCGCCGCGCCGAAGAGGAACGCGCCGAGCAGCAGGCTGAGCGTGAGGGGAGCCACCGCGCCGACGAGTTCGCCGGGGTGCGCGGCCAGCAGCGGCAGCATCAGACCGGAGGCGAGTGCAAGCAAGAGCAGCTGGGCCCACAGCCCGTGCGGATTGCGCCGCTCGATGTAGTCGCGCCAGCCGGTGGTGAAGCCGAAGCGGCAGCCCTGCAGCACGGCGCCGAATCCGAGCCCGAGCAGCGTCAGTAGCCCCTGGCGCAAGCCGGCGAGCAAGGTGATGGCGAACACCAACGCGAGTGCGCCGGTGACGAGGACGACACGGCGAACCAACATGGTGGACCTCACTGGGCGACCCAGCGCTTGGCCTCGCGCACCAGCGCCTGCAAGCGGGAGGGTTCGTGGTCCATCGGCAGGTCGCGCCGGCTCCAGGCGACCACCGACTCAGGGTAGAGCAGCACGTCTTCGCGGCCTAGAAGCTCCGAGAGCACGAACCAGTCGGTGGCGGCCCAATGACCGGTGTTGCAGAAGGCAACCGCGGGTTCCGAGCCGATCAGGTTTTCCCGGGCGACGATGGCGCGAAGCTCCTCCAGGGGCTTGAGCCGTTTGCCGTCGGCGGCAAAGAAGCGTGTATGCGGCAGCGATACCGCGCCGGGCAGCGTGCCGTAGCGTGCCGCGCCGGCGTGGCGGGTCTCGCCTTGGAAGAACGGTTCGGGGCGGGCATCGATGAGCCGGGTGGGCGAACCGGTTTGGAGGCGTTCGGCCAAGGCATCGGTACTGAGAATGCGCCGGGAATCGAAACGGACGGTGAAGTTGCTGGGCTCGGGGCGAGGTTCGGCGGTGACGAGATCGTGACCGTCTTCGGCCCACCCGAGGGTGCCTCCGTCGAGCACCGACAAGCGCGTGAGCCCACCCACCTTGAGCGTCCAGTAGACGCGCGCGGCGGCGCCGAAGTCGGTGGCGTCCTTGCCGGCATGGGCGACGATCACATGGACGTTTTGGTCGATGCCGGCGCGGCGAAGCGCTTCGGTCAGCGTCTGTTCGGAGGGCAGGGCACCGGGGTTGTCGGCCGGGCCGCGAAAGACACCGTAAGGAATATTGACCGCACCGGGAAGGTGACCCGTGGCGTATTCCGCGGCGGGGCGGATGTCGAGCACGCGCACGCCGGGATCGCGCAGCAGCGGCACGAGCTCATCCGGCGTGAGCAAAGGTCGCACCGGCTGGGTTTGCGCGGCGGCGAAGGCGGCAAAACCCAGCAGGAACGTCACCAGGAGTGAGCGGCAGGAGCAGACAAGGGAACGCATCGCCATCACCTCAACGTGTCATCTCGAAGTCGAGGTGGGCGATGATAGAAGAGGAGGACGCGTTCGCCAAGCCGGCTGGAGAGGTTTGTTTATGAATTTCGGTCATAAATCCACCGCGACGAGGTGGCGAGCCGACCCGCTGCCTCGTTTCTTCTCGACGTTTTTTCGCGGCGCCCGGGCGCCCAGAGGGCAGGATTTTTTGCCGTGTTCAGCTCCGTCCCATGGCGTAGAACTCGTCGTTGGGTCGCAGGGCGCTCATGTTGGCGATGCGGTTGCTCATGCCGTAGAAAGCGGCGATGGCGCCGATGTCCCAAATGTCGTCGAGTGTGAAACCATGAGTGCGCAAGGCGGCGAAGTCTTCGTCGGTGACTTCGGCCGAGCGCAGCGCCACTTTCATGGCGTAGTCGAGCATGGCGCGCTGGCGCGGGGTGACTTCGGCGCGGCGGTAATTGACGGCGAGCTGGTCCGACAGGCGCGGGTTCTTGCTGCGGATGCGCACGATGGCTCCGTGGGCGATCACGCAGTAGAGGCAGTCGTTGGCCGCCGAGGTGGCGACCACGATCATCTCGCGCTCAGCCTTGGTAAGGCCGGTGTTCTTCTCCATGAGCGCGTCGTGATAGGCGAAAAAGGCGCGGAATTCCTCGGGCCGGTGGGCGAGGGCGAGGAAGACGTTGGGTATGAATCCGGTCTTTTCTTGCGCCGCGAGGATGCGGGCGCGGATGTCTTCGGGCAGCTCGTCGAGCCGAGCGACGGGAAAGCGGCTGATGCGGTCTTCATTCATGGATGTCTCCTCCTAAGAAGAAAAAGCCCGCACACGGCGGGCTCGGGAATCAGCGTACTTGCTGGGCGAGTTCACCCGAGCGATAGCGCTCGGCCATTTTCTCGAGCGGGATCGGTTTGATCTTGCTCGCCATGCCGGCGCAGCCAAACGCTTCGTAGCGCGATTTGCACAGGGCCTTGGCGGCGGCGCGCGCCGGTTTGAGATATTCGCGCGGATCGAACTTGTCGGGCGATTCGGCGAAGAAGCGGCGGATCGCGCCGGTCATCGCCAGACGGATGTCGGTGTCGATGTTGATCTTGCGCACGCCGTAGCGGATGGCGGTTTGGATCTCCTCGACGGGCACGCCATAGGTCTCTTTCATGTCGCCGCCGTAGCGCCGGATTTCTTCGAGCAGCTCCTGCGGCACGCTGGAGGAGCCGTGCATGACGAGGTGGGTGTTGGGCAGCCGGGCGTGGATTTCCTTGACGCGCTCGATGGCCAGGATGTCGCCGGTGGGCTTGCGCGAGAACTTGTAGGCGCCGTGGCTGGTGCCGATGGCGATCGCCAGGGCGTCGCACTGCGTGGCGCGCACGAAGTCGGCGGCCTGCTCGGGGTCGGTGAGCAGCATCGAGTGCTCGAGCGTGCCGGCCGCGCCGATGCCGTCTTCTTCGCCCGCCTTGCCGGTCTCGAGCGAGCCCAGACAACCGAGCTCGGCTTCGACCGTCACGCCGATGTAGTGGGCGAAGCGTACCACTTCCTGGGTGACGGCCACGTTGTATTCGTAGGAGGAAGGGGTTTTCCCGTCTTCCAATAGCGATCCGTCCATCATCACGCTGGTGAAGCCGGAGCGGATGGCGGTCATGCACACGGCCGGGGTCTGGCCGTGATCCTGGTGCATCACGACCGGCAGATGGGGGTAGGATTCGACCGCGGCGAGCAGCAGGTGGCGCAGGAAGGGTTCGCCGGCATACTTGCGCGCGCCGGCCGAGGCTTGCATGATCACGGGGCTGTCGGTCTCGGCCGCGGCTTCCATGATCGCCTGCACTTGTTCGAGGTTGTTCACGTTGAAGGCGGGAATACCGTAGCCGTGTTCGGCGGCATGATCGAGCAGCTGGCGCATCGAGACGAGAGGCATGGGACGTTTCTCCTTGAAGCGGATCGTTCGGGCGGATTCTACACCGGCGGCGCGGCGGCTCGCAGGGTCTGGCCGACGCGCACGATCTTGAGGGTGTTGGTACCGCCGGGCACGCCGATGGGTTCGCCGATGGTGAGCGCGATGAGATCGTCGTAGGCGACGATGCCGCGCTCGAGCAGGATCTTCTCCGCTTCCCACAGCATTTCGTCGCGGTCCTGGTGGACTTGCGACACGAGGATGGGCGTGACCTGACGATAGAGCGTCATGTGGTTGCGCGTGTGCTCGTCGGGGGTGAGCGCGAAGATGGGGACACCGCAGTTGATCCGGCTCATCCACAGGGCGGTGGCGCCGGTCTGGGTCATGGCGGCGATCGCCTTGACGCGCAAGTGCCAGCCGGTCCAGATCGCCGACATGGCGATCGCCTCGTCGATGCGGGTGAAGACCCGATCGAGCAGCTCGCGATCGAGCGAGCTCTCCTGGGAGCGTTCGGCTTCGAGGCAGACGCGGTGCATGGCTTCCACCGTCTCGACCGGATAGCGGCCGCTGGCGGTCTCGGCCGAGAGCATGACCGCGTCGGTGCCGTCGAGCACGGCGTTGGCCACGTCCGAGACCTCGGCGCGCGTGGGCACCGGGCTTTCGATCATCGATTCCATCATCTGCGTAGCGGTGATGGTGAGCCGTTTGTGCTCGCGCGCGAGCCGCAGCATCTTTTTCTGTAGCGCCGGTACCGCCGCATCGCCCACTTCGACGGCGAGATCGCCGCGTGCGACCATGATGCCGTCGCTCGCCTCCAGGATTTCCTCGAGATTTTGCACCGCTTCGATGCGTTCGATCTTGGCGATGATGAGCGCGTGTCCGCCGGCGGCGCGCATGAGCTGGCGGGCCATGTAGATGTCGGCGGCGTTCTTGGGGAAGGATACGGCGAGAAAATCGACGTCGAGTTCGGCGGCAAGCCGGATGTCTTCCATGTCCTTGGCGGTGAGCGCCGGGGCCGAGAGGCCGCCGCCCTGCCGGTTGATGCCCTTGTGATCGGAGAGCACGCCGCCCACGAGCACCGTGGTATGGATGCGATCGCCGGCGACGTAATCGACCTGCAGCCGGATCTTGCCGTCGTCGAGCAGCAGTACGTCACCGGGGCGGACGTCGCGCGGCAGATCGGGGTAGTCGAGCCCGACGCGGGTCTCGTCGCCTACGGGGCAGTGGACGTCGAGGACAAATGGCTGGCCGCGCTCGAGCGTGATTTTCCCGTGGGCGAATTTACCGATGCGGATCTTCGGTCCTTGCAGGTCACCGAGTAGCCCCACGGGCCTTTCCCGCCCGAGGGCGAGTTCGCGCACCAGCCGGGCGCGGGCACGATGCTCGTCGGGGCTGCCGTGCGAGAAATTGAGCCGGGCGACGTCGAGCCCGGCATCGATCATGCGACCGAGTACCTCAAGGCTGGAGCTCGCCGGCCCGAGCGTGGCGACGATCTTGGTGTGGCGTGGAGGCATGGGGGCTCCAATGACGGCGTAAGGCGTTTGCGCTCGTCCATTGTAGCAAGAAGGGTGATCGTGGAGCGGGCAGGGAGAAACACTTTTTTACCGCGTCGCGAGATCGACGGAGTTAAGCTTTGATGGAGATAGGAACGTGTTCCGTGGAGGAAGGATGATGAATATGAAAAAGAAGATCGTCCTCGGTCTGGGGATCGTGCTGCTGGGGTCTTCGCCCGCATGGGCGGGCAAGCCATGGCATGGTAAAGCTCATGGCCGTCCGGACGTGGTGGTGATCGAACGCCATGACCATGGGCGTCATGTCGGTTGGCGACATCATCGGGATTACCGGCCGGTGACGGTGGTGCGTGAGAAAACGGTGGTCCATCACCATTGGGCCCCGCCGCCTCGGGTAGTCGAATACCGCTATGCCCGACCCTACTATGGGCCGGGCGTGACGATCGACGTCTCGCCGATCTTCATTCCGTTCCGGTGAGGGGTGTCTCGGCCGAGCGTTCGGCCCAATCGCGCGGCTCGAGTACCTCGTAGAGCGCCGCCTCGGGGCTGCCGGGCTCGGGGTGCCAGTCGTAGCGCCAGCGCGCGAGCGGCGGCAGCGACATGAGGATGGCTTCGGTGCGCCCGCCGCTTTGCAGGCCGAAATGGGTGCCGCGGTCCCACACGAGGTTGAATTCCACGTAGCGACCGCGGCGATAGGCTTGGAAGTCGCGCTCGCGCTCGCCGTAAGGGTGGGCGAGCCGCCGCTCGAGGATGGGGAGATAGGCCGGAAGGAAGGCGTCTCCCACGGCTTGGGTGAGTCGCCAGGCCGATTCGAAGGGGATGGTGCCGTCGGCCCCCAGATCGTCGAAGAAGAGCCCGCCCACGCCGCGCGGCTCTTCGCGATGTTTCAGGTAGAAGTACTCATCGCACCAGCGTTTGTAGTGCCGGTACTGCGTTTCGTCGAAGCCCGCGCCCAGCACCGCGTCGCGGCAGGTGCGGTGAAAGTGCACGATGTCTTCGACGAAGGGGTAGTAGGGCGTGAGATCCATGCCGCCGCCGAACCACCACACGGGCGGCAGCCCTTCGGCGGTGGCGACGAAGGCACGCACGTTGAGGTGTACGGTGGGGCAGTAAGGATTGCGGGGGTGCAGCACGAGCGACACGCCCAGCGCCTCGAAGGCGCGCCCGGCGAGCTCGGGGCGCCGTGCGCTCGCCGAAGGCGGCAGGCTCGCGCCGCGCACATGGGAGAAATTGACGCCGCCGCGCTCGAGCACCGGGCCGTCTTCGGTGATGCAGCTCACTCCGTCGCCCACGAGCGCTTCGCCCTCGGGCCGTTGCCAACGATCTTCGCGAAACGGGCGGCCGTCGATTCTGGCGAGCGCCGCCACGATGCGCGCCTGCAGCGCGAGGAAATGATGCCGGATCGCGGCGGTGTCGGGCGTCATGGGTGGTGGCGGTTGAGCGCCCGGTGGCCGATGTCGCGGCGCATCTGTTTGCCGGCGAACTCGATGCGGTCGGCCATGGCGTAGGCGCGCGCGATCGCCTCGCGCAAGGTTTCGCCGAGGGCGGTGACGCACACTACGCGCCCGCCGTTGGTGACGATCTGTCCTTCGCGCTCGGCAGTACCGGCATGAAAGACGAGCACCGGTTCCTTGGGTTCGAGGGGGGTGCATTCCTCGGGCAGCCCCGTGATGACGTCGCCTTTGCGCGGGGCTTCCGGATAGCCGGCGGCAGCGAGCACCATACCCACCGCCGGACGACGGTCCCATTGCGCTTCGATTTCGAGCAGGGAGCCGGCGAGCGCCGCTTCGATGAGCTCGACCAGGTCGGTCTTGAGCCGCGCGAGCAGCGGCTGCGCCTCGGGGTCGCCCAGGCGGCAGTTGAATTCGACCACCCGCGGTTCGCCCTGCGGCGAGATCATGAGGCCCGCGTAGAGAAAGCCGGCGTAGGGCGTGCCCTCGGCGGCCATGCCGGCGAGCGTGGGCTGGATGATCTCGCGCATGACGCGGGCGTGCACGTCGGGGGTGACCACCGGCGCGGGGCTGTAGGCGCCCATGCCGCCGGTGTTGGGGCCATGGTCGCCGTCGAGCAGGCGCTTGTGGTCCTGGCTGGTGGCCAAGGCCAAGGCGTTGCGCCCGTCGGCGATGACGATGAAGCTCGCCTCTTCGCCTTCCATGAATTCCTCGATGACCACGCGCGCGCCGGCGTCCCCCATGGCGTTGGCCACGAGCATGCGGTCGATCGCCTCGTGGGCCTCGGCAAGGGTCTGCGCTACCACCACCCCTTTGCCGGCGGCGAGCCCGTCGGCCTTGACGACGATGGGGGCTCCTTTGGCCTCGACCCAGGCGTGCGCCTGCGCGGCGTCGGCGAAGGTCTGGTACGCGGCGGTGGGAATTCCGTGGCGCTGCATGAAACGCTTGGCGAAATCCTTGCTCGCTTCGAGCTGGGCAGCGGCCTGGGTCGGGCCGAAGATCGCAAGCCCCGCTTCGCGGAAAGCGTCGACGATACCGGCGGCCAAAGGCGCTTCCGGTCCGACGACGGTGAGATCGACGTGTTCTTGGCGGGCGGCGTCGAGCCATTGTTCGATCGTGCTCGCCGGCACGTTGCGGCATTTCTCCGTGCGGGCGGTGCCGGGGTTGCCCGGGGCGACGAGGACGTGCTGCACGCGCGGCGATTGGGCAAGCTTCCAGGCGAGCGCGTGTTCGCGCCCGCCGCTGCCGATGACCATCACGGTGAGGCCGTGTTTATTCATAGGGGGTTTGCTCATTCTGTTCGGACGGTCAATGACGGAAATGGCGGATGCCGGTGAAGACCATGGCCAGGCCATGCTCGTCGGCTGCGGCGATCACCTCTTCGTCGCGCACCGACCCGCCGGGTTGGATGACGGCGGTGGCGCCGGCTTCGGCGAGTACGTCGAGCCCGTCGCGGAAGGGGAAGAAGGCGTCGGAAGCGACCACGCTGCCGCGCACCTCCAGACCGGCGTTGCGCGCCTTGATTACGGCGATGCGCGAGGAGTCGACCCGGCTCATTTGACCCGCGCCGATGCCGACGGTGCGCCGTTCCTTGCCATAGACGATGGCGTTCGACTTGACGTACTTGGCCACGCGCCACACGAAGAGGAGATCGCGCATTTCTTCGGGTGTGGGCAGGCGGCGGGTGACGACGCGCAGCTGGTCCGGGTCGAAGGAGACGGCATCCGGCGTCTGCACCAGGAGCCCCCCGCCGATGCGCTTGTATTCCCATTGGGTGGGATCGACGCCCAGAGGGCAACGCAGCACGCGCACGTTCTTCTTCGCCGCCAGCACTTCGAGTGCCTCGGGGGTATAGCCCGGCGCGATGAGTACTTCGAGGAACTGCCCTGAGACGGCCTGCGCCGCTGCCTCGTCGACGGGTACGTTGAAGGCGATGATGCCGCCGAAGGCGGAGGTGGGGTCGGTGGCAAACGCCCGCTGATAGGCTTCGAGCGGGGTTTCCCCGAGCGCGACGCCGCAGGGATTGGCATGCTTGACGATGACGCAGGCGGGGCCGTCGGCATCCGCGGCGAAGCTCTTGACGCATTCCCAGGCGGCGTCGGCGTCGGCGAGGTTGTTGTAGGAGAGTTCCTTGCCTTGCAATTGCTGCGCCTGGGCGATGCCACCCGCAGCCGCCCTCGGGTCACGATAGAAAGCGGCGCTCTGATGCGGGTTCTCGCCGTAGCGCAGGTCCTGCACCTTGTCGAAGGCCGGCTGGAAGGCGGTGGGAAATGGGCTCGTCTCGCCCGCCGGGGTGCGGGCGGTGAGGTAGTGGGAAATGGCGGCATCGTAGCGCGCCGTGTGCGTGAAGGCTTTGGCGGCGAGGCGGTAACGGGTGGCATGGCTCACACGCCCGCCATTGGCGTGCATCTCGTCGAGCAGCGGCGCATAGTCGGCCGGATCGGTGAGCACGGCCACGCCCCCTTGCTCGTTGCCGTGATTCTTGGCCGCGGCGCGTACCATGGCCGGACCGCCGATGTCGATGTTCTCGATCGCCTCTTCGAGGGTGCAGCCCGGGCGCGCCACGGTCTGCTCGAAGGGGTAGAGGTTGACGGCCACGACGTCGATGAGGGGGATGCCGTGGGCGGCGAGTGCGGCCAGATGGGCTTCGTCGTCGCGCCGCGCGAGGATGCCGCCGTGCACGCGGGGGTGCAGGGTCTTGACGCGACCGTCTAGCATCTCGGGAAATCCCGTGTGTTCGGCCACGTCGGTGACGTTCAACCCGGCTTCACGCAGCACCTGGGCCGTACCGCCGGTGGAGAGCAGCCGCAGGCCCAGCCGTTCGAGCCCTCGGGCGAATTCGACGATGCCGGTCTTGTCCGAGACGCTGAGGAGTGCGTATCTTTCCGTCATGATGATTTCCGTGCGTGAAGGTCAGCCGAGATGGTATTGCTGGATCTTGCGCCGTAGCGTGTTGCGGTTGATGCCGAGCATCTGTGCCGCCAGCGTCTGGTTGCCGTCGGCGCGGGCGAGGATGTAGCGGATGAGTTCGCTCTCGACCCGGTCCATCACCAGCGCGTACAGACCCGTGGGCGTCTGGCCCTCGAGGTCGTGGAAATAGCGCTCGAGCGTGGCGAGCACCGCCCGGCCGAGCTCGTTGCGGCATTCGGGCATCGGTTTCATGCGCAGACCTCGTCGGTCGTTTCCAGGGGTTCGATCCCCCGGCTGGCGAGTTCGCCGAAGAACTCGTCGATCGCCTCGCGCTGTTCGGCCACCATCTCGAGCTGGTTCATGCGCTGGCGGAAAGCCGCCGAGCCGACGAGGCCCTTGGTGTACCAGGAGATGTGCTTGCGCGCGACCTTCACGCCGGTCGTTTCACCGTAGAAGGCATAGAGGTCTTCGAGGTGCTCGAGCAGCAGGGCCCGGATCTCGGCCGGCGAGGGCGGCGGCAGGTGCTTTCCGGTGGCGAGGTAGTGTTCGATCTCGCGAAAGAGCCAGGGGCGCCCCTGGGCGGCGCGGCCGATCATCACACCGTCGGCGCCGGTGTAGTCCAGCACGGCGCGGGCCTTCTCGGGCGTGTTGATGTCGCCGTTGGCGATCACGGGAATGGAGACGAGGGTCTTCACCAGCGCGATGGTGTCGTATTCCGCTTCGCCCATGTATTGATCGGCCCGGGTGCGGCCGTGGATGGCGAGCGCCCGGATACCGCAGGATTCGGCGATGCGCGCCAGGCGCGGGGCGTTCTTGTTGGCGCGGTTCCAGCCGGTGCGCATCTTGAGCGTCACTGGGGTGTCGGGCACGGCGCGCACCACGGCTTCCAGGATGCGGGCGGCGAGCGCTTCGTCTTGCATGAGCGCGGAACCCGCATAGACGTTGCACACTTTCTTCGCCGGGCAGCCCATGTTGATGTCGATGATCTGCGCCCCGCGCTCGACGTTGTAGCGCGCCGCCTGCGCCATCATTTCGGGGTCGGCGCCGGCGATCTGCACGACGATGGGTTCGACTTCGCCCGTGTGGTCGGCCCGGCGCAGGGTCTTGGCGCTGCCATAGAGGAGCGAATTGGAGGTGACCATCTCGGAGACCGCCAATCCCGCGCCCAGGCGTTTGCACAGCTGCCGAAAGGGGCGGTCCGTGACCCCTGCCATCGGGGCGACGAAGAGGTTGTTGCGCAGGCGAAAGCCGAGATAATCCATCGCGGTGGGGTGGGTGTCGATCGTCGGGAACGGGCAAGTATACCGCAGCGCTCGCTGCTTGCCGCTACGCTACGTATAGGAAATCGATGGTTCGCGTCGCTGCAAGGTCGCGGCGTGCGCCAAGGCGTCCTCGAAGGTGCGTCGCACGTTCTCACGGCCGATTTCGTCGAGGAATCCCGCCTTGCGCAGCGTGCGGAACGTTTCGCGGCTCGGTTCGGCGAGCACCAGAGGGATGCCGCGTTTGTCGAGTTCGCGGGCGATGGCGCGTAGGGTGTCCAGGCCCGAAGCGTCGATGCTCACGAGTTTACCCAGGTCGAGCACGACCACGTCGGGCCAATCCTGCGTGTCGAGAATTTCATCGAGCTTGTGGATGGCGCCGAAAAAGAGTGCTCCGGAGATGCGGTAGGCAGCCACGCGCAGGGAGCCGTCGGGGCGAAGGAAACGCGCGGCGTCGGGGCGACGCTCGAGCGGCAAGCGATCCACGTGGGTGAAACGCGCCATCTGGTAGATGAAGGCGAGGCTCGCGAGCACCATGCCGACCTCGACGGCGATGGTGAGGTCGAAGAGCACGGTGAGCGCGAAGGTGGTGAGCAGTATCACGCGGTATTTGGTGCTGAAACGCTTGAGTGCGGTGGGCGACATTTCGTGCCAGTCGCCCATATTGACTGCGACCACCAAGACGATGGCGGCGAGCGTGGTGAGCGGCACGTGCGCGGCGAGCGGCGCGAGCACGAGCACGACGGCGAGCAGGGTGAGTGCATGCACCATGCCGGCCACGGGTGTGCGTCCGCCGGCGCGCACGTTGGTGGCGGTGCGGGCGATGGCGCCGGTGGCGGCGAAGCCGCCGAAGAGCGGGGCGACGACGTTGGCGATGCCCTGCGCCATCAATTCCTGGTTCGGGTCGTGTCGATCATCGATCATGCTGTCGGCCACCCGCGCCGAGAGCAGGCTCTCGATCGCGCCGAGCAGCGCAATGGCGATCGCCGGCGGCAGCAGTTGCCCCAATTTGGTGAGATCGAACGCCGGGAAACTCGGTGTCGGGATCGTTTGCGGAATGCCGCCGAAGCGCGTGCCGATCGTCTCTAGGGGTAAGGAGAAGAGCATGTTGACGGCGGTGGCGACGATCAGCACCGCTAACGGCCCTGGAATGCGACCGAGCCAGGCATGGCGCTTGGCGTAGCGGTTCCAGGTGAGGAGAAAGGCGAGCGAGGCAAGCCCGAAGGTGAGGGTAGGCCAGTGCGCCGTGGGCAGCGCCGTGGCGAGCGCATGCATCTTGCCGAAGAACTCGGCGGGGACTTTCTCGATCGCTAGCCCGAGGAAGTCCTTGATCTGGGAGAGGAAGATCACCACCGCGATGCCGTTGGTGAATCCGATGACCACGGGCAGAGGAATGAAACGCACCAGCGTGCCGAGTCGGGCGGCGCCCAGCGCGAAGAGCATCAGACCGGCGAGCATGGTCGCCACCAGCAGGTTCGCCTCTCCGTGTATGGCGACGATGCCATAGACGATGGGGATGAAGGCGCCGGTGGGGCCGCCGATCTGCACGCGCGAGCCGCCCAGCGCCGAAATGAGGAATCCGGCGACGATGGCCGTCCAGATGCCGGCCGAAGGGGACATGCCGCTGGCGATCGCAAAGGCCATCGCGAGCGGCAGCGCCAGCACGCCGACCGTTAGGCCAGCGGAGACGTCTGCGATCAGTTGTCCGCGGTCATAAGCACGTAGCGTATCGACGAGGCGCGGTTTGAAAAAGATCATTTGATCCTCATGCCGGGGAGGGCGCCCTCGTCGGGGGAAACCAGATAGATTCCTGGATGCGTACCATCCGGGTCGGAAGCGGCGAGCACCATGCCTTCCGAGACGCCGAACTTCATTTTGCGCGGTGCGAGATTGGCCACCAGTACGACCAGGCGGCCGACGAGCGCGGCGGGGTCGTAGGCGGATTTGATGCCGGCGAAGACTTGTCGTACCCGGGCGCTGCCGTCTTCCTCGCGTTCGCCCGCGTCGAGCAAGAGCCGCAGCAGTTTGTCGGCCCCCTCGACCGGCTCGGCGGCGATGACGCGCGCTACGCGCAGGTCGACACCGAGGAACTGCTCGAGCGTGATCGGTGCGGCCGATTCGGGCTTCGCCGCAGCGGGTTTGGTGGGAGGGGTGATCGGGGCGAGCGCTTCGCGGTTGGCTTCGATGAGCGCGTCGATCGCCTTGCGTTCGATACGGGTGAGGAGGTGCTCGTAGGGTTCGATCCGATGCCCGGCCGGCAGCGGCGCCCAGTCTTCCTTCCAGCACAGCGGTTCGATGGCGAGGAATCGCTCGACGCGCGCCGCGGTGCGCGGCAGGACGGGTTTGAGGAGGCGGGTGAGATCGCGAAACATGGTGAGCGCCGTGGAGCAGACGCGGTGCAGCCGATCGAGTTCACCGGTTTTCGCCAGTTCCCAGGGCTTGTGCTCGTTGATGTAGTGGTTGGCGGCGTCGGCGAGCGCCATCGCCTCGCGCAGCGCCCGGCCGTAGTCGGCGTCTTCGAACGCACGATGTAGCCGCTCGTCGCGGTGGGCGGCCTTGAAAGGGGCGAGCGCTTCGGCGTCGACGGGTCCGAGCCGGCCGTCGAAGCGCTCACCGATGAAGCGGGCGGTACGGCTGGCGATGTTGACGTACTTGCCGACGAGGTCGCTATTGACCTTGGCGATGAGGTCGTCGAAGCTGAGATCGATGTCTTCGAAGGTGCCGTTCGATTTGGTGGCGAAGTAGTAGCGCAACCATTCCGGGTCGAGCCCGTGTTCGAGCCAGGAGCGGGCGGTGATGAAGGTGCCGCGGCTCTTGCTCATCTTGGCGCCGTCGACGGTGAGGAACCCATTGACGTACTCGCGCGTGGGCGTGCGATAGCCGGAAAAGTGCAGCATCGCCGGCCAGAAGAGGGCGTGGAAGTAGAGGATGTCCTTGCCGATGAAATGCACCATCTCGGTGCCGGCTTCGGCGGCGCGCCGTGCGTCGATGTACTCGGCCACGTCGATGTCGCCGCGGCGCTTGGCGAGCGCGAGGAAACTCGCCAGATAGCCGATGGGGGCATCCAGCCAGACATAGAAATACTTGCCGGGCGCGCCCGGGATCTCGAAGCCGAAGTAGGGGGCATCGCGCGTGATGTCCCAGTCCGAGAGGCGGTTCTCGCCTTCTTCGCCGAGCCATTCCCGGATCTTGTTGGCGGCCTCGAGGCTCAGGTGGGGTTCGCCGCGCGCGTTGGTGCCGCGCGTCCAGCGGCGCAGGAATTCGACGCAGCGGGGATCCGAGAGTTTGAAGAAGTAGTGCTCGCTCTTCTTGAGGACGGGCTTGGCGCCGGAGACGGCGGAATAGGGGTTCTTGAGTTCGGTGGGCGAGTAGGCCGCGCCGCACGCCTCGCAGTTGTCGCCGTATTGATCCGGCGCGCCGCAGCGAGGGCATTCCCCTTTGAGGAAACGATCCGGCAGGAACATGCCTTTGACCGGGTCGTAGAACTGCTCGATCTCGCGCGCTTCGATCAAGCCTGCCGCCTTGAGCTTGCGGTAGATGTCTTCGGCGAAAAAGCGGTTTTCCTCGCTGTGCGTGCTGTGGTAGTGATCGAAGGCGACGAGGAAATCGGCGAAATCGCGGGCGTGTTCCTGCTGGACGCGGGCGATCAGCGCTTCGGGCGTGATGCCTTCTTTTTCCGCGCGCAGCATCACGGGGGTGCCGTGCGTGTCGTCGGCGCAGACGTAATGGACCGTGTGCCCGCACATGCGTTGGTAGCGCACCCAGACGTCGGCCTGTACGTAGCCCACGAGGTGGCCGAGATGGATGTCGCCGTTGGCATAGGGCAGCGCGTTCGTGACGAGAATCTTGCGGGTCATCTCCGGTCCTGATCGTTGCGGCAGTGAGCTTGGATTATAATGGTTTGGTCAGCCCGGGTGGCGAAATTGGTAGACGCACCAGATTTAGGTTCTGGCGCCGCAAGGCGTGGGGGTTCGAGTCCCTTCCCGGGCACCAAGTCTTCCGATTTTTGCAAGATGCATTTTTGTGGTACGCTGCAACGATCGATCGGCGTTTCCCTTCCCCCAAGAGGAGTCATTCATGCAGACCATCTTCATCGTCGGTGCAGGAACGATGGGCAGCGGCATCGCTCAGGTCGCGGCCCAGAGCGGATTTTCGGTGCAGCTCTTTGACATTTCCGCGCAGCAGCTCGAACGGGCGCGCGCCACGATCTCTGGCAACCTCGACCGCCTCGTGAAAAAAGAGAAACTCACGGCGGCGGATAGAGACGCGGCGCTCGCGCGCATCGAAACGGTGACCCAGCTCGACGGTGTGGCTGCGGCCGACCTGGTGATCGAGGCGGCGAGCGAAAACGAGGCGCTCAAGCTCGAACTCTTCGCCAAACTCGACGCGCTTGCCAAGCCGGAGGCGATCCTCGCATCCAACACGTCTTCCATTTCCATCACCAAGATCGCTGCGGCCACCAAAAATCCGTCGCGCGTGATCGGCATGCACTTCTTCAACCCCGTGCCGGTAATGGCTCTCATTGAGCTCATCCGCGGTCTGCAGACGTCCGACGAGACCTACCAGAAGGCCGAGGCGATCGCCAAGGCGCTGGGCAAGACGCCGGTGGCGGTGAAAAACAGCCCGGGCTTCGTGGTCAATCGCCTGCTGTGCCCCATGATCAACGAGGCGATCTTCGCCCTGCAAGAGGGGCTCGCGAGCGCCGAGGGGATCGACGAGGCGATGAAACTGGGCTGCAATCACCCGATCGGTCCGCTGGCGTTGGCCGACCTGATCGGCCTGGACGTGGAGCTCGCGGTGATGCAGGTGCTCTACGAGGGGTTCAAGGATCCGAAATTCCGCCCGGCGCCGCTGCTCGTCGAGATGGTGGAGGCGGGCAAGCTCGGACGCAAGACGGGCGAAGGGTTCTACCGCTACGACAAGTGAGCGCGACCTTCGCCGAGGGTACATCGTAAAAAAACCGCGGCTCAACGCCGCGGTTTTTTTACGTCCAGGCAGGCAGCAGGGATTACCCTTGGATGCCTCCGCCAGGAATCAGGCCCGGCGCATGGCGTCGAAAAACTCGGCGTTGTTCTTCGTCGCCTTGAGCTTGTCGAGGAGGAATTCGGTGGCCTCCAGATCGTCCATGCCGTAGAGGAGCTTGCGCAGGATCCATACCTTTTGCAGGATGTCGGGTTTCATCAGGAGCTCTTCGCGCCGGGTGCCGGAGCGGTTGACGTTGATCGCCGGATAGACGCGCTTCTCCGCCATGCGCCGGTCGAGGTGCAGCTCCATGTTGCCCGTGCCCTTGAATTCCTCGTAGATCACGTCGTCCATGCGGCTGCCGGTGTCGATGAGCGCCGTGGCGATGATGGTGAGGCTGCCGCCTTCTTCGAGGTTGCGGGCCGCACCGAAGAAGCGCTTGGGCTTTTGCAGGGCGTTGGCATCCACCCCGCCGGTGAGCACCTTGCCCGAGGACGGGACGACGGTGTTGTAGGCGCGCGCCAGGCGCGTGAGCGAGTCGAGCAGCACCACCACGTCGCGCTTGTGCTCGGTGAGGCGCTTGGCCTTCTCGATGACGATCTCGGCGACCTGCACGTGGCGCGAGGCCGGCTCGTCGAAGGTGGAGGCGACCACTTCGCCGCGCACCGAGCGCTGCATTTCGGTGACTTCTTCGGGACGCTCGTCGATCAGGAGTACGATGAGCACGACGTCGGGATGGTTCGAGGTGATGGCATGCGCGATGTGCTGCAGCATCACCGTTTTCCCCGTCTTGGGCGGGGCGACGATGAGGCCACGCTGGCCTTTGCCGATCGGGGCGATGATGTCGATGACCCGACCGGTGAGGTTTTCCTCGCTGCGGATGTCGCGCTCGAGCTTGAAGGCTTCGTTCGGGTGCAGGGGGGTGAGGTTCTCGAAGAGGATCTTGTGCTTGCACTTCTCGGGTGCTTCGCCATTGATGCGATCGAGCTTCACCAGGGCGAAGTAACGCTCTCCTTCCTTGGGGATACGGATCTCACCCTCGATGGTGTCGCCCGTGTGCAGGTTGAAGCGACGGATCTGTGAGGGCGAGACGTAGATGTCGTCGGGGCTGGCGAGATAGGAGGTATCGGGCGAGCGCAGAAAGCCGTAGCCTTCCGGCAGGACCTCCAATACCCCTTCGCCAAAGATGGGTTCGCCTTTCTTGGCGCGGTTCTTCAGCATGGCGAACACGAGTTCGTGTTTGCGCAGGCGGTTGGCGCCTTCGATGCCTTGTTCGGTGGCTAGCGCCAGGAGCTGGCTGACGTGCAGCGACTTGAGCTCGGACAGATGCATGGTTTTTGGTCGATGAAGGTTCTGTAGTCAATGAGATCTGAGAAGGCACGCCGCGAAGATCGACGCGGGCCGCCAGACGGGGAAAGTCTGAAAGTGCGCCGGCACGAAAGGCCGGCCTGAAAAATACGCCGAAATTACGCCGGTCGCGCGGCCGGCGTCAAAGATTGCTGTCGATGAAGGCGACGAGTTGGGATTTGGCCATCGCGCCGACGCGAGTGGCTTCGACGTTGCCGTTCTTGAAGAGCATCAGCGTTGGAATGCCGCGCACGCCGTATTTGGCAGGAGTTTCGGGGTTCTGATCGATGTCGAGCTTGCAGACCTTGAGCTTTCCTGCATACTCTTGGGCGATTTCGTCTAGGATCGGAGCGATCATCTTGCATGGGCCGCACCATTCGGCCCAAAAATCGAGCAGCACAGGCATTTTTGCCTGTAGGACTTCTTGCTCGAAGGTGGAATCGCTCACGTGATGGATGTGTTCGCTCATCGTGTGTCTCGGGGATGGACTGATAGGGGGTGAGAAGGAAAGCCCCGGCCGTATGGCTTCGGGGCAATAGGGCGTAACTTAGGGCATTGGCGACGAGACGTCAAGAGGATCGACGTCGAATCGGGCATGATGGGGCGCAAAATACGGGGAGCGTGGTATAAATGCAAAAAACTCGGGATGTCGTTTGCCCGGTGTTCGCAAGCAAAGGGGTTTTCCCATGACCTATGTCGTGACCGAAGCGTGCATTCGCTGCAAGTATACCGATTGTGTGGATGTCTGTCCCGTCGACTGTTTCCGCGAGGGGCCGAACATGCTGGTGATCGACCCCGATGAGTGCATCGACTGCTCGCTGTGCGTACCAGAATGCCCCGTGGAGGCGATTTATGCGGAGGACGACGTTCCGGCCGATCAGCGCGATTTCATCGCCCTGAACGCCGAACTCGCCAAGCAATGGCCGCCGATCGTGGAGCGCAAGGATCCTTTGCCCGATGCCGACGAATGGGCCAAGGTCCAGAACAAGCGTGACCAGCTGCTGCGCTGAGTCGCTTTCGACCACGTGCGTAGGGAGAGGAAACCATGAAAGTACGGGAGATCTTGGCGATCAAGGGAACGGCGCTCTTCACCATTACCCCCAATCGTTTCCTCTCCGACGCGGTGGCGGTGATGGTGGAGCAGGACATCGGCTCTCTGGTGGTGTTCGACGCGGGGAAAATGGTGGGGCTGCTCACTTTTCGTGAAGTGCTGGTGGCCGTGCATCATGCCTGTGCTTCCTGGGGCATGTTGACGGTCGAGGAGGCGATGCTGCGCCAGCCCATCGTCGCCGATCCCGACATGGAGCTCGATGCCTTGCGCCTGCGCATGGTGCAGACGCGGCAGCGCTATTTTCCCGTGATGGAGGAGGGCACCTTGCTCGGCGTCGTGTCGTTCTACGATGTAGCCAAGGCGGTGCTCGAAGAAAAAGACTTCGAGAATCGGATGTTGAAAGACTACATCCGCAATTGGCCGGAGACCGGCGAAAAAGAAGTTTGATCGAGGGTCCAGGGATATCCATGCCAGTCGCCCGTAAGAGGCGTCGGCGCTACCGGAGGAGGGATCGAGGCCGCGGGAATCAGCCTGCGGCGTGATCCGAGGTGGAGGAGAATCCATGGAAAAAATCTGGCTCAGGAGCTATCCGCCGGGCGTGCCGGCGGAAATCGACCCGACCGAGCATGCCTCGCTGGTCGACTTGTTCGAGCGCAGCGTGGCGCGTTTCGCCGACCTGCCTGCGTTCACCCACATGGGCAGGACGTTGACCTACCGCGAGGTGGACCGTCTTTCGGCCAACTTCGCTTCTTTCCTGCAACATGGGTTGGGTTTGGCGCCAGGCTCGCGGGTGGCGCTGATGCTGCCCAACGTGCTGCAATATCCGGTGGCGATGTTCGGCATCCTGCGGGCCGGCTGCGTGGTGGTCAATGTCAATCCGCTCTACACGCCGCGCGAGGTGTCGCATCAGTTGCGCGACGCCGGTGCCGAGGCGATCGTCGTGCTGGAAAATTTCGCCCATACGCTCGACGAAGTTCCGGAAGTGCGCTCGTTGAAAGCAGTAGTAGTGACTTCCTTGGCGGAGATGCTGGGGGCGCCTCGCTCGTGGGTGGTGGATTTCGTCGTGCGCCGAGTGAAAAAGATGGTGCCGCCGTGGCGTCTGCCCGGGCACATTCGCTGGGGGGAAGCCTTGCGGCGGGGGGCCGTGCGCTCGATGACGCGCGTCGAGCCCGGGCTCGAGGACGTCGCTTTCCTGCAATACACGGGGGGGACCACGGGGGTGGCCAAGGGGGCAGTACTCCTGCACCGCAACCTCATCGCCAACGTGCTGCAAGCGACGGCCTGGGTCGGATCGGTGTTGCGCGAGGCCGAGGAACGCGTCGTGACCGCTCTGCCGCTGTACCACATCTTCGCACTCACGGCCAACTGCCTCGTTTTCTTCCGCCTGGGGGGGCACAACCTGCTCATCACCAACCCCCGGGACATCGACGGCCTGGTGCGGGAATTGAGCAAGTGGCCGTTTACCGCGATCACCGGCGTGAATACCCTCTTCAACGCTTTGGTGCATCACCCCGAGTTTGCCAAGCTCGATTTTTCCCCGCTCAAGCTCACCCTGGGTGGAGGAATGGCGGTGCAGCAAGCGGTGGCGCAGAAGTGGCAGCAAATCACCGGACGACCGCTGCTCGAAGCCTATGGCTTGACCGAAACCTCGCCGGCCGTGACGATCAATCCCTTGGATTTGCCGGCGTTCAATCATTCGATCGGTCTGCCTCTTCCTTCCACGGACGTGAGCCTGCGCGACGATGCCGGAGCCGAGGTGCCGCCGGGTGAGGCGGGTGAGCTGTGCGTGCGCGGGCCGCAAGTGATGCGGGAGTACTGGAACCGCCCGGACGAGACGGCCAAGGTGTTCTTCCCTGATGGATTCTTGCGCACGGGCGACGTCGCGAGAATGGACGAGCGCGGTTTCCTCTTCATCGTCGATCGCAAGAAAGACATGATCCTCGTGTCGGGTTTCAACGTCTATCCCAACGAAGTCGAGGACGTGATCGCTCTGCATCCCGGGGTGTTGGAAGTGGCGGTGGTGGGCGTGCCCGACGAACACAGCGGCGAGGCGGTGAAAGCCTACGTGGTGCGTCGCGATCCCTCGCTCGATGCCGAAGCGATTCGGCAATGGTGCCGCGAACGGCTCACGCCCTACAAGGTGCCGCACCATATCGAATTCCGCGAGGAGCTGCCCAAGACGCAGGTGGGCAAAATCTTGCGTCGTGCCTTGCGTGAAGAGGCGCGAGGGTAGGGATGCAAAAATCGCTTGTCAGCGACCGATTTTCATGTTTTACTTTTTCCTGTGAAGTGAATCGGAGTATTTGGGTGACCCGTTCCGCCCTTTTCCTGGTCGTTCTGCTGTCCGTACGCGTAGGCGTAGGGCCGCATGCGCCCCGGAGGGACTGAAGCCGGATCAAACCGTACGACCGATTCGAACCCGACCCCCTCCGGAGCCAGTCTCCCGAGGGGGTTTTCGTTTTTCAGGCACGAGGAGTAGGGCGATGATGACGATGACCGGCGCCGAGTTGATCGTGCGCTTGTTGGAACAGCAGGAGATAGAGACGATCGTGGGCATTCCCGGCGGGGCGATCCTGCCGCTCTACGATGCCCTGAGTCAGTCGAAACGGATTCGGCACGTGCTCGCGCGCCACGAGCAGGGTGCCGGTTTCATGGCCCAGGGCATGGCGCGGGTGACGGGCAAGCCCGCGGTGTGCTTTGCTTCGAGCGGCCCGGGGGCGACGAACCTGGTGACGGCGATCGCCGATGCACGGCTCGACTCCATTCCGCTGGTGGCGATCACGGGGCAGGTGCCGCTCGCCATGATCGGCACCGACGCGTTCCAGGAGGTCGACATCTACGGCATGACCATCCCCATCACCAAGCACAATTTCCTCGTGCGCTCCGCCGCCGAGCTGCTGGAGGTGATCCCGCAGGCGTTTCGCATCGCCATGTCCGGGCGTCCGGGGCCGGTGCTCGTCGACGTGCCCAAGGACGTGCAGAACCAGCTCGTCACGTTCGAGCGCCTGCCGGCGCCGGCGGTGCCCGATCCGCTGCCGCCGCTGGATGAAACGGCGATCGCGGCGGCAGCGCGTTTGATCGACGAGGCCGAGCGTCCCGTGCTCTATCTGGGCGGCGGGGTGATTCATGCCGATGCCGCCCCGCTCGCGGTGACACTGGCCGAGCAGACGGCGATGCCCACCACCATGACGCTGATGGCGCTGGGGGCGATGCCGGTCGATCATCCCCTTTCGCTGGGGATGCTGGGTATGCACGGCGCGCGCTATACGAACTTCGCCTTGCAGGAATCGGACTTGTTGGTGTGCGTCGGAGCGCGTTTCGACGACCGGGCGATCGGCAAGGCCTCGCAGTTCTGCCCGGAGGCGAAAGTGATCCACATCGACATCGACCGGGCGGAACTGGGCAAGATTCGCCGTCCCGACGTGGCGATCCATGGCGACGTCAAGGCCGTGCTGCAGGCGCTGTTGCCCCGGGTGCGGGCTCAGCTGCGCAAACGCTGGCTGAGCCACGTGGCGAGTCTGAAGTCGCGCTTCCCGCTGGTGCTGGAAGGGCGGGATGACCCACGTAGCCACTATGGGCTCATTCAGGCGGTGGCCAAGGCGCTCGACGACGACGCGGTGGTGGTCACCGACGTTGGCCAGCACCAGATGTGGGTGGCGCAAGCCTACCCCTTGCGCCGGCCGCGGCAGTGGCTCACTTCCGGCGGGCTGGGCACGATGGGTTTCGGACTGCCGGCGGCGATCGGTGCGTCGCTCGCCGAGCCCCAGCGCACGGTGGTGTGTTTCACCGGCGACGGCAGCCTGAAGATGAACATCCAGGAGATGGCCACGCTCGCCGAAGAAGGGGGCAAGGTCAAGATCGTGCTGATGAACAACCAGTCGCTCGGCCTCGTCTACCAACAGCAGAACCTCTTCTATGGCAAGCGCGTGATTGCTTCGAACTACCGTCGACCGACCGATTTCGTCAAGATCGCGGAGGGATTCGGCCTGGAGACGCTCGATCTGGATCACAGTGCGCATCCCGAGGCCGATCTGGCGGCGATCCTGCGCCGCCCCGGCCCGGCGCTGATCCACTGCTCGATCGATCGCGAGCGTTTCGTCTATCCCATGGTGCCGCCGGGCGCCGCCAACACCGAGATGATCGAGGGCTGACAGGAGAGAGAGATGATCGAACAAGTGGCCGAGCCGCTGCCCACGAGCGGTTTCGAGAAAGTGGTGCTGGAGCTGGAAGTCAACAATCATCCCGGGGTGATGAGTCATATTTGCGGGCTCTTTGCCCGGCGCGCTTTCAACGTCGAAGGAATTTTGTGCATGCCCTTGCCCGACGGGCAGCGCAGCCGCATCTGGCTCACCGTCTTTGCTGACCAACGGCTGGAGCAACTCATCCGCCAGCTCGAGCGTCTGGTGGACGTGCTCGAGGTGCGCCGCCACGGGGCTGACCACGAGGTGTTCGTGCAGTTGGAGCGATTCTTCCAGTGAATCGAAGCCGTGTGGAGCGCATGCTAAACTCGTTCCTTTGCGTACGGGCGACAAGGTAAGCGATGGCGGGCAATACCTTCGGCACAGTGTTCACGGTGACTTCCTTCGGAGAATCGCACGGTCCGGCGATCGGCTGCGTGGTCGACGGCTGCCCGCCGGGCTTGGCGCTCACCGAGGCCGACATCCAGCGCGAGCTCGATCGGCGCAAGCCGGGCACCTCGCGCCACGTCACCCAGCGGCGCGAGCCCGACACCGTCGAGATCCTCTCGGGCGTTTATGAGGGTATGACCACGGGCACGCCGATCGCGCTCCTGATCCGCAACGTCGACCAGCGTTCCAAGGATTACGGCAACCTCGTGGAGACGTTTCGCCCGGGGCATGCCGACTACGCCTATACGATGAAATACGGCCGGCGCGACCCGCGCGGCGGCGGGCGCTCTTCGGCGCGTGAGACGGCGGTGCGGGTGGCAGCCGGGGCGATCGCCAAGAAATGGCTGCGCGAGCGCCACGGCGTGGTGATCCGCGGCTTCATGGCGCAATTGGGGCCGATCGAAATCCCCTTCGTCTCCTGGGAACACGTGGAGCACAATCCTTTCTTCGCCCCCAATCTCGAGCTGGTGCCGGAGCTCGAGCGCTTCATGGATGCGCTGCGCAAGGCGGGCGACTCGGTCGGAGCGAAACTCACCGTGGTGGCAAGCGGCGTGCCCCCCGGTTGGGGCGAGCCGGTGTTCGGTCGGCTCGATGCCGAGATCGCCGCGGCGATGATGAGCATCAACGCCGTCAAGGGCGTGGAGATCGGCGACGGTTTTGCCGTCGTGACCCAACGCGGCAGCGAGCATGGCGACGAGCTCACGCCGCAGGGGTTTCTCTCGAACCACGCCGGCGGCATTCTCGGCGGCATCAGCACCGGGCAGGATGTCGTCGTCCATCTGGCGGTGAAACCCACCTCCAGCATCCGGCTCGAGCGACGCTCGATCGATCTGCGCGGGGCGCCGACCACGGTGGCCACGCACGGACGGCACGATCCCTGCGTGGGGATCCGCGCCACGCCCATCGCCGAGGCCATGCTCGCGCTGGTGCTGATGGATCAGGCGTTGCGCCATCGGGCGCAGTGCGGTGACGTGGTGCCTCCCGTTTCCCCTCTCCCCGGGGTGGCGCCGGGCGTGGTGGGTCCGGTTCCCTCGCCCCGCTGACCCCGTGGTGCAACGGGAGGCATTGCCTTATTGGCGCTTGTCGCTCTATAACCTGAGCTATTTCGCCTTCCTGGGTATTTTTGCCCCTTATTTTTCTCTCTACCTCGCCGCGCTCGGTTGGACGGCCGGCGCGATCGCTGCCGCGATGGCGCTGATGCAAGCCATGCGCGTGCTTGCGCCTCCCTTGTGGTCTCTGCCCTTGGAACGAGGGGTGGGCCATGTCGCTCTGTTGCGTCGGGCGGCCGTGATGGCGCTCGCGGCCGGGGGCGTGTTCTTGGTGGCCAGTGAGCCGCGCTGGGTGTTACCCGCCGTGGCAGTGATCGGTTTTTGTTGGAGTGGAGCGCTGCCGGTGTTCGAGGCGCTCACTTTCGCGCACTTGCGCGAAGAGGCACACCGCTATGCGCGGATCCGGCTGTGGGGTTCGATCGGTTTCATCGTCGCGGTGCTCGGTCTCGGTCATTGGCTCGAGCGAGACGGCGTGGAGACGTTACCGGTATGGTTGGCGGCGGCACTGGCCGGCGGGGTCTTGATGGCCTTCGCCTTGCCAGAACCCACTCCGACGCGAGTTTTGGTCCGGACCTTGCCGCCATGGCGTACCGTGTTGGCGCGTCGTGAGGTGACGGCTTTTCTGCTCGCATCTTTCGCCATGTCGGCAGCGCATGGGCCGCTGTATGTTTTCTATTCCATGCACCTCGATCGCTTGGGGTACGGTAAGGAGGCAATCGGCGCGCTCTGGGCGCTGGGTGTGGCTTCCGAGATCGTGTTATTCTGGGCTTTGCCTGGACTACTGCGACGTTTTACCGTGCGCACGCTCTTGTTCGTTGCCTACGGTGCGGCCGTGGTACGTTTCCTCGCAATCGGATGGGGCGGAGCCTGGCCGGTGGTCGTGGTGTTGGCGCAACTGTTGCACGCGGCCACGTTCGGCGTGTTCCACGGCGCGAACGTGCACTTGCTGCGGCAGTGGTTTCCCGGCCCCTTGCTTGCGCGCGGCCAGGCGCTCTATGGCAGCTTGTCCTTCGGGGCCGGCGGAATGCTGGGAGCCATGGTGTCCGGCTGGTCTTGGTCGGCCCTGGGGCCAGAGTGGACCTATACCCTCGGCAGTGCGTTTGCACTGTCCGGAATGGGCTTCGTTGTCATCGCGCTACGCCACGGTGCTAGCGTCGATGACGAGGTTGTGAAATAATTGCGCGCCATGGGCGCGCTCGACCCGGAGAGAACCTTCGATGAACGCCAAGACGTTGTATGACAAATTGTGGAACGCGCATCTGGTGCGCCAAGAGCCCGATGGCACGGCCCTCATCTACATCGATCGCCACCTGATCCATGAGGTAACGAGCCCCCAGGCGTTCGAAGGGCTGCGTTTGGCAGGACGCAAGCCCTGGCGAACGGCTTCCGTCGTCGCCACGGCCGATCACAACGTCCCCACCGACCCCGGCGAGAGCGAGATCCGCGATCCCGTCTCGCGCGAGCAAGTCGTCACCCTCGACCAGAACATCCGTGCCTTCGGGGCGCTGCGTTACTTTCCCTTTCGTGACCCGCGTCAGGGCATCGTGCACGTCATCGGTCCGGAGAGCGGAGCGACGCTGCCGGGGATGACCGTGGTGTGCGGCGATTCGCATACCTCCACGCACGGGGCCTTTGCCTGTCTCGCTCACGGCATCGGCACTTCCGAAGTCGAGCACGTGCTCGCCACCCAGTGCCTCATCCAGAAGAAAGCCAAGAACATGCGCGTGCGCGTCGACGGCAGCCTGCCACCGGGCGTCTACGCCAAGGACGTGATCCTGGCGATCATCGGGAGAATCGGCACCGCCGGCGGCACCGGGCACGCCATCGAATTCGCCGGTGAGGCGATCCGCTCGCTCTCCATGGAAGGGCGCATGACGGTGTGCAACATGGCGATCGAGGCCGGCGCGCGCGTGGGCATGGTCGCGGTCGACGATAAGACCATCGACTACTTTCGCGGCAAGCCGCTCGCGCCCAAGGGCGAGCTGTGGGAGCGGGCGGTCGACTACTGGCGTACCCTGGTGTCCGACGCCGATGCCCGGTTCGATCGCGAGGTGGTGCTCGATGCCTCCACACTCAAACCGCAGGTCACCTGGGGCACTTCGCCGGAGATGGTCACCGACATCGAAGGGCGGGTGCCCGATCCGGCCGCTTTCGCCGATCCGGTCAAGCGGGACGCCGCCGAGCGGGCGCTCGCCTACATGGGGCTGGAGCCGGGCACGCCGATCACCGAAATCCCGGTGGATCAGGTCTTCATCGGCTCGTGCACCAATTCCCGCATCGAGGATCTGCGCGCGGCCGCCGCCGTCGTGCGCGGGCGCAAGAAAGCGCCCAACGTCAAGCGCGTGCTGGTGGTACCCGGTTCGGGTCTGGTGAAGAAACAGGCCGAGGAAGAGGGGCTACACCGCATTTTTCTGGAGGCCGGATTCGAATGGCGCGACCCGGGCTGCTCCATGTGCCTGGCGATGAACGCCGATCGGCTCGAGCCGGGCGAGCGCTGCGCCTCGACCTCCAACCGCAACTTCGAAGGCCGTCAGGGCGCGGGTGGCCGTACCCACCTCGTGAGCCCGGCCATGGCCGCCGCTGCCGCCATCGCCGGACACTTCGTCGACGTGCGCGAACTGCTGCCGGCCGCCGTCTGAAACCCGAGAGAGACAAAGACATGGAACAATTCATCCGCCTCGATGGTCTGGTCGCTCCGCTCGATCGGGCCAACGTCGACACCGACGCCATCATTCCCAAGCAATTTCTCAAGTCCATCCACCGCAGCGGCTTCGGCCCCTACCTCTTCGACGAGTGGCGCTACCTCGACCACGGTGAGCCGGGGATGGACTGCAGCAAACGGCCGAAGAATCCCGATTTCGTGCTCAACCAGCCGCGCTACGAGGGAGCGCAGATCCTGCTCGTGCGCGAGAACTTCGGCTGCGGCAGCTCGCGCGAGCACGCGCCCTGGGCTTTGCTCGATTATGGTTTCCGCGCGCTGATCGGCCCCAGCTTCGCCGACATCTTCTACAACAACTGCTTCAAGAATGGGCTCTTGCCCATCGTGCTGCCGGCCGAGGAAGTCGATCGGCTCTTTCGCGAGTGCGAGGCCACGCCCGGCTACCGTCTGGTGATCGATCTGCCGTCGCAGACCATCACCACGCCCGAAGGGCGGGTGATCTCCTTCGAGATCGACCCCTTCCGCAAGGAGTGTCTGCTCAACGGCTGGGACGACATCGCGCTCACGCTGCGCCACGCCGACGAGATCCGCCGCTTCGAAGCAGCCTATCGCGCGCGCCATCCCTATTACTTCGTCGAGGAGTCCGCGGCATGAAGAAACGAATCTGCGTGCTTCCGGGCGACGGCATCGGCCCGGAGATCGTCGCCGAGGCGGTGAAAGTGCTCGACGCCCTCTCCCTGCCGCTCGAGTATGAATACGCCCTCCTGGGCGGCGCGGCGATCGACGCCACCGGCGAGCCTTACCCCGAGGAAACGCGTTCGGCGGCGCGGCGGGCCGACGCGGTACTGCTCGGTGCCGTGGGCGGGCCGAAGTGGGACGAGCTGCCGCGTGCCCAGCGTCCCGAGCGGGGGCTTTTGGGGATCCGCAAAGATCTGGGGTTGTTTGCCAACCTGCGCCCGGCCGTGCTCTTCCCCGAGCTGGCCTCGGCTTCTTCCCTGAAACCCGAAATCGTCTCGGGGCTAGACCTCGTCATCGTGCGGGAGCTCACCGGGGATATTTATTTCGGCGAGCCGCGCGGCATCGAGGTGCGCGACGGCGAGCGGGTCGGGTTCAACACCATGATCTATCGCGAAAGCGAGATCCGCCGCATCGGCCGCGTGGCTTTCGAAACCGCCCGCCGCCGCGGCAAGAAGCTGTGCTCGGTCGACAAGATGAACGTGCTCGAGACCACCCAGTTGTGGCGCGACGTGATGAACGAGCTCGCGCCGGAGTATCCCGACGTGAGCCTCACGCACATGCTCGTCGACAACGCCGCGATGCAACTCGTGCGCGCGCCCAAACAGTTCGACGTGATCGTCACCGGCAATATGTTCGGCGATATCCTCTCGGACGAGGCGGCCATGCTCACCGGTTCCATCGGCATGCTGCCCTCGGCCTCACTCGACGAGCAGGGCAAGGGGCTCTACGAGCCCTGTCACGGTTCGGCGCCGGACATCGCCGGGCAAGGCGTGGCCAACCCGCTCGCCACCATTTTGTCGGCGGCGATGATGCTGCGCCACAGCTTCGGCTGGGAAGACGCGGCCGCGCGCATCGAAAGCGCCGTGCGCACCGTGCTCGCGCAAGGGCTGCGCACGCGCGACATCTTCGAGCCCGGTACGCGGCTCGTCGGCACCGCCGAGATGGGCGACGCGGTGGTCGCGGCGCTGTAATGACAGAAAAACGAGACGAGGAATAGAGAATGGCAATGCAACAACGAGTCGGATTGGTCGGTTGGCGTGGGATGGTCGGTTCCGTCCTGATGCAGCGCATGGAAGAAGAGAAGGATTTCGCCCTCTTCGAGCCGGTCTATTTTTCCACTTCGGCCGCGGGCAAACCCGCCCCGAGCTTCGGCGGCGTGACTCCGGCCGAGCCGCTCCAGGATGCCTACGACCTGGAAACGCTCGCCCGGATGGACATCATCCTCACCTGCCAGGGTGGCGACTACACCAAGGCCGTCTATCCCAAGCTGCGCGCAGCCGGCTGGAAAGGGCATTGGATCGATGCGGCGAGCGCCCTGCGCATGGAACCGCACACGGTGATCGTCCTCGATCCGGTCAATCGCCCGGTGATCGATGCGGCGCTCGCCAAGGACGGGCGCGATTGGATCGGCGGCAATTGCACCGTCTCGCTCATGCTGATGGCCCTTGGGGGGCTGTTCCGCGAGGAGCTCATCGAGTGGGTCTCCTCGATGACCTACCAGGCGGCCTCCGGTGCCGGAGCGCAGAACATGCGCGAACTGCTCGAGCAGATGGGGCGGCTCCATCAGGCGGTGGCTGCCGAGCTTGCCGATCCGGCCTCTGCCATTTTGGAGATCGACCGTAAGGTGACGGCGGCGATGCGCTCGCCCGATTTTCCCACCAAGAATTTTCGCGGTGTGCCGCTCGCCGGCAGTCTCATTCCCTGGATCGACGTGCCGGTCGAGCATGGACAGTCGAAAGAGGAATGGAAAGGTGGGGCCGAGTGCAACAAGATCCTCGGCAAACCGCCTTTCCGCACGCCGGGCTCGATTCCCATCGACGGCTTGTGCGTGCGCATCGGCGCCATGCGCTGTCATTCGCAGGGGCTGACGGTCAAGCTCAAACGCGACGTACCGCTCGACGAGATCGAGGCGATCATCGCCGGGGCCAACGAGTGGGTGAAAGTGGTACCGAACGAGCGCGAGGCGAGCGAGCGCGAGCTCACGCCGGCGGCCGTGTCGGGGACGTTGACGGTACCCATCGGGCGTTTGCACAAGCTCGCCATGGGGCCGGAGTATCTGGGGGCGTTTACGGTAGGCGACCAACTCCTGTGGGGGGCGGCCGAGCCGTTGCGCCGAATGCTGCGGATCCTGTTGCAGGGCTAGGGATTCACGGTCGAGATTCGATGCTGATGAGGGAGCGCAAAAAATGAAACGAGCAAAGCAGGTGCCCTTGGCCCTGTTGTTGGGCGCTTTGTGGGGAAATGCCTGGAGTGCGGGATTCGGCGAGCTCGTCGTGCGTTCTCGCTTGGGTGAGCCGCTGCGGGCGGAAATCACCGTTCGGGCCACCCCTGAAGAGTTGCGCTCTCTGTCGGCGCGCATCGCGGATCCCGATTATTTTCGCCAGGTCGGTGTGCCCTATAGCAACCTCGTGCAGCAAATCGACGCAAAATTGGTCCGGGATGGATCGCGCGCAAAAATCGTCCTCTCCAGTCGTGTGCCCGTTCGGGAGCCCTTCGTCAACGTGCTGCTCGACATGAGTTGGAGCAGTGGACGCCTCGTTCGCGAATTCCCCATCTTGCTCGACCCACCCGAGGTTGCCGCACCGGCTCGCCCCGTTTCGGCCGCTGGTAGAGATATCGCCCTCGAACCCGGTCGGGGTGCCCCCGTCACGCAGAGGCAACCCGATCGATGGACCGTTCGCCCCGGAGAGACGCTCTACGGGATCGCCCGTCAGGTGGCGCCTGCCGGAACTTCACCGGAACAAACGCTGGTGGCGTTATGGCGGGCCAATCCAGATGCCTTCATCGGAGGCGACGTCAATCGGCTCAAGGCCGGGGTTACGTTGAGGACCCCGTCGGCCGAAGAAATACGGCAGATCTCCTTGGCTGAGGCCCGTGCGCTGTTGCGTTCCCAAGCCCGGCGGGCGGCGCCGGTTGCAGCCCAAGAAAGCACCCAGCAGGCACCAGGTGGGCTCGAGGAGCGGGTGGACAGAGGGGTGGTCGTGGCGCGCGAAGACCTCGGGCAGGGTTCAGCGGCTGAGCCCGAGGATCGTCTGAAAGTAGGCGCGAGCCCTGAGCCGATGGCCGATGGGGAGACGTCTGCACCGCCTTCGCCCGAGGTGTCGGCTTTGCAGGAGACGTTAGCGGCCTCGGAGGCGGCGCTCGGTGAGGCGAACGAGCGCATCGTCAGGCTCGAAGCCGAAATTGCGCGGCTGCAAAAGCTTATCGAAACGCAGAATGCCTCCTTGGCTCGGATGCAGGCGCAAGTCGAACGAATGACAGAAGCCGAACAAGGCTCGATGTTGTCGAGTATCTTGCCCTGGTTTGGCGGGGCGCTCGCTGCCTTGGCTGCGGCCCTGGGATGGTCGGCTTATCGCCGCAGACGCGAAGCGCAAGCGCTTCCTGCGCCTGCACCCGAGCCGCTGCACGCCCCGACCCTGTCGGCAGCCGCAGCCGCTTCGACCCTGGAGCATTCCGGCCCGGCCACCGAGTCTGGCCGTGCCGTCACCTCAGGCCAGAACATCGACACCTCCAGCATTCTCGGGACCGATTTCACCCAGGTGGCTTTCAACGCCCTGCATGCCGACGAAGGGGTCGACCCCGTTGCGGAGGCAGAGGTCTATCTTGCTTATGGACGCGATCCTCAGGCCGAGGAGATCTTGCTCGATGCCCTCAAGCAAACGCCCCGGCGCCCGGCGATTTACCTGAAGCTGCTCGAGGTCTACGCGAAGCGGGGCGATCGAGCCAAATTCGACCAGTATCTGCGCACTCTGTCCGAATTGAGCGGAGAGCAGGGGGCGGATTGGGACATGGCATTGAGTATCGGCAAACGGGCTTGGCCAGACGACGAACGTTTTGCCTCGGTGCTCGCCCATGAGGGACCGAAAACGGAAATTCCGCCTCGCGGATCTTTCCCCGAGGCAGGGGGGGTGGGCGGAGTCGCCGCTGCGTCCGGGCCGGCTCGTCCCGACGTCCGCTCCGAGCCCTCGGCCGCCGTCCCTGCCGAGACGGGCGAATCCTTCGAGACGACACGCCCGGATTCGGCGCAGGAATTCGTCGAACTCGATTTCGACTTGGACAAGTTGAGCCAACGGATGGCGGAAGAGCCCGTGTCGCCCGCCTATGCTGCGCCCGAAAAGACCCCGCCAGCTGGAGGGGGGGGCGATCTCCTCGAGTTCGATCTCGAACTCCCCGTCGCGGAACCGGAGCAGACGAAGTCGACGGAAAACGTGTCCCTCGACGAATCGCAGACAACGAAAAGTGATCGTACGGCGGCTGCCGAGAAAGAAGAAGCGAGCGATTTTCCGGAGCTGATCCTCGAAGAAGATGAAGTGCAAGTGCAAAAAGCCGGCGCGAAACCCGATGCGACGGATTCGCCAAGCACGGGGGTCGGCGATCTGAAAGAAATGCTGGACGAAATCGACTTCGATCTGGCCGAAGTCTCCCCCGAATCGGAAGAACCCACTCGCTCTCTGGCCGAGGACGGAGCGGAGTCCCTGTCTGCTCCGGCTACGGCGGAAGCACAGAAAATCGCCGAGTCCGGTCCTCCCACCGATGTCATGGACATCGACCTCGAACGGTTTGCAGCAGAAGGTAGTGGTGAAGATCATGCCACCCGGCTTCAGCTCGCACAGGCGTATCTCGAGATGGGTGACCTCGAAGGAGCGCGCGAGCTGCTCGAAGAAGTGCTACGCGACGGTAGCGAGGCGCAACGTGCGACGGCGCAGCAGCTCATGGACAGGATCCAGGCAGGCAAGGCATGACCGCCCATTGCCGGCAGAGGTGAGGTAATGCGCTGGGCATTGCTCGTCGAATACGCCGGGCAAGGCTTTCACGGCTGGCAGACGCAGGCGGGTGGGCGCACGGTGCAGGGAGTGCTGGAAGCGGCGGTCTCTGCACTTGCCGCTCACCCCGTCCGTCTGCATTGCGCAGGCCGCACCGATGCGGGGGTTCATGCGCTTGCCCAGGTGGTGCATTTCGATACTTCGGCCGAACGTCCCGCCTCTGCCTGGGTGCGGGGGGTGAATGCCCGTTTGCCCGAAGACGTCGCCGTACGGGCGGCTTGGTCCGTATCCGAGGCGTTTCACGCGCGCTATCGCGCCACTTCCCGCCACTACCGCTACGTACTCTACAACGCGCCGGTGCGCCCGGCAGCGCTCGCCGGCCTGGTCGGCTGGGAGATGCGGCCGCTCGCGCTCGAACCGATGCGCGCGGCTGCGGCGCTCTTTCTCGGTACGCATGACTTCTCGGCCTTTCGTGCCGCCCAATGCCAGGCGCGCTCGCCCGTGAAGACGCTCCATCGTCTCGAGATCACGCGCCGCGGTCCCTTCCTGCATTTCGATGCGCACGCCGATGCCTTCCTGCATCACATGGTGCGCAATCTCGTCGGCGCCCTCGTCTACGTGGGCAAAGGGCGTTTCCCGCCTGAATGGGTCGGCGAAGTGCTCGAACGGCGCGAGCGTGCGCTTGCCGCCCCCACGTTCGCTGCCGCCGGGCTCTATTTCTGCGGCGTCGAGTATCCTCCGGGTTTGGGGCTGCCCGAGCGTATCGTGCGCCGACCCGAATTCGGTCTATACGAGGAAACGGATGTCCCATAATCCTACCTGGCGCGTACGGGTGAAGATCTGCGGCCTGACGCGGCCCGAAGACGTGCGCGAGGCGTGCCGTTTGGGCGCCGATGCGCTCGGTTTCGTCTTCTATCCGCCCAGCCCCCGGGCGGTGACGCCCACGCAGGCCGAAGCCCTGCTCGCCGAAGTGCCTCCTTTCGTCACCACGGTGGGGCTCTTCGTCAATCCGGCACCGGACGAGGTGGAAGCGGTGCTCGAGCGTGTGCCGCTCGATCTGCTGCAGTTCCACGGCGACGAGCCGCCCGAGTTGTGCCGGCGTTTCGCTCGGCCTTATCTCAAGGCGCTGCGGGTGCGCCCGGGGCTCGATCTGCTAGAATTGGCGCGATGCTATCCCGACGCGAAGGGGCTGCTGCTCGATGCCGACTCCGCCGTTTGGGGCGGCAGCGGCCGTGCCTTCGACTGGAACCTGATCCCGCCCGGGCTGCCGCGCCCGGTGGTGCTCGCCGGGGGCCTTACGCCCGAGACGGTGGCCGAGGCGATCGCCCGGGTGCGGCCGTGGGCCGTCGACGTCTCGAGCGGGGTCGAGGCAGCCAAAGGGATCAAATGCCCGCAGAGGATGGCGGCGTTCTTCGCCGCCATGACCCAAGGAATGCGCTGATGGATTATCACTACCCGGATGCCCGGGGCCATTTCGGTCCCTACGGAGGCGTCTACGTGGCCGAGACGCTCGTGCCGGCGCTCGAGGCGCTCGCCCAGGCCTATGAGGAGGCCAAGCGCGACGCGTCTTTTCGTGCCGAGTTCGAGGATGAGCTCAAACACTACGTCGGCCGGCCCAGCCCCATCTACCACGCCAAACGCTGGTCGGAGACGTTGGGCGGGGCTCAGATCTACCTCAAGCGCGAGGACCTGAACCACACCGGCGCGCACAAGATCAACAACTGCATCGGCCAGGCGCTGCTCGCCCGGCGCATGGGCAAACCGCGCGTGATCGCCGAGACCGGCGCGGGGCAGCACGGCGTGGCCACCGCTACGGTGGCGGCGCGCTACGGCATGCGCTGCATCGTCTATATGGGCGAGGAGGACGTGCACCGGCAGGCGGCCAACGTCTATCGCATGAAGCTGCTGGGGGCCGAAGTGGTGCCGGTCTCCTCCGGTTCGCGCACGCTCAAGGATGCCCTCAACGAGGCCATGCGCGACTGGGTCACCAACGTCCATGACACCTTCTACATCCTCGGCACCGTGGCCGGGCCGCATCCCTATCCGGAGATGGTGCGCGACTTTCAGTCCGTCATCGGCAAGGAATGCCTGTGGCAGATGCCCGAGCTCATCGGCCGTCAGCCCGACTACGTGATCGCTTGTGTCGGCGGGGGTTCCAACGCCATCGGGATCTTCTACCCCTATCTGGAGCACGAATCGGTGCGTCTGATCGGGGTGGAGGCGGCCGGTGAGGGGGTCGAAACGGGGCGGCACGCGGCCACGCTCGTGGCCGGTCGTCCCGGCGTGCTGCACGGCAATCGCACCTACCTGCTGCAGGACGAGCACGGCCAGATCCGCGAGACGCATTCCATCTCCGCCGGTCTGGACTATCCCGGCGTGGGGCCGGAGCATGCGCTCCTCAAGGATCTGGGGCGCGCCGAGTACGTGGCCGTGACCGACGACGAGGCGCTGGCGGCCTTCCACGCGCTGTGCCGTTACGAAGGCATCATCCCCGCGCTCGAATCCTCGCACGCGCTCGCCTACGCGGCCAAGCTCGCGCCGAGCCTGCCGCGCGAGACGGTGCTGCTCGTCAACCTCTCGGGGCGTGGCGACAAGGACATGCACACCGTGGCCGAACGCTCGGGCATTCGCTGGTGAACGAGGAGCGTCCCATGAACCGTATCGATCGTACCTTCGCCCGCCTGCGCGAGCAGGGGCGCAAGGCGCTCATCCCTTTCGTGACGGCGGGTTTTCCCTCGGTCGAAACAACGCGGGCGCTCTTGCCGGCGTTGGTGCGCGCCGGCGCCGACCTGATCGAACTGGGGATCCCTTTCTCCGACCCCATGGCCGATGGGCCGACCATCCAGCGTGCGAGCGAACGGGCTTTGGCACAGGGTATGACGCTTGCTCGGGTGCTCGACTTGGTGCGCGACTTTCGCCGCACAGATGCCGATACGCCCGTGGTGCTGATGGGCTACGCCAATCCGATCGAGGCGATGGGTGAGGCGCGTTTCGTGGAGGCGGCGCGCGAAGCCGGCGTCGACGGCGTGCTCACCGTCGATTATCCGCCGCAGGAGGCCGAACCGTTCGCCGCGCGGTTGCGCGAAGCAGGACTGCATCCGATCTTTCTGCTCGCGCCCACTTCCAGACCAGAGCGGGCCGACGAGGTGGCGCGGCTCGGCGGCGGGTACGTCTATTACGTCTCGCTCACCGGTGTGACGGGAGCGGGCTCACTCGACGTCGCCTCGGTGCTCGCGCGCATTCCCGGTTTGCGCGAACGCACGGGCCTGCCCATCGCCGTGGGGTTTGGCATCCGGGATGCCCAAACGGCCGCCGAGATCGGCGCCGTGGCCGACGCGGTGGTCATCGGCAGCCGGCTGCTCGAAACCCTGGAAGGCGCATCGGATGCCGACGAGGCGTGCCGCCGGGTGGAATCATTTCTGCGTCCGATCCGCCGGACGCTCGATGAAGGGGTGACTCGATGAGCTGGCTCGACAAGATCCTGCCGCCGCGTATCCGGCGTGAAGTGAGCGGCGCGCGCCACAACGTCCCCGAGGGGTTGTGGACCAAGTGCGAAGCCTGCGACGAGGTGCTCTATGCCGCCGACCTCGATCGCGAGTTGCGCGTCTGTCCCAAATGCGGCCATCACCATCGCATCCGCGCCCGTGCCCGGCTCGAGGCGCTGCTCGACCCCGAAGGGCGAGTGGAGATCGGCGCTGAAGTACGGCCGGTGGATGCGTTGAAATTCAAGGACAGCAAACGCTACACCGACCGACTCAAGGAGGCGACCAAGGCCACGGGCGAGAGCGAGGCGCTCATCGTGCTCGCCGGGCGTCTCGAGACCCTGCCGGTGGTGGCGGCCTGCTTCGAGTTCGAATTCATGGGCGGCTCCATGGGTTCGGTCGTGGGTGAGCGCTTCGTGCGTGGGGTACGCCACGCCATCGAACATCGCTGCGGTTTCGTGTGCATCGCGGCGAGCGGCGGCGCGCGCATGCAGGAAGGGGTGCTGTCGCTCATGCAGATGGCCAAGACCAATGCCGCGCTCACGCAGCTCGCCCAGGCGCGGCTGCCCTTCGTCTCGGTGCTCACCGACCCGACGATGGGGGGCGTGTCGGCCAGTTTCGCTTTCATGGGGGACGTGGTCGTGGCCGAACCCGGAGCGCTCATCGGTTTTGCCGGGCCGCGCGTCATCGAGCAGACGGTGCGCCAAACGTTGCCGGAAGGGTTTCAGCGCGCCGAGTTTCTGCTGGAGAAAGGCGCATTGGATGCCATCGTCGACCGGCGTCGGCTGCGGCCGTGGCTCGCGCGCACCTTCTCCCTGCTGGGGCTGCGCCCGCACGAGGTGGCATGACGCAGACCTCCGCCCTGGATCGCTGGCTGGCGCAGCTCGAAGCGCGCGCGGCGAGCCACGTGATCGCCCTGGGGCTCGAGCGGGTGCGGGCGGTGCGCGAGCGTCTGCCTTTTACCCACGATGCGTTCGTCATCACGGTGACCGGTACCAACGGCAAAGGCTCGACCTGTGCGCTGCTCGAAGCCATGCTGCGCGCCGGCGGCTATCGGGTGGGCTGCTACACCTCACCCCACCTCTTGCGCTACAACGAGCGCGTACGCCTCGACGGCCAGCCGATCGGCGACGAAGCCCTGCTTGCCGCCTTCGAAGCGGTAGAGGCGGCGCGCGGCGACGTGCCGCTCACCTATTTCGAGCATGGCACGCTGGCGGCCTGGGTGGCCTTCTGCCGCGAACCGCTCGATGCCATCATCTTGGAAGTCGGCATGGGCGGGCGGCTGGACGCGACCAACGTGTTCGATGCGGATGCTGCGATCCTCACCGGCGTGGCGCTCGACCATCAAGCCTGGCTCGGGCCGGACCGGGAGGCGATCGGGCGCGAAAAAGCCGGTATCTTCCGCCCCGGCCGGCCGGCCATCGTCGCCGATCCGGTGCCGCCGCGCTCGGTGCTGGAGACGGCCGCCGCGCTCGGTGCCGAGCTCTACCGCCTCGGCGTGGACTTCGGCTACGATGGCGACCGCCAGCAGTGGCGCTGGTGGTCGCGCACGGCGGGTAACCGCGGCGGTCTGCCCTATCCGGCGCTACGCGGAGTCAATCAGCTGATGAACGCCTCCGCGGCGCTGATGGCGCTCACCTGCCTGCGCGATCGTCTGCCGCTGGCGATGCAGGCGGTGCGCGAGGGTTTGATGACGGTGGAACTCCCGGGGCGTTTTCAGGTGTTGCCGGGCCGTCCGAGCGTGATCCTCGACGTCGCGCACAATCCCCAGGCCGCGGCGGTGCTCGCCGAGAATCTCGCCGCGATGCCGGGGTACCGCTGCACCTTGGCCGTGGTCGGCATGCTCGCCGACAAGGACGTAGAAGGGGTGGCACGGGTGCTCGCTCCCCGGGTCGATGCGTGGTTTGCCGCCGGCCTGCCAGGACCTCGCGCGCTCACGGCCGAAGCGCTCGCCGCGAGGTTGGAGTCCGCGGGGGTGGCGCCCCGGGAAACGTGCGCCTCGGTGGCCGAGGCGCTTGCTGCGGCTAAGGCACAGGCCAAGGACGATGATAGAATCGTCGTGTTCGGCTCTTTCCTCACGGTGGCCGATGCGCTGCGTGCGCTGCACGTCCAGGACACGGAAGCACGGTGACGACCCAGGAAGAAACTCTCGAGCGGTTGCGCAGGATACGGCGGCGTTTCGTCGGAGCCCTCGTCCTGCTGTTGGCCGCGCTCATCACGCTGCCTCTGGTGATGGAGCAGGAGCCTCGAGGACCGAGGGATCCGGTCGAGGTACGGATTCCTTCCCGCGAGCAAGCGCCCGATTCTTTGCCGCCGCCCGAGGCTAGTCCCGATGCGATATCGGAACGTGTTTCCGAACCCTCTCGGCTGCCGGAAGTCGAGCGCGCCGAGGTGTCCATCCCGCTGCCAACGCCTCCGATCGGGCAAGAACCTCCTTCCGCCCGAGATCCTCTGTCGCAGCAGACGACATCCGCTCCTGCGCTCCCGCAAACGGAGGGGGGGGCACTTCGATCCACTGCGCCGCCCGAGCCGCCCAAGCCGGTGACCGAATCCAGTCCGGTGCCAACCGTCAAATCCGATACCTTGCAGGAAAAGGCGCGTGCACTCGCCGCCTTGGAGGGCGTATTGAAACCAGGACAAAAGCTGCCTGGGTATTGGGTGGTGCAGGCGGGTGCTTTTCGCGATGGAAACAAGGCGAAGCAGGTGGCCGGGCAGCTGCGCGCTGCCGGGCTCGAAGCCTTCGTCGAAAACGGCGCCGATGGCTGGTATCGTGTGCGCATCGGTCCTTTCGTGCACGAATCCAAAGCCCATTCTGCCAAGGCGATCGCCGAGCAGCAACACTTGAGCCCTCGCGTGGTGTACGTCGCCTCGCCATGAACGGTTTCGATTACGCGGTAGTCGCAGTGATCGGTATTTCACTGCTCGTGGGCGCTTGGCGTGGCGGCGTCTCCGAGCTGCTGTCGGTGATGGCATGGGTCGTGGCGATCGTCTTGGGGTGGGTGTTCTGTTGGCCGATCGGTCAGGTGTTCTATGCGCGCTGGTTCAGTGATCCTTTGTTGCAGCGCGTCTTGGGCTTTGCCACGATCTTTCTCGCCGTGTTCATGCTGGCGGCACTGATGCGCTACGCCCTGCGCGAACTGTTGCGTGCCGTCGGCCTAGGGGGGATAGACCGCGTGTTCGGTGCGGTTTTCGGGGTGGTGCGAGGTGTGGCGGTGGTGTTGTTGTGTACGGCGGCGCTGCTGGCGGTCGGCGTCCAGGAAGCCCCGTGGTGGCGACAATCGAGCACCGCGCCGTGGATCGTTGCAGCCTTGCAACGCCTGGAGCCGTGGTTGCCGCGAGGCTTGATCGAGAAATTGCCTTTGCCTAGGGAGATCATTTGAATGTGCGGAATCCTCGGGGTGGTTGCCCATCAGCCGGTCAACCAGCTCCTGTATGATGGATTGATGGTGCTGCAGCACCGAGGGCAGGATGCGGCGGGCATCGCCACCGGCAGTGACGACCGCTTCTACATGCACAAGGGGCCGGGACTGGTGCGCGACGTCTTTCGCACGCGCAACATGCGCAGTCTCGTGGGCAACTGGGGTATCGGCCACGTGCGCTACCCCACGGCGGGCGATGCCTGCAATCCGGCCGAAGCGCAGCCCTTCTACGTCAATTCGCCTTTTGGTCTGCTGCTCGCGCACAACGGCAACCTCACCAACGGCGAGGCGCTCAAGCGAGAGATCTTCGAGACCGACTTGCGTCACATCAACACCAATTCCGACTCCGAGATTCTGCTCAACGTCTTCGCCCACGAGCTCGCGGCCGCCTCCAAGGGGGCGCGCCCCGACGACGAGGCGGTATTCGCGGCGGTGCGGGGGGTGCATCGGCGCTGCCGCGGCGCCTATGCGGTGGTGGTGATGATCGCGGGCTATGGTCTGCTCGCCTTTCGTGACCCCTACGGCATCCGTCCGCTCGTCTTCGGCCGCAACGACACGCCTTCAGGGACGGAGTGGCTCGTGGCTTCCGAGTCGGTCGCGCTCGATACGCTGGGGTTTCGGCTGGTGCGCGACGTCGCGCCGGGCGAGGCGATCCTCTTCGGCATCGACGGCACGATGCGCGCGCGCCAGTGCGCCGATGACCCGTTGCTCGCGCCCTGTCTCTTCGAATTCGTCTATCTGGCCCGCCCCGATTCGGTGATCGACGGGGTGTCGGTCTATGAGGCGCGCGTGAAGATGGGCGAATACCTCGCCGAGCGTTTCCGCACCCGCTTTCCGCACACGCGCATCGACGTGGTGATCCCCATTCCCGATTCCAGCCGTCCGGCGGCGTTGGAGATGGCTACTCGCCTGGGGCTGCCCTACCGCGAGGGGTTCGTCAAGAACCGCTACATCGGCCGCACCTTCATCATGCCGGGGCAGACGGTGCGCAAGAATTCCGTGCGCAAGAAGCTCAACGCCGTGCATCAGGAATTCCGCGGTAAGCGCGTGTTGCTCGTCGACGACTCCATCGTGCGGGGTACCACCAGTCGCGAGATCATCCAGATGGCGCGCGACGCCGGTGCCGTGGAAGTCTTTCTCGCTTCGGCGGCTCCGCCCGTGCGCTACGCCAACGTCTACGGGATCGACATGCCGAGCCGCCGCGAGCTCATCGCCGCCTACTGCGACGAGGAAGAAGTCCGCCGCCAGATCGGCGCCGACGGGCTGCTCTATCAGGAACTCGAAGACCTCAAACGCGCCATCCAAAGCGTCAATCCGGCGATCCGGCGTTTCGAGTCTTCCTGCTTCGACGGCCGCTACATCACGGGCGACGTCACGCCCGAATACCTCGAACGGATCGAACGGCGCGGCGACGCACCGGCTGCTCTGTCCGAGCGCGAAGACAGCGAGGGAGCGGCCCAGCTCGATCTCAACCTGCCCCTCGACCAGGACGCATGAAAGGACGGTCATGAACGACGACAAGGGCCTGGGCACGCGCGCGGTGCGCGATGGCGTGCTGCGTAGCCAATTCGGCGAGCATGCCGAAGGGCTCTATCTCACTTCGAGTTTCGTTTTCGCCGACGCAGCGCAAGCGGCGGCGCGCTTCCTCGAGCAGGAAGAGGGCTATACCTATAGCCGCTTTACCAACCCGACGGTGAGCATGTTCCAGGAGCGGCTCGCAAGCCTCGAAGGGGCCGAATCCTGCATCGCCGCCGCCTCGGGCATGGCGGCGATCCTGTGCGCGGCCATGACTTTCGTCTCCCAGGGCGAGGAGATCGTGGCCGGCCAGGGGCTCTTCGGCGCCACGCACCAGCTCTTCTCGGCGATCCTGCCGCGCTTTGGCATCACCACGCGCTTCGTCGATCTGGGCGATGCCGCGGCACTGGAGGCGGCGCTCACCCCGCGCACCCGGCTCGTCTTCTGCGAGACGCCCAGCAACCCGCTCATGGAGCTCGTCGATTTGGCCTCGCTTGCCGAACGGGCACACCGGGTCGGTGCCTTGCTCGCGGTCGATAACACCTTTTGCACGCCCATCGGACAGCAGCCGCTCGCCCTGGGGGCGGATCTGGTCATCCATTCGGCCACCAAATACCTCGATGGTCAGGGCCGGGTGCTCGGTGGGGCAGTGCTCGGCAGCCGCTCGCTCGTCGATTCGGTCTACCGCTTCCTGCGCACGGCAGGGCCCAGCCTTTCGCCCTTCAACGCCTGGGTGCTGGTGAAGAGCCTGGAAACGCTGCCGCTGCGGGTGCGGGCGCAGAGTGAGGCGGCGCTCGCGCTCGCGCGCTGGCTCGAGGGGCATCCGAACGTGGTGCAGGTGCGCTATCCCTGGCTCGAATCCCACCCGCAGTACGCGCTCGCGCGGCGCCAGCAGAAACTGGGGGGCGGTGTGGTGAGTTTTCGCGTGCGAGGCGGACGCAGCGAGGCCTGGCGCGTGATCGATTCCACCCGGATATTCTCCATCACCGGCAACCTCGGCGACGTCAAATCCACCATCACGCACCCGGCGAGCACCACGCACGGGCGGCTGGCCCCGGAAGTGCGGCAGGCGATGGGCGTGGGCGAAGACCTGCTGCGCGTCTCGGTCGGCCTGGAAGAGGTCGAAGACCTGAAAGCCGACCTCGCGCGCGGGTTGGACGCGATCGGGGGGTAGGATTCAGCCGGTGGCGAGATTCAGAGGTTCCCCGGATGCGAGCGGCACCGATTTGTCGTAGAGCGTCTCCGGGGCGATGTCCAGTCCTCCAGGCCAGCAGACGGTGCCGAGCCCCACGTGGGCCAGCCGAAATTCGTCCCACCGTTTCAGGCGGGTAAAAATGCCACGTTCGAGATAGGGGCGGGCATCGAAGAGGCGATGACTTCCGTCGTCGAACCAGAGCTCGAGCGTGAAGTTCTCGTGCGGGATGACGCGGACGACCGATTCCATGGCAAAACCTCAACGCAAGGGGTCGATGGGAAAAAGCGCTTGGCCGTTGATGGCGAGTTCCCAATCGGCCAAGAGATCCTCTCGATGGATTTCGATCCATGCTTGGACGAGCCGGGCTTTCGTTGCCGGGAAATCTCCGCTCAACAATGAGCCGTCGAGGATGGAGAAAGCGGCTTCCATCCCCTGGTATCTTGCGTGAATGTGGGGAAGTTTGTGCCGCTCGTCGTCGAAAAAGTACATGTTGATGAGGATGCCGTAAAAGAGGCTGATCGTCGGCATGGCATCCTCAACGGTGCTCGACCCTGGCCGGTGTCACGCCGTGCCAAGTGGCGCCTTCGGGGCCGATCTCCAGCCAGCGGGCGGTGTCGTGCCATTCGGGCAGCACCCAGCGCTCGCGCTGCTCGTCGGCGATCGAGTAACGATGCACGGCGCAGCGGTGGGTGTGACCATGGAGCAACACCGCTGAAGGGTAGGTTTCGAGCCAACGGCGCACCTCGTCCTCATTGACGTCGATCGGCGCTTCCAGCGCGCCCTGGTAGGCGCGGCTCTGTTCGCGTGAGCGCTGGGCGAAGGCGATGCGCGCCGGCAGCGGCTGGGCGAGGAAGGCGGCTTGGGCGGCCGGTTGCCGCGCCTGGGCACGCCAGGCTTGATAGGCGTGATCGTCGGTACATAGGAGGTCGCCGTGGGTGAGCACGAAGGCTCGCCCGGCGATCTCCACGGCCACCGGATCGGGCAGCATCGCCCAGCCGGCGCGCGCGGCAAAGGTCTCGCCCACGAGGAAATCGCGGTTGCCGGTAAGGAAGTGGAACGAGACGCCGCGTGCGCGGGCCGCGGCGCAGGCGGCGACGAGGGATTCCATCACCGGGTGCGTCCAGTCGTCGCCGATCCAGAATTCGAAGATGTCGCCCAGGAGGAAGACGGGCTCTTCTGCCGGGCGCTGGGCGAGCCATTCGCAGAAGGCGTGCAGGCGCGGTGTGTCACGATCGATGTCGAGGTGCAGGTCGGAGACGAACGCGGCGCGCGGCAGGCGCAGGCGCGGCGCCTCGAATGCCGGCAGCGCCGTCATCGCAGCACCTCGGCGTGCTCGATCACCACCGGTTCGAGCGGTACGTCTCGCCAAGGACCGACGGTGCCGGTCTTCACCGACTTGATGGCGTCGACCACGTCCATGCCCTGCACGACCTTGCCGAAGACGCAGTAGCCCCAACCCTGGGTGGTGGGGGCACGGTAGTCGAGGAAGTCATTGTCGGCGACGTTGATGAAGAATTGCGCCGTGGCCGAATTCGGGTCCTGAGTGCGGGCCATGGCGACGGTGCCGCGCCGGTTCTTGAGGCCGTTGTCGGCTTCATTGGGAATCGGCGCGCGTGTCGGTTTCTGCTTCATGTCGGCGGTGAGCCCGCCGCCCTGGATCATGAATCCGTCGATGACGCGATGAAAAATGGTGCCGTCGTAGTGGCCGCTCTCGACGTAGGCGAGAAAATTCTCCACCGTCTTGGGGGCTTTGACGGGATCGAGTTCGAGCACGATGTCACCGCGGTTGGTGGTGAGTTTGACTTGCACGGCTTGGGCTCCTTGAGCGAAGGAAAGGGTGGGGAAGGTGCAGGCGAGAAGCGCCGTGAGCAGGGCACGGCGCACCCGGTTCATGGAGGAGGTCTGCGGCATGGACGGATTCCTGGGATAGGGTAAGACGATGCGTACGGCCTGGCGCGCGGGTGCATGACGGCGTTTTCCGTTTTCCGAATGCACGTGCCGTCGATGTGGTGGATCGCACTTTTTACACCGCGCACGCCGCGTTCCGTGGCCGGTTGCAGGATTTTTTCGTGTGCTCCGCGTTCATTGTGCTTCACCGGTGAAGAATTCGCGCATGCGGTCGAACCAGGATTTGCTGCGCGGGTTGTGCCGTTCGGCGTTTTCATGGGCGATCTCTTCGAATTCGCGCAAGAGCTCTTTCTGCCGCTCGGTGAGATTGACCGGCGTTTCTACCACCACGTGGCAGAGCAGGTCGCCCACGCCCTGGTTGCGCACGTTGCGGATGCCCTTGCCGCGCAGGCGGAAGACCTTGCCCGTCTGCGTGCCCGGGGGAATGCGCAACTTGGCGATGCCATCGAGCGTGGGAACGTCGATCTCGCCGCCCAGCGCGGCCGTGGTGATGGAGATGGGCATCTCGCAGTGCAGATCGTCGCCCTCGCGCTGGAAAATGGGGTGGGGCTTGATGCGGATCTCGACGTAGAGATCGCCCGGCGGACCGCCGTTGATGCCCGCCTCGCCGTAGCCGCTCTGGCGCAGGCGCATGCCGGTGTCGATGCCGGCCGGGATCTTCACTTCCAGCGTGCGCGTGCGCCGCACCCGCCCCGCGCCGCCGCAGTCCGGGCAGGGGTCGGCGACGATACTGCCGCTGCCATGGCATTCGGGGCAGGTCTGCTGGATGGAGAAGAATCCCTGCTGCATGCGCACTTGGCCGATGCCGCCGCAGGTGGGGCACACCCGCGGCTGCGTACCGGGGCGCGCGCCGGTGCCGTGGCAGGTGTCGCAGGTCTCGGCCGTGGGAATGCGGATGGTCTTGGTGGTGCCGTGCGCGGCCTCTTCGAGCGAGATCTCGAGCTGGTAGCGCAGATCGGCGCCGCGATAGACCTGGGAGCGGCCGCGCCGGCTACCGCCGAAGAGATCGCCGAAGATGTCGGAGAAGGCTTCGGCGAAGTCGTCGAACCCGGCTGCCCCGGCGCCGGCCGCGGCTCCATCTACGCCGGCATGCCCGTAGCGATCGTAGGCGGCGCGCTTTTGCTCGTCGCTCAGCACGTCGTAGGCGCGCTGGATTTCCTTGAATTTCTCTTCGGCCGCCTTGTCGCCCGGATTGCGGTCCGGATGGTATTTCATCGCCAGACGCCGGTAGGCTTTTTTGATCTCGGCCGCCGTCGCTTCGCGGCTCACTTCGAGGATCGCGTAATAATCTTTTTGTGTCATCGTCTCGCCAGTGTGGGGTCATGACGCAGCCGAGCCCGGGCCGGGAGTGTCCGGCGCGGGCTCGGCTTTCAGGGTGCGGGGCAGGGCCGATCAGTGTTTCTTGTCGTCCTTGACCTCGGTGAACTCGGCGTCGACCACGTCGCTGTCGCCGGCGCGTTGTCCCGCGGACGTTCCCGCACCACCGGGCGCAGCACCTGCTTCACCAGCACCATAGAGATGCTGGGACATCTCGGCGCTCGCCTGCCCGAGCTTGCGCATCGCGGCCTCGATTTTACCCTTGTCGTCGGATTTCATCGCTTCTTCGGCTTCCTTGATGGCCGCTTCGATTTTTTCCTTGTCGTCGGCCTTCACCTTGTCGCCGAGCTCTTCGAGGCTCTTGCGCACCGAGTGGATGAGTGCATCGCACTGGTTGCGCGCCTCGATCAGCTCGCGCATGCGGCGGTCTTCCTCTGCGTGCGCTTCGGCGTCGCGGATCATCTGCTGGATCTGCTCTTCGGTGAGACCGGAGTTCGCCTTGATGGTGATCTTGTTCTCCTTGCCGGTGGCTTTGTCGCGGGCCGACACGTGCAGGATGCCGTTGGCGTCGATGTCGAAGGTGACCTCGATCTGCGGCACGCCGCGCGGCGCGGGCGGAATCCCCTCGAGGTTGAATTCCCCGAGCAGTTTGTTGTCGCGCGCCAGTTCCCGCTCGCCCTGGAAGACGCGGATGGTGACGGCCGTTTGATTGTCCTCGGCGGTGGAGAAGACCTGCGTCGCCTTGGTCGGGATGGTGGTGTTCTTCGGGATGAGCTTGGTCATCACGCCACCGAGCGTCTCGATGCCCAGCGACAGGGGCGTGACGTCCAGGAGCAGCACGTCCTTGACTTCGCCTTGCAACACGCCGGCCTGGATGGCGGCACCGATGGCGACGGCTTCGTCGGGGTTGACGTCGCGCCGCGGCTCCTTGCCGAAGAATTCCTTGACCTTTTGCTGCACCTTGGGCATGCGGGTCTGACCGCCGACGAGGATGACGTCGTCGATGTCCGAGACTTTGAGCCCGGCGTCCTTGAGGGCGATGCGGCAGGGTTCGAGCGTCTTCTCGATGAGGTCGTCGACGAGCGCTTCGAACTTCGCCCGGGTGATCTTCATGGCGAGGTGTTTGGGGCCGCTCGCATCCGCGGTGATGTAGGGGAGGTTCACCTCGGTCTGCTGGCTCGAGGAGAGCTCGATCTTGGCTTTTTCGGCTGCTTCCTTGAGCCGCTGCATCGCCAGTGGGTCTTTCTTGAGATCGACGCCCTGTTCCTTCTTGAACTCGTCGACGATGTAGTCCATCAGGCGGTTGTCGAAGTCTTCGCCGCCGAGGAAGGTGTCGCCGTTGGTGGAGAGCACTTCGAATTGGTGCTCGCCGTCGACTTCGGCGATCTCGATGATGGAGATGTCGAAGGTGCCGCCGCCGAGGTCATAGACGGCGATCTTGGAGTCGCCCGGTTTCTTGTCCATGCCGTAGGCGAGCGCCGCGGCGGTGGGTTCGTTGATGATGCGCTTGACGTCGAGCCCGGCGATGCGACCGGCATCCTTGGTGGCCTGGCGCTGGGCGTCGTTGAAGTAGGCCGGCACCGTGATGACCGCTTCGGTGACTTCCTCGCCGAGGTAGTCTTCGGCGGTCTTCTTCATCTTGCGCAGGATCTCGGCCGAGACCTGCTGCGGCGAGATTTTCTTGCCGCGCACTTCGACCCAGGCGTCGCCATTGTCGGCGCGTACGATCTTGTAGGGCATCAGTTTGATGTCCTTCTGCACTTCCGGGTCGTCGAACTTGCGGCCGATGAGGCGCTTGACGGCGTAGATGGTGTTGGCGGCGTTGGTGATGGCCTGGCGTTTGGCCGGGGCACCCACCAGGATTTCGCCGTCTTCGAGATAGGCGACCACCGAGGGCGTGGTGCGTGCGCCCTCGGAGTTCTCGATCACCTTCGGCTTGCCGTTTTCCATCACGGCCACGCAGCTATTGGTGGTGCCGAGGTCGATACCGATGATTTTTCCCATGATGCGTTCCTCTCGTTTGAATGCGGTTGGTGTTCAGATGGCGGCGAGGCGGCGGTTTTTCAAGAGGAGGCGTTGCCGTCGCCGCCTTCGGCGCTTGCCGCTTCGGACTTGGGCTTGGCGACCATGACGAGCGCCGGCCGCAGGACCCGGTCGTGCAGCAGGTAGCCTTTCTGCAGCACCTGCACGACGGTGTTGGGTTCGGCGTCGCTCTCGAGCATGCCCACCGCCTGATGCAGGTGGGGGTCGAATTTTTCGCCCTGCGGATCGATCTGGCGCACGTTGGCGCTCTCGAAGGCATTCTCGAGCTGGCGCAGGGTGAGCTCCACGCCCTGGCGCAGGGTTTCCAGCGTCTGGTTGGGCGTGCCGAGCGCGGCCTCGAGGCTGTCCTTGACCGGCAGCATGGAGGCGGCAAAGCGCTCGCTGGCGAACTTGCTCGCCTTGGCGATTTCTTCCTGGGCGCGGCGGCGGATGTTCTCCGCTTCGGCCTTGGCCCGCAGCCAGGCGTCGTGGTGTTCGGCGGCCTTCTGCTCGGCGATGCGCAGCATCTCTTCGAGGCTGGGCATCACTTCGGCATCCGCTTGGGGGTCGGGCGTGGTGGGATTCTCCCGAGGAGTTTGTTCCCCGCCCTGCGGGGTGTCGTGCTTGGGTTTGGTTCCTTCGGTCATAACCTCATGCTCCGCCGATTCGTGATCGTGGAGTCATTATGGGGGTGGGTGGAGGGTAATTCAAGGGGCAGAGGTCGAAATCGTTCGATACGGATCCGTCCGAGCATGTCGCAGGGCAATCGCATCAAACCAAGGGTCCTGTCTAAAAAATAGTTTTTAACCTCCACGGGGTTGCCCAGAGGGTCTGTTCACAGTGCCCTGATTCGTGTAGTTTTCTGTCTTTTTGGGGGCGGCGCATGAAGACAGAGAAAACAAACGCAGACGGCGAGCCATCCCGCTCGTTGCTGCTCGAAGTATTTTCGGAGATCCCGGATCCGCGCGTTGTGGGACGTGCGAAGCACGATCTGGTCGAGATGCTGGTGATTTCGGTATGCGCTCTGCTGTGCGGGGTCGATGACTTCGTCGGCATCGAGGCGTGGGCCAAGGAGCGCATCGACTGGCTGCGCCGCTTTCTGGTGCTGGAGAACGGGATCCCGTCGCACGACACGTTGGGGCGCCTTTTTGGCCTACTCGATCGCAGGGCACTGGAGAAGAGTTTTCGCCGCTGGGTCGGTGGGGTGCTGCCGGCGCTGGCCGAAGGCGAGGTCGTCGCGATCGATGGCAAGAGCAGCCGGCGTAGCCGTAGCGCCGGGCGCTCGGCCCTACACTTGGTGAGCGCCTTTGCCGCCCAGGCAGGCTTGGTCCTGGGGCAGGAAGCCTGTGCCGAGAAATCCAACGAATTGACGGCCATTCCGGTTCTGCTGGAGACTCTGATGCTCAAGGGAGCAATCGTCACCATCGATGCCATGGGCACGCACGCTAATATCGCCCGAGCGATGCGGGACAAGGACGCCAACTATGTGCTCGCGGTCAAAAACAACCAGCCCCGTCTTGCCGAGTCAATCCAAACCTTCTTCGACATCGGCCAGGGTTGTGTACCATCCTTTCTGTAAATTCCGTTTAGCGCTTCTGGCAGAAAGTGCGCGGCGGTAGGTCTGACGCCATGACTTCGAGAAAGGAGTACGCCCATCATGGCGATGCGTGTCG
>NZ_SBHP01000006.1:0-314 GCF_006980785.1 Tepidiphilus sp. J10
AAGGCGGGTAACCGCTTGAGCTGAGCGCTACTAATTGCCCGTGCGGCTTGATCCTATAGCCGTGCCATGCACCCCACCCCTCACACACACCCCCACCCAACACCCCTTGCCCCGCTTGTGACCCCGTCACTGTCTGACGCCCATGGCGCGCCGGCACCACGCCTTCCCATCCCGAACAGGACCGTGAAACGGCGCCGCGCCGATGATACTGGAGCTCCGCCTCCGGGAACGTAGGTCAGCGTCAGACATCCCCTACGCCGCACAACAAAACCCCCTGCCAAAACGGTAGGGGGTTTTTGCGTCGACCTCGTGGG
>NZ_SBHP01000006.1:324-144399 GCF_006980785.1 Tepidiphilus sp. J10
TGCCAAAACGGTAGGGGGTTTTTGCGTCGACCTCGTGGGAAACGCTGAATAATTGGCTGCGCGGGTGAATCGCTGCGTTGCGCGGTGCTCGCTCCCTCGCCTATCCACTCGATATGTCTCGGTCGCTGCGCTACCTTCCGCCCTTGCGCTTCATCCCGCTCGCTCATTTCTTCAGCGTCTCCCTTGTGCGCCTTTCCTTGAGCTAAACTGGCATTTTCCGTTTGTTTTTGGTGCGTCCTATGTCGCGAATCGGTATTGCGCTTGGCTCTGGGGCGGCGCGTGGATGGGCTCATTTCGGTGTGATTCGTGCCTTGCGTCGTCTCGGAGTGAAGATCGACGTGATCGCAGGGACGTCGATCGGTGCCATCGTCGGGGCGGCCTATGCTTCGGGGCGCTTCGATGCCATGCAGCAATGGGTAGAATCGCTTTCCTGGGTCGATGTGCTATCGCTGATGGATGTTTCCCTGCGCGGCGGTGCGCTTCAAGGCGACCGGGTGATCGACTATTGCGCAGAGCATTTCTTCGCGTCGCGATTCGATGAATTGACGATCCCTTTTGGTTGTGTGGCCACGGAACTGACGACCGGGCGTGAAGTCTGGCTACGGGAAGGCCCGTTGCGTCCAGCGGTGCGCGCTTCCATTGGGCTTCCTGGAATGTTCACGCCGACCAAGCTGCACGGCCGTTGGTTCGTCGACGGTGGGCTCGTCAATCCCGTGCCCGTGAGCTTATGTCGTGCACTGGGAGCCGAACTGGTCATCGCCGTCGAGTTGGGATCGAGTCGGATGGGGCGGCATTTCCGTTTACCCAACGGTAACGGTAGTGTGGAACGCTGGAAGAACCGCTTGTTCGCCATGGTGGGGTTGACTTCCTCGGGCGAGGCGGACCAAGCGGAATCGTTGCCGCCGATCGCTGCGGTGCTGGCCACTTCGGTCAACATCATGCAGATGCGTATCGCGCAGTCACGTTTGGCGGGGGACCCGCCCGAGGTGTTGATTTCGCCTCGAGTGGCAGATTTGTCGATCCTCGATTTTCACCGCGCAGCGGATGCGATCGAGGAGGGCGAGGCGGCTGTACAGCGGGTAGAGTGGCAGATTGCCGAATTGCTGGAGAGCGCGCGATGAGCGCTTCCGATCTGCTTCGTTCCCTGGCGCGCTGTGTGGGTGAGGCACACGTGCGTTGCGCCGAGTCTGAGATGGCCGCTTTCCTTCTCGACTGGCGTGGGCGATATCGCGGCCGAGCCTTGGCGGTGGTTCAGCCTGCCACGACAGACGAAGTGGCGGCAGTGGTGCGCCATTGCCGCGTGTATGGGGTGCATATCGTTCCCCAGGGCGGAAACACGGGGTTGGTGGGCGGCGCGACACCGCTCGAAGAGCAGGCCCCGGCGATCGTGCTGCACTTGGGGCGTTTGCGCCGAATCCGTAGCCTGGAGCCGCAGGAGTTCACCGTGGTCGCCGAAGCGGGGGTGACGGTACGGGAGGTGCAGGAGGCGGCGCGTTCGGCGAACCGCCTGTTTCCCTTGTCGCTCGCCTCGGAGGGCAGCGCCACGGTGGGTGGAGTGTGCGCGACGAACGCGGGGGGCGTACACGTCCTGCGTTACGGCACGACGCGCGACCTGGTGCTGGGCCTAGAGGTGGTGCTTGCCGACGGCAGCGTGATTTCTTCGCTCCAAGGCTTGCGCAAGGACAACACCGGCTATGCGTGGAAACCCCTCTTCGTGGGCTCGGAAGGGACTTTGGGCGTCATCACCGCGGCGACCTTCAAGCTCTTTCCTCTGCCCACCGAAGTCGTGACTGCGTGGGTGGCCGTACCGGATCCGGCCGCGGCGGTGAGGCTCTTCTCCTGGCTGCGTGAGATGGTGGGCGAGGGGCTCGAGGCGTTCGAGCTGATGGGCCGCACGACGCTCGAGTTGGTATTGAAACACATTCCCCAGGCGAGGGTGCCCTTTTCGGGCGAACCTCCGGCATGGTCCGTGCTCGTCGAATTCGCCGAAGTAGGGCGGGGGACGCAATTGCCGGAGCGGGTGGAGCGTGCCTTGGCCGCAGCCATCGAGCGGGGTTGGGTGCAGGATGTGGCGCTCGCGGCCAATGAGGCGCAACGCCGGGCGTTGTGGGCGTTGCGTGAGAATGCCTCCGAAGCGCAGCGTTTCAAGGGATTCAGTTTCAAGCACGACGTCTCTCTGCCGATCCGGGCGCTTCCAGAGTTCATCGCCGAGTGTGAGGCGCGCCTGCGCCGGCGTTGGCCCACCGTGACGCTCGTCTGTTTCGGGCATCTCGGCGACGGCAATCTGCACTACAATGTCTTCCCCACCGGGATCGAACCAGCCCAATGGCCGCTCATCGAACCGCGGCTGTCGGGATTGGTGCACGACACCGTGGCCGAATTCGGCGGTTCGATTTCGGCCGAGCATGGCATCGGACGCCTCAAGGCCGAGTTGTTGCCGCGCTACAAGTCCGAGGAAGAGCTTTCTTTGCTGCGCCGTCTCAAGGCAGCGATCGATCCAGAGAACCTGTTCAATCCGGGCAAGGTCGTGCGTGGCGACGACCGCCCGTGTAGCGAGGAAACATGACGCCAACGCCGACGATCAAGGAGATCCTTGCGCCGCTGCAACCGGACATGGCGCGCACCGACGAGGTGATCCGGCGCGAACTGCATTCGGATGTGGCGCTGGTGCGCAGCATCGCCGATTACATCATCGCCGCCGGTGGTAAGCGCTTGCGCCCGGCGCTGCTCTTGGCGGTGGCCCGCGCCTTGGGCTATGACGGGCCGCACCATGCCACCCTCGCTGCCGTGGTCGAATTCATCCATACCGCCACCTTGCTGCACGACGACGTGGTCGATGAATCCGATCTGCGCCGAGGGCGTGAGACGGCCAATGCCGTCTTCGGCAACGCCGCGGCGGTCCTGGTGGGGGATTTTCTCTATTCCCGTTCGTTCCAGATGATGGTTTCGGTGGAGAGCATGCGGGTGATGGCGGTGCTCGCCGAGGCGACCAACGTCATCGCCGAGGGCGAAGTGCTGCAGTTGATGAACCAGGGCAATCCCGACACCACGCTCGAGGATTACTTCCGCGTGATCGAATACAAGACCGCCAAGCTCTTCGAGGCGGCGGGCCGCCTGGGGGCCATCCTCGCCGGGGCGTCGCCCGAGGTCGAGGAGGCGATGGCGGCTTTCGGGCGGGAACTGGGCTGTGCTTTTCAAATCATCGATGATGTGCTCGACTATGCGGCCGATCCGGCGGTGTCGGGCAAGAACGTGGGCGACGACCTCGCCGAGGGGAAACCGACCCTGCCGCTGCTGCACGTGCTGCATCATGGCACGACGGTGCAAGCGGACCTCGTGCGGCAAGTCATCGAGCACGGGGGGAGAGAGCATCTTTCCGCCGTGCTCGAGGCGATCGCGGAAACGGGAGCGCTGGAGGTCTCGCGCCGCGTCGCCGAGCGCTATGCCATGGCGGCCAAGGCGCGACTGGCGTGCTTGTCCCCTTCCCAATTCCGGGAATCATTGCTACAATTATCAGACTTTGCGGTGAATCGTTCTGCATGAATCGCAAAACGTCGGGGAATAGCTCAGCCTGGTAGAGCACTGCGTTCGGGACGCAGGGGCCGGAGGTTCGAATCCTCTTTCCCCGACCACCTCTTTTTCATCTTCCGCCGAATGCCTGGATTACTTGCCCGACGGCCTCGATGCCTTCGGCGAATCCCTGTTGCAGTATCCCTCCCATGGGGCTCAAACTCGCCAGCAAGGCGAGAAAACCCATCGTTATCGTGATGGGGAATCCGATCGCGAAGAGATTGAGCTGGGGGGCGGTGCGTGTGAGTATGGCCAGCGCGATGTTGGTGAGCAGCACCACCGCCGTGATCGGGAGCGACAGCAGAAAGGCGAATGCGAAGAGCGTCACCGGATAATGCAGCATCACTGCCATCCCTTCTTGCAGGGCGAGATCGGCGCCGAGGGGAATCCAGTCGAAGCTGACGACGATGGCATGCAGCAGCATCAAGTGGCCGTCGAGAGCAAGGAAGAGCAAGGTAGCTACCACCGCGAAGAATTCGTTCAGCACCGGTGTCTGGGTGCCGGAGGTGGGGCTATAGAACACCGCGAAAGACAACCCCATCTGGAATCCGACCATGGCGGCAGCCAGGTCGATCGCGGCGAAGATGAAGCGCAACACGAAGCCGCAGGTGATGCCGATGAGCAGTTCTTGGGCGATGATCGGATAGATCAGCCAGGAGTCGAGCGGAATGGATGGGGCAGGCGGCAGTACCGGCGCGATGGCCACCGTGATCGCCAGCCCCAGTACCAGGCGAATGCGGGTGGGTAGCGCTCGATTGGAGAATACCGGCGCCACCGCGAGCAGGGACAGGATGCGCACCGCCGGGAAGAAGTAAGCGGAGATCCATGCCGACCATTGTGCTTCCGTGATCGTCCACATTGCTTCAGAGCCCATGAATGGATGTGCTGCGCGGACAGAGTGCTTTTTCGCCCGCCGTGCGTTCCTCGCTTGCCGTCTCGATGGATCTCGTCGTGGCTTTTCGGGCGTTTGCTACGCTCTCTGCCGGCAATGATCGATTCACGGATCTTTAGCCGATGAGCGAGGGAAGCGAGGAGAGCAGCCGTGTGAGGTAGTCGGTGATCGTCTGACCCATCCATGGGCCCATCACGATGAGGGTGGTGAACACGGCCACGAGCTTGGGGACGAAAGTGAGCGTCATTTCGTTGATCTGAGTGGCGGCCTGGAAGATGCTCACCAGCAGACCCGTAGCCAGGGCAGCGATGAATGGCGGGGCACTCAGTAGCAGGGCCGTGATCACGGCGTCGCGAGCGAAATCCATCAGCAAGGGGGTCATGGTGGGTCCTCAGACGAGTGCGAAGCTTTTGACGAGCGAACCGATGAGCAGGGTCCATCCGTCGACGAGTACGAAGACGAGGAGCTTGAAGGGGAGCGCGACGATCACCGGCGACATCATCATCATCCCCATCGACATCAACACGGAGGCGACCACCATGTCGATGATCAGGAATGGGAGAAAGACGATGAAGCCGATCTGGAACGCCGTCTTGAGCTCGGAGGTGACGAAGGCCGGTATGATGACGCGCAGTGGCAGGTCCTCTGCCCGTTCGACCGGTGGCGTCTTGGCCAGGTCGGCAAAGAGGGTGAGGTCGTTGTCGCGCACCTGGGCGAGCATGAAGCGCTTGGTCGGAACCGCGGCGCGCTCCAGTGCCTGCGTGAAATCGATTTGGTTCGCTTGGAGAGGTTGCCAGGCTTCGACGTAGATCCGTTCGGCCACCGGCGCCATGATGAAGAAGGTGAGGAAGAGCGCCAGGCCAATCAATACCTGGTTCGGTGGCGAGGTTTGCGTGCCGAGTGCCATACGCAGCAACGAGAGCACGATGATGATGCGGGTGAAGCTCGTCATCATCAGGATTGCGGCGGGGATGAAGGTGAGGGCGGTGAGCAGCAGCAGCGTCTGCACCGTGAGGGAGTAACTCGTGCCACCGTCGCTGGCCGGGGTGGCCGTGGCCAGCGGAAACCCTTGGGCGGCCGCGAGCGAGGGGAGGAGCAGGGCGGCAAACCCGAACAGCGCGATGTGCGCCCGTTTCGCTCTCATCGGCGTGCTCCTTCGCCTTCGCTGGTGGAAGGGGAGGGGGGTGCAGTGCGGCGTTCGTCGATGGCGGCGTTGAGCTGCTCGGTGAATGGAGTGGGCGGTTCGGGCAGGCGTTGTAGTAGCGTGATGGAGGAGGGGGTGACGCCGAGCAGTAGCCGTATGCCTTCGGCTTCGAGCAGGACGACGCGCTCGCGCGTGCCCACCGCGATCACCCCGACGATGCTCAGTCCCGTGCGTACCCCTCGGCGACGCTGCAAGTTTTTCATGGCCGTGAAAACTGCCCATAGGGCGACTGCGGTCAAGCCGAGACCGAGTGCGAGCTGAGCCATGGGGTGAATCCAGTCGTAGGTCATGATGGAGCTCTCCTCGAAGATAGGATGGCATGAAAGGGTGGAGACCATGTCCGGAAAAGAGGGGAGAACCCGGGGGTTTTCCTCGCTTCGCAGAAAAATACACGCCTCTTGGTGTGAAGTCCCCCGCTTCTTGGTAGAATGTTCGTATATCCGTTCCGTGGGATGGGATCATGGCGGTCGAACTATACAATGACGGAAAGCATATCTGTCTGGCGTTCTACGACCTGGTCGATGAGCAGGGGGATCATGCCGTGCAGTGCAATCAGTTCCTCGTCATCGACAACGGTCACGCGGCGCTGATCGATCCGGGCGGGAACATGACCCATACTGGTTTGTTGATGGGCATGAGCCGCTACTGTCGCCCGCAGAACGTCGACTACATCTTCGCGTCGCATGCCGACCCGGACATCATCGCTTCGGTGAACAAGTGGATGGTGACCACGCACGCCAAGGTCTTCATCTCCAAGCTGTGGACGCGTTTCGTACCCCACTTCACCACGGGCAAGGATTATTCTTCTCGCATCATCGGTATTCCCGATCCCGGTATGCGCATCCCACTAGGCAAGAGCGAGATCGTCGCCGTGCCGGCGCACTTTTTGCATTCGGAAGGGAATTTCCAGTTCTACGATCCCGTCGCCAAGATCCTCTTCTCGGGAGACTTGGGCGTGTCGCTGGTCGATCACGAGCAGGCGGCGAAACCGGTGGAGGATTTCGATCGCCACATTCCCAAGATGCAGGCTTTCCATCAGCGCTACATGATCTCCAACAAGATCTTGCGCTTTTGGGCCAACATGGCGCGCCAGATCGAGATCGAAATGTTGGTGCCGCAGCACGGGCAGCGTTTCGTCGGCAAGGAGATGGTACGTCGATTCATCGACTGGATCGAGACCTTGCCCTGCGGCGTCGATCTCATGGCTCAGGACGCCTATCGCATCCCGCTCTGAGAGCGCCCTGAGCGCGGGTATGCGAAGGCCGACGGAACTGCATTCCGTCGGCCTTCGGCGTTTCAGCGCCGGGTACGGCGGATGCGCTCGAGGTAGCGGGCGTTGTCGGGAGGAATGCGGTCACGCTGGGCTTCGTGTAGCGTTTCGCCCAGGGCCTCGAGCACGTCGTGTAGGGCTTCGTGGAGGTCTCCACGTGCGGCGAGCCGCTCCCGCCAGGCGGCGCGGATGCCTGGGGGCTGGTCGATCGAGAGTTGCTCGGCGATCGCCAGATGCAGCGACAGGTGCAGGAAGGGGTTGAGGCCGCCGTCTTCCGGCGTGTAATCGCGCGCGAGCGCCGCCTCGTCTTCCAGCAGAGGAAAATACTCCGGGTGCAGCGCGATCACGTCGGCGGCCATCGCCTCGATCGGTTCGAGCGGCTGCTTGTCCCGCCATTTGCGATAGGCTTGGACAAAGAATCGCCGTACCTCTTCACGGTTGGGCGTGAACATCGTTTGTCTCCTGGGGAAACGCTGAATCATTGGCTGCGCGGGCGAATCGCTGCGTTGCGCGGTGCTCGCTCCCTCGCCTATCTACTCGATATGTCTCAGTCGCTGCGCTCCGTGCGCCTTGCGCTTCATCCCGCTCGCTCATTGCTTCAGCGTCTCCCTAGTGCCGGGGGGCTTGTGCGGCCAATGACAGAGATCATGAACCGGGCAGGTGTCGCAGCGCGGTGCCCGGGCGGTGCACGTATAGCGACCGAGCAGGATGAGCCAGTGGTGCGCATGCCGCCGAAAGCGCGGCGGGATGCGCGCCGTGAGCGCTTCTTCCACGGCCCGGACGGTCTTTCCCGGGGCGAGGCCGGTGCGGTTGGCGACGCGAAAGATGTGGGTGTCGACGGCGATCACAGGGTGCCCGAAAAGGGTGTTGAGCACCACGTTGGCGGTCTTGCGCCCCACGCCGGGCAAGGATTCGAGGAAGGCCCGGTCGTCCGGGATCTCGCCGCCCGTAGTCTCCAGCAGCCGGCGCGAGAGTTCGTAGAGGTGCTTCGCCTTGCTGCGGTAGAGGCCGATGCGGCGGATGTGCTGGGCGATGCCTGCTTCACCCAGCGCCACCATGGCGCGCGCATCCGGTGCGACGGCGAAGAGGGTGCGCGTGGCCTCGTTGACGCTCTTGTCGGTGGCCTGCGCCGAGAGGACGACCGCGGCGAGCAACTGGAAAGGGGTGGCGTATTCGAGCTCGGTCGTGGGATGGGGATCGAGCGCGGCGAGTCGCTCGAAGAAGGCTTCGATCTCCTGCGGCGTCATGGGCGGGGCGGGGTCGGCCGCGGCCGCTTCCCCGGCACCGAGGCGTTTGCGCTGGCGGCGCCGTGCCTGCGTTCCGTCGGCCGCTTTTTCAGGTGCTCGAGCCATGCGTTTTTCCGCTTCGGGCACGTGCGAGGGCGGCCGCCACGAGCGTGCGTTTGAGCTGATCTTCGTCGCGCGGACGTCGGATGCGCTTGCGGGGATCTTCGCCGAGTTCGAGCCGGGCCTGGCGACGCAGGAAACGCATGCGCGAGGCGCTCGCCTCGGGGAAGGCGGGTGCGGGCAGCAGGACGATGCAGTCGACGGGGCAGGGAGGTAGGCACAGGCCGCAGCCGGTGCATTCGTCCTCGATCACCGTGTGCATGCGCTTGGGTGCGCCGAGGATGGCGTCCACCGGGCAGGCTTGGAGACACAGCGTGCAGCCGATGCAATCCGCTTCGACGATGCGGGCGACCTGGGGCGCTTGCGGTGGGCCGACTTCGGGATCGAGGGGGGTGGCGGGTACGCCGAGCAGGCTCGCCAGCCTGCCGATGAGCACTTCCCCGCCCGGAGGACAACGATTCGGCGTGCTCTCACCGCGCGCGAGCGCCTCGGCATAGGGGCGACAAGCAGGATAGCCGCAGCGGCGGCACTGCGTTTGCGGCAGCAGGGCGTCGATCTCGTCGGGCGTGGGCATCGTTTTTGGGTCGAAGAGGCGGGAAAAGACCGGTGCGGCGTCGACCGTCCGGGCCGAGAGGAGGTTCCCGGCCTGGACGGAATCAGGGCTCAACCGTCGTAGCGCGCTTCGAGCGCGGCGATGGCGGGCAGTTTCTTGCCTTCGAGGAATTCGAGGAAGGCTCCGCCGCCGGTGGAGATGTAATCGATGTCCTTTTCCACGCCGAACTTTTTGATGGCAGCGATGGTATCGCCGCCGCCGGCGAGTGAATAGGCTTCCGAGTGCGCGATGGCGGAGGCGAGCATCTTGGTGCCGCCAGCGAACTGGTCGTATTCGAACACGCCCAGTGGTCCGTTCCACACGACGGTGCCGGCGTGCGCGACGATGTCGCAATAGCGCGAGGCGGTCTTGGGACCGACGTCGAGGATGCGGTCGTTCGGGCCGACTTCATCGACTGGGACGCGGTTGGCACGGGCAAACGCCGAGACTTCGTCGGCGACGACGACGTCGACGGGCAAGGGGACTTCGGAGCCGCGCGCGGCCATCATGTCCATGATCGCCTGCGCTTCCACCACAAGTTCCGGCTCGGCGAGCGATTTGCCGATGCGCTTGCCCGTGGCGAGGAGGAAGGTGTTGGCGATGCCGCCGCCGACGATGAGCTGGTCGACTTTCTCGGCGAGCGACTTGAGGATGGTGAGCTTGGTCGAGACCTTGGCACCGCCGACGATGGCCACGAGCGGACGCTTGGGATGTTCGAGCGCGCGCGAGAGCGCCTCGATCTCGGCGGCCATGAGGAGCCCGGCGCAGGCGACGGGGGCGAAGTGGGCGATGCCCACGGTACTGGCTTCTGCCCGGTGTGCGGTGCCGAAGGCGTCGTTTACATAGACGTCGCACAGGGCGGCATATTTGCGCGCGAGTGCCTCGTCGTTCTTCTTCTCGCCGACGTTACAGCGTACGTTCTCGAGCAGCACCACTTCACCCGGCTGGACGGTGAATCCGCCATCGACCCAGTGCTCGACGAGCGGTACCGGCCGACCGAGGAGCTCGGAGAGTCGCTCGGCGATGGGCGCGAGCGAGTCTTCGGGGGTGCAGGCACCTTCCTTGGGGCGGCCGAGATGGGAGGTGACCATGACCGCGGCGCCTTGCTGCAGGCAGTATTCGATCGTCGGGACGGAGGCGCGGATGCGGGTATCGTCGACGATGCGCCCGGTCTCGTCTTGAGGCACGTTGAGGTCGGCACGGATGAAGACGCGCTTGCCGCGCAGTTCCACGTCCTTGAGGGTCTTGACGCGCATGGTCGGCTCCTCAGGCGCAGGTGGCGAGCGCCTTGGCGGCGTCGAGCATGCGGCAGGAATAGCCCCATTCGTTGTCGTACCAGGCGAGCACTTTGACGAGCGTGCCCTCGATGAGGCGGGTTTGCGTCGCGTCGAAAATGGCGGAATGGCTGTCGTGGTTGAAGTCGCAGGATACGAGCGGGTCGTCGTTCACCGCGAGGATGCCCTGGAGCGGACCCGCGGCGGCCTGGCGCATGAGTTCATTGATCTCGTCCTTGCTCGTGGGGCGGCTCGCGGTGAAGGTGAGATCGACGAGCGAGACGTTGAGGGTGGGCACGCGCAGGGCGAAGCCGTCGAATTTACCCGCGAGTGCCGGTAGCACCAGCCCGACGGCCTTGGCGGCCCCCGTCTTGGTGGGGATGATGTTCATCGCCGCGGCGCGGGCCCGGCGCAGATCCTTGTGGCGTGCGTCGATGAGCTGTTGGTCGAGCGTGTAGGCGTGTGCCGTGGTCATCAGGCCCCGTTCGATGCCGATGTGTTCATGGAGCACCTTGGCCACCGGTGCGAGGCAGTTGGTGGTGCAGGAGGCGTTCGAGACGACTTGCATCTCGGGGCGCAGGATGCCGTGGTTCACGCCATAGACGATGGTGGCGTCGACGTCGTCGCCACCGGGCGCGGAGATGAGGACTTTTTTCGCCCCTTGTTGCAGATGGATCCGGGCCTTTTCCTTGGTGGTGTAGGCGCCGGTGCATTCCAGCAGCACATCGACGCCGTGTTCGCCCCACGGAGTCTCGAGGGGGTTCTTGGTCGAATAGAAGGGGATGCGGTCGCCGTCGACGATGAGCGTCTTGTCCCCTTCGGTGGCCACGGGGAAGGGGAAACGGCCGTGGGTGGTGTCGTATTTGGTGAGGTGCGCGTTGGTGGGTAGGTCGCCCGAGGCGTTGATCGCCACCACTTCGAATTCGTCGCGCCGGCCGAGCTCGTAGAGGGCGCGCAGGGTACAGCGGCCGATGCGGCCGTAGCCGTTGATCGCGATGCGGATTTTGCTCATGGGTCGCTCCTTGAAGGATGAAAGACGGGATCAGCGCGACAGCAGCAGTTTCGCCCGGGCGACGACGTGATCGACCGTGAAACCGAAGAACTCGAACAGGCGCGGCGCAGGAGCGGAGGCCCCGAAGCGGTCGATGCCGAGCACGTCGCCGTGACCACCGACGTAACGCCACCAGCCTTCGCCCGAACCGGCTTCGATGGCGAGTTTGGGCACGTCCGGCGGCAGCACCGCGTTACGGTATTCGATCGGCTGCTGGTCGAAGCGCCGTGTGCAGGGCATGGAGACGACGGTTGCGGCGATGCCGGACTGCGCCAGCGCCCCGCGCGCGTCGAGCGCGAGGGACACTTCCGAGCCGGTGGCGATCAGGATGAGGTCGGGGGTACGCTCGGCCTCTCGCAGCACGTAACCGCCACGCCCGATCGCTTCGATCTGCTGCGGCGAGCGTTCGATGAAGGGGAGGTTCTGGCGCGACAGCAGCAGGGCCGAGGGCCCGTCGGTACGCTCGAGCGCCAGGCGCCAGGCCACCGCAGTCTCGACGCTGTCGGCCGGACGCCAGACGTCGAGATTGGGGATGAGGCGCAGCGAGGCGGCGTGTTCGATGGGCTGATGCGTGGGGCCATCCTCGCCCAGGCCGATGGAATCGTGCGTGAGCACGAAGATCTGCCGCTGGCGCATGAGCGCGGCCATGCGAATGGCGTTTCTCGCGTAGTCGGAGAAGACGAGGAAGGTGCCGGTGAAGGGAATGTGGCCGCGATGCAGGGCGATGCCGTTGGCAATCGCCACCATGCCGAATTCGCGCACGCCGTAGTGGAGATAATTGCCTTCTCCCTCGGGTGTGACGGGACGGGCGCCAGGCCAGTCGGTGAGGTTCGAGCCGGTGAGGTCGGCCGAGCCACCCAGGATCTCGGGGAGGATCTTGGCATAGGCAGCGATGGCGTTCTGGCTTGCCTTGCGCGTGGCGATGTTCTCGCGCCGGGTGACGGTGGCGCGGATCACCTCGTCGGCCAGATCCGGCCAGCGCAAGGGCAAAAGCCCGGCGACGCGACGCTCGAACTCGTCGGCGAGTTCCGGATAGGCCCGGCGATAGGATTCGAAGCGTTCCAGCCAGGCGGCTTCGCGTTCGCGACCGGCTGTGCGCGCATCCCATTGGGCGTAGATCTCTTCGGGGATCTCGAAGGGGCCGTAGGGCCAGCCGATCGCCTCGCGTGCGGCAGTGATTTCGGCTTCGCCCAAGGGAGCGCCGTGCACCTCGCTCGTGCCTTGTTTGTGCGGGGCTCCGGCGCCGATCACGGTGCGACAAATGATGAGGCTGGGGCGCTCGGTCTCGGCTTTGGCGAGCGTGATGGCCGCATCGATCGCGCGCATGTCGTGCCCGTCGATCGCCTCGATCACCTGCCAGCCGTAGGCGCGAAAGCGCGCGGCGGTATCTTCGGTGAACCAGCCTTGCACCTGGCCGTCGATCGAGATTCCGTTCGAATCGTAGAGGACGATGAGCTTGCCGAGTTTCCATGTGCCGGCAAGAGAGCAGGCTTCGTGCGAGACGCCTTCCATGAGGCAGCCGTCGCCGACGAAGACGTAGGTGTGGTGATCGACGAGTGTGTGCCCGGGGCGATTGAACTCGCGTGCAAGGAGTTTTTCCGCGAGCGCCATTCCCACGGCGTTGGCCAGACCTTGCCCGAGCGGACCGGTGGTGGTTTCTACGCCGGGCGTCTCGCCGTATTCGGGGTGTCCCGGTGTTTTGCTGTGCAGCTGCCGGAAGCGCTTGAGATCGTCGAGCGAGAGGTCGTACCCGGTGAGATGCAGCAGTGCGTAGAGCAGCATGGAGGCGTGCCCGTTCGAGAGAACGAAACGGTCGCGGTCGCACCACTGGGGGTTGGCGGGGTTGTGTTTGAGGTGCTTGCGCCACAGCACCGTGGCCATCTCGGCCATGCCCATGGGGGCGCCGGGATGGCCGGATTTCGCCAGTTGCACCGCATCCATGGCGAGCGCGCGCAGGGCGTTCGCGAGCGGGCTGAACGTGCGCGGCGGGCGCGAGGCAGGCTGAGTCATCCGTTCGATCGTCCAGCGGGAAACAAGAACGGCGATTATCGCGCAAAACGGGGCGCCCGCGAACTCTGGGGCGGGCAGGTCGCTGGCGTATAATTGGTCTCGACCTCTTTTCTTGGGTACGGCTCGCTCGATGAATTGGATGACGACCTTGCGTTCATCTCGTGGGGTGCGGGAGATCGCCTGGTTGGTGCTCGCCGCCTTGGGGGGGTATTTCGCGCTCATCTTGTTCGGCTATTCACCGTCCGATCCCGGATGGTCGCATGAGGCGTCGACCGAGACGATCGCCAATCCCGGCGGCCGGGTGGGGGCTTGGTTGGCGGATCTCTGCCTGTCGATCTTCGGGGTGTCCGCTTGGTGGCTTTTGGCGTTTGCCCTGCGCGGTCTGTGGTCGGCGTGGCGTCTGTGGCAGGGGGATGAACGCTCGACCGCGGGGTGGCGTGCTTCCATGGCCCTCGCCGGTGCGGGCTTGCTCGTGCTGCTCTCGAGCAGCAGTGCCTTGGAGGCCCTGCGCTTTCATGGGCACGGCATCGTGTTGCCCGCGGGGGCCGGCCCCGGGGGGTATCTGGGGGGAGAGCTCGCTCAGACCGTGGCGCGCTATTTCGGGTTCACGGGAGGGACTTTGCTGTTGCTCGTGGCGTGGATGGTGGGGGTGAGTCTGACGTTCGGCCTTTCTTGGCTCGACGTGTGTGAACGCGTCGGGGCTTGGGTGGAGGCGGGTGTGCATCGCTTGCAAGGCCGCTGGGAGCGTCAGCGGGCCGAATCCTTGCGCGACATGGCTGCGGTCACGGTTTCGTCCGTACGGGCTGACGGAGAAGGGGGTGTGCGTGCTCGCTGGGAACGGTGGCGTGCCCGCATCGTGCAGGCAGGGCAAGGACTGCGCCGTTGGGCCCGGAGGGGAAGGTCGCCCGATTCGAGCCGGCCCCGGCAGCGGGTCGAGCCGGATCTTTCTGCTCCACCGGGGAAGGATACGGACGGGGCGTTCGATGCCACAGCCTCCGAGCCCGTGTCCACGATGCACACCGGTGCCCCGAGGTCCAGCCCGAAACGGCACGGGCGACGAGACCGAGACGAGGGAGAGGGCGTTTTGCAAAGTTCGCCCCCGTCCTCGAGTTCCGCCCTCGGCGCTCAAACTCCCTCTCAAGCGTCCGCCCCCCTGGAGCCGCGGCCGCCTTTGGCTCTGCTGGATGCACCGACGCTCGGCGGCGTGTCGGTGAGCGCCGAGGCGATGGCGGCCACCGCTCGGCTCATCGAGAGCAAGCTCGCCGAATTCGGCGTACGCGTGCAGGTGGTCGGAACGATTCCCGGCCCGGTGGTGACGCGCTACGAGATCGAGCCGGCCACGGGGGTGAAAGGGGCGCAGATCGTCAATCTGGCCAAGGACCTGGCGCGGGCGCTGTCGCTCGTATCCATTCGCGTGGTCGAAATCGTCCCCGGGAAATCCTGCATGGCGTTGGAAGTACCCAATCCGAAGCGCCAGATCGTGCGTCTGAGCGAAGTGCTCGATTCGCGCGCCTATCGGGAGATGGCCTCACCCCTGACGCTGTGTCTGGGTAAGGACATCGCGGGACAGCCGGTGGTGGCGGATCTCGCCAAGATGCCGCATCTCCTGGTGGCCGGAACCACCGGTTCGGGTAAGTCGGTCGGCATCAACGCCATGATCCTGTCGCTCATCTACAAGTCGACGCCGGAGCAAGTGCGGCTCATCATGGTCGACCCGAAGATGCTGGAACTGTCGATCTACGAGGGGATCCCGCACTTGCTCTCGCCGGTGGTCACCGACATGCGGCTCGCGGCCCAGGCGCTCGACTGGTGCGTGGGCGAGATGGAGCGGCGCTACAAACTGATGGCGGCGCTGGGGGTACGCAACATCGCTGGCTACAACGCTTTGCTCGAGCGGGCGCGGCGCGAGGGCGAATATCTCGGCAATCCCTTCTCGCTCACGCCGGATGCACCCGAACCCTTGGAAAAGATGCCTTACATCGTCGTCGTGGTCGACGAGCTCGCCGACCTGATGATGGTGGTGGGCAAGCGCATCGAGGAGCTCATCGCCCGACTCGCGCAGAAGGCGCGGGCGGCCGGCGTCCACCTCATCTTGGCGACCCAGCGTCCTTCGGTGGACGTGATCACCGGGCTCATCAAGGCCAACGTGCCCACGCGCATCGCCTTTCAGGTTTCTTCCAAAGTGGATTCACGCACCATCCTCGACCAGATGGGGGCCGAGACTTTGCTCGGCATGGGGGACATGCTCTATCTCGCGCCTGGAACCGGTCTGCCGCGTCGGGTGCACGGGGCTTTCGTCGCCGACGACGAGGTGCATCGGGTGGTCGAATACCTCAAGCGGCTCGGACCGCCGCAGTACGTCGAGGCGGTGCTCGCCGAGCCGGAGGCGGGAGAGGAAGGAGGGGTGGAAGGTCCGGACGGGGGCGAGGAGAACGACCCCTTGTATGATCAGGCGGTGGAGGTGGTGCTGCGTACGCGCCGCCCGTCGATCTCGCTGGTGCAGCGGCATCTGCGCATCGGTTACAACCGCGCGGCGCGGCTCATCGAGGCGATGGAACGCGCAGGGCTGGTGTCGCCGCCGGAGCACAACGGCAACCGCCAGGTGCTGGTGCCGGCGCGGGGAGAAGATGCGTGACGAAGGTGTTGGCCGGATGGGGGGTTGCGTTGTCGATGATGTTTGCCGGTGTGGCCCTTGCCCAGCAACCGGCAGTGGCCGAGGAGGCGGTGCGAAGGCTCGAAGCGTTCGTGTCGCAAACGAATGCAGCACAGGGGCGATTCCGTCAAGAGGTGCTCGATCGTCAGGGGCGAGTGCTGCAGCGTGCCGAGGGACGATTCCTCTATGAACGGCCGAGCCGTTTCCGCTGGGAAGTGCACTCGCCGGCGAAGCAGCTGGTGGTGAGCGATGGAACGGTCGTGCAGGTCTGGGATCCGGATCTGGAGCAGGTGATGGTGATGCAGTTCACCCATGCGCTCTCTGGATCTCCCGCGGCGATTCTCGCAGACTCCCAAGCCTTGCATCGCGAGTTCGTCCCGGAGGGTGGGGAGATCGATGGCGAGCGCTGGGCGGTGCGCCTGCGGGCGCGTTCGGCCGAAGCGGGCATCGAGCGCGTCGTGGTCGAAGGCGAAGGAGAGCGGTTGCGGCGCATGCGCATCGAGGATCATTTCGGCCAGACGAGCGAGATCACGTTCACCGAGTTTCAGCGGGCCTGGTCGGTGCCGCCGGCCGAGTTTGCCTTTACTCCGCCGCCCGGCACCAAGGTGCTGGAAAACCACCCGGGGCGGCGATGAGCGGGGAGGCGCGCGCGCCGCTCGCCGAGCGCATGCGTCCGCAGCACCTCGACGAGGTGGTGGGGCAGGAGCATCTGCTCGGTCCGGGCAAGCCGCTGCGGGTCGCCTGGGAGCAGGGGCGGCTTTTTTCCATGATCCTGTGGGGACCGCCCGGGGTGGGAAAAACCACCCTCGCGCGCTTGCTCGCGCAGGCGGTGGGGGCGCGCTTCATCGCCCTGTCGGCCGTCATGGCGGGGGTGAAGGAGATCCGCGCGGCGATCGACGAGGCCCGTGCCGAGCGCGAACGCGGCGGCACGACGGTGCTCTTCGTCGATGAGGTGCACCGCTTCAACAAGGCGCAGCAGGACGCCTTCCTGCATCAGGTCGAAGAGGGCCTGGTGACCTTCATCGGGGCGACTACCGAGAACCCTTCCTTCGAGGTCAATTCGGCGTTGCTGTCGCGCACCACCGTGTTGCGGCTCGAACCCCTGGATGCAACAGCGCTCACGACGCTGCTCGCGCGTGCCGAGGCGCGTTTTCCCGAGGAGGCGGTGCCTTTGGACGAGGCGGCGCGCGCCATGCTGGTCGAACTCGCCGACGGGGACGCGCGGCGGCTGTTGAACGACGTGGAGTGGCTGTGGCAGGCGGCGCGGGCCCGGGGGCAGGCGGTGATCGACGTGCCGTTCGCGCGTTCGGTGATGGGCGAGCGGCTGCGGCGCTTCGACAAGGGGGGCGACGCCTTCTACGACCAGATCTCGGCCCTGCACAAGGCGGTGCGCGGCTCCGACCCCGACGCCGCGCTCTACTGGTTCGTGCGCATGCTCGACGGCGGTGCCGATCCGCTCTATCTGGGGCGGCGCATCGTGCGCATGGCGAGCGAAGACGTGGGTCTTGCCGATCCACGCGCACTCACGCTCGCCCTCGATGCCTGTGCCGCTTACGAACGGTTGGGTTCTCCCGAAGGGGAGCTGGCGCTCGCCGAGGCGGTGGTGTACCTGGCCTGTGCACCGAAGTCGAACGCCGTGTACCTCGCGTACAACGCCGCGCGTGCCTTCGTGCGTCAGGACGGCTCGCGCCCGGTTCCGCTGCATCTGCGCAACGCCCCGACCCGGCTCATGAAGGAGTTGGGCTTCGGCAAGACTTACCGCTATCCGCACGACGAGCCGGAAGGGTACGCCGCCGGCGAGCGTTATTTCCCCGACGGCATGACGCCGCAGCGCTGGTATCGACCCGTGGAACGGGGGCTGGAGGCGAAGATCCGCGCCAAGCTGGAGCACCTGCGTGAATTGGATGCGCAGGCGCAAGAGCGCCGTTCATGAACCCGCGTTGGCAGGGGCGTGCAAGGGATGGTCGGCGAGCAGCCGCTTGCAGGCCTCATGGGCGCGTTGGGCCTTGGTGGCGTCACCTTGCGCCAAGGCTCGCTCGGCGATCTCGAGCAGCCAGTTGGTCAGCACGACGATGCCTTCGTCGGATTGGGTGAGGCTGCAGGCGATGAGGCCGGCCGCTTCGGCGGGAAGATCATGATGCTCGGCCAGCAGCCCGATTTCTTCTTCAGTGAGGCTGCAGTAGTCGAGGCAGTCGCGTAACGTGAGCATGGCGAGGGGCCCTTCGAAAATATGCCACGCCGGTCACTGTAGGCGCTGCAACTCATTATTGCCAATGATTTTTTTGTTTCGGAACGATGTTCCGTCTTTGATCCTGACTATCGATCGTTTCTTCGCGCCCGATCGTTGTCGGATATGGGCAGAACTGGTATCGTTGCACCCCGTCAGACGATTGATCAGGATGTGTGATGCTCGACGTTCAGTGGTTGCGCACCCGGCTCGACGAGGTGAAAGCGGCGCTCGCGCGGCGCGGCGCGAAGATCGACTGGTCCCGCTTCGAGGCGTTGGAGGCCGAACGCAAAGACCTTCAGACCCGCACGCAGGAGCTGCAGGCGCAGAGAAATGCCCTCTCGAAGGAAGTCGGGCGGCGTAAAGGGCGAGGCGAGGACGCCTCCGAGGTGCTTGCCCAGCTTGCCCTGATCACCGCGGAGCTCGACACCTGCGAAGAGCGCCTCTCGGCCCTGCTCACCGAGTTGGAATCCTTCCTCGCCACCTTGCCCAACCTTCCGCATCCTACCGTTCCCGATGGGACGAGCGAGGCCGACAACGTGGAGGCGTCGCGCTGGGGCACCCCGCGGACGTTCGATTTTCCCGTGCGCGATCACGTCGATGTGGGCGCGCCACTGGGGTTGGACTTCGAGGCGGCGGCGAAGATTGCCGGAGCGCGCTTTGCCGTGATGCGCGGCGACCTGGCGCGACTGCATCGGGCGCTGGGGCAGTTCATGCTCGATCTGCACACGCGCGAGCATGGCTACCTCGAAGTCTATGTTCCCTATCTCGTCAATGCGCGCAGTCTCTTCGGCACCGGACAGCTACCCAAATTCGCCGAGGATCTCTTCGCCGTCCCGCGCGATCCGGAAAACTTCTACCTCATTCCGACGGCCGAGGTACCGGTGACCAACCTCGTGCGCGACGAGATCCTCGAGGAGCGCGATCTGCCCCTCAAGTTCGTCGCGCACACGCCGTGCTTCCGCTCGGAGGCCGGCGCCTATGGGCGCGACACGCGGGGCATGATCCGCCAGCATCAGTTCGACAAGGTGGAGCTGGTGCGCATCGAGCACCCGGACCGCTCCTGGGAGGCGCTCGAGGAGCTCACCGGGCACGCGGAGGCGGTACTGCAGCGCCTGAATCTGCCCTACCGCAAAGTGGTCTTGTGCGCCGGCGATCTTGGGTTTTCGTCGGCGAAGACCTATGATTTGGAAGTATGGCTGCCGGGGCAGAATACCTACCGCGAGATTTCCTCGTGTTCGAATTTCGAGGCGTTCCAGGCCCGCCGCTTGCAGGCGCGATTCCGCCCCGCCGGCGGCAAGGGCAAGCCCCAACCGGTACATACCTTGAATGGCTCGGGATTGGCGGTGGGGCGTACGCTGGTGGCGGTGCTGGAAAATTACCAGCAGCGCGACGGTTCGGTGGTGGTGCCCGAGGCGCTGCGTCCGTGGATGGGGGGGCAGGAGCTGATCGAGCCTCATCGGTGATCGGGTAGAGAGGAGGAAGAGGATGGGCGTGATCGTGGGGGTGGCGAGCGCACCGCAGCCGCAGGAGCGGCGGGTGGCGTTGGTGCCGGAGCTGGTGAAGAAGTACGAGGCGCTGGGGGCAAAGGTCGTGATGGCCAGCGGCACGGCCAAGCGGGCGCATTGGGCTGACGAAGCCTTTGCCGGCGTGGAAATCCTGTCCGAGCCGGAGGATGTGTTTCGCCGCGCGCAGTTGGTGCTGTGCGTGCAGCCGCCGCGCGACGAGGAACTCGCGCTCATGCCCGAAGGTTCGATCCTGGTGGGGGCGCTGCAGCCTTGGGCGAGCCGCGAGCGGGTCGAGCGGCTGCTCGAGCGGCGTATCACCTCCTTCGCCCTTGAGCTCTTGCCGCGTATCTCGCGCGCGCAGAGCATGGACATCCTTTCTTCCCAGGCGACGGTGGCGGGCTACGAGGCGGCGCTGATCGCCGCCGACCACAGCCCGAAATTCTTCCCCATGCTCACCTATGCCGCCGGCACCATCCGTCCGGCCAAGGTCTTGGTGATCGGCGCCGGCGTGGCGGGGTTGCAGGCGATTGCCACCGCCCGGCGGCTGGGCGCGGCGGTGGAGGCCTACGACGTGCGCCCCGACACGCGCGAGCAGGTCGAGTCGCTCGGGGCGAAGTTCCTCGACACGGGAGTGCGCGCCGTGGGCGAGGGCGGCTATGCCCGCGAGCTCACCGAAGAAGAGAAAGCACTGCAGGCGGAGAAACTCGGCAAGGCCGTGGGGCAGGCCGATGCGCTCATCACCACCGCCTCCATCCCCGGGCGGCCGGCACCGCGCATCATCACCGCCGAGATGATCGCGCGCATGCGTCCCGGCGCCGTGGTGGTGGATCTGGCCGCGGAGACGGGGGGCAACGTCGAGGGCACGGTGCCGGGCGAGAAGACCTGGATCGGGGAAGTTCTGGTGATCGGCCCGACTTTCGTGCCGAGCCGCATGCCGGTGCATGCTTCCGAGATGTTCGCCAAGAACGTGTTCAATTTCGTCTCGCTCTTCCTGCGTGATGGGGCGTCGTCGCTGTCGTGGGACGACGAAGTGCTCGCTGGCACCTGCGTGACGCATGCCGGCGAGCTCAAGAGCGAGCGGGTGCGCCAATGGCTGGGACTGTGAGGAGGGGGCTGCGATGGACGGTATGAGCGCGTTGTTCATTTTCATGTTGGCGGCGTTTACGGGCTATGAGGTGATCGCGCGAGTGCCGGTCATTCTGCACACGCCGTTGATGTCCGGGTCCAATTTCATCCACGGCGTCGTCTTGATCGGGGGGATGATCGTACTAGGGCAGACACCACCGGATGATGCGGCCTCGCTTGCCATCGGCTTCATCGCCGTGCTCTTGGGGGCGGCCAATGCGGCGGGGGGCTACGTCGTCACCGAGCGGATGCTGGCGATGTTCAAGTCGAACAAAGGTGCCGGGGAGAGCGGGCGATGAGTACGTTCATCCAGTTCGTCTATTTCCTCGTGACCGTTGCTTTCATCGTTGGCTTGAAGGCGATGAGTTCGCCAGCCACCGCGCGCCGTGGCGTGCAGTGGGCGGGGTATGCCATGCTCGCGGCGGTCCTGGTCACCTTCTATCTGCCGGGGTTGCACAACTACGGTCTGATGATCACGGCGATCGTGATCGGCGCTGCGATCGCCTGGTATCTCGGCAAGACGGTGAAGATGACCGACATGCCGCAGATGGTGGCGATCTACAACGGCATGGGCGGGGGCGCGGCGGCGGCGATCGCCGCGGTGGAATTCATGCGCGCAGATGCGGTCCATCATTCTTCGGTCGGCTTGCTCGCGGCCTTGGGGGCGATCATCGGGGCGGTGGCTTTTTCCGGCAGCTGCGTGGCTTTTGCCAAGCTGCAGGGGGTCTTGAAGAAGACCTACCGGGTGCCGCAGCAAAACAACGTGGCCTTCTTCCTCGCCCTCTTCACTTTTGGCATCGGACTGACGATCGGGTTTTCTTCTCATCCGGGCGGGTTCGAGCTCACGGTTTTCTTCCTCCTCGCCCTGGCGCTGGGGGTGCTGCTGACCTTGCCCATCGGTGGAGCGGACATGCCGGTGGTCATTTCGCTCCTCAACGCTTTCACGGGTTTGGCGGTCGGTTTCGAAGGGTACGTGCTCGCCAATCCCTTGCTCATCGTGGCGGGGACGGTGGTCGGAGCTTCCGGCACCTTGCTCACCCTCCTCATGGCCAAGGCGATGAACCGTTCGATTCGCACCGTGATCTTTGCGCCGATCACCGGCGAGGCGCAGGAGGCAGAGGGCGAAGTGACGGGTTCGCTCAAAGAGTATTCGCCCGACGACGCGGCGGCCACCCTGCGCTATGCGCAGAAGGTGATCATCGTGCCGGGCTACGGCATGGCAGTGGCCGGCGCCCAGCACAAGGTATGGGAGATGGCGCAGCTCCTGGAAGAGGCGGGAGTGGAAGTGAAGTTCGCCATCCACCCCGTGGCCGGGCGCATGCCGGGGCACATGAACGTGTTGCTGGCCGAGGCCGGGGTGCCCTACGACAAGATCTTCGATCTGGAGGAGATCAACGCCGAGTTCGCCCAGACCGACGTCGCCCTGGTGATCGGGGCCAACGACGTGGTCAACCCCGCGGCGCGTACCAACAAGGCGAGCCCCATCTACGGCATGCCCATCCTCAACGTCGACCAGGCGCGCGAGGTGCTGGTGATCAAGCGCGGCAAGGGAACGGGGTACTCGGGCATCGAGAACGAGCTCTTCTACCGCGACAACTGCCACATGGTCTATGGCAGCGCGCAGGAAGTGGTGGCGCGCATCATCCAGCGCCTCAAGGAGCTGGAAGCCTGAAGCAGGCGGCGATGCGGCGTCGAACCTTGGTCTTGGGGCTTTTGTGGGCGCTGAGCGCAGCGATTTACGCGCAAAGTGGCACGGTGCCCCAAGCCATCCCACCCCTCGCCGCGCCCGAAGTGCGTCAGACTTTGCCTACCCCGCCACTGCGCGAGGGGCCCGATCCGGGTTTTGCCGGTATTTGGGCGACTTCCATCGACTTGCAGACGCTCGCCCTGATGCTGCAGCTGCGCGACTGGTGCCTGAACCGCAGCATTCCGGACGAAGTGCTGGAGCGCCAGCTCGGGCGACTCGGCGCGCTCACCGGCCGCGAGGAGGATTGCCGGACGGTGTTGTCGCGCTGATCCTTTCCCTGGCGCCGAGGCCGATCAATCCATCCCCTTGACGTGTAAAGGTTCGCCCGAGGTGACGGCCGGGCCGAACCAGGGGCCTTGTTGCAATCGAACGCCCAGCGCGGTGAGGAAATCGCGTTGTTCCGCCGTGGCCACGCCTTGGGCGCGGACTTCGAGATGCATGGCCTGCGCGAGCGATACCGTTCCCCCGACGAGGGCTTCGAGCCGTTCGTCCCGCCCGAGTCCCGCGACCCACGCAGCAGGCAGCATCACCCCGCTCCAAGGGAGGCGGGCGAGTTGCTCGAGCGGCAAGGCGGCCTCGTCGAGACCGGCGGCGATCCAGCGGATGCCGCGTCGGGAGAGGGCGAGCAACGTCGCGGCCGCCTCGGTGTCGAGTGCGGCACAGGCGGGCAGATCGAGTGCGAATTCGAGCGCCTCGGGGCGGATGCCGGCGGCGAGCGCCGTCTCTACCGCCGGGGGAAATTCGGGGTCACGCAGTGCCTCGGCCGCCAGGGTGAGCGTGAGCCGCCCCGGAATGCGCGCCGCGAGCTTGGGCAGTCTGGCCAGGGCATAGCGGGTGAGCTGCGGTACGGCCTGGGCGCGGCGTGCGAGTTCGGTGAGCCGTTCGGGGGCCAGGCCGGCGGTGGCAGGGTGATTCCACACGAGTCGGGCGTGGGCGCCGGCAAGCCGACGCTGCTGGAGATCGACGAGCGGTTCCAGCTGCAAGGCGAAGGATTCCGCCGGGCTTTCCCTCAGGGCAACGGCGAGTGGGTCGAGCGGCGGGGCCGACCGGGCGGGAGAGATGGTAGCAGGAGCGAATCGCGGCAGCCGCTCGAAGACGAGGACGCGCCATCCCAGCTGTGGCCCCTCGAGCACCCGGGCGCGTACCGGGGCCTCGCCCAGTCCCTTGATGCGGGCGAGCGGTGCCTCGCCTTCTTCCGGCCAGGAGACGGCGGCGAAGTGCGTGAGCGGTTGTAGCAGCCATTCTTGCCGTGCGGCGGGAAAGAACGCTCGGGCGGCATCGTTGAGCGCGGCGATGCGCCCGGCGTCGTCGAGTACCACCACCGGTTGAGGCACGGCGGCGGCAAGCCGGGGCCAGAACGCATCGGTGTGCGCGACGTCGCGATATACCTCTCCGATCAGATCGGGCGAGAAAAGGATCGCGTGCAGGCCGGGGCGGAGGCGGGCGGCGGCGATGAAGCGGAAAAGGCGCGAACGGCCGCCGGGTAGCGCGATACGGATGCTGCCGCGGCTTTGCCCCTGGATGAACCAGCGAGCCCTGGCTTGCAGGAATTCCTTGTCCGAGGGGAAGAGTGTGGCGAGCGGCTGCCGGATCAGGTCACGGTAGTCGCGCTCGAGCAGTCGACAGGCGGCAGTGTTCGCCTCCAGGATGGTCTCGTCGCTGGTGAGGATGAGCCCTTCGTCGATGAGCTCGAGGAGGGCGAGATACAGGCCCGTTTCCGCGCCCTCGGAAAAGTCGGGCCGGAAGGGTTCGGCAGGCGGGGGCTGGATTCCCATGGTGGCGGAGGCTCGGGCGCAATGACTGATGCAGACACGATAACACCGCCCTATCGCCCTTCGGGGCGAGATAAGACGGCAGGAAAGGGCTTTTTTTCCTGCTTGGAACGTCTGGTGGGCGTTGGGGTTCCTGCAGGATTTTTTGCACTGCAGCATACCCATGGTAAACTGTATTTCCCAATTCAGAGCACAGGAGAAGAAGAATGGCAAGGGACTTCAATGCGATCATGGGCTATCGCTTCGAAGATCTGCACGTCGGGATGACGGCGGAGACGAGCCGCACCGTCACCGACGCCGACATCCTCATGTTCGCCGGCGTCTCGGGCGACATGAACCCGGTGCACATGGACGACGAGTTCGCCGCTACGACCATGTTCAAGGGCCGTATCGCCCACGGCTTCCTCACGGTGAGTTTCGTTTCGTCGGTGCTGGGCACGAAGATGCCCGGCCCGGGGGCGGTCTATGTGTCGCAGACGGTGCGCTTCCTCGCCCCGGTGCATTCTGGGGATACGGTGGTGTCGCGGGCGACCGTCATCGGCCTGCTGCCAGAAAAGCGCCGCGTCACGCTCGATACGCGTTGCATCGTGCGCGACAAGGTGGTGCTGGAGGGCGAAGCGGTGGTGTTCATCCCGCCGCGCTGAGGTCGCGCAGCAGGTCTGAAAAGGCGCCGGGGCAGGCCGACCGGCGCCTTTTCGCGTCAACGGGGTTTGGTCTTGTCGCGCTCGATCAGCGCATAGGCCGAATGATTGTGGATGGACTCGAAATTTTCCGATTCGGCGATGTAGTGCACGATGCGCGGATCGGCATCGAGCCGGGCGGCGACGTCGCGCACCATGTCTTCGACGAACTTCGGGTTGTCGTAGGCGTGCTCGGTGACGTACTTCTCGTCGGGGCGTTTCAGGAGGCCATAGAGCTCGCTGGAGGCCTCTTTCTCGGCCAGTTGCACGAGCTCTTCGATCCAGACGTGATCGATCGTGCGCGCGGTGATGGTGACGTGTGAGCGCTGGTTGTGCGCGCCGTACTCCGAGATCTTCTTCGAGCAGGGGCACAGGCTCGTGACCGGGACCACCACTTTCATGGTGAAACGGTACTCGCCGCCGGAGAGGATCTCGCCGATGAAGGTGACGTCGTAGTCCATGAGGCTCGCCACGCCGGTCACGGGAGCGCGCTTCTCGATGAAGTAGGGAAAACTCATCTCGATGTGGCCGGTCTCGGCTTCGAGCCGCTCGACCATTTGCCGCAGCATGGGTTCGAAATTCTCGACCGAGATCTCGCGCTCGTGGGCATTGAGGATCTCGACGAAACGCGACATGTGCGTGCCCTTGAAGTTGTGCGGCAGCCCCACGTACATGTTGAAAGTGGCCACCGTGTGCTGCACGCCGCCGCTACGGTCGCTCACGCGGATGGGATGACGGATGCTCTTGATGCCGACTTTGTCGATGGCCATGTGGCGGTGATCGGCGAAGGATTGCACGTCGGGGATGGCTTGGAGGGGTTCGTTCATCGTCGGGTTCTCTCGTCTCGTTCTTGGGGTTCGGTCGTATCGTAGCCCGCCATGGGTTCTCGTCAAGCATCGCCGTCATCGAAGCGCTCTATCGCCGCCAGGATGCCGTCGACGTCCAGCCGCAGTAGGTGCAGGAGTTGACCGTGCTCGCCGTGCTCGACGAAGCGATCGGGCAAGCCCAGTCGCAGTAGTCGCGGGGGAGTTTCCAGCGTCTGGCTGATGCGGGCGATCTCGCTGCCGGCGCCACCGATGACGGCGTTTTCTTCGAGGGTCACCAGCACTTCATGGGTGGCGGCCACGGCGCGTATCGTGGTGTCGTCGAGCGGTTTGACGAAGCGCAGGTTGACCACCGTGGCGTCGAGCCGCTCGCCGACTTCGCGCGCCGGCGCCACCATCGAGCCGAGGGCGAGCAGTGCGATGCGTCGGCCCTGGCGCAGCAGTTCGGCCTTGCCGATCGGCAAAGGCTCCAACCCCGGGTCGACGGGGACGCCGGGGCCGTGGCCGCGGGGGTAGCGTACCGCCGCCGGGCCGTCGTGCAGGAAGGCGGTGGTGAGCATGCGGCGGCATTCGTTCTCGTCGGCCGGTGCCATCACCACGAGATTGGGGACGCAGGCAAGGAAGCTCAGGTCGAAGGCGCCATGGTGCGTGGGTCCGTCGGCGCCCACCAGCCCGCCGCGGTCGATGGCGAAGACCACGGGCAATTTCTGCAGGGCGATGTCGTGGATGAGTTGATCGTAGGCGCGTTGCAGGAAGGTGGAGTAGATCGCCACCACCGGTTTGAACCCCTCGCAGGCAAGCCCCGCGGCGAAGGTGAGGGCATGCTGTTCGGCGATGCCGACGTCGAAGTAGCGTTCGGGGTATTCCTGGGCGAAGCGCACCAGGCCCGAACCCTCGCGCATCGCGGGGGTGATGCCGATGAGGCGTGGATCGCGCGCGGCCATGTCGCAGATCCAGTCGCCGAAGATCTGGGTATAGGTGGGGCGAGTGCCCTTGGTCGGCTCCAGCCCCCGGGCGTGATCGAAGCGCGATACGCCGTGATAGAGCACCGGGTCGGCCTCGGCGAGTTTGTAACCGCGCCCTTTTTTCGTGACGACATGCACGAAGCGCAAGCCGCCGAGTTTGCGGATGTTGGCGAGCGTCGGCACCAGCACGTCGAGGTCGTGCCCGTCGATGGGGCCGTAATAGTGGAAACCGAATTCCTCGAAGAGCGTACCCGGCGGCGAGATCATGCCTTTGACGTGCTCTTCGACGCGTCGGGCGAGCGCCTTGATCGGCGGGGCGGCGGAGAGCACCGTCTCGCCCACCCGGCGCGCGGTATTGTAAGGCTCGCCGCTCAGCAGCCGCGCGAATATCTGGGTGAGTGCCCCTACGGGGGGTGAGATCGACATCTCGTTGTCGTTGAGGATCACCGTGAGATCGATCCCGTCGAGGTCGCCGGCATGGTTGAGCGCCTCGAAGGCCATTCCGGCCGACATCGCCCCATCGCCGATCACCGCCACGCATTGGCGTTTCTCGCCGCGGGCCCGGGCGGCGACCGCCATGCCCAGCGCCGCGGAGATGGAGGTGGAAGAGTGCCCCGTGCCGAAGGTGTCGTAAGGACTTTCCTCGCGCTTGGGGAAACCAGACAATCCTCCGAGTTGGCGCAGTGTGGCCATGCGGTCGCGCCGGCCGGTGAGGATCTTGTGGCCGTAGGTCTGGTGCCCCACGTCCCAGACGAGGCGATCGTACGGGGTGTCGTAGACGTAGTGCAGCGCGAGCGTGAGCTCGACGGAGCCGAGGTTGGAGGCCAAGTGCCCGCCGGTGCGGGCCACGGTCTCGAGGATGAACTGGCGCAACTCGGCGGCGAGCCGCTTGAGTTCGGGCAGCGACAGGCGGCGCAGATCGGCCGGATCCTCGATGCGGGTGAGCAGGGGAAAACGTTCGGTCGTCATGATGGATCAGCGCCGGCGCTCGGCGACGAAACGGGCGAGCTCGCACAGGCGCTCGGCAGGCGGTCCCAGGGCGGTGAATGCAGTGAGGGTTTCTGCCAGGGTATTTCGTGCAGCCTCGATCGCTCCCTCCAACCCCAGGAGCGTGACATAGGTGGCCTTGGCGTGGCGTTCGTCCTTGCCGGCGGTCTTGCCCAGGGTGGTGCTATCGGCAGTGGCGTCCAGGATGTCGTCGGTGATCTGGAAGAGGAGCCCGAGGGCGTTGGCACCGCGCTCGAGCGTGGCATGGGCTTGCGCATCGGGTTCGTCGCAGTAAGCGCCGGCGAGGACCGCATAGCGGATGAGCGCCCCCGTTTTGCGCCGATGCAGGGCTTGCAGCGATTCCAGGGGGATCTTGCGGCCGGTGGCTTCCAGGTCGAGCGCCTGCCCTCCGGCCATACCGTGCGAACCGCTGGCGCGGGCGAGCTCACGCACCAGGCAGAGCTGACGTTTCGCAGGCAAACTGGGTAAGGACGTGGCCAGGAGCTGGAAGGCGAGTGTCTGCAACGTATCTCCGGTGAGTAGTGCCGTGGCTTCGTCGAAGGCCACATGGACGGTGGGGCGGCCGTGGCGCAGAGTGTCGTCGTCCATCGCGGGCAGGTCGTCGTGGACCAGCGAATAGACGTGGATGAGCTCGACCGCCGCCGCGACGGGCAACAGCGCTTCGGTCGGGGCACCGAATCCCTCGCCGGAGGCGAAGACGAGCAGCGGCCGGATGCGTTTTCCGCCGCCGAGCACGGCGTAGCGCATCGCTTCGTGCAGGCGCCGGGGTTCCGTGTCGGCCGGCGGGAGAATTTGCTCGAGGAAGTGTTCGACGAGGGCCCGGCGGCGCTCGCACCAGAGCTCGAACGGTTCGCGCACGGAGAGCGTCATCGTTCGGCGGGAGGGTCTAGGGACACGAGGGAGCCGTTTTCGATGGCGAGCAGGCGCTGCTCGGCTTCGTCGAGCACCTGACGGCAGCGACGCACCAGCGCCACGCCTTGCTGATAGCGTTGTAGGGCCGTCTCGAGCGGTAGGCGGCCGGTCTCGAGCGCCTGGACGATGCGCTCGAGTTCGGTGAGCGCGGCTTCGAAGTCGAGGTTCTCGGGTGCGGCGGCGGGTTCGTTCATGTCGCCTCCGTGAGGGTTTTGGGAAGGGTGAAACGGACGTTTTCCGCCACGCCCGGGAGTTCGGCGATGTCGCTGACCCCCAGCTGGCGTAGCCGGGCGAGGACGCGCTGTACGAGTTCTTCCGGGGCCGAGGCACCGGCGGTGAGGCCGATGCGCCGTGCTTGGCCGAGCGTCTCGGCCGTGAGCGCCGTTTCGTCCTCGATGAGCCGTGCCGGGATGCCCAGCGCCGCGGCCACTTCCCGCAGGCGATTGGAGTTGGAGCTGTTGGGAGAGCCGATCACCAGCACGAGGTCGCATTGGGTGGCAAGCTGCTTGACGGCATCCTGGCGGTTTTGCGTGGCGTAGCAGATGTCGTCTTTCTTGGGGCCGAGAATGCGAGGATAGCGTGCGGTGAGCCGTGCGATGATGCGCCGGGCGTCATCGACCGAGAGTGTCGTCTGGGTCACGTAGGCACAGCGTTCGGGATCGAGCGAGAGCCGGTCAACCTCTTCTTCGGTCTCCACGAGGTGGATGCGATCGGGCACTTGCCCCATCGTTCCCTCGACCTCGGGATGCCCGCGGTGTCCGATCATCACGATGTCGTAGCCTTGGCGGTGCAGCCGCTGCACTTCGTGGTGCACCTTGGTGACCAGGGGGCAAGTGGCGTCGAGCACGGTGAGGCCACGCGCCCGGGCGCGCTCGTGGATCGTCTGAGCCACGCCGTGGGCGCTGAAGACGACGACGGCCCCGTCGGGGACTTCGTCGAGCTCTTCGACGAAAACGGCCCCGCGCGCGCGCAGGGTTTCGACCACGTGGCGGTTGTGCACGATCTCGTGGCGTACATAGATGGGGGCGCCGAAGCGTTCGAGTGCCCGCTCGACGATCTCGATGGCACGATCGACCCCGGCGCAGAAGCCGCGGGGGTTGGCGAGCATCACGGTGGGAGGAGTAGTAGCCATAGTGGGGTCAGCTGATGCCGATGATGTGCACTTCGAGCCGGACGGTCTTGCCGGCAAGGGGATGGTTGAAGTCCACGACGCCATACTCCTCGGTGAGTTCCCGTACCAGACCCGTATAGCGCGAACCGTCGGGAGCGGCGAACTCCATGAGCGTCATGGCCTCGGTGACTTCCGGTGGAAAATCGGCACGCGCCACTCGCTCGACGAGCTCGGGGCGGTGCGGGCCGAAGGCTTCTTCGGGTGGCAGCGTGAAGACGCGATGCTCACCCACGCTCAGTCCCACCAAACAGCGCTCGAGCGCCGGCAGCACTTCCCCCGTGCCAAGTTGTAAGGTGGCAGGGGTGGCCTCGAAGGTGCTCACCACGGCGGTGCCGTCTTCGAGGAGAAAACGGTAGTGGAGGGTGACGAGGCTGTCGGGGCGGACGGTGTCGGTCATGTCGGGGTCTCATTTGGTGGTTCGTTGGCGTGACGCGCCTGTTTGCCTTGCCGCCATTGGTGCCACAGCAGCAACGCCACGCCGACGGTGATGGCGCTGTCGGCGAGGTTGAAGGCGGGCCAAGCCCAACGGCCGGCGTGAAAGAGCAGGAAATCGTAGACTGCGCCATGCACCAGCCGGTCGATGGCATTGCCGAGCGCCCCGCCGACGATCAGACCATAGGCGAGGCGCTCCATCCGTCCTGCCTCTCTAGCCGCGGCGAGCCAAAGCAGCCATGCGCTCACGGCGAGCGCGAGCACGAGGAAGAACCCGCGCTGCCAGCCTCCGGCTTGCGCGAGAAAGCTGAAGGCCGCTCCCGGATTGTATACCGAGACGAGCTGCAGGAAAGGCGCGAGCACCAGGCGCTCACCCTCGGGGAGCCAACGCGAGAGGGCGAGCTTGCTACCCTGATCGAGCGCCATCACCGCCAGGGCAATGGCGAGCGTCGGCCGCAGGCGGGCGAAGGCGCTCATGCCCAGCGGCGCGTCTCGCCCGCGCCGTGTAGGTTGTCGATGCAACGCGCGCACAGGGTGGGGTGCTCGGGGTCGCTGCCCACGTCGGCTTCATAGTGCCAGCAGCGCTCGCATTTGGCGTGTGGGCTCGGCTCGACCTCGATTCCCTCGTCTGTGGGCGAGTCGACTTCCGCCAGACGCGCTTCCGAGGTGATGAGGGCGAACTTGAGCTCTGCGCCCAAGGCCGCGAGCGCGGCGTAGCGTTCGCCGTGGGCACGGATCGTGACTTCGGCCTGCAGCGAGGGGCCGACGCGGCCTTGCATGCGCACCGCCTCGATCGCCTTGTTGACCGCCTCGCGCGTCTCGAGCACGAGCGTCCAGCGACGTTCGATCGTCTCGGCGTCAGCGACTTCCGGAATCTCGTGCCAGGTATGCAGCATCACGCTGTCGTCGTCGCTGCCGGTGAGGTAGGTCCAGATCTCTTCGGCGGTGAAAGCGAGCACCGGCGCCATCAGGCGCACGAAGGCGTGCAAGATGTGGTGGAGTGCCGTCTGTGCCGACCGCCGCGGCAGCCCATCGGCCGGGGTCGTGTAGAGGCGATCCTTGAGGACGTCGAGGTAGAAGGCGCCCAGCTCCTCGGCGGCGTAGTTCTGCAGCGCCTGCACCACCTTGTGGAATTCGAAACGCTCGTAGTCGGCGCAGACCTGCGCCTGCAGGCGCGCTAGCCGCAGCAGGGCGTAGCGGTCGAGCTCCACCATGTCTTCCACCGGAACCGCATCCCGCGCGTACTCGAAGTCGGCCACGTTGGCGAGCATGAAGCGCAGCGTGTTGCGCAGTCGCCGGTAGACCTCGACGACGCGGTCGAGGATCTCCTTGGAGATGGTGAGCTCGCCGGAATAATCCGTGGCGGCGACCCACAGACGCAGGATTTCGGCGCCGAGCGTGTCGGCTACCTGCTGCGGTGCGACGACGTTGCCGCGCGATTTCGACATCTTCAGCCCTTGGCCGTCGACGACGAATCCGTGCGTGAGCAGCCCCCGGTAGGGCGGATGCCCGTCGATGGCACAGCCGGTGAGCAGCGACGAATGGAACCAGCCGCGGTGCTGGTCGGACCCCTCGAGGTACAGGTCGGCCGGATGCCCTAGCTCGGGATGCGAACCGCGCAGCACGTGCACGTGGGTGGTGCCAGAGTCGAACCACACATCCAGCGTGTCGAGCACTTTTTCGTAGCGATCCGCTTCCTCGCCGAGCAGTTCGCGGGGATCGAGCCGAAACCAGGCGTCGATCCCCTCGCGCTCGACGCGCCGGGCGACTTCCTCGATGAGCTGCGGTGTGCGCGGGTGCGGCTCGCCCGTGGTCTTGTCGACGAAGAAGGCGATCGGCACACCCCAGTTACGTTGGCGCGAGATGCACCAGTCGGGACGATTGGCGATCATGGCGTGCAGCCGCGCTTGGCCCCAGGCCGGATAGAAGCGTGTGGCTTCCACCCCGCGCAAGGCTTTGTCGCGCAGGGTCTCGCCATCGGGCAGGGTGCGACCGGGGATCGTGTCCATGGCGATGAACCACTGGCCGGTGGCGCGGTAGATCGTCGGGCTCTTGTGGCGCCAGCAGTGGGGGTAGCTGTGGCGGATCGGCGCGTGGGCGAAGAGTGATCCGACTTCTTCGAGCTTGGCGACGATCTTCGGGTTCGCGTCCCAGATCGAAAGCCCCCCGAAGAAGGGAAGCTCTGGATCGTAAGTCCCGTCGCCGCGCACGGGCACGAGGATGTCTTCTTGGCGTATACCCGCCTTGAGGCAGGTGAGGAAGTCGTCGACGCCGTAGGCCGGCGCCGAATGCACCAGACCCGTGCCGGTGGAGGTATCGACGTAATCGGCCGCGATCACCAGGCTGTCGCGGGCATAGAAAGGGTGGCGGAAACGCAGCCGGTCGAGCGCCGTGCCGTGCGCTGCGCCCAGCACGCGCCCCTCGAGTCCGTAGCGCGCGAGTGCCTGTTCGCGCAGCGCCGCGGCGAGGATGAGCGCGCCGCGGGGCGTGGCCACCAGTTCATAGACGACCTCGGGGTGCACGTTGATCGCCTGGTTGGCGGGAATGGTCCACGGCGTGGTGGTCCAGATCACGGCGTAGATCGGCCCTTGCGGCGGCTCGCTCAGGCCGAAGGCGTGGGCGAGGCGCGTGCGTTCGGCGGGGTCTTCGAGGGGGAAACCGACGTCGATCGCCGGCGAGGTGCGCTCGGCGTATTCGATTTCGGCTTCTGCCAGGGCCGAGCCGCAGTCGAAACACCAGTTGACGGGTTTGAGCCCCTTGTAGAGGTAGCCGCGCTCGTAGATTTTGCCCAGCGCCCGAATCTCGTTCGCCTCGTTGGCGAAGTTCATCGTGAGGTAAGGATCGTCCCAGTCGCCCAGCACGCCCAGGCGGATGAAATCTTTCATCTGGCGCTGGATCTGCTCGGCGGCGTATTCGCGGCAGCGGCGGCGGGCCTCGTCCGGCGGCAGGTGTTTGCCGTAGAGTTTTTCGATCTGATGTTCGATCGGCAGGCCATGGCAGTCCCAGCCCGGGACGTAGGGGGCATCGAACCCGGCCAGCGTCTTCGAGCGTACGATGATGTCCTTGAGGATCTTGTTGACCGCGTGGCCGATGTGGATGTCGCCGTTGGCGTAGGGCGGGCCGTCGTGCAGCACGAATTTGGGCCGACCGCGGCAGACCTCGCGGATCTTGCGGTAGAGCTTTTTCTGCTGCCATTGGGCGATCCAGCCCGGCTCGCGTTTGGCGAGGTTGGCGCGCATGGGGAAGGGCGTATCGGGAAGGTTGAGCGTGGCACGATAGTCGGTCATGGATGATCCTCGGTCAGGGGGAACGTCGCGCCGTGATGTCGATGCCATTGGCGGGCATGGACGACGTCTTCGGCGATCTGGGCTCGCAGGGCGTCCAGGCCGGCGAACTTGCGTTCCTCGCGCAGTTTGTGGAAGAAGGCGACGCACAGGCGACGGCCGTAGCATTCGCCGTGCCAGTCGAGCAGGTGGACCTCGAGCCGCGGCAAGAGTCCGCCCACCGTCGGGCGCAGGCCGATGTTGGCCACCGCGGGCAGCGGCGAGGCGGCAAGCCCCGTCACGGCGCAGACATAGACGCCCGGCGGAGCGAGCCGGCGCGGCGACAAGGCGATGTTGGCGGTGGGAAAGCCGAGCGTGCGTCCGAGTTTCTCGCCGTGCATCACTCGGCCCTCGATGCTGTACGGGCGCCCGAGCAGACGTGCGGCCTGGGCGAGCTTGCCCTCGGTCACCAGGGTACGGATGAGGCTGCTGGAGACGCGCCACTGATCGATGCGCACTTCAGGGATCGGCTCGACGGTGAAACCATACCGTTCGCCGGCTTCGAGCAGTTCGGCGAGACCTCCGCTGCGTCGGGCGCCGAAACGAAAATCGTCGCCGATGACGAGGTGCTTGACGTTGAGACCGCGCACGAGCAGCGTTTCGATGAATTCCGCGGCTCCGAGCCGGGCAAGGCGCAGGTCGAATCGCAGCACGTGCAGGCGATCGAGCGCCGAGTCGGTGAGCGCGAGGAGCTTCTCGCGCAAGGTGCTCAGCCGCGGCGGGGCGGATTGCGGGGCGAAGAATTCACGCGGGTGAGGCTCGAAGGTGAGGGCGGCGGCCTGGATCCGGGCTTCGTCGGCGCGCTCGCGCACCAGGCGCAACAGAACCTGGTGTCCGCGATGGACACCATCGAAATTGCCGATCGTCAGCACGGTGGGCGGATGAGGTCCGCCGCTGCCTCGGATGACGCGCATGGCCGCTGTGCCGGAAAAAACTTTGATTATATCGGCTGTGCAGCGAAACGCCGTCTTTTCAGCCCCTTCCCTCGCGTGCAGCGATCAGCAGGCGGGGGGTCGGAGCCGTGGTCTCGAGGTAGCGTTGCAGTCCCTTGAGGATCGCCTGCGCCAGTTGCTCTTGGTATTTTGGGTCTTTCAGTCGCCGCTCTTCCTCTGGGTTGCTGATGAAGGCAGTCTCGACCAATATGGCAGGAACGTCCGGATTGCGCAACACGGCGAAGTTGGCGTATTCGATGTCGCGTTTGTGCAACGTATTGACTTGCCCGAGGGCGGTAAGGACGTGGCGCCCGAGCTGGGCGGAATCCTGCATGGTCGCCGTGAGCGAGAGATCGAGCAAGGTCTTGGCGACGTGCTCGTTCTGTTGCCCCAAATTGATGCCTCCGATGAGGTCGGCCTGGTTTTCTTTGTTGGCGAGCCAACGTGCGGTGGTGCTCGAGGCGCCGCGATTGCTCAGCACATAGACGGAGCTGCCGCGCGGTGCCGAGGAGGCCACGGCGTCGGCATGGATGGAAATGAAGAGGTCGGCCTGGGCCCTACGGGCTCGCCGTACGCGCTCGCCAAGGGGAACGAAATAGTCTCCGTCACGGGTCAGGGCACAACGTAGATTGGGTTGGGCATCGATGATGCGTTTGAGCCGGCGCGCGATGGCCAGGGTCACGTCTTTTTCGCGGGTGCCGAAGCGGCCGATCGCTCCCGGATCCTCGCCGCCGTGACCGGGATCGATCACGACCACGTAGGGGGCTCCGCCCGAGGCCCGAGCCGTGGTCGGGGCGCCTTTCGTCTGGGCAGGGGGAGGGGCTGAAGCGGTGAGATCGGGCGTTGCGCTCAGCGCGGAGGATGCCGCCGTGGGCGATGTGGCCGCTCGCTTGCCGTCGAGCTCGGCAAGCAGGGCCTCGATGGGGTCGCGCGGCGTTTTGGGATAGACGTCGATGACCAGCCGGTGGCGATACTGAGCCACCGGATCCAAGGTGAAAATCTGCGGTTCGGCCTGCCGTTTGAGGTCGATGACCACGCGCACCACGTCGGGACGGAACTGACCGATGCGCACGCCATGAATGTTGGGATCGTCGGCCGCGATCTTGTCTGGTAGGCTCTTGAGCACTTCGTCGATGTTCATGCCAGGCAGGTCGATCACGAGCCGGTCGGGGTCGGGAACGAAAAGATACTCGAAATGCAGTGGCTGGTTCGCTTCGAGGGTGATCCTCGTGTAATCTTCGGCCGGCCAGGCGCGCACGGCGACGAAGGTCGTTCCTTGTGCCCTGGCCAGATGGGGCGTGAGGGTGAAGGCGGCCAGGAGGGCGCCGGCCCGTCCGAGGAAACGGCGCCGAGGGACCGTTGCGGGTATGGGCGTCATGGTGCGGCGAGGCGGTTCAGACATTGGCGAGCCCTCGGGGTCGAGGCGGTTAGCCGAACTTCACGGCTGCCGTCTGGTCGTGGTTCGATCGTGATCGTCAGATCGGCTCCGGGGGCGAGTGCTGCAGCTTTTTCCGGCCATTCGACGAGGCAAACACCCGTGCCGTCGAAGTATTCCTCCAGCCCCGCGGCGTAGAATTCTTCCGGTGTCGCGAACCGATAAAAATCAAAGTGATACAAGTTTAATCCAGAAACAGGATAAAGTTCAACCAGTCCGTAGGTGGGGCTCTTGACGGGACCGGTGTGTCCCAGAGCACGCAGAATCGCGCGCACGAAGGTGGTCTTGCCCGCGCCCAGGGGGCCGACGAGGTGAACGACCCAGCCAGGGGCAAGGCAGGGGGCCAGACGTGCGGCGAGCGCTGCCATGGCATTCTCGTCGCTGAGCGATAGGGTGATGGCCGAAGTTTCACGAGGCAGGGACATGGGGCGTTTGTGGAGATGACGAACTTGGTCGATTGGCAGGCGCGCAAACGCGCGATCGCCGAGGCGGCTGCCTCCTTGGGGTTTTCGGCGATGCGGGTGGCCGAGCCTGATTTGTCTCGGTGCGAACCGAGCCTGCTCGCCTGGTTGGAGGCTGGCTTCCACGGTGAGATGGATTATATGCGCCGGCATGGGCTTTTGCGTGCGCGTCCGGCAGAATTGGTGCCGGGCACGGTCCGGGTGATCTCCTTGCGCTTTCCCTATTGGCCTGTGGAGGAGGTGCCGGCACGGACCGTGCTCGCCGACCCGAGGCTTGGTTACGTGTCGCGCTATGCCCTGGGGCGGGATTACCACAAAGTCGTGCGCGCGCGCCTGGCAAAGCTCCTTGCGTTCATGGAAACGCTGGGGCCGCACCGGGGGAGGGTCTTCGTCGATTCGGCGCCGGTGATGGAAGTGGCCCTTGCCGAGCGCGCGGGGCTCGGCTGGCGCGGCAAGCACACGCTCTTGTTGAACCGAGAGGAAGGGTCCTTCTTCTTTCTCGGCGAGATCTTCACCGATTGGCCCTTGCCGGTGGACGAACCGGTTGCGCCGCACTGCGGGCGCTGCACCCGTTGCCTCGATCTCTGCCCGACCCGGGCAATCGTGGCGCCCTATCGTCTGGACGCACGCCGATGTATTTCCTATTTGACCATCGAGCATCCAGGGCCGATTCCCGAAGCCCTGCGCCCGATGATCGGCAATCGCATCTATGGCTGCGACGATTGCCAACTCGTCTGCCCGTGGAACCGCTTCGCGCGGCGCGTCGATCTCCCGGAATTCGCGCCACGCCATGGGTTGGATGCGCCGGCGCTCACTTCGCTCTTCGCCTGGAGCGAGGCCGAGTTCCTGGAGCGCTTCGCCGGCAGCCCCATCCGGCGCATCGGCTGGGAACGGTGGCTGCGCAACCTGGCCGTGGCCCTGGGCAACGCGCCCACGAGTCCGGAGGTGGTGGCGGCGCTCGCGGCGCGGCGAGAGCATCCCTCCCACCTGGTGCGCGAGCACGTCGCCTGGGCGCTCGCGCGGCATGGAGCGTCTCGAGGGGCGGTGCTACACTCGCGCTTTTGCAGGGATGGCACAGGATGACGAAGGCGGAGCGCCCCATCGGGGTGTTCGATTCCGGAGTGGGCGGCTTGACGGTGGTGCGCGCCCTCATGGAGCGGCTACCGTTCGAATCCATCGTCTACTTCGGCGACACGGCGCGCGTGCCCTACGGGATCAAGTCGCCGGACACCATCGCGCGTTACGCGGCCCAGCTCACCCGTTTCCTGCTCGCGCAGGACGTGAAGATGCTGATCGTGGCGTGCAACACCATGGCGGCGGTGGCGCAGGAAGTGGTGCGTGCGCTCGCCGGGCCGAACGTGCCGGTGCTCGACGTGATCGAGGCCGGCGCCCGGGCGGCGGTGGCGGCCACGCGTAACGCCACGGTGGGCGTGATCGGTACCCCGACCACCATCAATAGCAATGCCTATGCGCTGCGCATTCACGCGCTGCGCGGCGACGTGCGGGTGCATTCACGAGCCTGTGCCCTCTTCGTGCCGCTGGTGGAGGAGGGCTGGCTCGACCATCCGGTGACGCGGCTTACCGCCGAGGAGTACCTCAAGCCGGTGCTCGCCGAAGGGGTGGACACCCTCGTGCTCGGCTGTACCCATTATCCCTTGCTCAAGCCGGTGCTCGCCGAGATCGCCGGGCCGCGGGTGCGTATCGTCGATTCGGCCGTGACCACGGCCGAGCAGGCCGCCCAGGTGCTCGATCGAGAAGAGGGACTGCGCGCCGGAGTCGGCGTCGTTCTCCGGCATCGTTTCTACGTGACTGACGTCCCTCTGCGTTTCCAGACGATCGCCGAACGCTTCCTGGGGCGGTCCTTGCCGGAAGTGGTGCGCGTCGACGTGCCGGAGTAGTCTGCTCGGGTCGTTTCTCAGGGTTCGGGCCCGGTGGCGACCGGACGGCGCGGATCGGCGCACCACTCGCTCCATGAGCCGGGATAGAGGCGCGAGCCGTTCAAGCCCACCCATTCCATTGCAAGCAGGTTGTGGCAGGCGGTGACGCCGGAGCCGCATTGATGTACCACTTCCGACGGATCGCGGCCGGCAAGGAGCGCCGCGAATTCGGCGCGCAGGGCCTCGGGTGGGCGGAAGCGGCCGTGCTCGTCGAGGTTGAGGCGGTAGCAACGGTTGACGGCGCCGGGAATGTGGCCCGCGACCGGGTCGAGCGCCTCGTTCTCGCCGCGATAGCGGTCGGGACTGCGGGCATCGAGGATGAGGAACCGGCCCGTTCCGAGTTGGGCGAGGAGTTCGTCGGCGGTGACGGTGGGCATGCACGGCTCGGGTGCGGCCGGGTAGGTACACGGCGCGGCTTGCCGCACGCTGCGGTCGAACGGCAGATTGTCGCTGCGCCAGGCGTTCCAGCCCCCGTCGAGCACGGCGACGCGCCGATGCCCGATCCAGCGCAGCAGCCACCACGCGCGTGCCGCGAACATTCCTCCGTCGTCGTCGTAGACGATGATCCGAGTCTCGGGCGTGAGGCCGCAGTCCCCCGCGAAACGGACGAAATCGCCATACGCAGGAAGGGGATGGCGCCCATTCGTGCCGGTGCGTGGACCGGAGAGATCTTCGTCCAGATGCCAGAAGATCGCCCCGGGGATGTGGGCCTCCGCCCAGGCCCGGCGGCCGAGCGTCGGATCGCTGAGGTCGTGCCGGCAGTCGATCACCCGCCAGGAAGGATCGTCCAGGTGTTCGGCGAGCGTGCGAACAGAGAGGATGGGGCCGACGCCGTCATGGATGGCCTGGTGCATCTCGTCCCTCTTTGAGCCAGGCGAGGGCTTCTTCCTCCGTGTCGAAAACCTTGATCTCGGCCTCGAGAAAGAGGCTTTCGAGCCAGGTCAGCACGGCAAGCCAGTCGTCTTCGGCGACGATGGCGATGCGACGGAAGTCGTTCGGATGTTGCCGGGCGAAGCGGAATTCTTCCCAGGCAGCGTCGATCGTAAACCCCAGCATGTTGCGCAGGTCGAGCAGTACGTCCACCGGACCGCCGAAGCGGTTGCGGTATTCGACCGCATCCTCGAATTCCTTGAAATCTTCGAGCGTGAATTCGCCGAACACGGCGGCGGAGATGAGGTCGTCGCGGACTTCGATGGTGATCACGGTGCGGTTCCTCGGGAACGAACACGCTCACTATAGCGATCCGTGCCCGCCCCCGCAACCCGTCGCGGGCTCGCACGGCAGCACGAGACGGGCGCACAGACCGCCCAGTGCGGAATCCTCGAGCACGAGCGTGCCGTTCATCGCGCGGGCAAGGTTGACGGCGATCGCTAGACCCAGCCCCGTGCCGCCGGTGTCGTAATTGCGCGAAGGGTCTAGCCGAGCGAAGGGTTCTAGTACGGCGCGTCTCGATTCGCGGGGGATGCCTGGGCCATCGTCCTCGATGGTGAACTCGTAGGTTCGCTCCGCCGAGGGGCGCAAGGTGAGTCGCACGCGAGTGCCGTAGCGTGAGGCATTGTCGAGCAGATTCGAGAGGATGCGCCCGAGTGCTGCTGGGTCGACCGTTGCCGACAAGGGGGGAGCAGGCAGAATGGTTTCGATCTCCACGCCGCTTTCACGGTAGAGGGCGACAAGATCGGTAACGAATTCGTTGAGATCGACCTCCTGGTATTCGAGATGGGGGGTGAGGCTTCGGGCATAGTCGAGGCTGAGGTCGATGAGCTTTTGCATGTCCGCCAAATCGCGCTCGATCCCGTTGCGGATCTCGTCCTCGGGCAGAACCTCCACGCGCAGGCGTATGCGCGCCAGTGGTGTGCGCAGGTCGTGTGCGATACCGGCGAGCAGGGCGGTGCGGGCGGCGAGCAGCTGCTCGATGCGTTCCCGTAGGGCGTTGAGGGTGCGGGCAGTGAGTACGACTTCGTAGGGGCCGTGTTCGGGCAGTGGAGTGGCTGACGCCTGAGGGGTGGCAAAGGTCTCGAGCGCGCCGATGAGCCGCTCCAGCGGGGAAGTGACCCGGCGCAAGGCCCACAGCGTGATGAGCCAGGTCCCGATCCCGGCGAGTGCGAGCGCGGTGACGATGCGCCAGGGCAGGTTGGGTTGCGGCCGATGGAGTTGAGGTGGGAGCAAAGCGCTCAAAGGAGTGCCGTCTTCGAGGATGACGGTGGCTCCGCGGCGGGATCCGGCCTCGGTTTCGATTTCCCAGAAAGAGAGGTCTTCCAGCGAAAAGAAATTGGCGAGCGTTTCATGCCATACCGGCGGCAGGGGGAGTGGCCGAGCTCGTGGTGGAGGCGCGGCCGGAGCGACGATCAAGGGGGCGAATTCCCAATATTGAGCGGCCATGGGCCGCTCGCTCCAGGGCAGAGCTTCCATGACTGCAACGGCGCGCGCCAGTGCTTGGGCGGCGTCGCGTTGCAGACGCACTTCCGCGCTCGCCCGGCTTTGGTAGGCGAGCAAGGCCAGCGTCAGGGCAAAGAGGGCGACGACGGCGGCGCTGACCACCCAGGCGAGTCGGGTGCGCAAGCGTCGGCCGAAAGACAGCAGAGGAATCAGGCTCATTCGATCGATTCGACCGGAGCGGCGAGCACGTAGCCTTGGCCGCGCACCGAGCGGATGGCCCGCGGTACCTGAGGGTCGGACTCGAGTTTGGCGCGCAGGCGGCTGACGGCGATGTCGATGGCACGGTCGAACACGTCGGCGCCGCGCCCACGCGTGGCGCGCATGAGATAGTCGCGGGTGAGCACTTCGTTGGGGTGCTGTACGAAGAGCGACAGCAGGGCAAACTCGCTCCCGGTGAGCGGCTGGACCGTGCCATCCGGTAGGGTGAGGGTTCGTGCCACGGTGTCGAATTCGACCGGCCCGATGCGCCAGCGCCTGGGTGCGAGCGATGGCTGGGTGCCGGGGCTGCGCGTGCGTCGCAGGATCGCCTTGATGCGCGCCTCGAGCTCGCGGGGAAGAAAGGGCTTGGTGAGATAGTCGTCGGCACCGATCTCGAGCCCAAAGACACGGTCGAACTCGTCGTTGCGCGCGGTGAGCATCAGTACGGGGACTGCTCGGGTGCGTGGATTGGCCCGCAGTCGGCGCAGCACGCTGGGCCCGTCTTCACCGGGCAGCATCCAGTCGAGCACGATGAGATCGGGCAGGCGCTGTGCCAAGAGCCCATCGAGTGCCGCAGCGTCGGCTACCGCTTCGACCGAAAAACCGCGTCGTCGCAAATCTTCGCCGAGCAAGCGGCGAAACTCATGGTCGTCATCGACCAGGATGAGGTGAGAGGTCGACTCCATTGGGGGCTTCGTATGTAACATCGAGTGCATTATGGCGCACTTCACTCCAAAGGAAAAAGATACGATCGTCGGCGATAACAAACGTTACACGCCGAAACGCTGATGAGGCGCGAGGACGGCGGCTGCGTGCTCTAATGAACATGTCCGCAAGGGACGCAACGCAATGATGAATGAGGAGAAAACGATGATGGATGCTCGGATGAGGAAAAACGGTCTGACTCGCCGCTGGCGGCACGGCCTCGTCGCTCTGGCACTGATCGGGGTCGCGGGGGCCGGATTCGCACAGCAGCCGGCGCCAGCCCCCAGGGGGGGCGCTCCGATGGGGCCCGATGCCGGCCCGGCGGTACGCCCGCAGATGACGCCGGAGCAATGGCGCGAACGCATGCAGCAGCGCCACGACGCCGAAGTAAAGCGCCTGGAGGGGTTGCTGAATCTTCGCCCGGAGCAGCGTGCCGCCTGGGAGGAACTCCTCGCCGTTTGGAGTGCGCACCGGGAGCAGTTCTTCTCCTATCGCTGGGAGCAAAGCCAGCGCCCCGTGACGGCTTTGGGGAGGCTACAGGAGCGCGAAGAGCGCTTGGCGGCCCATCTCGAAGCGGTACGCAGCCTGCGCGAGGCGGTGCAAAAGTTTTACCTCCAGCTCGACGATACGCAGCGCGACGTGTTCGATCGGGAATTCATGCGCTGGGGTAAAGGGAAAGGAGGGGATCCGCGGCCGCGCTGAGCGTCTCGCCGGGACGATCGCGGCGCGTGATTGCCTGGTCACGTCGCCGCGATCGTTTTTTTCGATCGTCTTTCCTCTTGGCGCACGGAACAAACGCCTCTAGAATGGGCTCTGAAGCAACACTGGTAGCATCATCTAGGAGTTCGTCCCTTGAACAACGTCGTCAAAAATCTCGCGATCTGGATCGTCATCGGCATGGTGTTGATGACGGTGTTCAACCAGTTCAACGATCAGCGCCCTGTTTCCGCCAATACCATGGAATATTCCCAATTCATGGAAGAGGCGAAGTCCGGTCGCATCACCAAGGCCGTCATCGATGGGCGCGTCGTCAAGGCACTCACCGTGGACGGACGCCAGATAACCGTCTATACCCCTGGGGTTCAGGACATATGGATGGTGTCCGACCTGATGCAGGCGGGAGTGCGCATCTCTGCGACCAAACCCGATGAAGGGCCTTCGCTGCTCACCAACATCCTCATTTCGTGGTTCCCCATGCTGCTGCTCATCGGGGTGTGGATTTTCTTCATGCGCCAGATGCAGGGCGGCGGCAAGGGTGGGGCGTTCTCCTTCGGTAAGTCGCGGGCGCGCTTGCTCGACGAGTCGAGCAACACGGTGACGTTCGCCGACGTTGCCGGTTGTGACGAAGCCAAGGAAGAGGTGCAGGAGCTCGTCGATTTCCTGCGCGATCCCACCAAGTTCCAGAAACTCGGCGGGCGCATTCCCAAGGGCGTGCTGATGGTGGGCCCTCCGGGTACGGGCAAGACGCTGCTCGCCAAAGCGATCGCCGGCGAGGCCAAGGTGCCCTTCTTCAGCATCTCCGGTTCGGATTTCGTCGAGATGTTCGTCGGCGTGGGGGCGGCGCGGGTGCGCGACATGTTCGAACAGGCGAAAAAACACGCCCCCTGCATCATCTTCATCGACGAGATCGACGCCGTGGGCCGCCAGCGCGGTGCTGGGCTCGGCGGGGGCAACGACGAGCGCGAGCAGACGCTCAACCAGCTGCTCGTCGAAATGGACGGGTTCGAGGGTGCGAGCGGCATCATCGTGATCGCCGCCACCAACCGTCCCGACGTGCTCGATCCCGCGCTGCTACGCCCGGGGCGCTTCGACCGGCAGGTGGTGGTGTCGTTGCCCGACGTACGTGGCCGCGAGCAGATCCTCAAGGTGCACATGCGCAAAGTTCCGATCGCACCCGATGTAGACCCCTCCATCCTCGCTCGTGGCACGCCGGGATTTTCGGGTGCGGATCTCGCCAACTTGGTCAATGAGGCGGCGCTCTTTGCCGCGCGCAGCAACAAACGCCTCGTCGACATGGACGACTTCGAGCGAGCCAAGGACAAAATCATGATGGGGGCCGAACGGCGCTCGCTCATCATGTCCGAGGAAGAACGGCGCAACACGGCCTATCACGAAGCCGGGCACGCCGTGGTGGCCAAGCTCCTCGACAAGACCGACCCGGTGCACAAGGTCACCATCATCCCGCGCGGCCGCGCTCTGGGCGTGACCATGCAGCTGCCCGAGGGGGATCGCTACAGCCAGGACAAGGAGCGTTTGCTGCAGATGATCGCCGTGCTCTTCGGCGGGCGTATCTGCGAAGAAATCTTCATGCACCAGATGACCACCGGAGCCTCCAACGACTTCCAGCGCGCCACCGACATCGCCCGCAAGATGGTCACGCAGTGGGGCATGTCCGACGCGCTCGGTCCGATGGTCTATGGAGAGGAAGAAGGCGAGATCTTCCTGGGACGTTCGGTGACCACCCACCGCAACGTTTCCGAGGCCACGATGCAGAAAGTCGACGCCGAGATCCGGCGCATCATCGACGAGCAATATGCGCTTGCGCGGCGCCTCATCGAAGAGAACCGCGACAAGGTCGAGGCGCTCGCCCAGGCCCTTCTGGAATATGAAACGCTGGATGCCGAGCAGATCGACGACATCATGGCCGGTCGCCCGCCTCGTCCCCCCAAGGATCGGGGTGACATGGGCGCCTCTCCACGCGGTGGCGCGTCTGGTCCAGCGAGCGAGCCCAAGCCCGGAGCGGCGCCTGATTCGCCCGAACCGGTGGTGTGATGCGGTGGCTGCAGGCGGGGCGCTTTCGGCTCGATCTCTCCGAGCCGAAAGTGATGGGCATCGTCAATCTCACCGAGGATTCCTTCTCCGGCGACGGGCTCGGCGCGCAGCGCGATCGGGCGCTGCGCCAGGCTGACGCCTTCATCGCGGCTGGGGTCGATCTGCTCGATTTCGGCGCGGAATCGACGCGCCCCGGGGCCGAACCCGTGCCGGCCGAGCAGGAGCTCGAGCGCTTGCTGCCGGTGCTGGAAGCCCTGAAAGGGGCGCCGGTGCCGCTGTCGGTCGACACCATGAAACCCGAAGTGATGCGCGAGGTGCTGCGCGTGGGGGCCGATCTCATCAACGACGTGGCCGGATTCCGCCTGCCCGGCGCCATCGAGGCGGTGGCCGCCAGCGACTGCGCCTTGTGCGTCATGCACATGAAAGGCGAGCCGCGCACCATGCAGCACTCTCCCGTCTATACGGACGTGCTCGCCGAGGTCGAGGAATTCCTCGAAGAACGAACCGCGGCGCTGCAGGCGGCGGGCGTGGCGCGCGAACGCATCCTTTGGGACCCGGGGTTTGGTTTTGGCAAGACGCTGGAGCACAACGCGGCGCTCTTTCGCGCCCTGCCGCGCTTGGCGGCACGCCAGCCGCTCCTGGTGGGGGTGTCGCGCAAAACCATGATCGGCCAGATCACGGGCCGGCCCGTGGGCGAGCGGCTCGCCGGCAGCCTCACGGCCGCCGTGCTCGCCTGGGTTCATGGCGCTGCCATCGTGCGCGTACACGACGTGGCCGCCACGGTCGATGCCCGCGAAATCCTGCGCGCACTCGGCCCCTCTTCTGGCGACGCAACGACGGTCTGAGCCTTTTCCCCTGATTTCGTGCGACAATTCGCACCCTGCGCAGCATAGGGTCTAAGAATGGGTCGTTATTTCGGTACCGACGGGATTCGCGCGCGCGTCGGCGAGCCGCTGATGTCGCCGGAGTTCGTCCTCAAGCTCGGGCATGCCGCCGGGCGGGTGCTCGCGCGTCACGCGCACGGTGGCGCCAAGCGGGCGGCGGTACTCATCGGCAAGGATACGCGCATCTCCGGCTACATGATCGAGTCGGCGCTCGAGGCCGGTTTGTCGGCGGCCGGCGTCGACGTGGTGCTGTGTGGCCCCTTGCCCACGCCTGGGGTGGCTTATCTCACCCGCGCCTTGCGCTTGGAGGCAGGAATCGTGGTGAGTGCCTCGCACAATCCCTATCCCGACAACGGCATCAAGTTTTTCGGCCCGAATGGCGAGAAACTGTCCGATGAATTGGAGGCCGAGATCGAAGCGACGGTCGAATCGCCTTTCGTTTGCCGCGAAGCGCACGAGCTGGGACGTGCCAGGCGCTTGGACGATGCCGCGGGGCGCTACATCGAATTCTGCAAGAGTACTTTCCCCGCTTCGATGTCGCTCGATGGGCTGCGTCTGGTACTGGATTGCGCCCACGGCGCAGCCTATCAGGTCGCGCCGGCGGTGTTTCACGAACTCGGCGCGGAGGTGGTGGCACTCGCCAACCAGCCCAACGGATTCAACATCAACGAGGGCGTCGGGGCGACGCATCCCGAATACCTGCAGGCCATGGTACGAGCGCACCGTGCCGACTTGGGCATCGCCTTCGACGGCGATGGCGATCGGGTGATCATGGCCGACGCCGAAGCGCGCCTCTACGATGGCGATGCGCTCCTCTACGTGATCGTGCGCGATCGTGTGCTGGCAGGGCAGCGCCTCGGCGGAGTGGTCGGTACGCTGATGTCGAACCTGGGGCTGGAGCACGCCGTGCACAGGCTCGGGGTGCGATTCGAGCGCACCAAGGTAGGCGATCGCTACGTCGCGGAGGCGCTGCGCGAGCGCGGGTGGGAGTACGGCGGCGAGAGTTCTGGGCATTTGCTGTGCCTCGGCGTACATACCACGGGCGACGGTATCATCAGCGCCTTGCAGGTCTTGGCCGCTTTGCGCCGCCGCGGGGAGACCCTGGCGCAAGCCTGCGCCGACCTCGTGCGCTACCCCCAGGTGCTGCGCAATGTCTCTGTACCGCGCGGCTATGACTGGAAGGACCATCCCGGGGTGCTCGCCGCTTGCCGCGCCGCCGAGGCCGACCTGGCCGCGCAAGGGCGCATCCTGTTGCGCCCCTCGGGAACCGAGCCGTTGTTGCGCGTCATGGTGGAAGGGCGCGATGCCTCGCTCGTACAGCGTTGGGCCGATGCGCTTGCAGCGGCGATCGAGTCGTCGCTCGCCACGGAAAGCGCATCGATGCACTCGGGGGGTAATCCATGAAGAAAATCGTACTCGGCAACTGGAAGTCGGTCGGTGATACGGCCAGTAACGTCGTGCTGCTCACTGCGCTCGCCCAGCATGCTCCTGCTGCCGGCGTGGAACTCGGTGTATGCGTCCCTTATCCGTATCTGCCCCAGGCGAAAGCGATACTGGAAGGCACGGAGATCGGCTGGGGGGCGCAGAACGTCAGTCCGTTTGGTGCCGGCGCCTACACGGGCGAGGTCCACGCAGGAATGCTCGCCGAATTCGGCTGCCGGTATGCCCTCGTCGGGCATTCGGAACGGCGTCAGTATTTCGGTGAGACGGATGAGCTGATTGCTGGTAAAATCGATCGTTTGTTGGCAGCCAACGTCCGGCCCGTCGTCTGCGTCGGCGAGACGCTCGCCGAACGTGAGTCTGGCGCTTGGCGCGAGATGCTCGAGGGGCAGGTGAGGGCGCTCGTCACTCGGCTCGGAGTCGATAAATGCGCCCGCGCCTGGTTTGCGTACGAACCGGTCTGGGCGATCGGCACCGGGCGCAGTGCTGAGCCACGGGACATCGCCGAGGCGCATGCGTTTTTGCGCCGGCAGCTGGTGGCGTTGGGTGTGCCGCAGCGCGATCTCGTGCTTCTCTATGGCGGCAGCGTCAAGGCGGACAATGCTCAGAGTATTTTCGCCGTTCCGGGGTGCGACGGCGTGCTCGTCGGTGCGGCCTCCCGTGTCGTCGGAGAATTCGCTGCCATCGCAGCGGCGGCCGCGCGTGCGGTGCAAGGAAGTTAGGAGAAGAGAATGTCGGGAGTCTGGTTTTCGGTCATATTGACGGTCCATGTCTTGATTGCGGTCGCCTTGATCGCTTTGGTGCTGCTCCAGCGGGGGAAAGGGGCCGACGCAGGGGCTGCCTTCGGAGGCGGCTCTTCGGCCAGTCTCTTCGGGGCGAGCGGCGGGGCGAATTTCCTCAGCCGTACCACCGCGGTGCTCGCAACGCTGTTTTTCTTGACGAGCTTGGCTTTGACGTATTTGGCCAGTCAGCGCCTCGAGCAAGGCAGCGGCAGCGTCATGGAGGCGGCGCCGGTCGAAGCGCTGCCGCAACCGAGTGCTCCCGTGCCCGGTTCTCAAGCACCGGCCGTGCCACAATAAAGAAGAGCCGCTTGCAAAAAATCGTCTCTTTGCGTTATAATTTACGAATTACGCAAGCCGACGTGGTGGAATTGGTAGACACGCCATCTTGAGGGGGTGGTGGCGCAAGCCGTGTGAGTTCGAGTCTCACCGTCGGCACCAGAAAGCAGCTGAAAAATCGCTGCTTTTTTTTCGTCGAATCTATGATAAATAAATAACTACGACGGCACCAGGTTCTTGTTCGTCCGAGTCCTGAATCGCGAGATTTTTTGCGCTATGATGGACCAGTGTTCCGGGCGGATTGGGCAGCCGAGAGGTGATCATGGTCGAGAATTATTTCCCGGTATTCGTGTTTCTCGTCGTTGCGCTGCTCTTTAGCATGGCGCCTCTCCTTCTCGGGCGTTTGCTCGGACCGAGTCGTCCTGATCCGGAAAAACTTTCGCCTTACGAGTGCGGTTTCGAGCCGTTCGAGGATGCGCGCATCCGCTTCGACGTGCGCTATTACCTCATCGCGATCCTCTTCATCCTGTTCGACCTGGAAATCGCTTTCCTCTTCCCTTGGGCGGTGGTCTTCAAAGACATGATCGCCGAGGGGGCACACGCGTTCTATGTGTTTGGCACCGTCATGGTTTTCCTTGCGGTGCTGGTGATCGGCTACATCGTCGAGTGGAAGAACGGCGCACTCGACTGGGAGTGAAACGATGAGCATCGAAGGCGTCATGCGCGAGGGGTTTCTCACCACTTCGCTCGACACGGTCCTCAACTGGACCCGCACCGGTTCGCTGTGGCCCATGACGTTTGGTCTGGCCTGCTGCGCCGTCGAGATGATCCACGCCGGCTGCTCGCGCTACGATCTCGACCGCTTCGGCGTCGTCTTCCGTCCCAGCCCGCGCCAGTCCGACGTGATGATCGTCGCCGGCACGCTGTGCAACAAGATGGCCCCGGCACTGCGTAAGGTGTACGATCAAATGCCCGAGCCGCGCTGGGTGATCTCCATGGGTTCCTGCGCCAACGGCGGGGGCTACTACCATTATTCGTACTCGGTGGTGCGCGGCTGTGACCGCATCGTTCCCGTCGATATCTACGTGCCGGGTTGTCCGCCTACCGCCGAGGCCCTGCTCTACGGCATCATCCAGCTGCAGAACAAGATCAAGCGCACATCGACCATCGCGCGTTGAGCCCCGGAGACCCAGCATGAGTCGCATCGAACGTTTGGCGCAAACGCTACAGGAGGTGCTCGGCGACAAAGCGCTCGAGGTGCTCCTCGACCGCGGCGAGGTGACCTTGCGCGTGAGCGTTGTCGACTATCCCCTCGTGGCCCAGTTGCTGCGGGATCATCCCGAGCTGGCTTTCGAGCAGCTCATCGACCTCTCGGGGCTGGATTATTCCACCTATGGTAATCGCCCGTGGCCTGGTCATCGCTACGCCGTGGCCGTTCATTTGCTCTCCTTGCAGCACAACGTGCGTCTGCGCGTCAAGGTCTTCGCCGAAGACGACGAGTTTCCTCTGATTCCGTCCGTGATCGAGGTCTGGCCCAGTGTCGACTGGTATGAGCGCGAGGCCTTCGACCTCTTCGGCATTCTCTTCGATGGACATCCCGATCTGCGGCGCATCCTCACGGATTATGGCTTCGTGGGTCATCCGCTGCGTAAAGACTTCCCGGTGAGCGGCCACGTCGAAATGCGCTACGATCCCCATCTACGCCGCGTGATCTACCAACCCGTCACGATCGAGCCGCGCGTCAATGCGCCACGCATCGTGCGTGAAGCCCATTACGGGGACGTCGACCATGGCTGAGATTCGCAACTACACCATCAACTTCGGCCCGCAGCACCCTTCCGCGCATGGCGTGCTGCGGCTCATCCTCGAGCTCGACGGGGAAGTCGTCGCTCGTGCCGATCCGCACATCGGGCTGCTGCACCGTGGTACGGAAAAGCTCGCCGAGACACGCACTTGGGTGCAATCGGTCCCCTACATGGATCGGCTCGACTACGTCTCGATGATGTGCAATGAGCATGCATACTGCATGGCCATCGAGCGGCTGCTGGGTATCGAGGTGCCAATCCGCGCCCAGTACATCCGGGTGATGTTCGACGAGATCACGCGCATCCTCAATCACCTGCTCAACATTGGCACGCACGCGCTCGACATCGGCGCCATGACCATGGTGCTCTACACTTTCCGTGAGCGTGAGGATCTCATGGATGCGTACGAAGCGGTCTCCGGTGCGCGCATTCATGCTGCCTATTACCGACCGGGCGGCGTCTATCGCGACCTGCCCGATCAGATGCCGAAGTATCAGGTGAGCAAAGTCAAGGACGAGAAGCGCGTACGCGAGCTCAACCGCAACCGCGAAGGGTCGCTGCTCGATTTCCTGGAAGATTTCACCGAGCGTTTTCCCAAATACCTCGACGATTACCATGAGCTGCTCACCGACAACCGCATCTGGAAGCAGCGCACCGTTGGGATCGGCGTGGTCTCGCCCGAGCAGGCGCTCGCCTGGGGCTTCACCGGCCCTATGTTGCGTGGCTCCGGTGTGGCTTGGGATCTGCGCAAGAAGCAGCCCTACGAGGTCTACGACCAGCTCGAATTCGACATCCCCGTGGGCACCAATGGCGACTGCTACGATCGCTACTTGGTGCGCATGGAAGAGATGCGCCAGTCGAACCGCATCATCAAGCAGTGCATCGACTGGCTGCGCAAGAACCCCGGTCCGGTGATCACCGACAACCACAAGGTCGCGCCGCCACCACGAGCCAGGATGAAAGAAGGGATGGAGGAACTCATCCATCACTTCAAGCTGATGACCGAGGGGATTCACGTACCGCCGGGTGAAGTCTATGCGGCGGTCGAGCATCCCAAAGGCGAATTCGGCGTCTATGCCGTCTCCGACGGCGCCAACAAACCTTACCGTGTCAAGCTGCGCGCGCCGGGCTTCGCGCATCTCTCGGCGATGGATCGCATGGCGCGGGGGCATCTCGTCGCCGACGTGGTGGCGATCATCGGGACCATGGACATCGTCTTCGGCGAGATCGACCGCTGAGACGGGGAGAACGCACGACCATGCTGAGTCAAGACTCGCTCGCAAAAATCGATCGTGAAATCGCCAAATACCCCGAAGGCCAGAAACGCTCGGCGGTGATGGCGGCGCTGCGCATCGCGCAGGAGGAGAAGGGGTGGCTCGCCCCGGAGACGATCGAATTCGTCGCCGGCTATCTCGCGATCCCGCCGGTGGCCGCCTATGAAGTGGCCAGCTTCTACAACATGTACGATCTCGAGCCGGTGGGCAAGCACAAGATCACCGTGTGCACCAACCTGCCGTGCGCGCTCTCGGGCGGGGTCCATGCCGCCGAATATCTCAAGGAAAAACTCGGCATCGATTTCGGCGAGACCACGCCCGACGGCCTCTTCACGCTCAAGGAAGGGGAGTGCATGGGGGCCTGCGGTGACGCACCCGTGATGCTCGTCAACAACCACCACATGTGCAGCTGGATGACGAAGGAAAAAATCGACCAGCTCATCGAGCAGCTGAGGGCCAAATGAGCGCGCAAGGACTGATCCTCAAGGGACTCGACGGCGACCGCACGTGGCGGCTCAAAGATTACGAGGCGCGCGGCGGCTATTCGGCCCTGCGCCGTCTCCTCACGGACAAAGTGCCGCCGGAGCAGGTGATCCAGGAAGTCAAGGCTTCCGGTTTGCGCGGTCGTGGCGGCGCCGGCTTTCCCACCGGGCTGAAATGGAGCTTCATGCCACGGCAGTTCCCCGGCGAGAAGTACGTCGTCTGTAACTCCGACGAGGGCGAGCCGGGTACTTTCAAAGATCGCGACATCCTGCGCTACAACCCGCACGCCGTCATCGAGGGCATGATCATCGCGGGTTACGCCATGGGGTGCCGACGCGGGTACAACTACATCCACGGCGAAATCTTCGAAGTCTATTTGCGCTTCGAAGAAGCGCTCGAAGAAGCCCGCGCCGCCGGCTACCTCGGCGAGAACATCCTCGGCAGCGATTTCTCCTTCGATCTCTACGCCCATCACGGCTACGGCGCCTACATCTGCGGCGAGGAGACGGCGCTGCTCGAATCGATCGAAGGCAAGAAAGGGCAGCCGCGCTTCAAGCCGCCTTTTCCGGCGAGCTTCGGCCTCTACGGCAAGCCCACCACGATCAACAACACCGAGACCTTCGCCTCCGTCCCCTTCATCCTGCAGATGGGCGGCGAGGCTTTTCTCAAGCTGGGCAAGCCCAACAACGGCGGCACGAAGATCTTCTCGGTGTCCGGCCACGTCAATCGTCCCGGTAACTACGAGGTGCCTCTGGGGACGCCGTTCGCCGAACTGCTGGAGATGGCCGGCGGCGTGCGCGGTGGTCGCAAGCTCAAGGCGGTGATTCCAGGGGGGTCTTCGGCCCCGGTGTTGCCTGCCGAGATCATGATGCAGTGCACGATGGATTACGATTCCATTTCCAAGGCCGGTTCCATGCTCGGTTCGGGCGCGGTGATCGTGATGGACGAGACCACCTGCATGGTCAAGGCCCTGGAGCGCCTCTCCTACTTCTATTTCGAAGAATCCTGCGGGCAATGCACCCCTTGTCGTGAGGGCACCGGTTGGCTCTACCGCGTCGTGCATCGCATCGAGCACGGGCAGGGGCGGCCCGAAGATCTCGCGCTGCTCGAGTCGGTCACCGGCAACATCATGGGGCGTACCATCTGTGCCCTGGGGGATGCCGCTTCGATGCCGGTGCAGAGCTTCATCAAGCACTTCCGCAGCGAATTCGAGCATCACATCGAGCACAAGCAGTGTCTGGTGCCGCCCGAAGTGCAGCGGGCGGGAAGTGAAATCTACGTGGGGCCGTCATGCTAGAACTCGAAATCGACGGGAAGCCGGTCCAGGTCGACGACGGCAGCACCGTGATGGATGCGGCAAAGAAGCTGGGGATCTACATCCCGCACTTCTGCTATCACAAGAAACTGTCGATCGCCGCCAACTGCCGCATGTGCCTGGTTCAAGTGGAAAAGGCACCCAAGCCGCTGCCGGCTTGCGCCACGCCTGCCACCAACGGCATGAAGGTGTATACGCACTCGCCGGCGGCGGTGAAGGCGCAGAAAGGGGTGATGGAGTTTCTCCTCATCAATCACCCTCTCGACTGCCCGATCTGCGACCAGGGGGGGGAGTGTCAGCTGCAGGATCTGGCCGTCGGCTATGGTCAGAGCGCCTCGCGCTACGACGAAGAAAAGCGCGTGGTGCACGAAAAAGACCTCGGGCCCCTGGTGCAGACGTTCATGACGCGCTGCATCAACTGTACCCGCTGCGTACGTTTCCTCGACGAGATCGGTGGCTACCAGGAAATGGGGCAGGCGTTCCGCGGCGAGCGGGCCGAGATCATGCCCTTCCTCGGGCGCACGATCGACTCCGAGCTCTCGGGCAACATCATCGACCTCTGCCCGGTCGGGGCGCTCACGTCCAAGCCCTTCCTCTACCGGGCGCGTACCTGGGAACTCACCCGTCGCCGCTCGGTGAGCCCGCACGACGGTTTCGGTTCCAACCTGATCGTGCAGTCGCGCCACGACGTGGTCAAGCGGGTGTTGCCGCTCGATACCGAAGCGATCAACGAATGCTGGCTCTCCGACCGCGACCGTTTCGCCTATCCCGGGCTCGAGGCTTCCGATCGGCTCACGAGCCCGCTCGTCAAACGCGACGGCCAATGGGTGGAAGTCGATTGGGCGACGGCGCTCGAAGTGGCGGTCAATCGCCTCAAGAGCGTCATCGACGAGGAGGGGGCACGGCAGGTGGCCTTCCTTGCACACCCCATGGCCACCGTCGAGGAGCTCCATCTGCTCAAGCGCCTCGGTGAGGCTCTGGGGGTGGGGCTGGTCGATGCACGTCCCGATCGGCTGGATGCCAGAGCCGATGCCGCCCGCGGCGCTGTCGCCTGGCTCGGCATGGAGTATGCCGACGTCGCGGCGCTCGATCGCCTCTTCGTGATCGGTTCCGCCTTGCGCCAGGAACTGCCGCTCCTCGCGCACCGCGTGCGCCAGGCGGCCAAACGCGGGCTCAAGGTGGCTGCGCTCGATTTCGTCGCCGACGACTGGCGCCTGCCGGTCGCGCCGCGGCTCGTGGCCAAACCCAGTGAATTCGTCGCCCGCCTTGCTGCCGTGGTGCGTGCCGCGGCCGAAGCGAAAGGTGTGGCGGTGCCGAGCGCAGCCGGAGAGGCTGCTGCGCCCAATGAAGCGGAACGGGCGATCGCTCGGCAGCTGCTCTCGGGTGAGCGGCGAGCGATCTGGCTCGGGGCGCTCGCCCTGGCGCATCCGGATGCGGCAGCGATCGAGTCCCTTGCCACGGAATTGGCCCAGATTTCCGGCGCGACGCTCGGCTGGTTGCCGGCCGGGGCGAATGCCGTCGGGGCGCAGCTGGTGGGGGCGATCGGCGCCGAGACGGCACTCGCTTCGCTCGCGCAGCCGCGCTCGGCCTACCTGTTGCTGCACCTGGAGCCGGAAGACTTTGCCGACGAGATGGCAGCCCAGGCGGCTTTCGAGCGTGCCCGCACGGTGGTGGCCCTCACGTCCTATGCCGGAGAGGCGTTACGTGCCCGTGCCGACGTGCTGCTGCCGGTGGCGCCCTTCACCGAGACGTCCGGCACCTTCGTCAATCTCGCAGGCATGGCGCAGTCCTTCACCGCCGTGGTGCGCCCCAAAGGGGAGACCCGCCCGGGGTGGAAAGTGCTGCGCGCGCTCGGTGCGATGCTCGAGCTCCAAGGGTTCGCCCAGCAGAGCTCGGAGGAAGTGAAGGCCGAGGCCCTTCCCTCGGGCTGGCAGACGCGTCTCGCGCGCACGGGGGTCTCCGGTTTCTGTGCGGCAACGTGGCCTTCCGGCGAAGGTGTGGAGCGTATCCCGCTCGTGCATCCTTACGCGCGCGATCCGATCGTGCGCCGTTCCCCGCCGTTGCAGCAGACGGCGGAAGCGCGCCGTCTGCGCATGGCGCGTCTGCATCCGGATACGGCTCGGGCGCTGAACGTGGCCAAAGGGGATCGGATCGGTGTGGGAATGGGGTGTGTGGCCGAGGCGGCACTCGATGTCGGGGTGCCGCCGGGCGCCGTGTTGCTTGCCTGTGACGAGACGTTTGCCCGGGCAGGGCATCCATGGGCGGTGCTGACTGTGGAGCGTGCATGATGGAAGCGACGTGGCAAACTCTCGCGACGTGGTTCGGCCCGACTTGGCCGGCGGTTTGGGTGCTATTGAAGATCATCGCCCTCCTCATCCCCTTGATGCTGGCGGTGGCGTACCTGACCTTTGCCGAGCGCAAAGTCATCGGCTACATGCAGGTGCGCATCGGTCCGAACCGTGTCGGCCCCAAGGGGTGGTTGCAACCGATCGCCGACGCCTTGAAGCTCCTTTTCAAGGAAGTGATTTTCCCGACCCAGGCGAACAAAGGGCTGTACGTGATCGGTCCGATCATGGCGCTCACACCGGCCCTGCTCGCCTGGGTGGCGATTCCTTTCGGCGAGAACACGTGGATCGCCAACCTCAACGCGGGTGTCCTCTTCGTCTTGGCCGTTACGTCGTTGGAAGTCTACGGGGTGATCATCGCAGGCTGGGCCTCGAACTCCAAATATCCGTTTCTCGGAGCGATGCGTGCCTCGGCCCAGATGGTTTCCTACGAAGTGGCGATGGGGTTCGGCCTGATCTCGGTGCTGCTCGTGGCTGGTAGCCTCAATTTCATCGATATCGTGCATTCACAGGCTCAGGGTCGGTTCGCCGAGATGGGCCTGGGGTTCCTGTCCTGGAACTGGCTGCCGCTCTTGCCGCTCGCGGTGGTGTATTTCATCTCGGGCGTGGCCGAGACCAACCGTGCACCCTTCGACGTGGTCGAGGGTGAATCCGAGATCGTGGCCGGGCACATGGTGGAGTATTCGGGGATGGCGTTCGCGCTCTTCTTCCTCGCCGAATACGCCAACATGATCCTGGTTTCTTTCCTCACCTCGATCTTCTTCTTCGGCGGCTGGCTTTCCCCGGTGGGATTCCTGCCTGACGGCCTGCACTGGCTGCTCATCAAGGCGGCGGTGTTCCTCTTCCTCTTTCTGTGGTTCCGCGCCACCTTCCCGCGGTTCCGTTATGACCATATCATGCGTCTGGGGTGGAAGATCTTCGTCCCGATCACCTTGATCTGGCTGTTCGTGGTGACGGTGTGGCTGCTCTCGCCACTGTCGATCTGGCGCTGAGGAGAATACGATGGGCGCGCACAACCTGATCGGAACCTTGTTCCTCAAAGAGCTCTTCAAAGGGCTCGCCGTGACCGGGCGGCACTTTTTCGCCCGCAAGATCACGGTGCAATATCCCGAAGAGCGCACGCCGCAGAGTCCTCGTTTTCGCGGGTTGCACGCGCTGCGTCGCTATCCCAACGGCGAAGAGCGCTGCATCGCCTGTAAGCTGTGCGAGGCGATCTGTCCGGCCATGGCCATCACCATCGAGGCCGAGCCGCGTGCCGATGGCTCGCGCCGTACCACGCGCTACGACATCGACCTGACCAAGTGCATCTTCTGCGGCTTTTGTGAGGAGGCCTGCCCCGTGGATGCCATCGTCGAGACGCGGGTGTTCGAGTACCACGGGGAGCAGCGCGGCGATCTCTATTACACCAAGCAGATGCTGCTGGCAGTGGGCGACAAGTACGAAGCGCAGATCGCTGCCGATCGTGCGGCCGACGCGAAGTATCGTTGAGCCGGGAAAAGGACAGGCCATGGAATTCCAAACCGTCGTTTTTTATCTCTTTGGCGCGATCGCGGTAGCCGCAGCCCTAGGGGTGATTCTGGTGCGTAATCCGGTGCATGCCGCCCTGTGCCTGGTGCTCGTTTTCTTCTCTTCCGCGGCGATCTGGCTCTTGCTCGAGGCAGAATTCCTGGCCATCACCTTGGTGCTCGTCTATGTGGGCGCCGTGATGGTGCTCTTCCTCTTCGTCGTGATGATGCTCGACATCAACGTCGATCGTTTGCGCGAGGGATTCTGGTCCAACCTACCGCTGGGTTTGTTGGTGGCGGCGGTGCTGGTAGTCGAGATGCTGCTCGTGCTCACGGGAGATGTCTTCCGCCAGGCTTCCTCTCCACCCGCCTTGCCAACCGATGCGAGCAATACCGAATCGATCGGTCGAGTGCTCTACACCCTCTATTCCTATCCCTTCGAGCTGGCGGCGATGATCCTGCTCGTGGCGATGGTGGCTGCGGTGAGCCTGACGCTGCGCAAGCGCAAGGACGTGCGTTATCTCGATCCGGCCGAACAGGTGAAGGTGAAAGCAGCCGATCGGTTGCGGGTGATCTCCATGCCCGCAGAAAAAGAGTGAGCGGGGAGACATTATGCTGACTTTGTCCCATTATCTGGTGTTCGGCGCCATCCTGTTCGCGATCAGCGTGGTCGGAATTTTCCTCAACCGCAAGAACCTGATCGTGTTGTTGATGGCCATCGAGTTGATGCTGCTGGCGGTGAATACGAATTTCGTGGCTTTTTCCCGCTACCTGGGAGACATCCATGGACAGATCTTCGTCTTCTTCATCCTGACGGTGGCGGCGGCCGAGGCCGCGATCGGGCTGGCGATCCTGGTGGTGCTGTTCCGCAACCGCCGCTCCATCCACGTCGATGACCTCGACCAACTGAAGGGTTGATTGCGATGAGCGCGATGAACGAAATGAAAACGCTCTATCTCCTGGTCCCGTTCGCGCCGCTGGTGGGTTCCATCGTGGCGGGGCTCTTCGGTCGCTGGGTGGGGCGCCGTGGGGCGCATACGGTCACCATCCTCGGTGTGCTCGTGTCCTTCCTCGCCTCGATCGCGATCTATTTCGACGTGCAGGCGGGTAACACGTTCAACGGGCCGCTCTATGTCTGGGGTACGAGCGATGGGCTCTCCTTCCAGGTGGGATTCCTCATCGACCCGCTCACGGTGATGATGATGCTCGTGGTCACTTTCGTGTCGCTGATGGTGCATATCTACACCATCGGCTACATGGCCGATGATCCGGGCTATACGCGCTTTTTCAGCTACATCTCGCTCTTTACCTTCTCGATGCTGATGTTGGTGATGGCCAACAACTTCCTGCAGCTCTTCTTCGGCTGGGAAGCGGTGGGCTTGGTGTCGTACTTGTTGATCGGTTTCTGGTACACGCGTCCTAGTGCCATCTACGCCAATCTCAAGGCCTTCTTGGTCAATCGCGTCGGCGACTTCGGCTTCCTCTTGGGTATCGGTCTGGTGGCGGCCTATGCGGGTTCTCTCGATTATGTCGAAGTATTTGCCAAGGCCGAGCATCTGGCGGGGCTCACCGAGACGGTCACCGGTTGGCCGCTCGTGACCGCCATCTGTATCGCGCTCTTCGTCGGCGCCATGGGCAAATCGGCCCAGGTCCCCTTGCACGTGTGGCTGCCGGATTCGATGGAAGGTCCGACGCCGATCTCGGCGCTCATCCACGCCGCGACCATGGTCACGGCCGGTATCTTCATGGTGGCGCGTATGTCGCCGCTCTTCGAGCTCTCCGACACCGCGCTCTCCTTCGTGCTGATCATCGGCGCCACGACCGCGCTCTTCATGGGTTTTCTCGGGATCGTGCAGAACGACATCAAGCGCGTGGTGGCCTATTCGACCCTGTCGCAGCTCGGTTACATGACGGTGGCGCTGGGCGCGTCGGCCTATTCGGCGGCGGTGTTCCACCTCATGACGCACGCATTCTTCAAGGCGCTGCTCTTCCTCGCCGCCGGTTCGGTCATCATCGGCATGCACCACGACCAGGACATGCGGAACATGGGGGGCTTGCGCAAGTACATGCCCATCACCTGGATCACGGCGCTCATCGGCTCGCTCGCGCTCATCGGCACGCCCTTCTTCTCCGGGTTCTACTCCAAAGACACCATCATCGAGGCGGTGGCCGAGGCGAACGTCTTCGGCGCGGGGTACGCCTATTTCTGCGTGCTCGCCGGCGTCTTCGTCACGGCGTTCTACACCTTCCGCATGTATTTCCTCGTCTTCCACGGCAAGGAGCGTTTCGGGAAGGCGCACCATGGGCACGAGGCGCATGGTCACGACGAGCATCATGGGCTGGCGCCGGGCGAGAAACCGCATGAATCCCCTGCCGTGGTGACGGTGCCGCTGGTGCTCTTGGCCATTCCCTCGGTGGTGATCGGCTACTTCACGATCGAGCCCATGCTCTACGGCGGTTGGTTCGGTGACGCGATTCAGGTGCTCGCCGAGAAACACCCGGCCATGGAGAAACTCGCCGAGGAATTCCACGGGCCTCTGGCGATGGCTTTGCACGGTTTCACCACGGCACCGTTCTGGCTCGCGCTCGCCGGAGTCGTGTTCGCTTGGTTCTGCTACCTGGTACGTCCACAGGTGCCGGAATTCTTCGCGCGCACGTTCCGCCCGATCTACGTGCTGCTGGAGAACAAGTACTATTTCGACCGATTCAACGAGGTGGTCTTCGCCGGCGGGGCGCGGTTGCTCGGGCGTTTCCTCTGGCAGATCGGCGATCGCACCATCATCGACGGAGCCGTGGTCAATGGCTCGGCCTCCATGGTGGGTGAGATCGCTGCTGCGGCGCGCACCTTGCAGTCCGGGCGGCTCTACCACTACGCCTTCGCGATGATCGTCGGCATGGTAGTGTTGCTCTGGTTCATCTACGGCGGACATTGAGGCGGGATCAGGTCCCGATTTTTACGATACCAAGACGACGCGCACACGGAAGAGCGATATGGCGGGAATTCCTTTATTGAGTTTGGCGATCTGGATTCCGATCCTCGGGGGGCTGCTGGTGCTGGCGGTGGGAGGGAACGACCGCAACGCGCCTTTGGCGCGGGTGACGAGTCTCTTCGCGGCGGCGCTCGGCTTCGCGGTGACGCTTCCCTTGTGGTTCCAGTTCGATGCGGGCACTTCGGCGCTGCAGTTCGTCGAGATCCGCGACTGGATTCCCCGCTATTCAGTGCGCTATCACCTCGGCGTGGATGGCATCTCGATGCCTTTCGTGCTGCTCAATTCCTTCATCACGCTCATCGTCGTGATCGCCGGCTGGCAGGTGATCCAGGAGCGGGTGGCGCAGTACATGGCCGCCTTCCTCATCATGTCCGGCATCATCAACGGCATTTTCTCGGCGATGGATGCCGTGCTCTTCTACGTCTTCTTCGAGGCTTCCCTCATTCCGCTGTATCTCATCATCGGCATCTGGGGCGGACCGAACCGGGTCTACGCGGCGATCAAGTTCTTCCTTTATACGCTCGCCGGCTCGCTTCTGATGCTGGTGGCGTTGCTCTATCTCTTCTACGCCTCCAACGGCAGTTTCGAGATCCTCGACTGGCACCGGCTGCCGCTCGATCTGCGCACGCAGCAGCTGCTCTTCCTGGCGTTCCTCGTGGCCTTTGCCGTCAAGGTGCCGATGTGGCCGGTGCACACCTGGTTGCCGGATGCGCACGTCGAAGCGCCCACCGGTGGCTCGGTGGTGCTGGCGGCGATCGCGTTGAAACTCGGGGCTTATGGTTTCCTGCGCTTTTCCCTGCCGATCGCGCCGGATGCCTCCATGAGCTTCCAGTGGCTGATGGTGACCCTGTCCCTGATCGCTGTGGTCTACATCGGCTTCGTCGCCCTGGTGCAGGAGGACATGAAGAAACTCGTGGCCTACTCCTCCATCGCGCACATGGGATTCGTCACCTTGGGCTTTTTCCTGTTCAACCGGCTTGGGGTGGAAGGAGCCATCGTGCAGATGATCTCGCATGGGTTCGTATCGGGGGCGATGTTCCTGTGCATCGGCGTCCTCTACGATCGGATGCACTCTCGGCGCATCGCCGACTACGGCGGGGTGGTGAACGTCATGCCCAAGTTCGCGGCCTTCTTCCTGCTCTTCGCCATGGCCAACTCGGGTCTGCCGGCGACCAGCGGTTTCGTCGGGGAATTCATGGTGGCGCTCGCCGCGGTGAAGACCAACTTCTGGATCGGCTTCGTGGCCGCCACCACGCTCATCCTCGGCGCGGCCTACTCGCTGTGGATGTACAAGCGCGTCGTCTTCGGTCCGGTGGCCAATGACCGCGTCGCGGCGCTCGACGACATCGGGGCGCGCGAATTTTGGATGCTGGCGGTGCTCGCGTTCTTCGTGTTGCTGCTGGGGGTGTATCCGGCGCCGCTCTTGGACGTGATGCACGCCTCCGTCGATGAACTGCTGCGGCACGTGGCCGCCGGCAAACTGCACTGAGTCAAGCCCTCTACGCTGGGACGGGATAGAACATGGAATTCGAACGACCGGACTTCTCCTTGGCAGCTGCCGAGATCTTCGTGGCGGTGATGGCGCTCGTCGTCATGGTGACGGGGACTTTCCTGCGCCGCATCAGCCGGGAGCTCGGCTATGCGCTGGCGCAGCTCACCGTCATCGGCGCTGCCTTCATCACGGTCTTTTCGGTCGACGACCCGACGGTGCGCTACACCTTCGGCACGATGTACGTTTCGGACTGGCTCGGCCAGGTGCTCAAGCTCTTCATCTACCTGTCGGTGTTCGCCTCGCTTCTCTACGGACGGCTCTACCTCATCGAACGGCGGCTGGAGAAAGCGGAGTATTATGTGTTGATGCTGCTGTCGATGCTGGGAGCGATGATCCTGGTGTCGGCCAACAACCTGCTCGTCCTCTATCTCGGCCTGGAGATGATGACGCTGGCGCTCTACGCTCTGGTTGCTTTCGACCGGGACAATGGTTTGCGTTCCGAGGCGGCGATCAAGTATTTCGTTCTGGGGGCGATCTCCTCGGGACTGCTCCTCTACGGTATGTCGATGATCTATGGCGCCACTGGCTCGCTCGATCTGGGCGTGGTGGGCCAGGCGGTGTCCCTGGGGGCAGGCGATGAGCTGGTGTTCAAGTTCGGTCTCGCCTTCCTCGTGGCCGGCATCGCCTTCAAGTTCGGCGTGGTGCCCTTCCACATGTGGGTGGCCGACGTCTATCACGGTGCTCCGACGCCGGTGACGCTGCTCATCTCGTCGGCGCCCAAGCTGGCAGCCTTTGCCCTGGCGGTGCGATTGCTCGTTGGTGGTTTTTTCGGTCTGGCCGAGACCTGGCAACCCATGCTGATGCTGCTCGCGGTGGCCTCTATCGTGCTCGGCAACCTCGCGGCGATCGCCCAGAGCAACATCAAGCGCATGCTCGCCTACTCGGGCATCTCCCACATGGGGTTCGTGCTGCTTGGCTTGCTCGCCGGCGTCACCGATGGCGGTCATCAACAGGTCTTCAATGCCTATAGCTCGGCGCTCTTCTACGCCGTGTCCTACGCACTCATGAGCCTGGCGAGCTTCGGCATGGTGTTGTTGCTCGCACGTACCGGGTTCGAGGCCGAGCACATCGACGACTTCAAGGGGCTCAACCGCCGTAGTCCCTGGTTCGCGGCGATGATGATGCTCGTCATGTTCTCCATGGCCGGCATCCCCTTTTTCCTCGGCTTTTTCGCCAAGTTCGCCGTGCTCGAAGCGGTGGTCAGCGCGGGGCATACCTGGCTCGCCGTGCTCGCCGTGATCATGTCGGTGATCGGTGCATACTACTACCTACGGGTGGTCAAAGTGATGTACTTCGATGAGCCGATGGATCGCACGGCGCTCATCGCCTCCAGCGAGACGCGCGTGCTGCTCTCGGCCAATGCCCTGACGCTGGCGGTGGCGGGACTCATGCCGCAGGGGTTGATGGCGGTGTGTGGCTACGCCGTGCTCACGTCCTTCTGAGCGAGGCGTGCCCGTGTCCTCGGCCGACGACCTCCTGCGCGAGCGGACGCTGGCCTCGGACACGGTATGGGAAGGAAGTTTTCTGCGCGTGCTGCGCGATCGCGTGCGTCTCCCCGATGGGCACGAGACGACGCGCGAATATCTGCGCCATCCTGGCGCCGCGGCGATGATCGCGCTCACCGACGCAGGCGAAGTGGTGCTGGAACGCCAGTTCCGCTATCCCCTGGGATGCAGCATCGTCGAGCTGCCGGCAGGCAAGCTCGATGCAGGCGAACCCGCGCTCGATTGTGCGCGGCGCGAGCTGGAAGAGGAGACTGGTTATACGGCCGAGCACTGGGAAGCGATCGGGCGCTTCCATCCCTGTGTCGGCTATTCCGACGAGGTGATTCACGTCTTTCTCGCCCGCGGGCTGCGTGCCGGTCGCCGTCGTCTCGATCATGGCGAATTCCTCGAAGTGCTGCACTGGCCGCTGCCGCGCCTGTGGCAGGCGATCTTCGCCGGTGAGATCATCGACGGCAAGACGCTCTCGGCGCTCCTGCTTGCGCTGCCGCGGCTACGTGCGCTCGGGCTGTCCACACCATGAGCGCGCTCCTCTACGCCCAATCGGGCGGAATGACGGCGGTGATCAACGCGAGCGCCGTGGGCGTGATGCGCGCCTGCGCTGCGGCGGGGGTGTCGTTTCTCGCCGCACGGCACGGCATCCTCGGTGTGCTCGAAGAGGAGCTCGTCGCGCCCGGTACGCTCGATTCTTCCGTGCTCGCGCGCATCTCGCGCACGCCGGGCGGGACTTTCGGCTCCTGCCGTTTCGACTTGCCTCCGCTCGATGAAGCGCCAGCGCTCCACGAGCGGCTCTTTGCCGTGCTCGAGGCGCATGAAGTGCGCTGGTTGCTCTACAACGGCGGCAACGGCTCGATGGATACGGTGCGCCAGTTGCACCTGAGCGCGCAACGCCTGGGTTATCCCCTCACGGTGGTTGGTGTGCCCAAGACCATCGACAACGACCTTCTCGGCACCGATTTTTCTCCCGGTTATCCTTCGGCGGCGAAGTATCTTGCCACGAGCTATCTCGAAGCGAGCCTCGATCTGGCCTCTCTTTATGTGCGTAAGCCTCGGCTCTTCGTCATGGAGACGATGGGGCGCAACGTCGGTTGGCTCGCCGCCAGCACCTCGCTCGTGCAGCGGTTCGCGCCCGACGAAGGGCCGCACCTGGTGTTGCTGCCGGAGACGCCTTTTCGTCCTGAAGCGGTTTTCCCTCGCGTGGAGGAGGCGCTCTCCCGCCTCGGTTTTTGCTCCCTCGTCATCGCCGAAGGGGTCAAGGACGAAACGGGGCGACTGCTGTCGATGCGCGGGGTGGAGGAGGGGCGCTACGTGCAACTCGGCGGGGCGGGAATGGCGCTCGCGCAGCGGCTTGCGCAGGAATTCGGTGTGAAGTATCACGTTGCCGTGCCGGATTATCTGCAGCGGGCCGCGGCGCATTGGGCAAGCCCAGTCGATTACGAGGTGGCCGCTCGCCTGGGTGAATTCGCCGTGGAAACGGCGCTCGGGGGCAGTTCGGCGGTGATGGTGGCGGTGGAGCGCCTCGACGAAGCCCCTTGCCGTCATCGGTGCGTGACGGTGCCGATCGATACGCCGGCCAACCGCGAGCGAGGCTTTCCGCCCCAATGGATCGATACCGCCGGCTGTGGCGTAAACGAGGCTTTTTCGCGCTGGCTCTTGCCCCTCATCGAAGGAACCTTGTCTACCCCTTGCCGTGGTGGGTTGCCGGACGTGCATTTGCCTGTCTGGGAGAGCCTGCCGAAGCGCTGTACGCCTTGGTCCATGCCTTGATCGGATGGCGGGACTATAATTTCCTTGAGACTATGGAGACAGGAGACGAGGATGCGCGCCCGGTTATTGCCCGTCGTTGTCATCGTTGCGGTGCTGCTGGGGGCATGCACCACACCGCTCATCCATACGCCCGTCTTCGAGACGGAGGCGCAGCTCCTTGCCGCACGCGGTTCGCCCACGCGGGTTTGGGAAAATCCCGACGGCACGCGCACCCTGGAATACGCCACGCAACCTTATGGTTGGACCTGTTGGATGTACACGGTGGATGCTGAGGGGCGTATCGTCGAGCAGTACGATGCTCTTGCGCCCGAGAACCTGGAGCGGGTCAAGCCGGGTATGACCAAGGCCGAGGTCTCCCGTATTCTGGGGACGCATCGCCGCGAACGTTACTTCAGGCTTTCGGGCGAGGAAGTGTGGGACTGGAACATCAAGACCGAGTGGCGCGGGGTGCTCTTCACACTTTTCAACGTGCATTTCCGCAATGGCGTGGTCGAGCGCACCAGCGTGAGCTACGTCTATGGTTGGCTCGATCCCGACGCGATGTAGGCGCACCGTGCCTCGTCACGCACCGCCTTGGCGGCGGAACTCGGCCAATCTCATCCCCAAGGCGTAGAGCGTGCCGAAATAGGCGAGGCCGCAGGCGGCCAGGAGCACAGAAAGCCATAGGGCGCGTTCGAGGGAGGGTAGATGGGGCCAGTCGCCAGCCATTTGCGCCCCGATCCAGGCGATGGCTCCGAGCACGATCGTAGCCGACATGACTCGGAAAAGAAATTTTCCCCAGCCCGGCAGGGGGCGGTAGGTGTTGCGCTGCCACAACCCTCGCAGCAGCAGCGCCGCATTGAGCCAGGCCGCGAGACTGATCGACAGCGCCAGACCCGCGTGCGCGAGCTGCAGGACGAAGACGAACACCACGTTCATGGCTTGAGTGGCCACGAGCGAGATCACGGCGATTTGCACGGGCGTGCGCACGTTTTGTTGGGCATAGAATCCCGGGGCGAGGATTTTTACGGCGATCAAGGGCGTAAGCCCGATGGCATAGGCGAGGAGCGCGCGGCTGGTGGCTGCTACGTCTGGTACCCCGAAGGCCCCACGCTGAAAGAGGGTGCTCACGAGGGGTTCGGCCAGCAGGGCCATGCCCGCCGCTGCGGGCAGCGTGAGGAGCACCGTCAGGCGAAGTCCCCAGTCGAGTAGAGCTCGGTAGTCTGCTTGGCTGGCGCGCGCGTGGGCTCGGGACAGGCTCGGCAAGAGGATGGTGCCGAGCGCCGCTCCCAAGAGCCCGGCGGGAAACTCCATGAGGCGATCTGCATAGTAGAGCCAGGAGACGCTGCCGCTGGGTAGCAAGGAGGCGAATACGGTGTTGATGAGCAGCGAGAGCTGGGCGACCGAAACCCCGAGTACGGCTGGGGCCATGAGCCGTAGCACGCGGCGCACGCCTTCGTCGCGCGGTGCCCAGTCCCAACGAGGCCAGATGCCGATCCGCCGTAAGGCAACGGCGTGAATCAACACCTGGGCGAGTCCCCCGACGAGCACGGCCCACGCGAGCGCCTTCACCGGCACGGAGAAGAGGGGCGGGCCAGCGAGCACGAGCGCCGTGAAAGCGATGAAGGAGATGTTGAGCGCCACAGGCGTGACTGCCGGTACCGCGAACCGGCCCCACGTGTTGAGGATGGCCGAAGAAAACGCCACCAGGGTCATGCACAAGATGTAGGGAAAGGTGATTCGCGTCAGCGACACGGCGAGCGCGAAGGTTTCGGGCTGAGCGAGGAATCCGGGAGCGGAAACGGAGATGAGGACCGCGGCGGCGAGGATTCCCAAGAGCGTTACGGCGCTCACGGAGGTGAAGAGCAGGGTGAAGATGCGATCGATCAGCGTTTGCGTGGCGCGAGCGCCGTGGCGCTCGCGGGTGTGCCCGAGCACCGGCACGAACGCTTGGGAAAACGCCCCTTCGGCAAAGAGCCGCCGCAAGAGATTCGGCAGTCGAAAGGCGACGAAGAAGGCGTCGGTGGCAGGGCCGGCACCGAAGACGGCGGCGATCAGAAGGTCGCGCACGAAACCGAGGATGCGGGATGCCAGGGTAAAGCCGCTGACGGTGGCCAGCGCGCGCAACAGATTCATCGTGTTGGTTGCATCGGAATGGCGGAAAGGCTAAAATTATAGTTTCTTCCAAGTATTTCGGGGTTGAAGGACATGGCCAACACGGCTCAAGCTCGCAAGCGCGCCCGTCAAGCGCTCAAGCGCCGCGCGCACAACCGCAGTCTGCGCTCGCGTCTGCGTACCGCGATCAAAGCGGTTCGGCGGGCGCTTTCCGCTGGTGACAAGCAACAAGCGCTCGTTGCTTTCCAGTCCTCTCAGGGTGTGATCGATTCGATGGCTGGCAAGGGCATCATTCACAAGAATGCCGCTGCACGCTACAAGAGTCGGTTGATGGCGCGGATCAAGGCGCTCGGCTGAGAAGTCGCCCGACAGGGATCGCCACATCGGTGCGAAAAAGGCAGCTCAAAGGCTGCCTTTTTCATTTTCCCGCTCGCCGCCGTTGGAAATCGAGGATTCTTCTTCGAGGAATCTTAGCTGAAGGTCGTTGTCTTTGGCGAAATTGAGCAAGAAGTGGTAGGCGAGCGGTTCGATGTCGTAGAGACGGGCGTCGACTCGTACGGTCTTGGCGCCGTTTTCGTCGGGGCCGGGTTGGACGTAGGGGGAATAGCGCATCTTGTGGTCGGCGCCGAACTGCGACATGATGCCGCACAGGCGTTCGGCCCAGTCGCTGGGGCGGAACCGTTTGCCTTCGGAAGTGAGCCCGATGATCAAGAAATTATGTACATTGGGTTTCATGGATGGCCTGCCAAATTGTCGTCCCGGCCTCGAACAGAAAAAGCCATTATAGCCCAGCCCGCCACACCCCCACTCATCCAAAGTTTGATGCGATAATCGCCCTTTCGTTGCAGGGGCGCATGGCCGTCCTGCGCTCATCGTAAAGGAAGGCGGTTCCATGTTCGAGGTCATTCGCAAGAAGAAACGCATCGCCCAAGGCATCCTGCTGTTGTTGATTCTGCCTTTTGCTTTCTTTGGAGTCGAGCACTACTTCTCCGGCGGGCCCAATCGTCTGGAGGTGGCCAAGGTAGGGGATACGGTCGTGACCGTGGCCGAATTGCAGCGCGCACTGGAAGATCGTACGGCGCAATTGCGTCAGCAGTTCGGCGCGAACTTCGACGTGCGCATCGCACGCGACCCCGCCTTCGTCGAGATGATACTGCGCGAGCTCATCGAACGTCGTCTGATTCAGGCCGAGGCTGCCCGGGCGCGGGTGGTGGTGACGCCCGAGACCTTGCAGCGCGCGATTGCATCCTTCGAGGTGTTCCAGCAGGACGGTCAATTTTCCTACACGCGCTATGAGACCGTGTTACGAGCGCAGGGACTGACTCCCAAGGCGTTCGAAGCGATGCTCGCACAGGATCTCGCGGTCCAGCGTCTGGTGGAGCCGATCGCGCAGGGGGCCATCGTTCCGCGCGAACAAATGCTGCAATTGGTGGCACAGCAGCTCGAAGAGCGTGAAGTGCGCGTGGCGGTACGTACGGCGCTGCACGAAGCCGATCCCGCTCGCCTCTCGGAGGATGACTTGCGTGCCTACTACGAGGCGAATGCCTCGCGCTACGTCGAGCCGGCCAAGGTCCGGCTGCAATACTTGCTCGTCGATGAAGCAGAGATCGGACGGTCGCTGACGCCGAGCGAGTCCGACTTGCGCTCCCTCTATGAGCAGGCGCCAGAGCTGTTTCGCGATCCGGCTACCCAGCAACTACGGGCTTTCGCGGACGTGCGAGAGGTGTTGGCCGATTCCTGGCGCGCTCGCCAGGCGAGGGTACGCTACGGGGAGCTGCACGAGGAGCTGGGTAACGCCGTGTTCGAGGCGATCGACCGGCTCGATCCGGTGGCCGAACGTTTTGGTCTGGAGATCCACGAGACGGGGCTCGTTCCTCTGCAGGAAGTCGAAATCGCCGGCGTGAAGAGCGACAAACTCATCGCGGCCCTTCAGGAAGCGCAAGCGAAGGAAGGACAGAATCTCGATCCGATCGAACTCGCGCCGGGCAAGCTCGCCGCAGTGCGGGTAGCCGAATACGTTCCGCCGAGGCAGATGACGTTCGACGAGGCGCGCGAGCGAGTGACCCAGGATTTGGCGCGAGAAAAAGGACGAGAGCGGCTGCGCGAGCTGGCGCCGCTATGGCTGGATCGGCTGACGCAGGGCGAAGCGCTCCCCGAGCTGTCCTGGCAGTCCGCGCGTAGTGTGACCCGGGCTTCCAGCGTGTTGCCTCCCGAGCTCGTCGATGAGGTTTTCAGGGCCGTTGCGCCTTGGCCCCGTTACCTTGCTTGGGAGGCCGAGAACGGTGATCATTGGTTCGTACGGATCGAGGGAGCGCGGCGTCCGCAATTACAGGCAGACGACCCCATGGTGCGTTTTGCCGGCGAGCGCATCCGCTCGGTGGTAGGCAACGTCGAGTGGCGCGCCTGGCTGAGAACGTTGGAAGCGCGCCACCCGGTAGTGATCCGCCGTGAGGCGCTGCAGGCGCTCACGACGGCACAATGACCCTGCGCTGGTAAGGCCCGGCGCAGCAGAAGCTCATTGCCGGTTTACTCCTGTTCGGGATTGCCGAGCGCAGTGGTGTTGAACCCCCCGTCGACGTAGAGAATTTCGCCGGTGATGCCGCTTGCCAGATCCGAGCAGAGGAAGGCGGCGGCATTGCCCACCTCTTCGATGGTGACGTTGCGCCGCAGCGGGGCATTGTGCTCGTTGAAGCGCAGCAGTTTGCCGAAACTGCCGATGCCAGAGGCGGCCACCGTTTTGATGGGACCGGCCGAGACGGCATTGACGCGCGTGCCTTCGGGCCCGAGGCAGGCAGCCATGTAGCGCACGGCCGCTTCCAGGCTCGCCTTCGCCAGCCCCATGATGTTGTAGTTGGGCATGGTGCGCACGGCGCCAAGGTAGGTGAGGGTGAGGAGCGACCCGTTTCGTCCCCGCATCATCGGCCTGGCGGCTTTGGCGAGCAAGGGAAAGCTCGCTGCGCTCACTTCCTGAGAGATGCGAAAGGCTTCACGGGTGAACCCATCGAGGAAATCGCCATCGAGCGCTTCGGTGGGGGCGTAGGCGATGGAGTGCACCAGGCCGTCGAGGCCGTCCCAGTATTGACTGATCGCCGTAAACAGCCCTTCGATTTGCGCATCGTCGGTGACGTCGAGCGGGAAGACCAGCTCCGAGCCGAATTCAGACGCCATCTTGCGGATACGTTCCTCGAAGCGTTCGTTCTGGTAGGTGAAGGCAAGGATGGCACCTTCGCGGTGCATCGCTTTGGCGATGCCATAGGCGATCGAACGGTTGCTCATCATCCCCGTGATGAGGATCTTTTTGCCGGTGAGAAAGCCCATTGGGTGTGCTCCGTCATGGTTATCTTATGGCGGCGATTATACGGCAAGCCCGAAGGGGCATTCGTATCGGCGCCGGTGAATCGTACGTCGTGCGGTCCGATCGCGTCGTTATGCGGGTTCGGCTGCTCGGCCATCTTTGTGATTTGTCTTGCGTTCCGTGCCTCGGGCGCCTTGCTCGGCAAACGCGCGTAGCGGTTTTCGTGGCGTCCGTGATCCTCAACGCTTCTCGCGCATCAGGCGTGCCTTCTCGCGCTGCCAGTCACGTTCTTTCTCGGCCTCCCGTTTGTCGTGCAGTTTCTTGCCCTTGGCCAGACCGATCGTCGTTTTGATGCGGCCGCGGGAGAAGTGCAGATCGAGGGGTACGAGCGTATAGCCTGCGCGTTCTACCTGGCCGACGAGGCGATCGATCTCGCGCCGGTGCAGCAGCAGTTTGCGGGTGCGCGTGGGGTCGGGGTGGACGTGGGTCGAGGCACTCGCCAGCGGTGTGACGTGCATGCCGAGCAGGAAGATCTCGCCGTCTTTGACGATCACGTAGGCCTCTTTGAGGTTTACGCGGCCAGCGCGGATCGCCTTGACTTCCCAGCCCTGTAGCTCGATGCCGGCCTCGAACGTCTCCTCGATGAAGTAATCGTGGCGTGCCTTGCGGTTTTCGACGATGCTCATGGACGACGTTCCGGTGAAGTGCTGGGGTAGAATCGCCCAATTATAGGTGAGCAGCCGGCGAAAGGGCACGGATGGCCGAAGTCCACAAGCGCGTCTTGATCGATTCCCCAGCGGAGACGATGTTCGAACTCGTCGACCGTTGCGAGGACTACCCCGAGTTCCTGCCCTGGTGTGGCGGGGTCGAGCTGCACCGACGCACGGATGCGATAACCGAGGCGACGCTGCACGTCGATTTCCATGGCATCAAGACCCACTTTACCACGGTCAACGAAAAGGAATTCCCTCTTCGCATGCGCATTCGCCTCAAGGAGGGGCCTTTTCGCCGCCTGGAGGGAGAATGGCGCTTCGTGCCGTTGGGGGAGCAGGCCTGCCGCGTGGAGTTCGACCTCTCCTACGAATTCTCGTCGCGCGTGCTGGAGAAGGTGCTGGGGCCGGTGTTCAATCGCATCGCGGCCACTTTCATCGATGCCTTCGTGCGCCGGGCTCGTCAGATCAAGGGGGAAGGCAGTGGCTGAACTGCGTATCGAGCTCGTCTGCGCCCCCGCCCCGAGGGTGATCGATCGGGTATCGCTCGTGTTGCCTGAAGGGGCGACGGTGCGCGATGCCGTGCTGCGCTCGGGGGTGCTCGAACGGCATCCGGCGTTGCAGCGAGACTGGGAGCGCGCGTGCAGCCTCTACGGCCGGCTCGTACCGCCGGAGATGCCCCTTGCCGAGGGTGACCGGCTGGAACTCACTCGCGCGCTCATCGCCGACCCGAAAGCGGTGCGCCGGCGTCGCGCCCGAACGTCTCGCAACAAAAACTAGCCCTCTCGAAGCTGCCTCGCCGGTATAATTCCGTTTTGGTCTAAGGACTGTACCATGCGATTGCTGAAGAAAGCCCTCACCTTCGACGACGTCCTCCTCGTTCCCGCCCATTCTGCCATTCTGCCGCGCGACGCGGACCTCTCCACCCGGCTCACGCGCGACATCCGCTTGAATCTGCCGCTGGTGTCCGCCGCGATGGACACCGTCACCGAAGCGCGCCTGGCGATCGCGCTCGCCCAGGAAGGCGGCATCGGCATCATCCACAAGAACCTCACGCCCAAGCAACAGGCGGCGGAAGTCGCCAAGGTCAAGCGTTTCGAATCGGGCATTCTCAAGGATCCGGTGACCATCCCGCCGACGATGACCGTGGGCGAAGTACTGGCGTTGACGCGCCAGCTTGGGGTCTCGGGGCTGCCGGTGGTCGAGCACGGCAAAGTGGTGGGCATCGTCACCAACCGCGATCTGCGCTTCGAGACGCGCTTCGAGGCACCCGTGTCCGTCATCATGACCCCGCGTGAGCGGCTCGTCACCGTGCCAGAAGGCTCTTCGCTCGAAGAGGCGAAGGCGCTGATGCAGCGTCACCGCCTCGAACGCGTGCTGATCCTCGACGAGCACGATACGCTCAAAGGGCTCATCACGGTCAAAGACATCCAGAAATCGAGCGAACATCCCCTCGCCACCAAGGACGAACACGGTCGCCTGCGCGTGGGGGCGGCGATCGGCGTGGGCCCCGGGACCGAGGAGCGCGCCGAGTTGCTGGTGGCCGCCGGCGTGGACGTGCTGGTGGTCGATACGGCGCACGGCCATTCGCAAGGGGTGCTCGATCGCGTGCGCTGGGTCAAGCGCACCTATCCGCAGGTGCAGGTGGTGGGCGGCAACATCGCCACCGCCGAGGCGGCGCGGGCGCTGCTCGATGCCGGCGCCGACGGCGTGAAAGTGGGCATCGGCCCGGGCTCGATCTGCACCACGCGCATCGTCGCCGGAGTGGGCGTGCCGCAGATCACCGCCATCGACGACGTGGCCGCGGCGCTGGCTGGCACCGGCGTGCCGCTCATCGCCGACGGCGGCATCCGCTATTCCGGCGACATCGCCAAGGCGCTCGCGGCCGGCGCCGATGCCGTGATGCTGGGCAGTCTCTTCGCCGGGACGGAAGAGGCGCCGGGCGAGACGGTGCTCTACCAGGGGCGTTCCTACAAGGCCTACCGCGGCATGGGCTCGCTCGGAGCGATGCAGCAAGGCGCGGCCGACCGCTATTTCCAGGACGCGAGCGCCAACGTGGAGAAATTGGTGCCCGAGGGCATCGAAGGCCGGGTGCCCTACAGGGGTCCGGTGAGCGCGGTGATCCACCAGCTGGTGGGCGGCGTGCGCTCGGCCATGGGCTACCTGGGCTGCCGCACCATCGCCGAGCTGCAGGAAAAAGCGCAGTTCGTCGAGATCACCGCCGCCGGCGTGCGCGAATCGCACGTGCACGACGTGCAGATCACCAAAGAAGCCCCCAATTACCACGTCGAATGATCCCATGACCCGACACGACAAGATCCTGATCCTCGATTTCGGCTCGCAGCTCACCCAACTCATCGCCCGGCGCGTGCGCGAGGCGCAGGTCTATTGCGAGATCCATCCCTTCGACGTGGGCGAGGACTTCATCCGCGCCTTCGCGCCCCAGGGAATCATCCTCTCCGGCGGGCCGAATTCGGCCTACGCGGCGCTCGATTGGCGCGCGCCTGAGATCGTTTTTGCGCTAGGGGTGCCGGTGTTGGGCATCTGCTATGGCATGCAAACCATGGCCGAGCAGCTGGGTGGCAAAGTGGCGGCGAGTGGCAAGCGCGAATTCGGCTACGCCCAGGTCCGCGTCACCGCACCGAACCGCCTCTTTGGATCGCTCGCCGATCGCCGGGACGAGGAAGGGCACGCGGTGCTGGAGGTATGGATGAGTCACGGCGACAAGGTGGTCGAGTTGCCTCCGGGTTTCACCGTGATCGGCAGCAACGAGTCCACTCCCATCGCCGCCATGGCCGACGAGGCGCGCGGTTTCTACGGTGTGCAGTTCCACCCTGAAGTCACGCACACGCTCAAGGGCAAGGAGATGCTCGAGCGCTTCGTGCATGAGATCTGCGGCTGCGGACGCGATTGGACCATGCCCGATTTCATCGGCGAGGCCATTGCCCGCATCCGGGCGCAGGTCGGTGACGAGGAAGTGATCCTGGGGCTCTCCGGCGGGGTGGATTCGTCGGTCGCCGCGGCGCTCATCCACCGCGCCATCGGCGATCGGCTCACCTGCGTCTTCGTCGACAACGGCCTGCTGCGCCTCAACGAGGCCGAGCAGGTCATGGCGACATTCGCGCGCAATCTGGGTGTGAAGGTGATCCACGTCGATGCGAGCGAGCGTTTTCTCTCGGCGCTCGCTGGCGTGGCCGACCCGGAGCAGAAGCGGCGCATCATCGGGCGCATCTTCGTCGAAGTATTCCAGGAAGAGGCGGCGAAGCTGCCGCGTGCGCGCTGGCTCGCCCAGGGTACCATCTATCCCGACGTGATCGAATCGGCCGGAGGCAAGACGAAGAAGGCGGCGAGCATCAAGAGCCACCACAACGTGGGGGGGTTGCCCGAGACCCTGAACCTGAAGCTCCTCGAGCCGCTGCGCGAGCTCTTCAAAGACGAGGTGCGGGAGCTGGGCATCGCCCTGGGGCTGCCGCACGACATGGTCTATCGCCATCCTTTCCCCGGACCGGGGCTGGGGGTGCGTATCCTCGGGGAAGTGAAGCGCGAGTACGCCGACACCCTGCGCCAGGCCGATGCGATTTTCATCGACGAGCTGCGCCGCGCCGACTGGTACGACAAGGTGAGCCAGGCGTTTGCCGTGTTCCTGCCGGTGCGCAGCGTCGGCGTGATGGGGGACGCCCGCACTTACGAGCACGTGATCGCTCTGCGCGCGGTGCAGACGCAGGATTTCATGACAGCGCACTGGGCGGAGCTGCCGCACGCGTTGCTTGCCCAAGTGTCGCACCGCATCATCAACGAGGTGGCTGGCGTCAACCGGGTGGTCTACGACATTTCCGGCAAGCCGCCAGCGACGATCGAGTGGGAGTGATTCAGCACTGGCTTTCCGTCGGTGCGTCATTCCTGAATTGACGTTGATCCCCGAGCACGTCGCACAGTTCGGGCAACGCAAACGCCTTGCCTTGTGCTGCTGTCAGGCCCCGAACGATTACGTGGCATTTTTATGAAAAGTTCCGGTTTTTCTGCGTACCATTTTTTCATGGCCTCGATGGGGGTGATATGCCCCAGGGCCTTCTGGGGGATGTGGTGATTGTACAGCCAGACGTAGCGCTGAATCGTCGCCTCCAACGAGGCTCGGCTGTCGAAGCGGTGGGTGGCAAGCACTTCGCTGATGCGGTCGTTGAGCCATTCGACCATGCCGTTCGTCTGCGGGCGTCGAGGTTTGGTCAGCCGATGTTCGATGCCGAGCGCCTGGCACGGTTCATCGAAGGCATGCGTTCCCGTAGGAGTACGCTCGCCGCGAGTGATGAAGCGGTCGGTGAACTCCTTGCCGTTGTCGGCGGGAATCGTACGCAGGCGAAAGGGGGCGGCCTCGAGGAGCGAGCGCAGGAAGGCGCCGGGCGTTGGCGGCCGTCTTCTCCGGGTAGATGGCGTTGAGCTCCCAACGCGTGGCTCGGTCGATCGCCACGAAAAGGTAGCGGCGCTTGTCCTCGTCAGGGGGCGACCCGGTGTCGGCCTCAGTGCCTTGCGGAACAACGGAGTCCCGTGCAGCCGTTCAACCATGCCCGATGCGCTCCCACTTCTCTTTGAAGCATTCTCGGTCGTAGCTAATTGGTTGAAGCCAGAATGAAACACGGCCATCTTTCTCGCCTCGGTGGGCAAGTTCTTTTACCTCGGACGGTAGGAGGATAAAGGCAGACGGGGACGAAGTGACTTTGTTCACAATGACCCAGACATCGCCCATGACCTTTTCCAAGGACGTGCCAAGGGGAACGGGGGATCGCTTGCTCAGCGCCTTGACCTGAATGGCGAGCTTGCGGGTTGCGTCCCGACTGTAGGCGATGATGTCGACGCCACGGGCGTTCCGTGCCGTGGGCATAACGTTCCACCCGAGCAGCGAGAGGTGGTAGCAACAGTAGTAGAGGCCGGCGTTGCCGGTGAGCTGGGAATCAAGCGCCATGTAGTGAGGTCCAACGTGGAGGTCACCGGCGCTGCGTGGTTTTATCGCGCAGCGTCTGGTACCTGACAAAAGAAGAACGCCGCGGTGATTCGACCCCGTCGCCTCACTGCGCGCGTCCGCTGCCTCCCAGCAACACCGCCACCGCCTTCTTGCTTCCGGCGCGATGCGCTGCCGTCTGCTGCTTCGTCGTGGCAAGCACGGCGCCGGCCTTGGGTTCGTAGGGCCGGGAGAAGTCGAAACCGTCGGGGGCGCGTCCGCTGCGCTCGGCGCTGCGACGGCGGGTGGGTTCGGCGCGGCGCTCGCGGGGCGGTGCTTCGAGCGTTTCGGCGGGAATGGGGCGGCCGAGCATTTTTTCGATCGCCTGCAGCCGCTCCTCTTCGCTCGCATCGACGAGCGAGATCGCCAAGCCTTCGTGTCCGGCGCGGCCGGTGCGTCCGACGCGGTGCACGTAGTCTTCGGGGTTGGGGGGCAGGGCGTAGTTGATGACGAAGGGCAGTTCTTCGATGTCCAGCCCCCGGGCGGCGACGTCGGTGGCCACGAGCACCCGCAGCGAGCCGTTCTTGAAGGCTTCGAGCACCTCGAAACGCTGCTGCTGGGATTTGTCGCCGTGGATCGCCTCGGCCTGGATGCCGCGCCGCTGCAGGAGCGAGGCGAGCCGTCCGCAGGCGATTTTGGTGTCGACGAAGACGAGCGCCTGACCGGGATGGCGCTGCAGTAGCTCGACGAGCGCGTCGCGCTTGTGTGCGGCCTCGCAGCGCACGACACGGTGCGTGATGGTCTCGCTCACCGTGTTGCGCCGCGCGACTTCGATCGTTTCCGGATCGCGTAGCAGCTGTTGGGCGAGTTTCTTGATTTCGGGCGAGAAGGTGGCCGAGAAGAGCACGGTTTGGCGCTCTCGCGGCAGGCGCTCGATGATGCGGCGGATGTCGGGCATGAACCCCATGTCGAGCATCCGGTCGGCCTCGTCGAAGACGAGGAATTCGACCTGGTTGAGCTGGATGGTCTTCTGTTCGAGGTGATCGAGTAGCCGCCCCGGGGTGGCCACGACGATCTCCACGCCGCGGCGCAGTTCCTCGATCTGCGGCTTGATGTCCACGCCTCCGTAGATCGCCGCGGCGCGCAACGGCAGATGTTTGCCGTACTGGCGCACCGATTCATAGACCTGCAACACCAGCTCGCGCGTGGGAGCGAGCACCAGCGCGCGCACGGGATGGCGGGCGGGGCTCGCCGAAGTGTTGGCGTGGGGCGCGAGGCGCTGCAGCAGCGGCAGGGTGAATCCGGCGGTCTTGCCGGTGCCGGTCTGGGCGGCGCCGAGCAGATCCTTGCCGGCGAGGATGCGCGGGATGGCTTGGGCCTGGATCGGCGTGGGTTCGGTGTAACCGAGGTCGTTGACGGCGGCAAGCAGTTCGGGCAGAAGCCCAAGCTCAGAGAAGGTCATCGGAGGTCGTGCGCTCCAGAAACGGAAGAAAATGGCAAAGACAAGAAATTATACGCCGGCATCGGGCGATCGGCGGCGAACTCAAGCCAAGGCTCGGGCAAAGACGGTGACTTCCTCGCGGTCGTGGTAGAGCTGCTTGCAACGCAGCTCGATGCCGCCGGCCTCGCGCGTGAGCCGCTGTAGCCGCTTGCGGGCGTCTTCTAACGCTTCGAGGCGTTTTTTCATCGGGAGTTTCAGGTTGAAGAGGGCATAGCGGCACAGGCGTTGGGCAAACCAGCGACCGACGAGTTCGGCGATGCGGCTGGGTTGCTCCACCATGTCGCACAGTAGCCAATCGACGCGACCGCGCGGGCGCCAGGTAAACCCGTCGGCGCGCTGCCAGTCGACGAGCCCCGAGGCGAGGAGCCGCGCATCCAGCCGACCGTTGTCGATCGCGCTCACGCGCAATCCCCGCTGGACCATCTGCCAGGTCCAGCCCCCCGGGGCGGCGCCCAGATCCACGGCTTTCGTGCCGGGGCGCAGCCAGCGAGCACGTTCGTCTTCGTCGAGCAGCACGAGGAGCGCTTCGGCGAGTTTGAGCGCCGATCGGCTGGGGGCTTCCGCCGGCAGGCGCAGCCGCGGAATGCCGTTTTCCCAGGGAGAGAGGAGCGCGGCGGGAGCATTACCCAAAAAGGCTTCGCGTGAGGAAGGGAAGAAGACGACGAGGGTCTCGCGGGCGCGCTCGGCGAATTTGCCGCGCTCGGCGAGCGCCGTCTCGAGGTGCGGCCGCAGCCGGCGGGTGAAACCGGAGAGGGGCCGGCCTTCGTCGCTGTCGGGAAAGGCGAGGCGCAGGGCGCCGAAGCGCGTCCGGGGGTGATGGTGCTCGACGTTCTCGACCAGGGGACGCACGCGATCGCGTTCGGGCAGCGCCAGCCGGTCGAACCAGGGCAGGCACTCGCGGGCGAACACGAGCTCGCGCCAGGAGGGCAGGGGAAGGTCGTCCGGCAACGGGGCGTGGGCATCCAGCAGCACGTAGCCGCTGCGCACCTGCATGGTGACTTCAGCGGGAATGCCGTGGGTCTCGGCCCAGCGGCTCAGCTCGACGGCGACTTCGGGCTCGAAACCTGGGCGGGTGAGGGCGATCAGCCCTTGCGGCGGGGAGTGCATGGCGTACACTACGGATGAAACGGCAATGATACCGCGGTGCGCCGGCGGCGGCGCGCTTTTCGACGAAGGAGAGAACGGCAATGGAGTATCGCACGCTGGGGGATGGCGCCTTGCAGGTGTCGGCGATCTGCATGGGGACGATGACTTTCGGGGAGCAGAACGACGAGGCGCAGGCGCACGCGCTGCTCGATCGCGCCTGGGAGGCCGGGGTCAATTTCTACGACACGGCGGAGATGTATCCCGTCCCGGCGCGCGCCGAAACCTACGGTGCGACGGAGCGCATTCTCGGCACCTGGCTCAAGCGCAAGCCGCGCGATCGGGTGATCCTGGCCACCAAGGCTGCTGGCCCGGCACGCAGTTTGAATTGGATTCGCGGCGGTCCCGGCGGGTTCGACGAGCGTAATCTGCGCGAGGCGATCGAAGGCAGCCTGCGGCGCTTGCAGACCGATTACGTCGATCTCTATCAGCTGCACTGGCCGGATCGCAACCAGCCGATGTTCGGACAATGGCAGTTCGATCCGGACAAGGAGCGACCGACGGTGCCGATCCGTGCCCAGCTCGAGGCACTGGCCAAGCTGGTCGAGGAAGGAAAGGTCCGCTACGTCGGCGTCTCGAACGAACATCCCTGGGGCGTGATGCAGTTCGTGCGCCTGGCGGAAGAGCATGGTTTGCCGTGCATCGTCTCGATCCAGAACGCTTATCACCTGATGAACCGGACGTTCGAATATGGGTTGGAAGAAGTCTGTTTCCGCGAGCGCGTGGGACTGCTCGCCTACTCGCCGCTTGCGTTTGGCCTGTTGAGCGGCAAGTACCTCGCCGATCCCCATGCCGAAGGGCGTCTGACGCGCTTTGCCAACTTCGGGCAACGCTATGCCAAGCCCAACGTCCAGCCGGCGGTCGAGTCCTACGCCCGGTTGGCGCGTGAGCTGGGAGTGAGCCCGGCCACGCTCGCCTTGGGTTGGGTCTATCACCGACGCTGTGTGACGAGCACCATCATCGGGGCGACTCGCCCCGAGCAGCTGGAGGAGAACCTGCAGGCATGGAATTGGCGCCCGAGCCCGGAGGTGCTCGCGCGCATCGATGAAATCCACCTGCGCTATACGAATCCGGCGCCTTGAGAAGGTCTGGACACTAGCGACCCAGTGGGGCGGCCGTGGACGGTGGTGTTCCGGGAGCCGGAGCGCCGGGCGCGCTTTCCGGCTTTGGGATGATGGGCTGCGAGCGTTTGAGCGGTTCGGTGGGGGCGAACACCGGGGGTACTTCGCGCAGGTTGTTCTGCAGCATGTAATCGTTCATTTCCCGCCACCCCTCGAAGATTGCCGACTTCGAGGCGTTGGGGTTGAGGGCATAGCAATCTTCGAGCGAGCGTCCGGCGTGCCGGCAGGCGGCCCCGATCGCCTTGGCCTCCGCCTCGGCCTTCTTGGCGTCGTTGAGGCCGATGGCGTCGTAGAAGGCATCGCAGCCGGACAGCGATGCGGCCAGAAGGAGCAGCAAGGGCAGGGATCGGCGGAGCATCGAGTCCTCCTCGCGGGAGCGAATGGAATCATTAACGGCATGGCCGCGGAAAACTTTATGCCTGCGCGCCATCAAGCGCGAGAGTATGGATTTTTTTCGGGAAATTGGCTACAATTTCTCTCTTCAGGAGAGGTACCGAAGCGGTCATAACGGCGCCGACTCGAAATCGGATGGCCGGGTAAAACCGGCACGCGGGTTCGAATCCCGCCCTCTCCGCCAGGTTTCATCGGCAATGCCGCAAGGCGTGCTGAACCGGTTTACAGTGAATGGTTTTTTTGCTACCATGCGCGCTCTTCTGCCGGGGGTATAGCTCAGTTGGTAGAGCGCTTGCATGGCATGCAAGAGGTCAGCGGTTCGACTCCGCTTACCTCCACCAGGGAAACGGTTTTGCGGGTCCCCATCGTCTAGAGGCCTAGGACACCGCCCTTTCACGGCGGTAACCGGGGTTCGAATCCCCGTGGGGACGCCAGGTTCATGAGTGCGGAGTGGTAGTTCAGTCGGTTAGAATACCGGCCTGTCACGCCGGGGGTCGCGGGTTCGAGTCCCGTCCACTCCGCCAGGAATACCGCAGGTGCTGCATCGGGGGTGTAGCTCAGTTGGTAGAGCGCTTGCATGGCATGCAAGAGGTCAGCGGTTCGATTCCGCTCACCTCCACCAGGGAAACGGTTTTGCGGGTCCCCATCGTCTAGAGGCCTAGGACACCGCCCTTTCACGGCGGTAACCGGGGTTCGAATCCCCGTGGGGACGCCAGGTTCATGAGTGCGGAGTGGTAGTTCAGTCGGTTAGAATACCGGCCTGTCACGCCGGGGGTCGCGGGTTCGAGTCCCGTCCACTCCGCCAGTTCTTCGCAAAAAAGCGGGCTTCGTGCCCGCTTTTTTGCGTCTACGCGCACCACCGCTGGTGGGTCTCTTGCATGGTCACCGATGACCCTTTATGCTCTTGGGGACGGTCGGCGCAACCGCCGGGGCGGGGAATGGGAGATGGACGATGGGCGAGGGGGCGGGCAAAGCGGACTCCGGCGCGGGATTCCTGATTTTTCATGGCAACCGGGTGGAAAACCTGCGCCAGCTGGCGGTGACCTGGCTGGGACGGGAGCCGCTGCCGCCGCTCGTGCCGGAGTGTTTCCTCGTGCAGGGCAACGCCATGGCGCAGTGGCTGCGGCTCGCGCTGGCTGCGGGGGCAAACGAAGGGGGCTATGGCGTGGCGGCGGCGCTGGAGTTTTCCCTGCCCTCGACCTTCCTGTGGCGTTGTTACCGGGCCGTGTTGGGGGCGAAAGCGGTGCCGGAGCGCTCGCCCTTCGATCTGCCCTTGCTGCGTTGGCGCTTGCTGCGTTTGCTGGGATCTCTGCCGGAGGATCCGGTCTATGAGCCGCTGCGCCGTTTCCTCGCGGAAGAAACGCAAGCCGAGGAGCACGCGCCGGGCGAGGGTCTACGGCGTCAGGTGAGCGCGGAGCGGGCGGTGCGCAAGCGTGATCAGCTGGCCGCGCGCATCGCCGAGCTGTTCGATCAGTATCAGGTCTATCGCGCCGACTGGTTGCAGGACTGGGGCGCGGGTCGGGACGTGCTGCGCGACGCGCACGGCAAGGAATCCCCGCTCGAGGAGGGGCAGCGCTGGCAGGCGGCGTTGTGGCGGCTGCTGTGCGCCGACGTGGCGCGCACCGATCCGGGAGCCGAGCGCACGGCGCGCTCGAGCGTGCACTCGGCCTTTCTCGAAGCGGTCGGAACCTGGCAAGGTCCGCCTCCGCCGGGACTGCCACGGCGGCTCGTCGTCTTCGGCATTTCGAGCCTGCCGCAGCAGTGGGTGGAGGCGCTGGCGGCGCTGGGGCGCTGGATTCCGGTGCTGCTCTTCGTGCACAACCCTTGCCGTTACCATTGGGCCGACGTGGTCGATGGGCGCGAACTGCTGCGGCAGCAGGAAAAATGGCGTCGGCGCCGGCAGCGGCGCGAAGGACAGCCGGATTCGATCCCGGAAGAGGAGCTTCATCGCCACGGTCATCCCTTGCTCGCGGCCTGGGGCAAGCAGGGAAGGGATTTCATCGCCTTGCTCGACGAGTTCGACGAGGAGGCGGTGCGCCGGCGCTACGCGGGGAAGGTGGAGGGAAACGGCGGGCGGCTCGACTGGTTCGAGGCGCCCGAAGCAACGAACACTTTACTGCAGCAACTGCAGGAGGACATTCTCGAATTGCGTCCTCTTGCCGAGACTCGGGAACGATGGCCGGGCGTGGATCTCGATCACGACCGTTCCCTCGTCTTTCACGTGGCGCACGGCCCGCAGCGGGAAGTGGAGGTGCTGCACGATCAGCTGCGCGCGGCCTTCGATGAGGATCCGACGCTGCGTCCCGACGAGGTGATCGTCATGGTGCCGGACATCGAGGTCTATGCGCCACACATCGAGGCGGTGTTCGGTGCGATCGAACCCGATGATCCGCGCCACATCCCGTTTTCGCTCGCCGACCAGGGGCTGCGTGCGCGCGACCCGCTGCTGCAGGGGCTGGAGCTCCTGCTCGATCTGCCGCAGGGGCGGGCACGGGTGGGGGATGTGCTCGATCTCCTGGACGTACCGGCACTGCGCCGGCGATTCGGGATCGACGACGAGGCGTTGCCGCGTCTGCGTTCCTGGGTCGAGGGGGCGCAGATCCGCTGGGGGCTGAATGGGGATCATCGGCGCGACCTGGGCTTGGGCGAACAGGGGGGAGGGGAGTGGCTCGAGCAAAATTCCTGGCGGTTCGGTCTCGAGCGCATGCTCTACGGCTATGCGGCGGGTGATGCGCCGGCCTGGAGGGGGATCGAGCCTTTCGCGGAGGTCGGTGGGCTGGAGGCGGAGCTCGTCGGGCCGCTGGCGGAGGTGCTCGAGGCGTTGGAGACGGCGTGGCGGCAGCTGTGCGAGCCGGCCACGCCTGCCGAGTGGGGCGAGCGGCTGCAAGCGCTGCTCGCACGTTTTTTCGCCGCCGGGGACGACGAGGAAACCGTCACCCTGATGCGGCTGGAGACGGCTCTGCAGGACTGGGTGGAAGCGTGCGCCGCGGCGGAGCTCGAGGAGCGTTTGCCGCTGGCGGTGGTACGCGAACCGTGGCTGGAGCGTTTGGAGGAACAGGGCCTGTCGCAGCGTTTCTTTGCCGGGCGGGTGATCTTTGCCACCCTCATGCCGATGCGGGCGATCCCGTTTCGGCACGTCTATCTGCTGGGGATGAACGACGGAGATTATCCGCGCGCGCGCGTGCCTTCCGATTTCGACCTCATGGCGCGCAATTATCGTCCGGGGGACCGCTCACGGCGCGAGGACGATCGCTATCTCTTCCTGGAAGCGCTCCTGTCGGCACGTGAGCGCCTCTACGTTTCCTGGGTGGGGCACCGCATCACCGACAATGCGCCGCAACCGCCTTCGGTGCTGGTGGCCCAGCTGCGCGAGCACCTGGCGGCGGGCTGGACGGGGCATCGGGCGGGAAAGAAAGAGCCCGTGCAAGGGGAGGATCTGCTGGCGGCGCTCACGACCGAGCATCGGCTGCAGCCTTTCAGTCCGGCCTATTTCCCACCCGAATCGGCGCAGGGGGCGCTCTTCACCTATGCCCGCGAATGGCGTGCGCGACGTGAGGCAGAGCCCCGTGCTCCTTCCGGGCCGTTACAACCGCCCGTGCTCGAGGAGTCGCTACGGGTGCGGGAGCTCGCGCAGTTCCTGCGCCATCCGGTACGGTCCTTCCTGCGCGATCGACTCGGCGTCTTCCTCGAACTGGAGGATCCGGGCAGCGAGGAGGCCGAGCCGTTCGCGCTCGATGGTTTGACCCTGTGGAGCCTGCGCCAGGAAGTGATCGACGCGCAGCGGGTGGCCCTGCGGCAGGGACGGGACGTGGCTGCGGCGCGAAGGGCGGCGATCGCCCGCATCCGTCGGCGCGGCGTGCTGCCTGCCGGGGAGCTGGGAACGCTGTGGGCGGTGGAACTCGAGGAGGGGATGGACGAACTCTTCGCGCGCTATCAGGAAGCGCTGACGCCTTGGCCGGTGGAGCACGCAGGCGGCGAGGCGGTGCGCTTTGCCGCCGACGGCCTGGAGCTCGCCGACTGGCTGGGAGAATGGCGCCGCAACGGTGAGGGCGAACGAGCGCGAGTACTGATCTCGCCGAGCGAGCTCGTGAAAGACGGCAAATACCGCCCGGATCGGCTGGCGGGCTACTGGGTACAGCATCTGGCGGCCAATGCCGGGGCCGGGCCGACGCAGACGATCGTTTTGAGCCGCGTGGGGGACTACATCTTTGCCCCGCTTGGGACCGCGGCGGCCGGACCGCTCGCGGCGCTGCTGCACGCCTGGGCCGAGGGCATGTGCCGGCCGCTGCCCTTTGCGTTCCAGACGGCGCTGACGTGGTGGAAAGCGTGGTGTAAAGCGCCGAACAAAGGCGAGGAGGCGTGGGAGGCGGCGCGCAAGGCGTACGAAGGCAATGGGTGGACGGTTGGCGAGCGCGACCAGGACCCCTACCTGGCGCGTGCCTGGCCGAGGTTTGCCGACTTGCGCGCGAGCGGCGAGTTCGCGCACTGGGCCGAGGTGCTGCTCGGGCCTTTGCTGCAGTACGTGGAGGCGACCAAGGAAGGGAAAAAAGGAGCGCAGGCGTGACGGAAGAGGCGAATGAGGTAGATCTGCTGCGTTTTCCCCTGTGGGGCAGCCGCCTGATCGAGGCAAGCGCCGGTACCGGCAAGACGTACACCATCGCCGCGCTCTACGTGCGCCTGGTGCTGGGGCATGGCGGAGCAGAGGCGTTTTGCCGTCCGCTCACCCCGCCCGAGATCCTGGTGGTGACCTTCACCGAGGCGGCCACCAAGGAGCTGCGCGAGCGCATCCGCCGGCGCCTGAGCGAGGCGGCGCGCTGGTTCGGCCATCCGGCCGGGGAGGAAATCCCCGAATGGGTGGATGAGTTCCTGCGCGCATTGCGCGCCCAATATCCCGAACAGGATTGGCCGGGGTGCGAGCGCCGGCTGCAGGCTGCGGCCGAATGGATGGACGAGGCGGCGGTCTCGACCATCCACGGCTGGTGCCACCGCATGCTGCGCGAGCACGCGTTCGACAGCGGCAGCCTCTTCAGCGAGACGCTGGAGACGGAGACGGAGGACCTGTTGCTCGAGGCGGTGCGCGATTACTGGCGCGAGTTTTTCACGCCGCTGCCGGCCGAGGCGCTGGCGCTGCTGCGCGGCTGGTTTGCTGCGGATTTCACGCCGGAAGGGATGCAGCGGCGCTTGAGCCGCCTGCTGCCGCTCGCCGCGGATCTGGAAGGGGATACTGCGCCGGCGGAGGTGACGGCGGAAGTCCTGCGGCAATGGCGGGAGGAGAAGGAACCATGGGGGAAATGGGTGCCCGAGTTGCAGACCCTCTTTGATGAGGCGCGCAATCGCAAGGAGCTCGACGGGCGGAAAGTGCGCGCCGACTACGTGCAGGGCTGGTTGGCGGCGTTGGTTCGGTGGCGCGACGATCCGTTGGCGGAGGCGCCGGATTTGTCCGATTCGGCCTGGAATCGTTTGACGCGCGTAGGTTTGGACGAGGCGTGGAAGGGCGGCAAGGCGCCGAGGCACGAGGCGATCGAAGCGCTGGAAAACTTGCACATACGGCTCGAACGGCTGCACGAGCAGGGCAAGGCGAGCGTCCTTGCACATGCGGCGCGCTGGGTGGCGCAGCGTTTTGCCGTGCTGCAGCGGCGGCGGGCGCAGATGGGATTCGACGATCTGCTCACCCGTCTCGACGAGGCGCTGCGCGGACCCAACGGCGAGCGGCTCGCCGCGCGCATCCGGCAGTCTTTCCCCGTGGCCTTGATCGACGAATTCCAGGACACCGACCCGGTACAGTACCGCATCTTCGAGGCGGTCTATGCGCCGCAGAAGAACGACCCTCAGACTGCACTCATCCTCATCGGCGACCCCAAGCAGGCGATCTACGCCTTTCGCGGCGCCGACATCTACACCTATCTCGAAGCGCGCCTGGCCTGCGACGGGCGGCGCTACACCCTGCGGCGCAATTTCCGTTCGACCCCGGCGATGGTGGAGGCGGTCAATCGCGTCTTTCTCAACGCGCAGGAACAGAACGAGGCCGGTGCTTTTCTCTTCAAAATCTCGGAAGAGGAGGATCTCCTGCCTTTCCTGCCGGCGACCGCCCGGGGACTCAACGAACGGTTCGTGTGTGAGGGGCAGGAGCCGCCGGCGCTCGTGGCGTGGTGGGTGGAGAAAAACGAGGATGCGAATCAGGCGATCAAGGTGACGGCGTATCGGGAGCTGGTCGCCCACGGCTGCGCCGAGGAAATCGTGCGCCTGCTGCGGCTGGGGCGGGAAGGGCGGGCGGGGTTCGTCGATTCGAGCAAAGGGACGATGCGGCCGGTGAAGGCTGCCGACGTGGCGGTGCTGGTGCATACGGGCGAAGAGGCCAAGCTGGTGCGGGCGGCGCTCGCGCGGCGCGGCGTGCGCAGCGTCTATCTCTCCGAGCGCAGCTCGGTGTTCGCGAGCCCCGCGGCGGCCGACCTGCAGCGTTGGCTCGAAGCCTGCGCCGAGCCGCAGAACGACGCGCGCCTGCGCTCGGCCTTGGCGAGCGCCACGCTCGGGCGATCATGGGCAGAAATCGAGTCGCTGGAGCGCGACGTCCTCGCCTGGGAAACGGAGGTGGCGCGCTTTCTCGGTTATCGCGACTTGTGGCGGCGGCAAGGGGTGTTGCCCATGCTGCGCCGCCTGATGCACGACTTCGACGTGCCTGCGCGCCTGCTCGCCGGGGAGACGCCCGACGGCGACAGCGGCGAGCGGCGGCTCACCGACCTGCTGCATTTGAGCGAGCTCTTGCAGAAGATGAGCCGGGGGTTGGACGGCGAACATGCCCTCATCCGCGCCTTGGCCGAGGCGCGCCAGGATGGCGGACAGGGCGCCGAGGAGCGGCAGCTGCGCTTGGAGAGCGACGAGGCGCTCGTCAAGGTGGTGACGGTGCACAAAGCGAAGGGGCTGGAGTATCCCCTCGTGTTTCTGCCGTTTGCCTGTTCTTGCCGGCCGGTCGGGGAAAAAGACTTTCCCCTCGTCTGGCACGACGAAGCGGGTCGGCGTCGGGTGTCGCTCGTCGTCGACGAAACGGCGCTCGTTCGCGCCGAGCGCGAGCGCCTGGCCGAGGACGTGCGCAAGCTCTACGTGGCGCTCACCCGGGCGCGGTTTGCCACCTGGATCGGCGTGGGGGCGCTGGAGAATCTGCACGCGAGCGCCATGGGCTATGCCCTGGGCGTGCGGCAGGGCGATTCCCCGGCTCAGGTGCATGAGGCGCTGGAAGTGCTCGCCAAAGGGTGCGATTCCCTCTTCGTCGCGCCCTTGCCGGTACCGGGCGAGGAACGCCTGCCGGCGGACGAGGAAGGGATCGCCCTGGGCCCGGCGCGCACGCCGCGGCGCCGTCTCTTCGCGCCGTGGGCGATCTCCAGCTATTCGGGATTGCGCGGCGCGCTCGCGGCCGACCCGCAGACACCGGACGAAGCCAAGGCGCGCGAGCTCGTTCATGCGCCCCTCGCGGCGCCGACGGGAGCGGCGACGGGGATCCATGCCCTGCCGCCGGGGGCAGCGACCGGCACCTTCCTCCACGGCCTGCTCGAATGGGCGGCGCAGCAGGGGTTCGACGCGGTGTGCGCCAACGGCGGGGTGCGGCTGCGCGATCAGGTGGCACGGCGCTGCGCGGTGCGCGGCTGGACGACGCACGTCGACATGCTCACCGATTGGCTCCTGACGGTGATGCAGGCCGATCTGCCTTTGCCGGGTGGGGGAACGTGCCAATTGGCCGCATTATCCGATTATCTGCCGGAGATGGAATTCTGGTTCTCGGTGCCCGAGACCCGCATCGAGGCGCTGGATGCTCTGGTGCAGCGGCACACCTTGCAGGGAGCGGATCGCCCGAGGCTGACGCCGGGGCGGATCAAGGGCATGATCAAGGGGTTCATCGACCTCGTCTTCTGCCGGGAGGGGCGCTATTACGTGCTCGACTACAAGTCCAACGTCCTGGGGGCGACGGATGCCGCCTATGGGTGGGCGAACCTGGAGGCGGCCGTGCTCGAGGGGCGCTACGATCTGCAATATGCGCTCTATCTGCATGCCTTGCACCGGCATCTGCGCGTGCGCCTGCCCGATTACGATCCGCAGCGCCATCTGGGCGGCGCGGTGCTGCTCTTCCTGCGCGGCATCCACGACGAACCCGGCAAAGGCGTGTTTTTCGCGCAGGCGGAGGCACCGCTGCTCGATGGGCTCGACGCCTTGCTCGATGGCCCCGGCGGGAGGCTGACATGAGTGAGACAGACCTGCGCGACGATCTGGCGCGCTGGGTGCAGGATGGCTGGTTGCGGCCGCTCGATGCGGCCTTTGCGCGATTCCTGCAGGAAAAAGTGCCGCAGGCGCCGTCACGGGCGATCCTGGCCGCGACCCTGGCGAGCCACCAGTTGGGGCGCGGCCACGTGTGCCTCGATCTCGCCGCGCTCGCCGACGATCCGGTGTTCACCCTGGCGATCCCCTCGCGCGATGCCAACGGGCTGCCGACGCCCGCCGGGGCGGCCCAGGGGGAATCGCTCGAATCCTGGTTCGCCGCGCTCGACTGCCCCGAGCTGGTAGGACAGGGCGAGGAGGGAGAGGCGGCGCCGCTCGTGCGCCGGGCGCATCGCCTCTATCTGCGCCGCCAGTGGGACAACGAGTGTGCCGTGCGGCAGGGGGTTCTCGCCCGGGTACGGGAAGTCGTCCCGCTCGCGCCGGAGCCGGTGCGAGCTCTCCTCGAGGCGCTCTTTCCCTCCGGCGAAGGCGACGTATGGCAGCGGCTTGCCTGTGCGCTCGCGCTGCGGCGACGTTTTGCGCTGATTACCGGCGGTCCTGGCACGGGCAAGACGAGCACCGTGGTGCGCCTCATCGCCTTGCTGCAGGCGCTCGCCCTGCAGGGAAGGTTGGCGGGGCGGGGCGAGGCGCCGCTGCGCATCCGGCTCGCCGCGCCCACCGGCAAGGCGGCCGCGCGGCTGAGCGAATCGATCGGTCGTTCCCTCGGGCGGTTGCCGTGGGAGGCGTTGCCCCAAGGCGAACGGATCCGTGCCACACTGCCGCAGGAGGTGTCGACGCTACACCGGCTGCTGGGTGCCCGGGCCGGGTCGCGGCGGTTCCGCCACGACGAGGCCGATCCGCTGGTGCTGGACGTGCTGGTGATCGACGAGGCCTCGATGGTCGACCTCGAGATGATGGCGGCGGTGCTGCGGGCCTTGCCTCCGGCGGCGCAGTTGGTATTGCTCGGTGACAAGGATCAGCTTGCCTCGGTCGAGGCCGGCGCCGTGCTCGGCGGTCTGTGTCGGCGTGCCGACGAGGGGCACTATACGCCCGAGACGATCGCCTGGCTGCGGGCGACGGTGGGCGAGGAACTGCCCGAAGGATTTGCCGTGGAGAAGGGCGGGGAGGCGGAGTCCTCTGGTTTCATCGATTCCCAAGGTACGGCGCTCGATCAGGCGATCGCCATGCTGCGCGAAAGCCACCGTTTCGCCGCCGGGAGCGCCATCGGCCGGCTCGCGGCGGCGGTCAATCGGGGCGATGCGGCCGCGGCGCGGGGGGTTCTGGGTGGGCCCCTCGCGGGCGATCTGGACGCTCCGGGCGAAGAGGGCGGGGAAGGGCGCGCCTCGATCACGCCCGGCCATCCGCGCTCCGAAGTGGCCCTTCTCGTTCCCCAAAGTCAGGAGGACGCAGCGTTGCGTCGGCTCGTGTGCGGCACGCAAAAGAATCCCGCGGGCTATGCGCTTTATTTACAAGTGCTGCGTGCGCAGCGCCCGCTGCCCGAAGCGCCGCAGGCGGCGTGGGACGACTGGGCACGGGCGGTGCTCGCAGCCTATGCCGAGTTCCAGATACTATGCGCCCTGCGAGAGGGGCCTTGGGGCGTGGGGGAGATGAATCGACGCATCGCGTACTGGTTGCGCCGCCAAGGGGTGTTGCCGGACGAAGAGGGCTGGTACGAGGGGCGTCCGGTGTTGATGACGCGCAACGCCTATGCCTTGGGTCTGATGAACGGCGACGTGGGGGTGACGCTTGCTCTGCCTGGGGCTGAAGGGCAAGCCCCGCGGCTGATGGTGGCCTTTGCCGCCGCTGGTGGGCTGCGTTGGGTGCTGCCCGCTCGTCTGCCCGAGGTGGAAACGGTGTTCGCGCTCACGGTGCATAAGTCGCAAGGCTCGGAGTTCGGGCACGCGGTGCTGGTGTTGCCGGATACTCCCAGCCCTTTGCTCACGCGCGAGCTGATTTATACCGGTATCACCCGCGCCCGCTCGCGGTTCACTCTGGTGGATCCGTCGGGCGGGGCCATGCTGGAAGCGGCGATCGCGCGCCGCGTGCTGCGCTCGTCCGGGCTGGAGGCACCTCTGGAATAAGCGGGGGGATTCAGTCGCGGCGCTGAATTTTGATCACGATGGTGTCGGTGCCGCGTGGCGACAGCGCCAGCGACACGACCCAGGTGAGGATGCTATAGACGATGGCGCCCCAGAAAGCCGCCCAGAAATCCTCGACCACGACGCCGGCCACCAGCCCCGTTCCCGCCCAAAAGAGCAGCGCATTGAGGATGAGGGTAAAGAGGCCGAGCGTGAGGATGCTCGCCGGCAGGGTGAGGATGAGGAGCACCGGCTTGAGGAAGAGGTTGATGAGACCGAGCACCAACGCCGCCGCCAGCGCCGGTACGAAGCCGGTGATGGTGATGCCATCGACGAGCTGGGCGGTGACCATCAGCGCCACCGCGTTGAGCAGCCACTGGATGAGCATCCAGAATCCGGGTCTCATTGTTTCGCTCCCATTGCCTTGGCCCGTGCGAGGCGTGCCTGCAGCTCTTCGTCCGTGGCCGGCGTGCGATCGGGCCACTGGCCGAGGTGGTCTTCGAGGAGGGCGGCAAAGCGCTCGACCCAGAAAGGGGAATCGTTGAGACAGGGGACGTAATGGAATTGCTTGCCGCCGGCCTCGAGAAAAGCGGTGCGGCATTCCATGCCGATCTCTTCCAGGGTTTCGAGGCAATCGGTGGCAAAGCCAGGGCAGAGGACGTCGACGCGCGCCACCCCCTCGCGGGCGAGCCGCTCCAGCGTGGGCTGGGTATAGGGTTCGAGCCAGCGCGCCCGGCCGAAGCGTGACTGGAAGGTGACGAGCCATTGGTCGGGGGCGAGCCCAAGCCGCTCGGCCACCAGCCGCGCCGTCTTGTGGCATTCGCAGTGGTAGGGGTCGCCCAGCTCCAGCGTGCGCCGCGGCATGCCGTGGAAACTGAGAATCAGCTTGTCGGGGCGGCCGTGCTGCGCCCAGTGGGCTTCCAGCGTCTGCGCCAGCGCCTCGACGTAGCGGGGATCGTCGTGCCAGTGGCGCACGAGCCGCAGCTCGGGCAGATTGCGCCATTTCATGAGTTCGGCGGCCACGGCGTCGAACACGGAAGCCGTGGTGCTGGCGCAATACTGGGGGTAGAGCGGCACCACGAGCAGCCGCTGCAGACCCGCTTCTTTCATGCGGGCGAGCACCTTGGCCACGCTCGGTTCGCCATAGCGCATGGCCCAGCCCACCAGCGGCTCGCGCCCGCGCTCATGCCAGTGCGCTTCCAGCGCGTGCGTGAGCCGCTCGGTATACACTTCGAGCGGAGAACCCTCGTCGAGCCAGATGCTGGCGTATTTCTGCGCATTCGCCTTGGGGCGGCGCGGCAGAATGAAGAGGTGCAGGATCGTCTGCCACAGCCAGCGCGGCAGCTCGATGACGCGCGGATCGGAGAGGAATTCGCGCAGAAAAGGGCGCACGGCCTCGGGCGTGGGGGCGGCGGGGGTGCCGAGATTGACGAGCAGCACGCCGGTGCGTTGCGGCCGGTCGTGGCGAAAGGGGGGCTCGGGGGCGTAGCGGGGCATGCGGGCTCCTTCAGCGTTCTTCGGCGGTGGCGGTGAGCGCTTGCGACAGGCGCTGCGCCGTGAGCTCGACGATGGGGATCACGCGGTCGTAGGCCATGCGGTTGGGCCCGATCACGCCGATCGAACCGAGCATGCGTCCGTCGAAGGTATAGTTGGCGGTGATCACCGAGCACCCTTCGAGTTCTTCCAGCCCGGATTCGGCGCCGATGAAGATCTGCACGCCGCGGGCGCGCTGGGCGAGCTCGAGGAGCTGCAGCAGCCCCGTGCGTTCCTCGAACAGGCGGAAGAGTTCGCGCAGGTGCTGCATGTTGGTAGTGAAATCGTCGACTTCGAGCAGGTTCGTCTCGCCGGCAACCAGGCAGTCTTCGTCTTCATGGGCGAGCGCGCTCGGCGAGAGCGCCAACGTCATGAGTTCGCAGACGTGGTCTTGCAGTTTGGCCAGTTCGTCGCGCAAAAGGGAGCGGATTTCGTCGAGCGTGTGGCCGGCGAAGCGGCTGCTCAGGAAATTGCTCGCCTGCTCGAGCTCGCTCGCGCTGAAGGGGCGGGGCGTCTGCAACAGGCGGTTTTGCACGTCACCGCTCTGGGTGACGACGATCAGCAGCACCCGGTTGCCGCTCAAGGGGACGAATTCGATCTGGCGCACGCGTTCTTGATCGCGCGGCGGGACGATGACGACGCCGGCGAAGTGGGTGAGCTCCGAGAGCAGTTCGGAGGCTTTCCTGAGGAGCTTTTGCGGCTGGTCGGGCTGGAGGTTGACCTCGATCTCGGCGCGGGTCTCTTCTTCGAGCGGCGCGACGGTGAGCAGCGCGTCGATGAAAAAACGGTATCCCTTGGCCGTGGGCACGCGACCGGCGGAGGCGTGCGGGCTATAGACGAGGCCGAGTTCGTCGAGGTCGCTCATCACGTTGCGCACCGTGGCCGGAGACAGGTCGAGGCCGCTCGCGCGCGACAGGGTGCGCGAACCGATCGGTTGCCCTTCGGCGATGTAGCGTTCGATCAGCGTCTTGAGCAGGATGCGGCTGCGCGGGTCGAGCATCATCGTTCTTCCCTCCGGAAGGGTGCCGCGCGACGGCGCCGATCGTGGCCGAGTTGTGGAATAATCCGGGTCATGGCGAATCCATTTACCTCCATCGGTTTGATCGGCAAGCACCAATCGGCGGAAGTCGCCGCGGCGCTGGTCGAGACGGCGCGGTTTCTGCACGAACGAGGTTATCACGTTTTGATCGAGGCGGAGACGGCGAGTTCGCTCGGCAATTGTGCCCCTTTCACGGCACTGCCCTATGCGCGCCTGGGCACGCAGATCGACCTGGCGGTGATCGTCGGCGGCGACGGTACGATGTTGAACGCCGCACGTCATCTCGTCCATCACGACGTGCCGCTCGTGGGCATCAACCAGGGGCGGGTCGGGTTCCTCACCGACATTCCGCGCGACGAGGCGCAGGAACGGCTCTCCGAGATCCTCGCGGGCGACTATCAAGAAGAAGTGCGCTCCATGCTCCTCGGGCAGCTGCTGCGCGGCGACAAGGTGCTCACCTCCAGCCACGCGCTCAACGACATCGTGGTGAACAAGGGCGATTTGGGCCGGATGATCGAATTCCGGCTCACGGTCGATGGGGCCTATGTCTATACCCAGCGCTCCGACGGGATGATCGTCGCCACGCCCACCGGGTCGACCGCCTATGCGCTCTCGGCCAATGGCCCCATCCTGCATCCGGGAGTGGATGGCATCGCCCTGGTGCCGCTGTGTCCGCACGCGCTCACGGCGCGGCCGGTCACCTTGCCCGATCGCTGTACCATCGAGATCGAGCTCCTGCCGGGTCACATGGCCGACGTGCATTTCGACGGGCAGGGGCGCATCGAAATGCTGCCGGGCGACGTGCTGCGCATCCAGCGGGCACAGCGCGGCGTGCGGCTGCTGCATCCGCGGCAATACTGCTACTTCGCCATGCTGCGCGAGAAACTGCACTGGAGCGCGCTGCCTCGCGGTTGAGGCGCAAGGGGGAGAAAGTGCTCGTTCGCCTGACCATCCGTGAGTTTGTGCTGGTGCGCAAACTGGAACTCGGCCTGGCGCCGGGATTCGGCGTGCTCACCGGCGAGACCGGCGCGGGCAAGTCGATCCTGCTCGATGCGCTCGACCTTCTGCTCGGCGGGCGCGCGAGCGCCGAGGTGATCCGCCAGGGGGCCGAACGCGCCGAGGTGGCGCTCGAATGCACCCTGCCGCCAGCGGCGGAGGCGCGCGCCTGGCTCGAGGCGCACGGCATCGAGGTCGAGGGCGATACGCTCCTCTTGCGCCGCAACATCGAGCGCTCGGGCCGTTCTCGCGCCTGGATCGAGGCCGTGCCGGTGCCGGCCACGGCGCTGCGCGAGTTCGGCGCCTGGATCGCCGACATCCACGGACAGCACGCCCACCATGCGTTGCTCGAGAGCGCGGTGCAGCGACGCATGCTCGACCGGCTCGCCGGGGCCGAGGCGCTCGCCGAGGACGTGCGACAGCGTTTCGCCGCCTGGGAGTCGGCGCGCGAACGGCTCGCCCGGGCGCGCGAGCGCCAGGAGAGCCTGGGCGAGGAGCGCGAGCGGCTGCTGTGGCAGCTGCAGGAGTGGGAACGGCTCGCGCTGCGCCCCGGCGAATGGGAAGAGGTGCAGCAGGAACACCGCCGGCTCGCGCACGCGGCGCAGCTGCTGCAACAGGTGGCGCAGGCGGCGGCGCTCCTGAGTGAAGACGAACCCTCGGCGCAGGCTTTGCTCGGGCAGGCCGAACGCGCGCTCGCCGGCAGTCTCGAGTTTGACGCCAAGCTGGCCGAGGCCGTGCAACTGGTGAGCGAGGCGCGCATCGGGGTACAGGAGGCCGCCGCCGGCCTGCGGCGCTATCTCGACGCCTTCGAGCTCGACCCGGCGCGGCTCGCCGAGCTCGAGCGGCGGCTCGCTGCCATCGACGAATTCGCCCGTCGCTACCGTGCGTCGCCGGAAGATCTCTTCACGCTCGCCGAGCGCTGGCGCGAGCGCCTCGCCGCCCTGGAAGAGAGCGCCGACCTCGGGCGGCTCGAATCCGAGGTGCGCGCGGCCGAGTCGGCCTACTTCGAGTCCGCCCGCGCGCTCGGCGAACGCCGGCGCGAAACGGCCGAATGGCTCTCGGCCGAGGTCAGCGCGGCGATGCAGGAGCTGGCGATGAAAGGCGGGCGCTTCGCCGCGGCGCTCGTTGCCGGCGAGCCGGCGGCCACGGGCTTGGAGCGGGTGGAATTTCGCGTCGCCGCCAACCCGAGCCAGACGCTCGCCCCGCTCGCGCGTGTGGCCTCCGGCGGGGAACTCTCGCGCATCGGCCTGGCGATCCAGGTGATCGCCAGCCGCGCGAGCGATACGCCCACGCTCATCTTCGACGAGGTCGACGTCGGCATCGGCGGGGCGGTGGCCGAGATCGTCGGCCGCTCGCTCTGGCAGCTCGGTCGCGACCGGCAGGTGCTGGCGGTGACGCACCTGCCGCAAGTCGCCGCCTGGGCCGACTGGCAGCTGCGCGTGTGGAAAGAGGAAGAGGGAGGAACCGTGCACACCCGAGTCGAATCGCTCGATGCTGCCGCCCGCGTCGAGGAGATCGCCCGCATGCTGGGCGGGCTGGAAATCACCGATACGACCCGCGAACACGCGCGGGAGTTGCTGGGGCGTCGGGGGATGAGTCAGGTCGAACCCCCCCACTCTGGATGACGACGCAAGCCCGTTCGATTTCCTGGCGAAACGGCTCGGGCGCACCGAGGAAAAGGTCGATCATGGGGTGTCCACGGTCATCCTTTGCCGTACCTCACCAACGCCACCGCGGCCATCGCGGCGATTACGGCGCCTACGAGGAAAGCCGCGGCGGCGCCCCAGGTGCTCCATAGCCAACCGGCGAGCGCGCTCGCGGCCAAGAGCGCGAGGCCCGTCAGCAGGTTGAATCCGCCGAAGGCCGTGCCGCGCAGCTCGGCCGGGGCGGCGTGTGCGATCATCTTGGCGAAGATGCCTTGGGTGGCGGCAAGATGGACGCCCCACAGGAGGGCGGCGAGGAAGACCACGATCGGACCGCTTGCCAAGGCGAGCATCAGGTCGGCCAGGATGAGGGCAGCGATGCCGGCAAGCAGCAAGCGCCGCGGTCCGAGGCGGTCGGCGGTGGCGCCGGCCGGATAGGCGAGCACGGCGTAGGCGAGGTTCATCGCGATCATCACGAGGGGTACCGCACCCACGGCGAGCCCCACGTCGTGTGCCCGCAGCAGCAGGAAGGCTTCGCTGTAGCGCGCCAGCGTGAAGATCACACCCAAGCCCACCACCGTCCAGTAGGCACGGGGCAGATGCCAGAGGTGGCGCCAGGAGAAAGGCTCGCGTTCCGGACTGGCGGCGGGGTGCCGGGGTTCGGGAACGAAGCGCACCAGGATCACGACTGACAGAATCGCGGGGATCACGGCGAGCCAGAACACCAGCCGGAGGTCGCCGGCAAACCATGCCATGAGGGCGAAAGCGAGCAGCGGCCCGACGAAGGCGCCCACCGAATCGAGCGCCTGGCGCAGGCCGTAGGCGGCACCGCGCAGATCGTCGGGCGTGACATCGGCGATCAGCGCATCGCGCGGCGCTTCCCGTATTCCTTTGCCGAAACGATCGAGCAGGCGCGCCGCGAGCACCCAGGAGACCGAGGCGGCGAGCGCGAAGAGCGGCTTGGTGAGCGCCGAGAGCGCATAACCGGTCACGACGACCGCCTTGCGGCGGCGCAGGAAGTCGGAGAGCGCCCCGGAGAAGACCTTGGTGAAAGCCACGGTGGCCTCTGCCAGACCCTCGATCACACCGATCGTCGTCATCGAGGCGCCGAGCACCGTCGAGAGAAAGAGCGGCAGTAGGCTGTGGACCATCTCCGAGGAGATATCCATGAAGAGTGAAGTGAGCGCCAGGCCCCAGATGCTCGCAGGCAAGGCGCGCAGGCCGTGGGTCAAAGGACGATCAGGCAAAGGTAGGCTCTCGGTGTCGTGGTCAGTCTATTGCGACTGCATGTATTTGTTTTTGTGACCAATCGGTTAATTAAGAGCCATGCGCTCGGCGTGGGCAATTCTCGCGCCGGCAGTGGGCGTAGAGGTACATCGCGTGATCGGCGACCTCGAAGCCGCGCTCCTGGGCGATCTCGCGTTGCCGCGCCTCGATCGTCGCGTCGAAGAACTCTTCGATGTGGCCGCAGTCGAGGCAGACGAGATGATCGTGGTGCTCGCCGGCGGCCAGCTCGAAGATCGCCTTGCCCGACTCGAAGTGGTGCCGCTCCAGCACGCCGGCCTGCTCGAACTGGGTGAGCACCCGATAGACGGTGGCGAGCCCGATTTCCACGCCGGCGGCGTCGAGCAGGCGATAGACGTCCTCGGCGGTGAGGTGGCGGTGTTCACCGCTCTGGAAGAGCTCGAGGATCTTGAGCCGCGGGTAGGTGGCCTTGAGGCCCATGTTGCGTAGATTCTTCGTGTTGTCCATCGGCAGAAGCCCTCATCTTGGTGCGTGCGTTCCGGCGGCACGACATGCGCTATGATATAGTTTTTCGCCGTTCGGCAGAACCTTAGTGAGACTCATGTCGCCTCGTATTCTCTTGCCGACCGTCGCGTTGGCGCTGCTCTCGAGCGCGTGCTCGATGGACCGACTGGCGGGCCTGGCTTCGCCCTACCGTGCCGACGTGCGCCAGGGTAATTTCCAGGATCCGGAAGCCGTCTCTCGTTTGGAGAAGGGGATGACGCGCGACCAGGTCCGTTTCCTTCTGGGAACGCCGCTGCTCGTCGATCCATTCCGCAACGATCGCTGGGACTACGTCTACTACGTGAAAAAGGGCGACGGCACGATCCAGCAGCGGCGGCTCACCGTGTTTTTCGAGAACGACGTGCTCGTGCGCGTGGCGGGCGACGTCATGCCGGCCGAAGGGGATGCACCGGTGACGAGTTCCGCGCCGCGAGTGGTCGAGATTCCCGGCAAGCCAACCAAAAGCGAGAAGAAAAACGGCAAGAACGAGCGGAATCCGGAAAAAGCGGGCGAGGTGGAGCAATCCACCGCAGCGGGAGAGCCGAAGGACTCAGACCAAACGAAGCGGGAGGCGGAGCAATGAAACCGGTACGGGTAGCGATCGCCGGCGCGGGTGGCCGGATGGGGCGGATGCTGGTCGAGGCGGCGCAGGAAGATCCCGGCATCGAACTGGTAGCGGCCTTGGAACGGCCGGGGAGCGAGTGGATCGGGCGTGATGCCGGGGAGCAGCTTGGCCGTTCCACGGGAGTTGTCATCGATGACGATTACGAACGAGCCATTGGTGCCGCCGATTGCCTCATCGACTTCACGCGGCCCGCGGTCTCCGTTGGTCTGGTGCGCACGGCTCAGCGCCTGGGCAAGAGCATGGTGATCGGTACCACCGGGTTCGATGCCGAGCAGCGCGCCATCATCGAGCAAGTGGCCACGGAGATCTCCATCGTGCTCGCACCGAACATGGCCATCGGGGTCAACGTCGTCTTTCGGCTCCTCGAAGGGGCTGCTGCCTTGCTCGGCGAGGGGTACGACGTGGAGGTGATCGAGGCGCATCACCGCAACAAAGTGGATGCGCCTTCGGGCACCGCGCTCGAAATGGGACGCACCGTCGCCCGCGTGTTGGGCTTCGACCTCGACCGCGAGGCCGTCTACGGTCGCCAGGGGACGGTGGGGGTGCGCCCGTCGCGGCAGATCGGTTTTTCCTCCATCCGGGGCGGGGACATCGTGGGGGATCACACCGTGCTCTTTGCCGGCATGGGTGAGCGCATCGAGATCACCCATCGCGCACAGAGCCGCATGCCCTATGCCGTGGGCGCCATGCGTGCGGCGCGCTTCCTGCAGGGGCGTGCGCCCGGGCTCTACGACATGCGCGACGTGCTCGGACTGCGCTGAATCAGCGCGGCGCGATTGCCGCCGGCAGGTTTTCGCGGTAAAATGTAAATATAAAGAACGGGATGGCGAAGCGTGCCCATCCCGTTTTTTTCGGCAGGCCGCTCAGGCGCCGCTGAATCCACTGCAAGGAGCCGTCGTGTCTTTCAATCCCGCGATCCTCGTCCTCGCCGACGGAACGGTGTTCCACGGCGAGGGTATCGGTGCGACCGGTCACACCGTCGGCGAGGTGGTGTTCAACACCTCGATGACGGGCTATCAGGAAATCCTCACCGATCCGAGTTATTCCCGGCAGATCGTCACGCTCACCTATCCCCACATCGGCAATGTCGGTGTCAACGACGAGGACGTCGAGTCCGAGCGTGTGATGGCGGCCGGACTGGTGGTGCGTGACGTGCCGCTCTTGGCGAGCAACTTCCGCATGCGCTGCGCTTTGCCCGAGTATCTGCGCGCACAAGGGGTGGTGGCGATCGCCGGCATCGACACGCGCAAGCTCACGCGCATCCTGCGCGATCGCGGTGCGCAGGCGGGCGCCCTCGTCACGGCCCCGGCGGGCAAGACGCCCGACGTGGCCGAGGCGCTCGCTCTGGCGCGCGCATTTCCCGGGCTTGCCGGCATGGATCTGGCCAAAGAAGTGAGCCGGCGCGACGTCGCCGCCTGGCACGAGGGCGAATGGGCGCTGGGGCGGGGCTACGTACCGGCAGGCGAGGGGCCACGGCACGTGGTGGTCTATGATTATGGCGTGAAGCACAACATCCTTCGCATGATCGCCGCGCGCGGCTGCCGCGTCACGGTGGTGCCGGCGCAGACACCCTTCGAGCAGACGCTCGCGCTCGCGCCCGACGGCATCCTGCTTGCCAACGGGCCGGGCGATCCGGCGGCCTGCGACTATGCGATCGCCACGGCGCGTGAGGCGATCGCGCGACGCATCCCCACCTTCGGCATCTGCCTGGGGCATCAGATCCTGGGGCTTGCCTCGGGGGCGAAGACGGTGAAGATGAAGTTCGGCCATCATGGGGCAAACCACCCGGTCAAGGATCTCGACACCGGGCGCGTGTATATCACCAGCCAAAACCACGGCTTTGCCGTGGATGCCGACACGCTGCCGGCCAATTGCCGCGTCACGCACGTCTCGCTCTTCGACGGCAGCCTGCAGGGGATCGAGCGCACCGACGCGCCGGCCTTCGGTTTCCAGGGTCACCCCGAGGCGAGCCCGGGGCCGCACGACGTCGGCTATCTGTTCGACCGTTTCGTCGCGCTGATCGACGCGCACCGCAACCAACGTCCATGAGCTTTCCGCCGCCGGCCCCGTCCGTCACGAGCGGGCGGGGCCGGCGGCCACCCACCGACGACAGGGAACGACATGCCCAAGCGTACCGACATCCACAGCATCCTCATCATCGGCGCCGGCCCGATCATCATCGGCCAGGCGTGCGAATTCGACTATTCCGGCGTGCAGGCATGCAAGGCGCTGCGCGAGGAAGGCTACCGCGTGATCCTGGTCAATTCCAACCCGGCCACGATCATGACCGACCCGGAGACGGCCGACGTCACCTACATCGAGCCGATCACCGCCGCCGTGCTCGAGCGCATCATCGACAAGGAGCGGCCCGATGCGCTGCTGCCCACCATGGGCGGGCAGACGGCGCTCAACTGTGCCCTCGAGCTCGCCCGTAGCGGGGTGCTCGAACGCTACGGCGTGGAGCTCATCGGCGCACGCGAGGAGGCGATCGACAAGGCCGAAGACCGGCAGAAATTCAAGGAGGCGATGACGCGCATCGGGCTCGATTCGGCGCGTTCGGGCATCGCCCACACGCTCGAAGAGGCGATGGCCGTGCAGGCGCAGATCGGGTTCCCGGTCATCATCCGGCCTTCCTTCACGCTCGGGGGCACGGGTGGCGGCATCGCCTACAACATGGAAGAGTTCGTCGAGATCTGCAAGCGGGGCTTGGACGCGAGCCCCATCAGCGAGCTCCTCATCGAAGAGTCGCTCATCGGCTGGAAGGAATTCGAGATGGAGGTCGTGCGCGATCGCGCCGACAACTGCATCATCGTCTGTTCCATCGAGAACCTCGACCCGATGGGCGTGCACACGGGCGACTCGATCACCGTGGCGCCGGCGCAGACGCTCACCGACAAGGAGTACCAGCGCATGCGCGATGCCTCCATCGCCGTGCTGCGCGAGATCGGGGTCGACACGGGCGGTTCCAACGTCCAGTTCGCCATCAATCCCGAAGACGGTCGCATGATCGTCATCGAGATGAACCCGCGCGTGTCGCGCTCCTCGGCGCTCGCCTCCAAGGCCACGGGCTTTCCCATCGCCAAGGTGGCGGCTAAGCTCGCGGTGGGGTACACGCTCGACGAACTCAAGAACGAGATCACCGGCGGGGCGACGCCGGCATCTTTCGAGCCGACGATCGACTACGTGGTCACCAAGGTGCCGCGGTTTGCTTTCGAGAAATTTCCCCAGGCCGACGATCGTCTCACCACGCAGATGAAATCCGTGGGCGAGGTGATGGCGATCGGTCGCACCTTCCAGGAATCCTTTCAGAAAGCCTTGCGCGGGCTGGAAGTGGGCGCCTATGGGCTCGACGAGGTTGACACCGACCGCGCCCGGCTCGAGCACGAACTGGCCAACCCTGGCCCCCAGCGCATTTGGTACGTGGCTCAGGCGTTCCGCGAAGGCTACACCCAGGCCGACGTGCATCGCCTGTCGCACATCGATCCGTGGTTTCTTGCCCAGATCGAGGATCTCGTGCGCACGGAACAATCGCTCGTGGGGCGCTCGCTCGAGGCGATCGACGCCGCCCAGATGCGTGCGCTCAAGCGCAAGGGGTTCTCCGACCGGCGGCTCGCCAAGCTGCTGCAACGCGACGAGACCGCCGTGCGCCTGCACCGCCATGCCCTGGGCGTGCGTCCGGTCTATAAGCGGGTCGATACGTGTGCGGCCGAGTTCGCCACCCAGACGGCCTACCTCTATTCCACCTACGAGGAAGAGTGCGAGGCGGCGCCCACCACGCGGCGCAAGATCATGATCCTCGGCGGCGGCCCCAACCGCATCGGTCAGGGGATCGAGTTCGATTATTGCTGCGTGCATGCGGCGCTCGCGCTGCGCGAGGACGGATTCGAGACCATCATGGTCAACTGCAATCCCGAGACCGTCTCCACCGACTACGACACCTCCGACCGGCTCTATTTCGAGCCGATCACGCTGGAAGACATCCTCGAGATCGTCCACGTCGAGCGCCCCGAAGGGGTTATCGTGCAGTTCGGCGGACAGACACCGCTCAAGCGAGCCAGGGCGCTGGAGGCGAACGGCGTGCCCATCATCGGTACCTCGCCCGATGCGATCGACGCCGCCGAAGACCGCGAACGCTTCCAGCAGCTGCTCGTGCAACTGGGCCTGCGCCAGCCGCCCAACCGCACGGCGCGCACGCCCGAGGAGGCGCTGCGGCTCGCCGCCGAGATCGGCTATCCGCTGGTGGTGCGCCCCAGTTACGTGCTCGGCGGACGCGCCATGGAGATCGTGCACGAGCAGAAGGACCTCGAGCGCTACATGCGCGAGGCGGTGAAAGTGTCGAACGACTCGCCTGTCCTGCTCGACCGGTTCTTGAACGACGCCACCGAGGTCGATGTCGATGCGCTCGCCGACGGCAAGGACGTGGTGATCGGCGGCATCATGGAGCACATCGAGATGGCCGGCGTGCATTCGGGCGATTCGGCCTGTTCGCTGCCGCCCTACACGCTTGCTCCTGCCGTGCTCGACGAGATGCGTCGCCAGACGGTGGCCATGGCTCGGGCGCTCGGCGTGGTGGGCCTGATGAACGTGCAGTTCGCCATCCAGGGCTCGGGTGAAGAGGCCGTCGTCTATGTGCTGGAGGTCAATCCGCGCGCCTCGCGCACGGTGCCTTTCGTCTCCAAGGCCTGCGGCGTGCCGCTCGCCAAGGTGGCGGCGCGCTGCATGGTGGGGCGCCCGCTCGCCGAGCAGGGCGTCACGCGCGAGATCGTGCCGTCTTACTATTCGGTGAAAGAGGTGGTTTTCCCCTTCGTGAAATTCCCCGGCGTCGATCCCATCCTGGGGCCCGAGATGAAATCGACCGGCGAAGTCATGGGCATCGGTCAGACCTTCGCCGAAGCCTTTTACAAGGCGCAATTGGCCGCGGGGGTGCGCTTGCCCACCAAGGGACGCGCGTTCATCAGCGTCAAGCCCAAGGATCGGCCCGCAGCGGTGGAGATCGCCCGTAAGCTGCACGCGCTCGGGTTCGATCTGGTAGCCACGCGCGGTACGGCCGGCGTGATCGCCCAGGCCGGTATCCCCGTGCGCGTGGTGAACAAAGTCACCGAAGGGCGGCCGCACATCGTCGACATGATCAAAAACGGCGAGATCGATTTCGTCGTCAACACCGTCGAGGAGAAACGCCAGGCCGTGCTCGATTCGCGCTCGATTCGCACCAGTGCCCTCGCAGCCAAGATCACGGCCTTCTTCACGACGATCGAGGGAGCCGAGGCCGCTTGTTTGGGGATCGAACAGGCTGGTCGCTATGACGTGTATTCCTTGCAATCCCTGCACGCCCAGTTGCGGGAGGAGGCGAGATGAAATATCCCATGACGGTCGAAGGCGCGGAAAAGCTGCGCCAGGAATTGCATCGTCTCAAGACCGTGGAGCGGCAGGCGGTGATCGCAGCGATCGCCGAAGCGCGCGCCCACGGCGATCTTTCCGAGAACGCCGAATACGACGCCGCGCGCGAGCGTCAGGCCTTCATCGAAGGGCGTATCCAGGAGCTGGAGGCCAAACTGGCGAATGCGCAGATCATCGACCCGAAAACTCTGGATGCCGACGGGCGGGTCGTGTTCGGTGCCACCGTCGAGCTCGAGGATATGGAAAGCGGTGAGAAAGCGTGCTATCAGATCGTGGGCGACGAGGAAGCCGACGTGAAGGCGGGGAAAATCTCGGTGAGCTCACCGATCGCCCGCGCCCTCATCGGCAAGTACGCGGGCGACGTGGTGCAGGTACAAACTCCCGGAGGGCTGCGCGAGTTCGAGATCCTGGACGTGCGCTACGTTTGAGCGGCGGGGGATGGATCGTCGCCAGCGAGCCGATCGCGAGGTGGCTGTGCGCACGGCAGCTTCTCTCATGGACTTCGCGGCTTGCGGCCCTGCTTTTTGGCGGGGCGTCGAGCTGCTTTGGCGGTTGCGCGTTGCTCGATGAGCGCACGTAGCCGGGCCGCCCGAGCAAATGCCTTGGCCGACTTGGCGTGTGCCCCTGGCGCAGAGGATTTTTCCACCACTTCCTGGGGTGGAGTCTCGGGTCGGGGGCGCCATAGCACCAACAGGTTCCCGATGTGCTGCACAGGCGCACAGTCGAGCCGCTCGCAGATTTCGGTCATGAGTGCTTCGCGCGCCTCGCGCTCGGAGCCGGCCACCCGCACCTTGATGAGCTCGTGCGCCGTCAGCGCCCGGTCGATCTCCGCGAGTACCGCCTCGGTGAGCCCCTTGCCCGCGATGATGACGACGGGGTTGAGGTGATGGGCCTGGGCGCGCAGGGCCCGGCGGGTATGGCTGTCGATCTGGCGCATGGATCAGGGGCTTTCTTGGTGTAAAGCAGAATTTTAGCTCAAGGATCATGGGAAAGAACAAAAGCCATCGGGATTGGATCCATCGCCATTTGACCGATCCCTACGTACAGGAAGCCGCGCGTGCCGGCTACCGCTCGCGAGCGGCCTTCAAGCTGCTCGAGATCGATGACAAGGATCGGCTGCTGCGGCGCGGTCAGTGTGTGCTGGATCTGGGTTCGGCACCGGGCGCCTGGTCGCAAGTGGCGCGCGAACGGGTGGGGGAGACGGGGCGGGTCTTCGCCCTCGACCTCCTGCCGATGGCGCCCCTTGCCGGCGTGGAATTCGTGCAGGGAGATTTCACCGAGGAGGCGACGGAACGGGCGCTGGAGGCGCTGCTCGCCGACGCCAAGCTCGACGTGGTCTTGAGCGACATGGCCCCCAATCTTTCGGGCATCGCCTCGGTCGATCAGGCGCGTGCGATGCACCTGGCCGAGCTGGCACTCGATTTCGCCGTGCGCCATTTGCGTCCCGAAGGGGTTTTTCTCATCAAGGTGTTCCAGGGGGAAGGATTCGAGGAGTTCCGCCGGGCGATGGGTGCGGCGTTTCGCAGCGTGGCGGTGCGCAAACCCAAAGCTTCGCGCGATCGCAGTGCGGAGGTGTATCTGCTCGGGCGGGGATTGCGCGGCACTTGAGCGTGATCACCCAGATAGGCGAGCATCCGGGCGCCGCGCAACGCCGCCATGCAGCCGCGCAGCAGGTTATTCGAGGTGTCCCAAGAAAAAAGGCCGGTTTTACCCGGCCTCAAGATTGTCTGCGCGCGGCCGTCTGATGCGGCCGCGGACTCCTCCCTCTCTCGTGATCAGTGGAACTGCTCTTCCTCGGTCGAGCCGGTAAGCGCCGTGACGCTCGATTGGCCGCCTTGGATCACCGTGGTCACGTCGTCGAAATAGCCCGTGCCGACTTCGGCCTGGTGCGCCACGAAGGTATAGCCCCGTTCGCGGGCGGCGAATTCGGGCTCCTGCACTTTCTCGACGTAGGCCGACATGCCCCGGCGCACGTAGTCATGGGCCAGGTCGAACATGTTGTACCACATGGAGTGGATGCCGGCGAGCGTGATGAACTGGTACTTGTAGCCCATGGCGCCGAGCTCGCGCTGGAACTTGGCGATGGTGGCGTCGTCGAGGTTCTTCTTCCAGTTGAAGGACGGCGAGCAGTTGTAGGCGAGCAGCTTGCCGGGGAACTTGGCGTGCACCGCCTCGGCGAACTTGCGCGCGAATTCGAGATCCGGCGTACCGGTTTCGCACCAGACGAGGTCGGCATAGGGCGCGTAGGCGATCGCGCGGGCGATGGCCTGCTCGAGCCCGTTGCGGGTGCGATAGAAGCCTTCGGCGGTGCGCTCACCGGTGAGGAACGGCTTGTCGTATTCGTCGTGATCGGACGTGAGCAGATCGGCCGCCTCGGCGTCGGTGCGGGCGATCACCAGGGTAGGAACGCCGCAGACGTCGGCGGCGAGCCGCGCGGCGACGAGTTTCTGCACCGCTTCGGAAGTCGGCACCAGCACCTTGCCGCCCATGTGGCCGCACTTCTTCACCGAGGCGAGCTGGTCTTCGAAGTGCACGCCGGAGGCCCCGGCGCGGATCATGGCCTTCATGAGTTCGAAGGCATTGAGTACGCCCCCGAAACCGGCTTCGGCATCGGCGACGATGGGCGCGAAATAGTCGATCCAGCCCGGATCGCCGGGGTTGAGCCCCTTGCTCCACTGAATCTCATCGGCGCGCTTGAAGGCATTGTTGATGCGCTCGACCACCACCGGCACGGAATTGACCGGATAGAGGGATTGGTCGGGGAACATGGCGCGGTATTCGTTGTTGTCCGCGGCCACTTGCCAGCCGGAGAGGTAGATGGCCTTGACTCCGGCTTTCACTTGCTGCATCGCCTGACCGCCGGTGAGTGCGCCGAGGCAGTTGATGTAAGGCTCCTCGTGCAGCAGCTTCCACAGCTTTTCGGCGCCGCGGCGGGCGAGGGTGTATTCCGGATTGACCGAGCCGCGCAAGCGCACCACGTCTTCGGCGCTATAGGGACGGGTGACACCTTTCCAGCGGGGGTTTTCGGCCCAGTCTTTTTTCAGGGCAGCGATCTGTTGCTGACGATCCATGACGGTTCCTTCCTTGAGAGAGGAGAAAAAAGCCCATGAGCAAAGCCCATGGGCTGCATGGTACGTCAGCTCGGACGCGACGTCAACAGTCTTATATAAGACATAAGATAAGGTGGGTATGCTGCGGCATCAGGCGATGTTTATGGGTCATACGAGTGGTACGTCGGACACGATCACACCGTCTTCGTCGGCATAGGCGAACATCCCCGGCGCGAAGGTGACGCCGCCGAAACTCACCGCAATGTCGCGCTGCCCTTCGCCGCGTTTCACCGTTTTCTGCGGATGCGTGGCGAGCGCCCAGACCCCCAAGGGAAGACGGCCGATGGCGGCCGAGTCGCGGATGCAGCCATAGACGACGACCCCGGCCCAGCCGTTCTTCACCGCGAGTTCGGCGAGGTTGTCGCCCAGGAGCGCCCGGCGCAGCGACCCTCCGCCGTCGATCACCAGCATCGCGCCTTGGCTGGGCTCGGAGAGCATCTCGCGCACCAGCCCGTTGTCCTCGAAAATCTTCAGGGTGCGCACGGGCCCGCCCGCGGCGCGGGCGCCGCCATAGGAGCGCACCATGGGGGCGAGCACGCGCACGCGGTCTTCGTGCGCGTCGCAGAGGTCGGCGGTATGGAAGTCCATAAAAATCTCCGGTCGGTGGAAGACGACCGGAGATTCTAGCAGCAGCTCGGACGCGGTATGGCGTCCGCCCGGGCTCAGGATTCGAGCACGGCTTCTTCGTCGAAGAGCAGCTTCACCTTGCCTTCGGCATCGACGTCGATCGTGACGTGCCCGCCGTTCACCAGCCGTCCGAAGAGGAGCTCGTCGGCGAGCGCGGCGCGGATCGTGTCCTGGATGAGCCGGGCCATGGGGCGCGCGCCCATGAGCGGGTCGAACCCCTTGGCGGCGAGCCAGGCCTTGAGCTCGTCGGTGAAGTGCACCTCGACCTTGCGCTCGTGCAGCTGAGCTTCGAGCTGCATGAGGAACTTCTCGACGACGCGCTGGATGATCTCGTTGTCGAGCGGCTTGAAGGAGATGATCGCATCGAGCCGGTTACGGAACTCCGGCGAGAAGATCCGCTTGAGCTCGCCCATCTCATCGCCGGCCTCACGCTTGGAGGCGAAGCCGATGGTGCTCTTTTGCATGGTCTCGGCGCCGGCGTTCGTCGTCATGATGATGATGACGTTGCGGAAGTCGGTCGAGCGGCCGTTGGCATCGGTGAGCGTGCCGTGGTCCATCACCTGCAGCAGGATGTTGAACACGTCCGGGTGTGCCTTCTCGATCTCGTCGAGCAGCAGCACGCAGTGCGGTTTCTTCATCACCGCTTCGGTGAGGAGCCCTCCCTGTTCGAAGCCGACGTAGCCCGGCGGCGCGCCGATCAGGCGGCTGACGGTATGCCGTTCCATGTACTCCGACATGTCGAAGCGGATGAGGTCGATCCCCAGCGTGTAGGCGAGCTGGCGCGCGACTTCGGTCTTGCCCACGCCGGTGGGGCCGGAGAAGAGGAAGGCGCCGATGGGTTTTTGCGGATTGCCCAAACCCGAGCGCGACATCTTGATGGCGCGGGCGAGTGCCTCGATCGCCGCGTCTTGCCCGAAGACGACGCTCTTCAGGTCGCGTTCGAGACTGGCGAGTTTCTCGCGGTCGTCGGCGGCCACGGTGCGCGGCGGGATGCGCGCGATCTTGGCGACGATCGCCTCGATCTCGCCTTTGCCAATGACTTTCTTCTGCTTGTTCTTGGGCAGGATCTTCTGCGCCGCGCCGGCTTCGTCGATGACGTCGATGGCCTTGTCCGGCAGCTGCCGATCGGTGATGAAACGCGCCGCGAGCTCGGCGGCGGCATGCAGCGCCGCGGTCGAGTATTTCACGTTGTGGTGTGCTTCGAACCGGCTACGCAGCCCCTTGAGGATGGCGATGGTGTCTTCCACGCTCGGCTCGGGTACGTCGATCTTCTGGAAACGACGCGACAAGGCATGATCCTTTTCGAAGATCTGGCGGTATTCGGTATAGGTGGTCGCACCGATGCACTTGAGCTGGCCGCTGGAGAGCGCCGGCTTGAGCAGGTTGGACGCATCCAGCGTGCCGCCCGAGGCGGCGCCTGCACCGATGAGCGTGTGGATCTCGTCGATGAAGAGGATGGCGTTGGGCCGCTCCTTCAGCTGCTTGAGCACGGCCTTGAGGCGCTGTTCGAAGTCGCCGCGGTACTTCGTCCCGGCAAGGAGCGCCCCCATGTCGAGCGCGTAGACCTGGGCGTTGGCGAGGATCTCGGGCACCTTGCCTTCGACGATCATGCGTGCGAGCCCCTCGGCGATGGCCGTCTTGCCCACGCCGGCTTCGCCCACGAGCAAGGGGTTGTTCTTGCGCCGACGGCAGAGGGTTTGGATGACGCGTTCGAGCTCGGTGCCACGACCGATGAGCGGGTCGATCTTGCCTTCGCGGGCGAGCTGGTTGAGATTGACGGTGAAGTTCTCCAGCGCGCCGCCGTTGCCCTGCGGTGTTTCTTCCTCGTCGTTCGCCTCGTGCTTGGCTTTACTCGCCGCGGCTTCGCCTTGAGCGGCGCTGCGCGACTTGACGATGCCGTGCGAGAGGTAGTTGACGAGGTCGAGACGGGTGATCTTCTGCCGCTGCAGCAGATAGAGCGCGTGCGAATCCTTCTCGCCGAAGATGGCCACCAACACGTTGGCGCCGACCACTTCGGCCTTGCCCGAGGATTGCACGTGCAGGATGGCGCGCTGGATGACGCGCTGGAAGCCCAGCGTGGGTTGGGTGTCGACCTCACCGTTGCCCGGCACGCGGGGCACGTGCGTGTCGATGAACTGCGATAGTTCGCGGCGCAATTCGTCGAAATTGGCCCCCACCGCACGCAACGCATCGGCCGCCGACGGGTTGTCGAGCAGGGCGAGCAGCAGGTGTTCGACGGTGACGTATTCGTGCCGCTTCTGCCGCGCGTCGACGAACGCCATGTGTAAGGTGACTTCTAGCTCTTGGGCGATCATTTTCAAACTTCCTCCATGACGCAGGCGAGGGGGTGTCCGTGTTGCCGGGCAAAGGTCGTGACTTGTTCGACCTTGGTGGCGGCGATGTCTTTCGGATAGACGCCGCACACTGCCATCCCCTCATGATGGACTTTGAGCATGATTTGCGTCGCGCGTTCGCGGCCCATGTGAAAAAAACGCTCCAGCACGATCACCACGAAGTCCATGGGGGTGTAGTCGTCGTTGAGCAACAGCACCTTGTAGAACCGCGGGGGAGTAACCCGCGCCTCTTCTTTCTCGAGGATCGGGATGGTGGTATGCCGTGTCGTCATGGTTTCATTCTAATGCGTCCGTGCCCAAACGCAACCCCGGCGCCGACGATGTGATCGATCGTTGCGCTCAATCGTCGCGTTCGGAAAAGTCGCTCTCGATCCGGTCGATCAGGGCATGGAACACTTCGCGTACCTGACGTTCGCTCACGCCCATGAGGAGCGCGTCGTCGAGGGTATCCTTGAGCATCTGGGCGAGTTCCTCGAGATTCTCGCGCAGGACTTTGCGCTTTTCCGTACAGCCGATCGCTTCGCCCGAGGGAGTGCGCCAGACGAGGTGTTCGAGGAAGGCGTCGAGGTCGTTCATGGGAGGAGGGTGCCGCCCCGAGCGGGGCGGCGGAAAGGGACTCAGCCGCGCAGGACGGCGGCGATCGCTTCGGCGACGTAGTCGAGGTTGCGCGCGTTGAGCGCGGCGATGCAGATGCGCCCGGAGCGTACCGCGTAGATGCCGTACTCGCTCTTGAGCCGTTCGACCTGCTCGGGGGTGAGCCCGGTGTAGGAGAACATGCCGCGCTGGCCGGTGACGAAGGAGAAGTCCTTGCCCGGCACGGCGGCTTCCAGGCGCTGGCGCAGCCCTTCGCGCATGGCGCGGATGCGTCGGCGCATGCCGCCGAGCTCTTCTTCCCATTGTGCGCGCAGCTCGCTCGAGGCGAGCACGTCGGCCACGAGCGCCGCGCCGTGCGAGGGTGGGTTGGAGTAGTTGGTGCGGATGACGCGCTTGAGCTGCGACAGCACCCGCTCGGCCTCGTCACGCGAGCCGGTGACGATGGACAGCGCCCCGACGCGCTCGCCGTAGAGGGAGAAATTCTTCGAAAACGAGCTCGAGACGAAGAAGGGGATGCCGGTGGCGAGAAAGTGGCGCACCGCCGCGGCGTCGGCGTCGATCCCTTCGGCGAATCCTTGGTAGGCCATGTCGAGGAAGGGGACGAGCTCGCCCGCCACGCAGGCTTGGGCGACTTCTTTCCACTGTGCTTCACCGAGATCGGCCCCGGTGGGGTTGTGGCAGCAGGCGTGCAGCACGACGATGCTGCGCGGGGCCATGGCCGCGAGCGCCGCCTTCATGCCGGCGAAATCCACCCCGCCGGTGGCCGGATCATAGTAGCGGTAGGTGCGCACGGGAAAACCCGCCGCCTCGAAGATGCCGCGATGGTTTTCCCAGCTGGGGTCGGAGATGTAGACGGTGGTATCGGGCACGATGCGCTTGAGGAGATCACCGCCGATGCGCAGCGCCCCGGTGCCGCCCAGCCCTTGGGCGGTGACGACGCGTCCTTCGGCGAGCAGCGGGGAATTGGCGCCAAAGAGCAGACGCTGCACGGCGCCGGTGTAGGCGGCCGGGCCTTCGATGGGCTGGTAGCCGCGAGGCTTGGCTTGACGCACGCGCGCTTCCTCGGCGATCTTCACCGAGGCGAGCAGCGGAATGCGTCCTTCTTCGTCGTAGTACACGCCCACGCCGAGGTTCACTTTCTGCGGGCGCGGGTCGGCGGCGAAGGCTTCGTTGAGTCCGAGGATGGGGTCGCGCGGCGCGAGTTCGACCGCGGCAAAGAGACTGCGGGACATGGATCGGGGCTCCTGAGGCTGGACCATCGGGCTGTGCCTTGCGGGAACCCGCTTCGGGGTAAGATGTCGCAAGGCTACCGCCGAAAAAGGAAATTGTAGCATGGCCGAACTTCCTTCCTCCAGCGGGCGCTTCGTGCGCTTTCCGGGCAGCCCGTTCGAGCTGTTCCAACCCTATCCGCCGGCCGGGGACCAGCCTCAGGCGATCGAGGCCTTGGTCGCTGGCATCCGCGACGGGCTGATGTTTCAGACGCTGTTGGGGGTGACCGGTTCGGGCAAGACTTACACCATGGCCAACGTGATCGCCCGCTGCGGGCGCCCCGCCTTGGTGATGGCGCCGAACAAGACGCTCGCCGCCCAGCTCTATGCCGAGTTCCGCGAGTTCTTCCCCAAGAACGCCGTCGAGTACTTCGTCTCCTACTACGACTATTATCAGCCCGAAGCCTACGTGCCGAGCCGCGACCTCTACATCGAGAAGGATTCGAGCGTCAACGCGCACATCGAGCAGATGCGCCTGTCGGCGACCAAGAGCCTGATGGAGCGGCGCGACGTGGTGATCGTGGCCACCGTCTCGTGCATCTACGGCATCGGCGACCCGGTCGATTACCACTCGATGGTCTTGCACCTGCGCGAGGGCGAGCGCATGGGGCAGCGCGCCATCATCGAGCGTCTGGTGCAGATGCAGTACGAGCGCGCCGACGCGGATTTCCGCCGCGGCACCTTCCGCGTGCGCGGCGAGGTGATCGACGTCTTCCCGGCCGAGAGCGCGGAGTATGCGCTGCGCATCGAGCTCTTCGACGACGAGATCGAGCATCTCACGCTCTTCGATCCGCTCACCGGCCATCTGGTGCACAAGCTCGTGCGCTTCACCGTCTATCCTTCGAGCCATTATGTGACGCCGCGTGCCACCGTCCTGCGCGCGATCGACTCGATCAAGGAGGAGCTGCGCGAGCGCAAGGCGTGGCTGCTGGAGTGCGGCAAGCTGGTCGAGGCGCAGCGTCTGGAACAGCGCACGCTCTTCGACCTGGAGATGCTCTCCGAGATGGGGTTTTGCAAGGGCATCGAGAACTATTCCCGGCATCTTTCGGGACGCCGTCCGGGCGAGCCGCCGCCCACGCTCATGGACTACCTGCCGGCCGATGCGCTGCTCTTCATCGACGAGTCGCACGTGACGGTGGGGCAGATCGGGGGGATGTTCCGCGGCGACCGTTCGCGCAAGGAGAACCTCGTCGAATATGGCTTTCGCCTGCCTTCGGCGCTCGACAACCGGCCACTCACCTGGGAGGAGTTCGAGCGATTGATGCCGCAGACGATCTTCGTCTCGGCCACGCCCGGCGAGTACGAGACGACGCACCAGCAGCAACTCGTGGAGCAGGTGGTGCGCCCCACGGGGCTGGTCGATCCGGAAGTGATCGTGCGCCCGGCTTCGACCCAGGTCGATGACCTGCTCGCCGAAGCCAAGCGCCGCGTGGCCACCGGCGAGCGCGTGCTGGTGACCACGCTCACGAAGCGCATGGCCGAAGATTTGACGGAGTATCTCAACGAGAACGGCGTTCGTGCGCGCTATCTGCATTCGGACATCGACACGGTCGAGCGCGTGGAGATCATCCGCGACCTGCGTCTGGGGGAATTCGACGTGCTGGTGGGGATCAACCTGCTGCGCGAGGGGTTGGACATCCCCGAGGTGTCGCTGGTGGCGATCCTGGACGCGGACAAGGAGGGGTTTCTGCGCTCCGAGCGCTCGCTCATCCAGACGATCGGGCGGGCGGCGCGCAACCTTCACGGCACGGCCATCCTCTACGCCGACCGCGTCACCGAGTCGATGCGCCGCGCCATCGACGAGACCGAACGGCGCCGCGCCAAGCAGCTCGCCTACAACGCCGAGCACGGCATCACCCCGCGCGGTGTGACCAAGCGCATCAAGGACATCATCGACGGGGTCTATGGTGAAGAGGGCGAGAATCGGCCCTCGGCGCGGGCCGTCGCCGCGACCGAGGCACACTGGGAAGAGTCCATCGACCCGACCGACGAGAAGGCGGTGGCGCGGGCGATCGCCCGGCTGGAGAAGGAGATGCTGGAGCACGCGCGCAATCTGGAATTCGAGGCGGCCGCTCAGGTGCGCGACCGGCTCTTTCGCTTGCGCGCGCGCGTCTTCGGTGCCGATCCCCACGCCTCGCTCGAGGAGTGAGGAAACGAGGAAAGGCGAAGGGCGCGGCGTTTGCCGCGCCCTTTTTCAGGCGGCGGGAGGCTGCTCGTCGGCGACGGGTGGGGTCGATTCGACAGAGGACCGCTTGGTCTCCACCTGAACGAGCGGGCCTTCCTCGATCTTGGGCGGGCGCACCACGGGGCGGCCGAGTTGCACGATCACTTCGGTGGGCTCGAGCTCGGCGAGCTTGGCTGGATCGGTTTCCACCCACTGCAGGCCGGCGGCGTCGAGGATCTCGCGCAGGGATTCTGAAGTCGTTTCCGGTGTAGGTGCGGGAGGAGGGGCGGCCGGCCTGCTTGCCATGGCAGATTCGCGGTGAGTCGAAGTGCTCGGCGCACGAGGTTCGCTCGATGACGTGGGAGGAGCCGCTTCTCCACCCTCGGGGGCTGCCGGGGCTCCCTGGGGTGTCGGGCGAGTGGCCGGCGTTTGCTCGGTCGGCTCGGGGTGTTCCCTTTTCGTGGCGTGGCTGGCGGGGGGCTGCATCGCTTCGGGTGCCAGGCCGGCGAGCGGCAGCGGTGCGAGTGCTTCGGCATCTCGGGTTGTTGGTTCGCTTTCGTCACGCGGGTGCCGAAGCGCCTGGGAATCGGCCTGCCATTCGGTCGTTGGGGCATCCGCGCGAGGCGTCACGGTGGCGTGTGGGGTTGCGGCTTCGAGATCCGCGTTCGAACGCCGCGATTCGATCGTCGGTTCGGGGAGTCGTGGCGGCACGATGGTGGGCAGATCACCTGCCTTTTGCTCGGAAGCGGCGGGCTCTGTGGACAGCGCTTCCTCGGTGGCCTCGGCGCGCTTCGTTGCGGCTTTGCGTGCCGGGGCGATCTCATCGGTCCGAGCGGATTCGTCGCTGGCAGCAAGGTCGACTTCGTTTTGCCCCGTTTCTTCGGTCTCGGCGGCTTCGATCGCCTCGGCGGTTTCTCCCATGACCTTGCGGCGCGAGCGCGAACGACGCCGGCGCTTGACGGTGGCCTCCGAGGTGCTCTCGGTCGTGGGTGGGGCGCCTTCGAGGGATTCGGCAGCTTCGTGTACCGTGGCCAGGGTGGTGGGGGGCGCCTCGATGCTGCCGGAGGAGCTCGGTGACGTTGCGGTGCGAGGCTGCGTCGAGCTCTTGTCCGAGGCGGTAGCGCTTTGGGGCGCTGAGGAGGCTGGACGTGCGCCGGGTCGCTCCGAAGATTCTGCGCGGCGCCGGCTCGATTCACGTGAGGGACGGTCGCCACGGTGTCCGTTGTCGTTGCTTCGGGTTCTCGGCTGGCGACGGCCCTCGGGGCGGCGGGCCGATTCGGACGCCTCGGGCTCGGCCGGCGGCGTAGCGGGTTCTTCGGCTTTGGGCGGCTCGTTGCCGCCAGGCCCCATGAGACTGCGGAGCCAGGATTTGAGACGCTGCACCAGAGGGGCCGGTGCGGCTTTCACCTCTGGAGTCTCGGGGGTGGGGGACACGGAAGGGGGTGGGCTGCTCGCAGAGGGCGGCGGTGTCTCGGGGGTGATTCCCTTGACGGCAGCGACCTGCCGCCGGGCAGGTTTGTCCGAGAGATCGACGAGGCGATTGGGTTCGGGCGCGGGCGGCGTGGCGAGCTCGTAGCTCACCAGGGCGACGTCGTGCGTATCGAGTTGATCGTGACGCAGGCGCACCACTTCGTGGACGGGGGTTTCCATGTGCCGGTTGGGGATGACGACGATGCGCACCTTGTGGCGTGCCTCGATGCGGGCGATGTCGACGCGTTTTTCGTTGAGCAGGAAGGTGGCGACATCGACGGGCACTTGAGTATAGACGGCTGCGGTGTTTTCCTTGATCGCTTCTTCTTCGATCAGGCGCAGGATGTGTAGCGCCGCCGACTCGGTGCTGCGAATGTGACCGGTGCCGGTGCAGCGCGGGCAGGGGATGTAGCTCGTCTCGGCGAGTGCCGGGCGCAACCGTTGGCGTGAGAGCTCTAGCAGTCCGAATTTGCTGATTTTGCCCAGCTGAACGCGGGCGCGGTCGTGTTTGATCGCCTCCTTGAGGCGATTCTCCACTTCACGTTGATTCTTGGCCGCATCCATGTCGATGAAGTCGATGACGATGAGCCCGCCGAGGTCGCGCAGGCGCAATTGGCGGGCGATTTCGTCCGCGGCTTCCAGGTTGGTCTTGAGTGCGGTCTCTTCGATGTCGGCTCCCTTGGTGGCACGGCCGGAATTGACGTCGATGGCCACCAGCGCTTCGGTGTGATCGATGACGATCGCTCCGCCGCTCGGCAGATTCACCTGGCGCGAGAAAGCCGTCTCGATCTGGTGCTCGATCTGGAAACGGGAGAAGAGCGGGACGTCGTCCTGGTAGCGCTTGACGCGGGGCACGAAGTCGGGCATGACGTGGGCCATGAATTGGCGCGCCTGCTCGCAGATGTCGTCGGTGTCGCAGAGAATTTCGCCGATATCGGGCTGGAAGTAGTCACGGATCGCTCGGATCACCAAGGCGCTTTCTTGGTAGATGAGGAAGGGGCCGGACTGGGAGGAGGCGGCTTCTTCGATCGCGCGCCATAGCTTGAGGAGATAGTCGAGGTCCCATTGCAGCTCGTCGCGCGTGCGACCGATGGCGGCGGTGCGCGCAATCAGGCTCATGCCTTCGGGGACGTCGAGTTCCTCGAGCAGCGCCTTGAGTTCGGCCCGCTCCTCGCCGTCGATGCGTCGTGACACACCACCGCCGCGCGGGTTGTTGGGCATGAGCACGAGATAGCGGCCAGCGAGCGAAATGTAGGTGGTGAGCGCCGCGCCCTTGTTGCCGCGTTCGTCTTTTTCCACCTGGACGATGAGCTCTTGCCCCACCGAGAGCGCGTCTTGCACCCGGGTGCGACCGTTGGCTTCGGTACTTTTCCAGTAGGTGCGGGCGACTTCCTTGAAAGGAAGGAAACCGTGACGGTCTTCACCGTAGTCGACGAATACCGCTTCGAGACTGGGCTCGATACGGGTAATCACCGCTTTGTAGATGTTGCCTTTGCGCTGTTCGTGTGCTGCCGATTCGATGTCGAAGTCGATGAGCTTTTGACCATCGACGATGGCGACGCGCAGTTCTTCTGGCTGCGTCGCATTGAAGAGCATGCGTTTCATCGTGTCCTTACTCCCGCGCTCGGGACGGACACGAACGGGCAGTGGCCCGACGAGGGTTCGACGTCAGTGCGCAGGAGCACCGTTCCGCGGCGGCCAGGCAGGCCTCACGGAGCAAGGAGCTGCGCCGTGCATTGCGGGGGTCGTGGGGCCGGATCTCGGTGGCACCATGTCGTCGATCGTCTCTTCGGTCTCGTGCCGCTCCGCTGTCGGTGCGGCGTTGCTGCATTCCTGTTCGTGTCCGCCCAAGCCGTTCAAGTTGAGAAAAAAGTCTGTGGCCGGGCGACCCTGGTGTTCCGCTGGTGGCTTCGGCAAGGGGCATGAGACTGGAGCTCCCGGCGCGAAGCGTTCTTTCGGGACATCGCGATCAATTCGCTGCACAGCCGTATGGAGACGTTCTCCGGCGCTCGGGTGTTTGCCCATCTCGTCGAGATGGTCTGGCATCTGTGCTCCGGGCAACTTGCCTTGCGGCTGCTGGCAGCAGGTTCGTTCGCGCGCCCTTCGATTCCGGTCGGGCGGGAGCACGACGTCTTCTCGACGGGCTCGACCGCTCGAAGTCGGTCCACTCCGGGTGGACGTTACACGACGACTCGACCGTGAATCGAAGCGATAGTATATTCGGGAAGATGATGGAACGCAAAATTTCTCCCGCGGCGCAGGAGTGGTGCGTCGATGAGGCGGGCGCCGGGCAGCGCCTGGACAATTACCTCTTGCGCCACCTCAAGGGGGTGCCGAAGAGTCACGTCTATCGCATCATCCGCAGCGGCGAGGTGCGCGTCGACGGCCGTCGGGCGCAGGCGCAGACACGCCTCGAGCAGGGACAGAGGGTGCGGGTGCCGCCGGTGCGCGTGGCCGAGGCACCCGTGCGTCCGGCGATTCCCGCCGGGCCGCCGCTGCCAGTGATCCATGAGGATGAAGACTTGCTCGTCCTCGACAAGCCGGCCGGCTTGGCGGTGCATGGCGGCTCGGGCGTGTCGTTCGGGGTGATCGAACGCTTGCGCGCCGAGCGTCCGGCGGCACCGCTGCTCGAGCTGGTGCATCGGCTCGATCGCGAAACTTCCGGTCTGCTGATGGTGGCGAAGCGCCGCTCGGCCCTGAAGGCGCTGCAGGATGCCTTGCGCGCCGGGCAGGTGCGCAAGCGCTATCTCGCCTTGGTCCACGGCCTCGTCGAGCAGCACGTGCAGCACGTGCGCGCGCCGCTCTTCAAGTACCTCACGCCGGAAGGGGAGCGGCGCGTGCGCGTCAGCTCCGAGGGGAAGGTCGCGCACAGCATCGTGCGGCGCCTGCGGCGCTGGCCGCAGGCGGGTTATACCTTGGTGGAAGTGGAACTGAAGACCGGGCGCACGCATCAGATTCGCGTGCATATGGCGCATCTGGGGCATCCCTTGGTGGGAGACGAGAAGTACGGTCGTTTCGCCGCCAACAAGGCGCTGGCGCGATCGGGATTCGATCGCATGTTCCTGCATGCGGCTTTTCTTTCTTTCATGCATCCGCGCTCGGGGGTGCGCCTCGACCTGGAGGCGCCATTGCCGCCGGAATTGCGGGAATTTTTGGCTGATCTGGGCCCGGGGGAGGAGGGGTGAGCGCATTCGATCTGGTGGTATTCGATTGGGATGGAACGCTGATGGATTCGACGGCAGCCATCGTGCGGGCGATGCAGCGTGCCGCCGAGGATCTGGGCGTGCCGCCTCCGCCGGCGCAGCGGGCGCGGCAGGTGATCGGCCTGGGCTTGACCGATGCCTTGCGTCTGGCACTGCCCGAGTTGCCGGCGCAGCGCTATCCGGAAATGGCGGCGCGCTACCGCCATCATTACTTGTCGCACGACGGCGAGCTCGAGCTCTTTCCCGGCGTCGAGGAGCTGCTTGCGCGGCTCGTGGCGGCCGGGCGCTACGTAGCGGTGGCCACCGGAAAGAGCCGGCTGGGGCTGGAGCGTGCGCTCGATCATTCGGGCTTGCGACGCTACGTCATGGCGTCACGCACTGCCGATGAGTGTCATTCCAAGCCGCATCCACAGATGCTGCACGAGTTGTTGGCCGAATTTGCGGTCGAGCCGGAGCGGGCGGTGATGATCGGCGATACGACGCACGATCTGCTCATGGCCCAGGCGGCGGGAACGCCCGCCATTGGCGTGGCCTACGGGGCGCATCCACGCGAGGCGCTCACGGCCCTGCGGCCGTTGTCGGTGGTGGATTGTGCGGGCGCGCTCGCGCCGCTAGTGCTGGGCGAGAAAGCCGAAGACGGTCGGGCGCTTGCCGAGCGTCGGTAAAGGCTCGGCGCGCCAGCGTGCAACAGGGGCGGTGCGGATCCATTGATCCGGCTGGGTGAGGTGACAGGCCACGCACAGCAGCGTCGTCGGTGCCAGCACCTGCACCAGGGTTTCGAGCATGCGATCGTTACGGTACGGCGTTTCGATGAAGAATTGGCTTTGCTGGTGGGCGCGCGAGGCCGCTTCCAGCGCAGCGATCGCGGCGGCGCGCTCCGGCGCCGGGATCGGCAGGTAGCCGTGGAAAGTGAAACGCTGGCCCTCGAGGCCGCTGCCCATGAGCGCGAGCAGGAGGGCCGAGGGGCCAACGAGCGGCACCACGGCAATGCCGCGCCCGTGCGCCCGGGCGACCAGCGCCGCTCCGGGATCGGCCACGCCGGGGCAGCCGGCATCCGACATCAGGCCGAGATCTTCGCCCTCGAGGCAAGGCGCGAGCAGTACGTCCAGGGCGGCCGGAGTCGGCGCGTCGGGGATGCGCTGCAGCAGTAATTCGCCAATTGGTCCCGGGTGCCCCAGGCGTTTGAGGGCGGCGCGGGCCGGTTTCTCGTTTTCGACGACGAAACGGCGCAGGCGCTGCACTTCGCGCAGGTGTTCCGGCGGCAGCAGCGGCGGCCCTTCATCGCCCAGCGGCGTGGGGATGAGCAGCAATCGCCCGGGGGTCACGGCAGCGTCCAGCCGAGTCGGCGCAGCATCCGCGCCGTGGCGATGAGCGGCAGGCCGATGAGGGCGGTGGGGTCGCTCGATTCGATCACCTCGAGCAGGGCGATGCCGAGCCCCTCGGCCTTGGCGCTGCCGGCGCAGTCGAGCGGCCGTTCGCGCTCGACGTAGCGCACGAGTTCCGCGTCGGTGAGGTCGGCGCGAAAGCGCACCCGGGTGGGCACGAGTTCGGTCTGGGCGCGACCTTGCTCGTCAAGTACGCACACGGCGGTGGAGAATTCCACCGTCCGGCCGCGCATGCGTTGCAGTTGCGCGACGGCACGCTCCACGCTGCCCGGTTTGCCGAAACGCTCGTCGCCGAGATGGGCGACCTGATCGCTGCCGATGACGTGGCAGGCTTCGTCGAGCGTCGCCGCGACCGCTCGGGCCTTGGCTTCGGCCAGTCGCCGGGCCGTCCGTGCCGGGGGTTCGCCGGGCAGCGGCGTTTCATCGACTTGGGGTGCGAGGGCAGCGAAGGGCAGGCCGAACCGTTCGAGGAGCTGGCGGCGGTAGGGCGAGGTGGAAGCGAGGATGAGACGCGTCATGGAGAGGAATTTTTTGACAAAAATTTCAGGAAATCTTATCATTGAGAACTTATGTCGCAAAACGTGACCCTGCCCGATCCGCTGGTGTTCGCACGGGATGCCGATTCGCTCTGCGGCGAGTTCGGATCCGGCGATTTTTCGCGCCTATCCGCTTCCGTGCTCGAATTGGGGGCGGTGCGCTGGCGCGTCTCGGGGGCGTGTCTCGAAGATGGCCGCGCTGCGCTCGATGTGTCCGCTCAAGGTGTAGCCGTTTTGCGCTGCGAGCGTTGCCTGGGGCCGTTGGATTGGGCTTTTGCCGTGGCGCGGCGTTTGTCGCTCTATCGTGCCGACGAGGACATCCCCGAGGAGGAACTCGAGGATGAATCCTGTGACGCGATCCACTTCGCAGGGGCGCTCGACGTGGCAGGGCTGGTGGAAGACGAGATTTTGCTCGAGTTGCCGGTGTTCGCGCGGCATGAAGCCTGCGAACCCCCAGGGCCATGGGAGGCGGGTGAAGCGCTTTCTCCTTTTGCGGTCTTGGCGCAACTGAAGCGCTCGTGAGACAATCCTGAACTTTTTGGGCCGGCATCGTCCGGCCTGTTCGAACTAGAGGAGTATCCGGTCATGGCCGTTCAGCAGAACAAGAAGTCCCCTTCGAAGCGTGGGATGCATCGCGCGCACCAGGCGTTGAAGAACCCGCCGATCGCCGTCGATCCCACCACGGGGGAAGTGCATCTGCGTCATCACGTCACTCCTGGCGGCTTTTACCGCGGCCGTAAGGTGATCGACGTCGGCGGCGAATGATCCCATTCTCTTGCGATCGATGAGCTCGCGCGCTTCGTGCCGCCTCTCGGTGCGCGCTTGCCCGTTTATCGTGACTGATCATGACAGCTTCTGAGCGCGCAAAGCCGTTCGTGCTTGCCGTGGATTGCATGGGCGGGGATCACGGACCGCAAGTCACCTTGCCGGCGATCGAGTCTTTCCTGCGCCGGCGTTCGGATGTTTCCGTGCTTGCAGTGGGGCAGCCATCCGTGCTCGAGGCAGAGGTGGGACGCCTTCGTCGTCGATTCGGGGAGCGAATCGAGCTCGTGCCGGCTTCCCAGGTCGTGGAGATGGACGAGGCGCCCACGTCCGCCATGCGCAACAAGAAGGATTCTTCCTTGCGCGTGGCGATCGAGCAGATCAAGGCGGGCCGGGCGCAGGCGGCGGTCTCCGCGGGGAATACCGGTGCATTGATGTCGATCGCACGCTTCGTGTTGAAGACGCTGCCCGGTATCGATCGCCCAGCCATTGCCACGGTGTTGCCGGCGCGAGGTAGTCGCGTCTGGGTGCTCGATCTCGGGGCCAACGTCGATTGCACCGCCGAGCACCTGCGTCAATTCGGCATCATGGGGTCGCTGCTCGTGTCCGCCGTCGAGCAGGTGGAGCTTCCCCGGGTGGGGTTGCTCAACATCGGCGCCGAAGACATCAAAGGCAATCAGGTGGTGCGGGAAGCCGCGGCGCTGCTGCGTGCCACCGACCTCAATTTCGTCGGCAACGTCGAGGACATCTACTCCGGTCAGGCGGATGTGGTGGTGTGCGACGGATTCGTCGGCAACGTCGCCCTCAAGACGACCGAGGGTCTCGCGCAGATGCTCGCGCTCATCCTGCGCGAGGAATTCAACCGCAGTCTGCTCACCCGCCTCATGGGGCTGGCGGCCTATCCGGTGCTCAAACGTTTCAAGGATCGCGTCGATCCGCGCCGCTACAATGGCGCGGTGTTGGTGGGATTGCGCGGGGTCGTGGTGAAGAGCCACGGCGGGGCCGATGCCTATGCCTTCGGTCAGGCCCTGGATCGGGCGGCCGAGGCGGCGGCGCATCGCCTGGTCGAGCGCATCGAACGAAAAATGGCGGGGGCGTGGCCACGGGCCGCCTCGTCCGTCACCGAGGTGGCATCGTCATGAGATTTTCCCGCATCATCGGCACGGGCAGTCATCTGCCCGGGGTGCCCGTCACCAACGACGATCTGGTTGCGCGCGGCATCGAAACGTCGGATGAATGGATTCGCACCCGCACCGGCATCGCCGCACGGCACTTCGCCGCCGAAGGGGAGATGGCGAGCGACCTCGCCCTCATCGCCGCACGGCATGCCCTGGAGCGGGCCGATTGTCGGCCCGACGACATCGATCTGCTCGTGCTCGCCACTTCCACGCCGGATTACGTTTTTCCCAGTACGGCCACCATTTTGCAGGCCAAGCTGGGCATGACCAATCGGGCGCCTGCGTTCGACGTCCAGGCGGTGTGCAGCGGTTTCGTCTATGCGCTGGCGCTCGCCGACAAGTTCCTGCGCCTGGGGGAGGCGCGACGTGCGCTGGTGGTCGGCGCCGAAGTCTTCTCTCGCATCCTCGACTGGAACGATCGCTCCACCTGTGTGCTCTTCGGCGATGGAGCCGGCGCGATCGTGCTCGAAGCCGATGAGCTGCCGGGTATCCTCGCCACACGGCTGCACGCCGACGGGCGACATCACGCCGAGTTGTGGGTGCCGGGGCAGGTGGGCGCGGGTAAAGTACAAGGAGATCCCTTCGTGCGCATGGAAGGGCAGGCGGTGTTCAAATTCGCCGTCCAGGTGCTCGCCGAAGTGGCGCACGAAGTGCTCGATCTGGCCAAACTGCCGGTCGAATCGCTCGACTGGCTGATTCCGCATCAGGCCAACGTTCGCATCCTGCAAGCCACGGCCAAGCGCTTGGGGCTGCCACCCGAGCGAGTCATCAGCACGGTGGATCGGCACGGCAATACGTCGGCGGCTTCCATTCCGTTGGCGCTCGACGTCGGCATCGCCGAGGGCAAGGTTCGTCCAGGGCAGACGCTTTTGCTCGAGGGCATCGGCGGCGGTTTCACCTGGGGTGCGGCGCTGCTGCGCTATTGAGGAGACGGAGGATCATGCGTTTCATGTTCGTGTTTCCCGGTCAGGGGTCGCAGTCCGTCGGCATGATGGCTCCTTATGAGGGGCTGCCGGCCATCCGTGAGACCTTTGCCGAGGCGAGCGACGTGCTCGGCGAGGATCTCTGGGAGATGGCCCTGTCAGGCCCGGCCGAACGGCTCGCCCTCACGGTCAATACCCAGCCGCTGATGCTCACGGCGGGCGTGGCCGTGTGGCGCGCCTGGCGCGCCCTGGGTGGCCCCGAACCGGCGCTCCTTGCGGGGCACAGCCTGGGAGAATATACGGCATTGGTGGCCGCCGAAAGTCTGTCGTTCGCCGACGCGCTGCCCCTGGTGCGATTGCGCGCCCAGGCGATGCAGGAAGCAGTTCCGGCCGGCGTCGGCGCCATGGCCGCGGTGATGGGGCTGGATGCCGCAGCGCTGGAATCCGTCTGTCGCCAGGCCGCTGCCGAGACGGGGGGTATCGTCGCCCCGGCCAATCTCAATGCCCCGGGGCAGATCGTCATCGCCGGGCACAAGGAGGCGGTCGAACGCGCCGCAGCGCTCGCCAAAGAAGCCGGAGCCAAGCGCGCCGTGCCGCTGCCGGTGAGCGCCCCTTTTCACTGCGAACTGATGAAACCGGCCGCCGAGCGGCTTGCCGAGCGCCTCGCCGGCATCGCGCTGCGCCCGCCGCGTATTCCCGTGCTGCACAACGTCGATGTCGCCGAACACCGCGGCCCGGAGGAGATTCGCCGTGCCCTCGTCGAGCAGGCCTGGCGCCCCGTGCGCTGGATCGAGACGATCGAAGAGGCGGCGCATCGCGGCATCACGCACGTCCATGAATGCGGGCCCGGCAAGGTGCTCGCCGCGCTCACCAAGCGCATCGTCAAGGACCTCGAGGGTGGGGCGCTCGCCGACGCGGCGAGCCTGCATGCGGCGCTCGAGGCGCTCGGCATCAAGGGCTGACAAGGAAGAGGGGAAGACATGATCCAGTTTCGCCTCGACGGCCAGACGGCCGTCGTCACGGGAGCCTCCCGCGGCATCGGCCGAGCCATCGCACTCGCCCTGGGGCAAGCGGGGGCCAAGGTGATCGGTACGGCGACCACCGACGAGGGGGCTGCCGCCATCTCCGAAGCGCTGCGCGCCGAGGGTATCGCCGGCGAGGGGATGCGGCTCGACGTCACCGACGCGGCTGCGGCCACGGCCTTCATCGGTGCCGTCGAACAGCGCCACGGCCCCATCGCCGTGTTGGTGAACAACGCCGGCATCACCCGCGACAATCTCGCTCTGCGCATGAAGGACGAGGAATGGGACGCCGTGCTCGACACCAATCTCAAGGCGACTTTCCGCCTATGCAAGCTCGTGCTCAAGGGGATGATGAAGGCGCGCTACGGCCGCATCGTCAACCTCACCTCCGTGGTGGCGCATTCAGGCAACCCCGGTCAGGCCAATTACGCCGCGGCGAAAGCGGGCGTGGCCGGCATGAGCCGCTCGCTCGCGCTCGAACTGGGTAGCCGTGGCATCACGGTAAATTGTATCGCCCCCGGTTTCATCGACACCGACATGACCCGGGCGCTCGGCGACGAGGCCCGCGATGCCCTGGCCGGTCGCATTGCCCTGGGTCGGTTCGGTTCGCCGGAAGAAGTGGCCGCGGCAGTACTCTTTCTCGCCTCGCCGGCGGCTTCTTACGTCACCGGCGTCACACTACACGTCAATGGCGGCATGTACTTGGCGGCCTGACGTGTAACGAACCATTGCAAACTTCCCAACTTTGGTAGAATAATCCCGTTTTTTCCACATCCCGTTCAAGGAGTTTCCTGAAATGGAAAACATCGAGCAGCGTGTCAAGAAAATCGTCGCCGAGCAGTTGGGCGTCAATGAAGCCGAAATCAAGAATGAATCCTCCTTCGTCGAGGATCTCGGCGCAGATTCACTTGACACCGTCGAACTGGTGATGGCGTTGGAAGAAGAGTTCGAATGCGAGATTCCGGACGAAGACGCCGAAAAGATCACCACGGTGCAGCAGGCCATCGACTACATCACCAACCACGCCAAGAAATAATCCCCTTTTTCGACTACGGAGCCAACCTTGACCCGTCGCAGAGTCGTCGTCACCGGGATGGGTATCGTCTCCCCGGTGGGTAATACCGTCGAAGAAGCTTGGGCCAACGTCGTTGCCGGGCGCTCCGGCATCGTTCCCATCAGTCGTTTCGACGCCTCCGGTTTTCCGGTGCGCATCGCCGGCGAGGTCAAGGGATTCGACGTGGAGGCCTATATCCCGAAGAAAGAGGCGCGCCGTATGGACGTCTTCATCCACTACGGGATGGCGGCTGGGATCCAGGCCATGCGTGATTCGGGGCTCGAAATCACCGAAGAGAATGCCGAGCGCGTAGGTATCAACATCGGCTCCGGCATCGGCGGTCTGCCGATGATCGAAGAAACGCATGGCGAATTCCTCAAAACCGGTCCGCGTCGGATCTCCCCCTTCTTCATTCCTGCCACCATCATCAACATGATCGCCGGACATCTGTCGATTCACTTCGGCATCAAGGGGCCGTGTCTGGCGATGGTGACCGCCTGCAGTACCGCTACGCACTGCATCGGCGAGGCGGCGCGCATGATTCAATACGGCGACGTCGACGTGATGATCGCCGGCGGAGCCGAATCGACGGTAACGCCGCTGGCGATCGGCGGGTTCGCTTCGGCGAAGGCACTGTCCACGCGCAACGAAGAGCCCGAACGTGCGAGCCGCCCCTGGGACAAAGACCGCGACGGGTTCGTGCTCGGCGAGGGAGCCGGGGTCCTGGTGCTCGAGGAATACGAGCACGCCAAGGCCCGCGGTGCACGCATCTACGCCGAGGTGGGGGGTTATGGCATGAGCGCCGATGCCTTCCACATGACGGCGCCGTGCGAGGATGGCGATGGGGCCATGCGCTGCATGCGCAACGCCCTCAAAGACGCGCGCATGGCACCCGACGAGATCGACTACATCAATGCCCACGGCACCTCCACGCCGCTGGGCGACGTGGCCGAGACGGTGGCGGTGAAGCGAACCTTCGGCGAGCATGCGCGGCAGCTGGTGGTGAGCTCGACCAAGTCGATGACCGGGCATCTGCTGGGCGCAGCCGGTGGGGTCGAGGCCGTGTTTACCGTGCTCGCGCTGCATCACCAGGTCGTGCCGCCTACGATCAATCTCGAAGAACCCGGCGAGGGGTGCGACCTCGACTACTGCCCAAACGTCGCCCGTCCCACCCGCATCCGTGCGGCCCTGTCCAATTCCTTCGGCTTCGGCGGCACCAACGGCACGCTGCTCTTCAAGCGGATGTGAATGATAGATGGATGGCGGCCCGATGAAGCCACGCCGGCTCGTCGTGCCGCTACCGAGGTTCGCGATTTTTCTGGCGCTCACCCTGGGTACGGCGAGCGTTTTCCTCTCCGTCCTCTACTTTCGCTGGCCGGTAACGCTCATGATCGGTGCGGCTCTCGGCATCTCTGTTCGGCGGTTGTTCCGCCGCCCGTCGGCGAGAGGCATGCTTTGGTTGTGGCCCGGTTGGAGCCTCTCCTTTGCCGAAGGCAAGGACCTCCGTCATCGCACACGCATGCACCGCTTCGGCCCCTGGGTATTGCTGCAGGCGCGGCCGAGGCGAGGCGGCCGCGTTGCCACTTGTCTCGTCGAGCTCCCCGCCTTGCCCGAGTCAGACCGTTGGGCCTTGGCGTACTGGTGCGCCACTGGTCGGCCGCCGCGGTCGCAGGATGGTATTACGGACGACCGGTAGGGTCTCGGGATAATCCTTGGTGTAATGCAAGCCGCGGCTCTCCTTGCGCCTGAGGGCGCAGCGCACGATGAGCTCGGCCACGGTCACCAGGTTGCGCAGTTCGATGAGGTCGTTGCTGACACGGAAGTTCGCATAGTACTCGGCGATCTCGCGCTCGAGCAGCCGGATGCGGTGCATCGCCCGCTGCAGGCGCTTGGTGGTGCGCACGATCCCGACGTAGTCCCACATGAAGCGGCGCAGTTCGTCCCAGTTGTGCGCGATCACCACTTCCTCGTCGGCGTCGGTCACACGGCTCTCGTCCCAGTCCGGCAACGGCAGGGGTGCACGTGGAGGTTGCGCCAGCATGTCTTGCACCGCGGCTTCCCCGAAGACGAGGCATTCGAGCAGGGAATTGCTCGCCAGGCGATTCGCGCCGTGCAGCCCCGTGCAGGTCGATTCGCCCACTGCGTACAGGTGCGGCAGGTCGGTGCGGGAGGATAGGTCGACCTTGACTCCGCCGCAGGTATAGTGCGCCGCCGGCACCACCGGGATCGGCTGTTTGGTGATGTCGATGCCCAGTTCCAGGCAGCGCGCGTAGATGTTGGGGAAATGGCTGCGGATCCAGTCCGGATCTTTGTGCGTGATGTCGAGGTAGACGCACTCGATGCCGAGCCGCTTCATCTCGTAGTCGATGGCGCGCGCCACGATGTCACGCGGCGCGAGCTCGGCGCGCGGGTCGTGTTTCGGCATGAATCGCTCGCCATTGGGTAGCCGCAGGATGCCGCCCTCGCCGCGCACCGCCTCGCTGATGAGGAAGGACTTGGCGTGGGGATGGTAGAGGCAGGTGGGATGGAACTGGATGAATTCCATGTTCGCCACGCGGCAGCCGGCGCGCCAGGCCATGGCGATGCCATCGCCCGTGGCGGTGTCCGGGTTGGTCGAATAGAGGTAGACCTTTCCCGCACCGCCGGTGGCGAGCACCGTGTGCGCGGCCGAGAAGGTGCGCACGTGTCCGGCCTGCCGGTCGAAGACGTAAGCGCCGAGGCAACCCAGTTCGGGCCGACCGAGCTTCGCGCCGGTGATGAGATCGATCGCGATGTGCTGCTCGAACACCTGGATGTTGGGATGAGCTTTCACCTTTTCGGTGAGCGTTTGCTGGACGGCGGCGCCGGTGGCATCCGCCGCGTGGATGATGCGCCGCTGCGAGTGTCCTCCCTCGCGGGTGAGATGGTACTGGCCGCGCTCGTCGCGCGAAAAAGGCACGCCTTGGGCGATCAGCCAGTCGATGGCCTGCTTGCCGCGTTCGACCACGAAGCGCACGGCTTTCGGGTCGCACAGGCCCGCGCCGGCCACGAGAGTGTCACGAACGTGGGCTTCGATGCTGTCGGCATCGTCGAGTACTGCGGCGATGCCGCCTTGGGCGTAGGCGCTGGCGCTCTCCATCAAGGTGCGCTTGGTGATGAGCGCGACTTTTCGCTGGTCGGCGAGCTTGAGCGCCACGCTCTGTCCGGCCAGGCCGCTGCCGAGGATGAGGACGTCGAAGTGTTCCATCGAGGAAGAAAGGAAGGGGAGAGATGAAAAGGTTATCACAAGGGAGGAACCAAATCCCCGCTCCGTGGGTCGATTTTCGCGAGGATTGGGGAAGCGGGTCGGTATAATGAATCTCCGACAGGAACGTCAGGCTCGCTTCCTATGACCAACCGTGAGATCGATCAGCAGCTCGTAGCGCGTGTGCGCCAAGGCGATCAGAACGCCTTCGGGTTGCTCGTGTCGAAATATCAGCGCAAAGTGCAGCGGTTGTTGTCGCGCCTGGTGCGCGACCCGGCGGAGGTGGAAGACTTGACTCAGGAGACCTTCATCAAGGCCTATCGGGCGCTCGATTCGTTTCGCGGCGACAGTGCGTTCTATACCTGGCTCTATCGTATTGCCATCAATACCGCGAAGAATCACTTGATGGCCTCCAATCGTCGCCCTTCCGCGAGCGCCACCGTCCATCAGACGGAGGAGGGAGAGCAGTGGGATGAACTCGATCTGCTCAGTGACAGCGAGACGCCGGAGAATTTGCTCCTCACCCAGGAGATCGCCCAGACGGTGGAAGAGACGATCCAGTCCTTGCCCGAAGAGCTGCGCACGGCAATCACGCTACGCGAGCTCGAAGGGCTGAGCTACGAAGAAATCGCCCAAGTGATGGGCTGCCCGATCGGCACCGTGCGTTCGCGAATCTTCCGTGCGCGCGAGGCGATCGCGCAACGTTTGCGGCCGCTGCTCGATACGGCCCCCGATCGACGTTGGTAGGAAACGACGATGATGCGCGACACGAAAACGACTCCAGAAGCGCTGTCGGCCTTGGTGGATGGTGAGCTCGACGACGCGGACACCGCTTCGTGGGTGCAACGGCTCACGAACGACCCGGCCATGGCTCAGCGCTGGCTAGCCTATCACCTCATAGGAGAGGCTCTGCGGGGGGAACTCCCCGGACCTCGCCAGCGTGACTTATGCTCGGTGATCCTGAGACCGATCGCGCTCGAACCAAGCCCCGTGACGCGCGTCGGGCTCGAGCGCGACGTACGCGCCGTGGCCAACGAACCGAAAATACACTGGTTTGCCACTGCGGCCGCAGCGGCGCTCGTCCTTGCCGTCGGCTGGGGGCTGTGGCAAACGCCTCGCGAGGACGCAGGCAACGCGAACGCCATGCGTTTGGCGGAGGCGGAAATTGCTGCGCCCTCGAATTCGGGTTCTCTCCCTCAAACGCCGGACGAGCAGATTTATTGGATCGCTTACGGCAATGCTCATGGTCCCGCGGGTGTCGGCGGACTTCGCTATGCCCGGGTGATGGCGCAGCAGCAAGGGGGGCGTTGATGCGCTTCGCGGCAAAAGTGCGGTTCATGGTCTGTCTCCTCGTGGCATGGGCCTCGGCGCTGGCGAGTGCCTCGGAAGACGTCCTTCGCTTGCTCGAGCGCTCCCTATCTCCGCCGGACATCGATTATCACGGTACGGTGGTGCTGCAGATCGGCGATCGGGTGCAAACGCTTCGCGTGACTCATATGAACAAGGAGGGAAAGCGGGTCGAGTGGGTCGAGGTGCTCGAGGGCGAACCCCGTGAAACCGTCCGTATCGGTGAGGAGGTGCGCTGCTTTTTGCCCGAGGAGAAATTGGTATTGATGGATCGGGCTGCGGGCGGATCCGGGGTGCTTTACCATCCGCGCGGCTCCGTGGGCCGCATCGAGGCATCCTACCAAATCGAACCGCTCGGCGAGGGCCGTGAGGCGGGGCGTGAGGTGGTCGGGATACGGTTCGTGCCACGCGACGCCTTGCGGTTCGGTCAGGAATGGTGGATCGACAAAGAAAGTGGGATCGTGTTGAAGCGAACGATCTGGGACGAGGCGCCGGTTCGGGTGCTGGAGACGCAGTTTTTTTCCGATTTCCGCGTGACGGGTCTTCCCGATGTCGCGCAGGTACGACGGAAATTCGGCGCTCATGAAGATTGGCAGCGTATCGATCTGCGTGGCAGGCGAATCGAGGCCGCCGATACAGGCTGGGCGTTCACCGTCATGCCTGCAGGGTTCGAGCTCGAGGCCGTCTTCCAGCGGCGAGGGCCATCGGGTAAGACGATCACTCAGTGGCAGATCGGGGATGGCCTGGTGAGCGTCTCCGTGTTCTTCGAGCCATGGGACGGGGACGAAATGGGCGAGAAGACGGACCATTTTGGTGCCACGAAGGTGGTGCGCCGGCGGGAGCCGGGCGCGCTGCGTACCGCGATGGGTGAAGTGCCCGACGTGACCCTGCGCGCTTTGCTCGATGCGATGGTACGACACCAAGGAGCGCAGTGAGCGATGTCCCAGGAGCGTGTCCTATGGGTCTTGTCGCGCCCGGGGTGCCATTTGTGCGATGACATGGTGGAGGCACTCATGCCCATCGCACGGCACTATGGTTTTACCGTGGTCAAACGCGACGTCGATGCGGATCCGGCCTGGCGTCAACGCTATGGCCGGGCGATTCCGGTCGTCCTGCATGGGAGCGTGGAAATCTGTCGCCATCGCTGCGATGCAGCAAGCGTTCATGACTATTTGAGCCGTTTTCCGTTAGAATGATCGGGATGAATCTTTCGTACCGCTCTCCACTGCCCCGCGGGGCTTTTTTTGTGTGCCGATGAAAAACATACGCAACTTCTCGATCATCGCCCACATCGACCACGGCAAGTCTACGCTCGCCGATCGGCTCATCCAGTATTGCGGCGGCCTGTCCGATCGCGAGATGGAGGATCGCGTGCTCGACTCCATGGATCTCGAGCGCGAGCGCGGCATCACCATCAAGGCGCAGACCGCCACGCTCATGTACCGAGCGCGCGACGGCCAGACCTACGAGCTCAACCTCATCGACACGCCGGGACACGTCGATTTCTCCTACGAGGTGAGCCGCTCGCTATCCGCTTGCGAGGGAGCGCTCCTCGTGGTCGATGCCTCCCAAGGGGTGGAGGCGCAGACGGTGGCCAACTGCTACACCGCGATCGAGCTCGGTGTCGAGGTGGTGCCGGTGCTCAACAAGATCGACCTGCCGCAGGCCGACCCCGAGCGCGCGCGCGCCGAGATCGAAGACGTCATCGGCGTGGATGCGAGCGAAGCCGTGCTCTGTTCGGCCAAAACGGGTTTGGGGATCGAGGAGGTGCTCGAAGCCGTGGTGCGCCGGGTACCGCCTCCGCGTGGAAATCCTGAGGCGCCCACCCGCGCGCTCATCATCGATTCCTGGTTCGACAACTACGTCGGCGTCGTCATGCTGGTGCGGGTGGTCGATGGGCGACTCGCTCGCGGCGAGCGCATCCGGCTGATGTCGACCGGGGCCGAGTACACGATCGAACGGCTCGGCGTCTTCACGCCGCGCTCGCTCGAACGCGACGCGCTCGAGTGCGGCGAAGTGGGGTTCGTCGTCGCCGGCATCAAGGAGCTGCGTGCGGCCAAGGTCGGCGACACGATCACGACGCTGCCTCGCGTCGCCGCCGAGCCGCTGCCCGGCTTTCGCGAGATCAAGCCGCAGGTCTTCGCCGGCCTCTATCCCGTGGAGTCGAGCGAATACGATTCCCTGCGCGAGGCGCTCGAAAAGCTCAAGTTGAACGACGCAGCGCTGCAGTTCGAGCCCGAGACCTCGCAGGCGCTGGGATTCGGTTTCCGCTGCGGCTTTCTCGGGCTGCTGCACATGGACATCGTGCAGGAGCGGCTCGAGCGCGAGTTCGGCCAGAACCTCATCACCACGGCGCCTTCGGTCGTCTATGAAGTGGTGCTGCGCTCGGGCGAGGTGCAGCGCATCGAAAATCCTTCGCGTCTGCCCGATCCGAGCAAGATCGAGGAGATCCGCGAACCCATCATCACCGCGCACATCTTCGTGCCGCAGGACTACCTCGGCCCCGTGCTCACGCTGTGCAACCAGAAGCGCGGCGTGCAGGTCGACCTGCGCTACCACGGTCGGCAGGTCCACGCGATCTTCGAGCTGCCGATGAACGAAGTGGTGATGGACTTCTTCGACCGGCTGAAGTCCGTGTCGCGCGGCTATGCCTCGCTCGACTACGAATTCAAGGAATACCGCCCTGCCGATCTCGTCAAGCTCGACGTCCTCGTCAACGGCGAGAAAGTCGATGCGCTCTCGGTGATCGTGCACCGCGCCAGCGCTCAGCGACGCGGCCGTGAGCTCGTCGAGAAACTGCGCAGCCTCATCCCGCGGCAGATGTTCGACGTGCCGCTGCAGGCGGCCATTGGCTCGCACATCATCGCGCGCGAGACGATCAAGGCGTTGCGCAAGAACGTGCTCGCCAAGTGCTATGGCGGCGACATCTCACGCAAGAAGAAACTCCTCGAAAAGCAGAAGGCCGGCAAGAAACGCATGAAGCAGGTCGGTAACGTCGAGATCCCGCAGGAAGCCTTCCTCGCGGTGCTGCGTACCGACGAAGCCTGACCGGCCTCGCCGCACTCTCCAAGGCAGGGAACCATGAATTTCGCGTTGATCCTCTTCCTGCTCACGCTCGCCACGGGCGTGCTCTGGGCGCTCGATCGCTGGGTGGTGGGAAAACGCCGCCCCGAGGGGGCTCCTGCACCCTGGTGGGTCGAATACGGGGCGAGCTTTTTCCCGGTGATCCTCGCCGTCTTCGTGCTGCGCTCCTTCGTGGTCGAACCGTTCAAGATTCCTTCGGGATCGATGATCCCGACGCTGCTCGTGGGCGATTTCATCCTCGTCGACAAATTCTCCTATGGCATTCGCTTGCCCTTGGTGAACCACGTCATCATCCCCGTGGGAGAACCCCGGCGTGGGGATGTCATGGTGTTTCGCTATCCGGTCGACCCGTCAGTCGATTACATCAAGCGCGTCGTCGGTTTGCCTGGGGATTACGTCGAGTATCTCGACAAGAAACTGCGCATCAACGGCGTGCCGGTGCGCTACGAGCCTTTACCGGACTATTTTCATGCCGATCGGCTGTATTATTCCACCCGCTGGCGCGAATATCTAGGGGAGCGCCCGCACGAGATCCTCGTCGACGACATCGCTCCACCGTTCGTCACGCAACGGCTCGAATTCCCCCATGCCGACCGTTGCGAGTACAATCGTCGGGGGGTGCGCTGCTCGGTACCGCCTGGACACTACTTCGTCATGGGCGATAATCGGGATGGCAGCAGTGACAGCCGAGTATGGGGGTTCGTGCCTGAGGAGAACATCGTCGGCAGGGCCTTCTTCATCTGGCTGAATTTTTCCGACCTCTCGCGTATTGGTCGAATCCAATGAAACAAGGAGGGCGTATGGGCACGGCGCTGGTACGTCGGCAGCAAGGGGTCAGTTTGCTGGGTGTGATCTTCTGGGGGGTGCTCGTCGGCATCGTCCTGATCCTCGCGCTGCGCATCGTCCCCGTTTATACCGAATACGCCGCAATCAAACGGGCGCTCGCTGAGATTGCCCAGCGCGCCGATCCGCAGACGCCCCCGTCTCAGCTACGTGCCGAGTTCGGAAAGTTCGCCACCATCGACGGCTTTACTTCGGTGGATGGCCGTGACCTCGTCATCACCCGCGAGGAGGGGCGCACGAAGATCGAGGTACGCTATCAGCGGCTCGTTCCTCTCGTAGCCAACGTCAGCCTCGCCTTCGATTTCGAGATCGCTGCCGCGACAGGGGCGCCATGAGCGAGCGTGAGGAAAAGTGGACGGCGCTGCAAGCGCGTCTCGGTCATCGCTTTCATGCACAAGATCTGCTCTTCACCGCCCTCAGACACCGCAGCGCGGGCGAAGGGCACAACGAGCGTCTGGAATTTCTCGGCGATGCCGCGCTCGACCTGGCGGTGGCCGAGCTCCTCTATCGCCGCCATCCCGACGAACCCGAGGGGACGCTCTCCCGTGCCCGCGCGAGCCTCGTGCGCCAAGAGACTTTGGCCGCCGCGGCCTTGCGCCTGGGGCTCGACGAGTATCTCGTCATCGGTGAGGGAGAGCGGCGCGTTGGCGGAAATCGTCGCCCTTCACTGCTTGCCGATGCGCTCGAGGCCATCGTCGGCGCGGTGCTGCTCGACGGCGGCTATGAGGCCGCGCGCGAGCTGGTGGCGCGCATCCTCGAACCGGAACTCGCCGCGCTCGGTCCGCTCGAACGCCTCAAAGATCCCAAGACCCGTCTGCAGGAATGGCTGCAAGGTCGGCATCATCCCGTGCCGCGCTACGAGATCGTGAGCGTCAGCGGCCCGGCGCATGCCCAGCACTTCAAGGTGCGGGCGCAGGCCGAAGCGATCGGACTTTCCGCCGAAGGCGAAGGGCCCAGCCGCCGCGCGGCCGAGCAAGACGCCGCCGCCAAGATTCTGGCGCAGTTGGGAGAGACCTGAACCATTTCCAGAGCCCCGATGAACGATACTTCCTCTGCTTCCCCCTTTCGCGCTGGCTATGCCGCCATCGTCGGTCGCCCCAACGTCGGCAAGTCCACCCTGACGAACCGCCTCGTCGGCCACAAGGTGAGCATCGTCTCGCGCAAACAGCAGACGACGCGCCACCGCGTCCACGGCATCCTCACCACGGACCGGGCGCAGTTCGTCTTCGTCGACACGCCCGGCTTCCAGACGCGGCACAAGCGGGCCCTCAACCGCTTGATGAACCGCACCGTCACCCAGGCGCTCTCCGAGGTCGACGTCATCGTCTTCGTGATCGAAGCCTGCCGTTTCACGGGCGAAGATGCCCAGGTGATGGCGCTGCTGCCGGAAAACGTGCCGGTGGTGCTCGTCATCAACAAGGTCGACCGCCTCAAAGACAAGAAACTGCTGCTGCCCTTCATCGCCGAAATGGCGCAACGTCGGTCTTTCGCCGAGATCGTGCCTCTGTCGGCAGAAAAAGACGAGCACACCGACGAGCTCCTGCGCGCCCTCGAACCCTATCTGCCAGAGGGAGAGCCGATCTACGACCCCGACATGATCACCGATCGCAGCGAACGCTTCCTCGCCGCCGAATATCTGCGGGAGAAAGTTTTCCGCCTCGTCGGCGACGAGCTGCCCTATGGCATCGCCGTGGAGATCGAGCGCTACGAAGTCGAAGGCAACTTGCGCCGCATCTACGCCGCGGTGATCGTCGAGCGTGAACCGCACAAGGCGATCGTGATCGGCCGCGGCGGCGAGCGCATCAAGCGCATCGCCACCGAGGCGCGCCAGGAGCTGGAGAATCTGCTGGAGGCGCGCGTCTATCTCGAAGTCTGGGTCAAGGTGCGCAGTGGCTGGGCCGATGACGAACAGGCGCTGCGCTCGCTGGGTTACGACGGCTGAGGGCGCATGGCGCGGCGGCAACGGGTCGAGGCCGAGCCCGCCTACGTCTTGCACGCGCGTCCCTGGCGCGAGACGAGCCTGCTGCTCGAGGTGCTCACGCTCGAACACGGGCGCTTGGCGCTGGTCGCCAAGGGCGCGCGCCGCCCTGGTTCCCAGCTGCGCTCCGTGCTGCTCACGTTCCAACCGCTCGTGCTCGGCTGGAGCGGGGCGGGCGAAGTGCGTACCCTCACGCGGGCCGACTGGGCCGGCGGGGTGCCCCTGCCGCAGGGCAGGGCGCTGTGGTGCGGGTATTATCTCAACGAACTGGTGCTGCGGCTGCTCGCGCGCGAAGATCCCCACCGCGAGGTCTTCCTCGCCTACGATGCGGCGGTGCGTGCGCTCGCTGCGGGGGAGGCGCTCGCGCCGGTGTTGCGCCGCTTCGAACTCGCCTTCCTCGCCGCGCTCGGCTATGGCCTGGATTGGCCGCACACCGTGGCCGGGCGCTATCGCTTCGAGCCGCACCGAGGGTTGGTACCGCTCATGGAAGGTGAATCGGCTCCGGGCGAGGTGGTGCTGAGCGCCCAGACACTGGAAGATCTGCGCGCCGGATGCTGGAGCCGGCCGGCGACGCTCGCCGAAGTGCGTGCGCTCACACGCCGGCTCATCGACCATGCCCTTGACGGGCAGGAATTGCAGGCACGACGCATGTTACGGGAGCTGCTCGAATGATCGAACTCGGAGTGAACATCGACCACGTCGCCACGCTGCGCCAGGCGCGCCGCACTTACGAACCCGACCCCGTATGGGCGGCGGTGGAGGCGCATCTGGGTGGGGCCGATGGCATCACCGTCCATCTGCGCGAGGATCGCCGTCACATCCAGGATGCCGATGTCCGCCGGCTGCGCGAGCTCACGCACATCAAACTCAACCTCGAGATGGCTCCCACCGACGAGATGGTGGCGATCGCCTGCGCCCTGAAACCGGAAATGGCCATGCTGGTTCCCGAGGGGCGCCAGGAGATCACCACCGAAGGGGGGCTGGACATCGTGCGCGACGAGGCCCGCTTGCAGGGTGTCGTCTCCCGTTTGCGCGATGCCGGCATCGTCGTCAGCGTCTTTCTCGACGCCGATCCTCGTCAGGTCGAGGCGGCGAGCCGCATCGGCGCCGAAGTCTGCGAGGTGCACACCGGCCCCTACGCCCACGCGTTTCATGCCGCCGGGCGCGATCTGGAACGCCCCGCCGTGCAGGCCGAACTCGACAAGGTACGCCGGGCGGGGGAGGCGATCGTGGGGCTGGGCATGCGCTTCAATGCGGGGCATGCCCTCAATTACTACAACGTTCAGCCGGTGGCGGCCCTGCCCGGCGTGCGGGAACTGCACATCGGTCATGCCATCGTCAGCCGTGCCGTCTTCACCGGCCTGCGCGAGGCCGTGCGCGAAATGAAGCGGCTGATGCGCGAGGCCTGCGCCCGATGATCGTGGGCGTGGGCACCGACCTCGTACGTATCGAGCGTCTGGCTGCCGCGCTCGCGCGCCATGGTTCGCGCTTCGCCGAACGCATCCTCGCTCCGGCCGAACGGGAAGAATTTTTTCGTGCGGCCATGCCGGAGCGCTTGCTCGCCAAGCGCTTTGCCGCTAAAGAGGCTTTCGCCAAGGCCTGGGGCACGGGGCTGGGGGCGTCGCTCGGCTGGCAGGAATTGTGGGTGGCGCACGATGCCCGCGGGCGTCCCTTCTTCGCCTTCGCCGAGTCCCTTGCGGCCCGACTCGCCACGGCTGACCTGAGGGCGCACTTGAGCCTTGCCGACGAGCGCGAGTACGCCGTCGCCTTCGTCGTGCTCGAGCGTAGCGAGGGCGAATCGCCGACTTTCCCCCCTGCCTGACAAGCCCCTGTCCCATGAATATTGCCGCATCCTCTTTGCCGCCCGGCCCTTTGATGATCGATCTCGCCGGTCTCGAACCGAGCCCGGAGGAGCTGCGCCGTCTCGCCCATCCGGCCGTGGGCGGCGTCATTCTCTTTGCCCGCAACTATCGCGATTCGGCCCAGCTCGCCGCCCTGGTCCAGGCGATGCGTTCCGCCCGCCCGGGGCCATTGGTCATCGCCGTCGATCAGGAAGGCGGGCGCGTGCAGCGCTTCCGCGGCGATGGCTTCACCCCGGTCGCCCCCATGCGCCGGCTCGGCGATGAGTACGAACGCGACCCCGAGCAGGCGGTGGCGCTCGCCTACGACGTCGGGCTCGTCATCGGCGCGGAACTCGCCGCGCACGGCATCGATCTCACCTTTGCACCGGTGCTCGACGTCGAGGCAGGAGTGAGCGCGGTGATCGGTGACCGCGCCTTCAGCGACGATGCCGGCGTGGTCGCGCGGCTCGCCCAGGCGCTGGTGGCGGGGCTCGCCATGATGGGGGTGCGCGCCGTCGGCAAACATTTTCCCGGCCACGGCGCGGTGGCCGCCGACTCGCACGAGACGCTGCCGGTCGATTCCCGCCCTTTCGAGGCGATCTGGCAGCGCGACCTCGTGCCCTATCGTCATCGCCTGTTGCGCTCGCTGGCCGGCGTCATGCCGGCGCACGTGCGCTATGAACGCTGTGCCCCCGAACCGGCGGGATTTTCCGCCTTCTGGCTCGGAGAAGTGCTGCGCGCTCGGCTGGGTTTCCGCGGGGCCGTGCTCTCCGACGATCTCGGCATGGCGGGGGCCGGAGCCGCGGGGGACGATCCTCGCGCGCGCGCCGCGGCGGCGTTGTCGGCCGGTTGCGACCTGGCGCTCGTATGCAATCGCCCCGAGTGGGTGGAGCGCCTGCTCGAGGAAGCGTGGCCGGAGGAGACGGCGGACGTCATCGCGCGCCGCACGGGGCTTCTCGGCTCGCCGCGCATTTCCGATCCGTTCGAGCTCGAGCTCTTCGAACCCTACCTGCAGGCGCGCGAACGCGCGCGCGACTGGTCACAGCGCAATGTCTGGTTTTGATCCGTTCCTGCCATGAGTTTCGACGCTTCGGCTTTTCTGCAGACGGTGCCCGAATCGCCCGGCGTCTATCGCATGATCGGCGCCGACGAGACCGTGCTCTACGTCGGCAAGGCGAAGAACTTGCGCCGACGCCTGGCGAGCTACTTCCGCGCCCGGCTGCCGAGCCCGCGCATCGCCTTGATGGTGCGCCAGATCGAACGCGTCGACATTTCGCTCGTGCGCTCCGAGGCCGAAGCGCTCATTCTCGAGAATCACCTCATCAAAACGTTGTCGCCGCGCTACAACATCCTCTTTCGCGACGACAAATCCTATCCCTACATCCGGCTCACCGGCGGCGACTTCCCCGCCATTCAGACCTACCGTGGTGCACTGCACAAAGGAGAACGGTACTTCGGGCCTTATCCGAACGGATGGGCGGCGCGCGAGAGCATTCAGCTCGTGCAAAAACTCTTCGAGCTGCGCACCTGCGCCGACTCGGTATTCCGCAACCGTTCGCGCCCCTGCCTGCTGCACCAGATCCATCGCTGCACCGCGCCCTGCGTCGGCAAAGTGAGCGTAGAGGAATACCGGCAACAGGTCGAGATGGCCGCGCGCTTTCTCTCCGGCAAATCGACCGAGGTGATCGAGACGCTCACTGCGGCGATGAACGCCGCGAGCGAGCGCCTCGACTTCGAAGAGGCCGCCCGCCTGCGGGACCGCCTCCGCGCCCTGCAATCGGTGCTGCACCAGCAGGCCGTCGACAGTCGCCGCGACGAGGACGTCGACATCCTAGTCGTCATCGCCGAAGGCGGGCTCGTTTGCGTGAACCTCGCCATGGTGCGCGGCGGGCGGCATCTCGGAGACCGTCCCCTCTTTCCGCAGCAGGCCGAGGGAGCCGAGCCAGTCGACGTGCTCCACGCCTTCCTCGAGCAGCACTACCAGGACCGGCCCTGGCCCGATCGCATCCTCACCAATCTTGCCTCGCCGGAATTGGCCGAGTTCGTGGAGTTCCTTGCCGAACGCCCCATTGCCGTGAGTGCCGGACGCGGTGCCACCGACCGCGCCTGGCTGGAGATGGCCGAAGCGAACGCCCGGGTGGCGATCACAGCGCGCTTGCGCGGCGGTGAGCGTGCCCGCACCCAGCTGCAGGAGCTGGCCGCGGCGCTCGACCTGCCCGAGCCGCCGCGGCGCATCGAATGCTTCGACATCAGCCACACCATGGGCGAAGCCACCGTGGCCTCCTGCGTCGTCTGGGAGGGGGAGGGGATGAACCCCTCGCAATACCGGCGCTATCACATCGAAGGCATCACGCCGGGCGACGACTATGCCGCCATGCGCCAGGTGCTCACCCGCCGTTATGAGCGGGTCGCCGAGGGCGAGGCGCCGCGCCCGGATCTCGTGCTCATCGACGGCGGCAAGGGGCAGCTCGAGGTCGCCGCCCGGGTGCTCGACGAACTCGGGCTCGAACTGCCGCTCGTGGGCGTGGCCAAGGGTGAAGCGCGCAAACCCGGCCTCGAGACCCTCGTCTTCGCCGACGGACGGGCGCCCCTGCAGCTGCCGCCGTCTTCGCCGGCGCTGCATCTCATCCAGACCGTGCGCGACGAGGCGCACCGCTTCGCCATCACCGGCCACCGCGCCCGCCGCGCGAAATCGCGCACCGGTTCCCGCCTCGAGGATATCCCTGGCATCGGCCCCAAACGGCGCAAGGCACTGCTCGCAGCCTTCGGCGGGCTCGACGGAGTGAAGGAAGCCACGGTCGAAGACCTATGCCGCGTGCCCGGCATCGACCGGCGGCTCGCCCAAACCCTCTATAATGCGCTGCATGACCAGTGACGGCAGAAGAGACGCGAAGGGACAGGACACGATGCGCTGGAACATTCCCAATCTGATCACCTGGGGGCGCATTGCCCTTATCCCCGTCTTCGTCCTACTCTTCTATCTTCCCCAAGGCTGGCTGCGCCCTGAAGTCGTCGATCTGTGGGCTACGATCATCTTTACCGCGGCAGCGATCACTGACTGGCTCGACGGCTTCCTCGCTCGCCGGCTCGGACAGCAGTCGCGTTTTGGTGCCTTCCTCGATCCGGTGGCCGACAAGCTGATGGTCGCCGCCGCCCTCATCGTGCTCGTCGATCTGGGGCGGGCGCATGCCTTGGCTGCCCTCATCATCATCGGGCGCGAGATCACCATCTCGGCCTTGCGCGAATGGATGGCCGAACTCGGCAACCGCGGCTCGGTGGCCGTGGCCTTCATCGGCAAGCTGAAGACCACCGTCCAGCTCATCGCCATCCCCGTGCTCCTCTACTGGAACCCCTTGCCGCACTTCGACACTCCCTTCTGGGGGCAGGCGATGCTGTGGCTGGCGGCTTTGCTCACCATCGTCTCCATGATTTATTACCTGCGCCGCGCTTGGCCGCTGTTGCGCGAAGGCATGACTTGAGGGACTGGCGAATGATTACCATGCTCAGGGCTCGCTGGCAGGCTCTGGTCGCGAACGGCATCTTCGCCCCTGCGCAGGGCGCATTCCCCCCTTCAACCACAAACGACGTTTGCTCGAGTAATCCTTACGCCCTTTGCGTTCGCTAGACATTGTCCAAGTATTTTGCTATATTGAACATTTCCCTTGCCTCACCGGAACGCATGTCGGGAGGCTGCTCGTCAACCATAAGGAGTCTACATGCGACATTACGAAATCGTCTTCATCGTCCATCCGGACCAGTCCGAGCAAGTTCCGGCCATGGTCGAGCGCTATCGCAACCTCATCACCGGCCGTGGCGGCAAGATCCATCGCCTCGAAGACTGGGGTCGTCGCCAGCTCGCCTATTCCATTCAGAAAGTGCACAAGGCACACTACGTGCTGATGAACATCGAATGTGACGGCGAGACCCTCGAAGAGCTCGAAACGGCTTTCAGATTCAACGATGCCGTGTTGCGTCACCTCACCGTGCGCATGGAAAAGGCGATCACCGAGCCCTCTCCGATGATGAAGGACGAGAAGTCTCGCTCCCTGCTGGAAACCCCGGCAGCCGAGCCCGCCGCCGAATCCAGCCCGGCAGTCTGAGTTTTTTGCCCGATCGGTGTGCAACCGTGTGGAACTCGAGGGCGTGCTGATCTCTAGTCGTGGCCTGCGTTACACGCCAGCGGGCATCCCGGTTTTCGAGGGCGTGCTTGCCCATCGTTCGACGCAGACCGAAGCCGGCGCCGAGCGCCGCATCGAGTTCGAGGTCGGCATCAAATCCCTCGGTGAATGCGGGCTGCGGCTGGCCGAGCTGCCGCTCGGCGCCGTGATCCACTGTACGGGTTTCCTGGCTGCACGGACGCTAAAGAGCCGCACGCCGATCCTACACATCACCGAATTACGACACATGGAAGGAAAAGAACATGGCTAGACCAGAACGGGGCGGACGCGGATTCTCCCGCCGCCGCAAATATTGCCGTTTCACGGCCGAAGGTATCGAACAGATCGACTACAAAGACGTCGAGCTGCTCAAAGACTTCATCACCGAAGTCGCCAAGATCGTGCCCGCACGCATCACTGGCACCAGCGCCCGCTATCAGCGCCAGCTTGCCACCGCCATCAAGCGTGCCCGTTTCCTGGCGCTGTTGCCTTATACCGACCAGCACGAGTGAGCGGAGGCCAGACATGCAAGTCATTCTGATGGAGAAGGTCACCAACCTCGGCAACCTCGGCGACATCGTCAAGGTCAAAGACGGCTACGCGCGCAACTACCTCATTCCCCAAAAGAAGGCCAAGCGCGCCACGCCCGAGAACATCGCCGAATTCGAACGCCGTCGTGCGGAACTCGAGCGTCAGCAGGCAGAGAAACTCGCTGCCGCCCAAGCGCTCGCCACTCGTCTCGAAGGGATCACGGTACAAATCACCCGCAAGGCCGGTGAGGATGGGCGTCTCTTTGGCTCGGTGACCAACATCGACATCGCTGAAGGGCTGGAAGCCCTGGGTTACGATATTCCCCGCGCCCAGATTCTCATGCCCCAAGGCCCGATCAAGAGCGTCGGCGAGACCGAGATCGAGATCGCGCTGCACACCGACGTGCGCGTCATCATCAAGGTCTCGGTGCTCGGCGAGCACTGATCCTCCGCCCTCTTCGCACCCAACGACGAGCGCCGCACCTTCGGGTCCGGCGCTCGTCTTTTTTCGGCGCTAGAATAGCCCTTCACCTTGCGTAACGAGACTTTGGTTCCATGTCCGACGAACTCATGTTCACCCCTTCCTCCGCCTTCAAGCTGCCGCCTCATTCGCTCGAAGCCGAACAGGCGCTGCTCGGCGGCTTGCTCCTCGACAATACCGCTTGGGAGCGAGTCGCTGATCTCGTCGGGCCTGACGACTTCTATCGCGACGAACACAAACGCATTTTCCGTCACGTCAGCCGACTCCTCGAACAAGGGCGTCCCGCCGACGTGGTCACCGTTCATGAATCTCTGGAAAAGAGTGGAGAAGCCGAAGCCGCGGGCGGTCTTGCCTACCTTGCCGAGCTCGCCAACCAGACCCCTTCGGCCGCCAATGCTCGACGCTATGGCGAAATCATCCGCGAGCGCGCCATCCTGCGCAAACTCATAGCCGTCGCCGACGAGATTGCCGCTTCCGCCCTCAGTCCCATGGGGCGCGACGCCAAGTCTTTGCTCGATGAAGCCGAATCCAAGATCTTCGAGATCGCCGAGGCGGGAGCCCGCAGTATCACTGGATTCATCCCCATTGGTCAGGCGCTCAAACTCGTGGTCGATCGTGTCCAGGAACTCTATGACCGCGAAGACCCCAGTGAAGTCACCGGCATTCCCACGGGCTATATCGATCTCGACGAGAAAACCTCAGGACTACAACCCTCCGATCTGATCATTCTCGCCGGTCGCCCTGCCATGGGAAAAACGACGCTCGCGCTCAACATCGCCGAGCACGTCGCTCTCCATCAACGCTTACCGGTGGCCGTTTTTTCCATGGAAATGCCCAGCACCCAGCTTGCCACGCGTTTTCTTGCTTCACTCGGGCGCATCGACATGCAAAACCTGCGTCGAGGACGTCTGTCCGACGATGATTGGCAGCGCTTGACCGCAGCCATGGGTAAACTCTACGAGGCTCCCATCTTCATCGACGAGACTCCCGCCTTGAATCCCATCGATCTGCGCGCCCGCGCTCGACGTCTGGCGCGGCAGTGCGGCAAACTCGGGCTCATCGTCGTCGATTATCTGCAGCTGATGACCGGTACGCGGGAGAGCGACAACCGCGCCACGGAGCTCTCCGAAATCTCCCGGTCGGTGAAATCGCTCGCCAAGGAACTCAACGTACCGATCATCGCCCTGTCGCAGCTCAACCGCAGTCTCGAGCAGCGGCCGAACAAGCGGCCGGTCATGTCGGATCTGCGCGAATCCGGCGCGATCGAGCAAGATGCTGATATCATCATGTTCATCTACCGTGACGAGGTCTATAACCCCGATACCCCCGACAAGGGCGTGGCCGAGATCATCATCGCCAAGCATCGTAACGGCCCAACCGGTACCATTCGCCTCAGCTTCTTCGGTGAGCACACCCGTTTCGAAAGCTTCGCCTCTACCTCGTTCTGATGAAGTCGACTCGCAGATCGGCGTGTGGCTAGAGCGCCGCGACTGACCTGCGCCGCGGCTGCATGTCGGGTCGTCCGGCGCTCTGATGCTCTCCTATCCATTTGATATGTCACGCATTCCGTGCTCCTTGAATCTTGATCCGCAGCCGATGTTGACGGCATTTGAGTCGTCCTTATGAGTTCGATCAAAATTTCTTGTTTGCGCTCATCGCTGCCATTGCCTAGAATGCGTCCCTCTCCTGCTGCGGCCCCGACGTCGTGGAGCTGAAGTGGGAGGTGCAGGTCGATTCCCGGTGGTGTGAAGGTTGCGAACCTTGCCGGGGTTGACTGCGGTGGAGAAGTCAGGAATAATGCTGGTTCTGCCGCGCCACTGAGGTGGTGTGGTGGTTGGAAGGAGTTCTTTAAGAATTTGGGGACAGTCGAGCGGTGTGGGTGTTGGCGCGGGATGGGTGCGCTGGCACGCGCATCGCCAGATGCGTGCGAGGTTTTATTGGATTGAACCTGAGAGTTTGATCCTGGCTCAGATTGAACGCTGGCGGCATGCCTTACACATGCAAGTCGAACGGCAGCGGGCCCTTCGGGGTGCCGGCGAGTGGCGAACGGGTGAGT
>NZ_SBHP01000007.1:0-61511 GCF_006980785.1 Tepidiphilus sp. J10
CATCGAGCGGCGCGGCGATTTTGCTGCCCTGCGTCGCGGGAGTCTCAAATGAGCATCGAAGTCCGACATATCTGCAAGCGTTTTGGCGCCTTCACCGCGCTCGACGACGTCTCGCTCGCCTTTCCCGACGGGGAACTCGTGGCGCTGCTGGGCCCTTCGGGCTGCGGCAAGACCACACTGCTGCGCGTGATCGCCGGTTTGGAGCCGCCAGACTCGGGGCAGGTACTGTTCGACGGCGAGGACGCTTCCGGCACCCACGTGCGCGAACGCCGCGTCGGCTTCGTTTTCCAGCATTACGCGCTCTTCCGGCACATGAGCGTGTTCGACAACGTCGCCTTCGGGCTGCGCATGAAACCACGGCGCGAGCGTCCGAGCGAGGCCGAGATCCGCCGCCGCGTGATGGCGCTGCTCGAACTGGTGCAACTCGATTGGATCGCCGATCGCTTCCCTTCGCAGCTCTCCGGCGGGCAGCGCCAGCGCATCGCGCTGGCCCGGGCGCTGGCGGTCGAGCCCAAGGTGCTGCTGCTCGATGAACCCTTCGGCGCGCTGGATGCCAAGGTGCGCAAGGAGCTGAGACGCTGGCTGCGTCGGCTGCACGACGAGCTGCACGTCACCTCGATTTTCGTCACCCACGACCAGGAAGAGGCGCTGGAAGTGGCCGACCGCGTGGTGCTGATGCACCGCGGCCGCGTCGAACAGGTGGGCACGCCCGAAGCGGTCTATCACCATCCCGCCACCCCTTTCGTCTACGACTTCCTCGGTTCGGTCAACCGCTTCGAGGGGCGGGTGGAAGAAACGGGGCTGCGGGTGGGCGAGGCGCTGCTGCCGCACGAGGCGCCCTTTCCTGCCGGTGAGGAGGTGGTCGCCTTCGCCCGGCCTTTCGAGCTCGACATCGTTGCGGCCGAGTCGGGGCAGGGCGTGCCGGCGCGCGTGGCTCGCGTCCTTGCCTTCGGGGCGAGCGCCCGGGTGGAACTGGACGGGGAGGGCGAGCCCGCGCAGCGCTTCGAGGTCGAACTGCCGCGCGAGCGCTGCGCCGCCTTGGCGCTTTCCCCTGGCCAGCCGGTGCGGCTCGTGCCGGCCCGGCTGCGGGTGTTCGCGGCGCACTAACGTACTAATTCAGTAGTCTTTTTCCAGGTCCTCCACCACGACCGAGAGGGCGTTGGTGGAGATCAGCACTTCCGCGAGCGACAGCAGCAGGGAGAGCACCAGCGCGGCGAGGCTCGTGCCGAAGAGGATCTTGCCGAGCAGGGTCTCGTGCACGAAGAGGGCGAACATCGACAGCGCGCACAGAAGAAATCCGAGCACGCCGAATCCCTGCATGTATTTGATGAGCAGGATGCGGCGTTTCAGGCCCGGGATCTGGCGGCGGACGACTTCGGCCTGGCGATCGGGAAGCGCGTGCAGTTGCCGGATGATCTGGGCGAGCGCCAGGAAACGGTTGCCGTAGGCGAGCAGCACGAGCGAGATCGCCGGAAAGAGAAGGGCGGGCGTGGTCAGATCCATGGTTTGATTTTACCTTCGCCGGCGCGCCAGCAGCTCGCGATAGAAATTGAGCACCGAGCCCTCGTCCTCGCGCTGCTGGCGCCAGGCGAGCGGGGCGTGCGCTGGATCCATCGGTTGCCAGGGCTCGGTACGCGAGAATCCCGCCTGCGGGCGGTGCGCGTCCCAGGGAATGGGGGTGCGCGAGAGGTCGCGGGCGCTGCGGTTCATCTCGGCAAGGATCGCCGTATCGCTCATGCCCTGCGCCCGCAGGGCGGCGATGCGGCGCAGGCTCAAGGGGTCGCGCAGGTCGGACAAGCGGGTGAACCGCGCATTCGGCAGGCCCAGTTCCTGCCCCTGATAGAGCACGGCGAGCCCGCGCTGCAGGTAGGTGGCGGCGGCAAAAGCCTTGGCGGCCAGGGTGCGACGCTCGGGCGGGGCCCAGCGCGAGACGATGCGCGGCAGGTCGTGGTTTTCGAGGTAGAGCGCCGGCAGCGCCCCGTGCGGGGCGAGCGCCCGGTACCAGGCAAGGGCCGTGTCGGAGAAAGCGCGGGTGTCGAGCCCGGGGCGGCCTTGCGCGTCGGCCGTGTCGATGTGCCACAGCTCGAAGTGCAGCAGCGCCGACAGCGGCCCCTGCGGCTCGCCTACCCAAGCGGGGGCGTCCGCGGCGGCGATGCCGTTCGCCTCGCCCAGGGTGAGGTGATCGCGCGTGATGCCGGCGCGTTCGGCGAAGTCGCGCACCCAGTCGAGGAGCCCCGGACGGGCGAGAAAGCGCGACCAGGCCGGGCGCGGGCCGCCGGGTTCGCCAGGGGCGACGTCGGGCAAGCCTTCATCCTTCTTGAGCACGGAGAGGGCGTCGAAGCGAAATCCGTCTACTCCCTGATCCAGCCAGAAGCGGGCGACTTCGGCGAGCGCCTGGCGCACCGCCGGGTTGCTCCAGTCGAGGTCGGGCTGCTCGGGAAAGAAGAGGTGCAGGTAGTATTCGCCCGTGACTTCGTCCAGGGTCCAGGCGGGGCCGCCGAAGATGCTCTCCCAGTCGTTGGGCCGCGCCTGCCAGTAGTACCAGTCGCGCTTGGAGGCGGTGCGGCTCGCGCGCGAGTCGACAAACCAGGGGTGGCGCTCGCTCGTGTGGTTGATGACTAGATCGAGCAGGAGGCGCATGCCGCGGCGGTGAACTTCGGCCAGCAGGGTGCGGAAGTCGGCCATCGTGCCGAAATCGGGGTGCACGTCCAGATAGTCGCTCACGTCGTAGCCGTAGTCGGCGTTGGGCGAGGGGTGGATGGGTGCGAGCCAGATCGCATCGACGCCGAGCCAGCGCAGCTCGTCGAGCCGTTCGGTGAGTCCAAGCAGATCGCCGATGCCGTCGCCGTTGCCATCGGCGAAGCTGCGCGGCCAGACGGTGTAGACGACGCTTTCCTGCCAGGGGCGGGGAGGGAGAGGCATGACGCGGGTTCGAGTGGGGGCGACCCTTCCAGTGTAGCAGCGCCGCCTATAATGAGGCCATGATCCGGTCCGGGAGAGGGCGATGGAACGCGTACGCGGGGTGAATCTGGGTTCGTGGCTGGTGCTCGAGAAGTGGATGGTGCCCAGCCTCTTCGAGGGGGTGGAGGCCACCGACGAGACGACGTGGTGCGTGGCGCTGGGAGATGAGGCTGCGCCGCGGCTGCGGGAACACTGGGCGCGCTGGATCACGCGGGAGGATTTCGCCTGGATCGCCGAGCGGGGTCTGAACGCGGTGCGCATTCCCTTCGGGCACTGGGTGCTGGGCCCGCCTTATCCCTACCATCCGGTCTATGGGGCGCGGCGCGAGCCTTTCGTCCCCGGCGGCGTCGAGGTGCTCGACCGGGCGCTGCGCTGGGCGCAGGAATTCGGGCTCAGGGTGGTGCTCGACCTGCACGCGGCCGCCGGTTGCCAGAACGGCTTCGACAACGGCGGCATCTTGAACGTCTGCGACTGGCACACCAGGGAAGAATACATCGATCATTCGGTGGAACTGCTGGGCCGGCTGGCCGCGCGCTATCGCGCCGAGCCGGCGCTCTTCGCCTTCGAGGTCCTGAACGAGCCCCGCTGGGACGTGCCCACCGAGATCCTGAAATCTTACTATGAACGCGCTTATGCGGCGATCCGGGCGCACTGTCCGGCCGCGGTCGGGGTGATGTTCCACGATGGTTTCCGCGACTGGCGTGAGTACCTCGGCTTCATGAACGCGCCGCCGTACGAGAACGTCTGGTTCGACGTGCACCGCTACCAGTGCTTTACCCCTGAGGATCTGGAAGCGGACATCTACGAGCACCTGCGCAAGACGGTGGTCGACCTGCGGGCCGAGGCTGACGCCATCGTCCGCGAGCTACGTCTGCCGACGGTGTGTGGCGAATGGAGCCTGGGGCTCAAGCTGCAGGAGGTGTCGCTGTGGGCCGACGGGCCGACGACGCACCCGCTCGAAGGATTGGACGCCTTCCAGCAGGAGGTGGCGCTGCGCGGCTACGCGGCGGCGCAGCTCCTCACCTTCGAGCGCTACCGCGGCTGGTTCTTCTGGAACTACAAGACCGAGACCACCCCGGCGTGGTGCCTGCGCGAGGCAGTGGCGCGCGGCTGGCTGCCGGCGCGCTTCAATTGAGGAAAACGACGCGCTCTACCCCGGGATAGGGCTGGTGATGCGGCCAGAAGATCACCAGCGTCGCTTCGGGCAGCCGCTCGCGCAGCAGCGCCACCGGGTCGAACCTGCCCGGCGCGGGCAGGGCGTCGACCGGGGCTTCGTAGAACACCCACGTGGGCCGTTCGAGCAGCGTGCGCGCGAGCGCGAGCCGCTGCTGCACCGAGGCGGTGAGGGTGCGGTTCCAGTCGTCGCTCTCGTCGAGCCGCTCGATCAGGTCGTCCGCCCCTACGGCATGCAAGGTTTCGACGACGCGCTTGCGTTCGATCTGCGCGGGATCCCGGGGGTAGGTGAGGGCAGCGATGAGCGGCCCTTCGGGCAGGAAGGGCCGCTGCGGCACGAAGGCGAGCGTCTCGCCGTCGGGCAGCGCGATGTTGCCCTGACCCCAGGTCCACACGCCGGCGATGGCCTTGAAGAGCGCAATGCCGGTGTTCGGCTCGCCCACGAGCTGCACGGTCTCGCCGCGCGTGAGGATGAGCGAGAAATTCCCTAGTACGGGGTGGCCGTTGGGTAGCGTCAAGGTGAGCCGTTCGATCGCGAGCTGCCCCGCCGGGCCGACGCTGCGGCAGACCTGCCCCGGCAGGCACAGGCGCTCGATCGTCTCGATTTCGCCGAGGTCGTGGTATAGCGCCGCGGCGCGTTCGATCGAGGCGCGGCAGCGGGCGATGTCGCCCATGCTGTGGATGGGCCAGGAGAGCGCGTTGGTGAGCCGCTCGAAGGCCTGTGCCGCCTGCATCAGCATGCCGAGCGTGAGCGCGCCGGCGATGTAGTGCGGCGCGAGCACCAGGATGGGGAAGACCGGCAGCAACGTTCCGTAGGCGGTGGAGAACGACACCAGGCCGAGGTAGCCGAGGGACTGCTTCCACCAGGTTCGCGCCAGCGATTCGAACCGCTCGCGCGTCAGACGGCGCTCGGAGGCTTCACCTTGGGCGAGCGCGATCGCTTCCGACTTGTCGCGGATGTGCGACAACCCGTAGCGAAAGTCGGCCTCGCGCGACTGATGCTGGTCGGTGGCCCGGGTGAGCGGCCGGCCCAGCAGCACCCCGGTGATCGTGCCGATGCCGGCATAGGCAAGCGCAAGCCAGACCATGGTGCCGGGAGGCGAGGCGTGCGGCTCGGCGCCGACTACCCACAGTACGTCGACGAAGAGCACGATGGAGGCGAGCGAGTAGAGCAGCGAGTGGAAGAGTTCGACGGACACTTCCGTGGCGATGCGTACGTCTTCGGCGATGCGGGCGTCGGGATTGTCGTGAGCGCCGGGCAGGTGGCGCAGGCGGTGGTGGTGTCCCCGGCTGAGCCAGTTCTCGAGCAGCTGCTCGGTGAGAAAGCGTCGCCAACCGAGTTGCCAGCCGCGTTTGACGAGGAGGTGGATACCGGTGACGGCCACGCTCAGCAACAGGATGGTGAGGAAGGTGGCGATGAGGGCGGGCAGTTCGACGAGGTCGCGGCGCTCCAAGGCGTCGAAAAGGGCACGTTGCCAGTGGTTGGTCCATAGCGCCAGGCCGACCTGGGCGAGGGTGAGGGCCACGAGCACCGAGGCGCCACCCCAGGCCCGCGGCCGGCGGTAATAGCGCAGGCCCAGCAGGAGGAAGGGCAGCAGGGGGACGGAGGGGGGCGGTGCACTCATGCCCGAGCTCCGGCGAGCAGGCGACAGGCGAAGGCGGCAGCGCCCTTCAAACCCAGCAGGGGATCCTCGGCGAGCAGGATCGGCAGGGTGGCGAGTACTCTGGCATGACGCTCCTTGGCGGCGAAGGCGGCGCGGAAAGTCGGCGCATCCAGCCAGGGGCGCAGGGCAGCGGCGAGCGCGCCCACGAGGTAGACGCCTTCCACAGTCCAGCCGATGAGGGCGAGATCGCCGGCACAGGCGCCCAGCGCGCGCACGAAGGTATTCACCGCCGTTTCGGCGAGCGGCTCTCCTTTTCCGGCCGCGGCGACGATGGCCGGCGCATCCGGCCAGGGCGCGCTTTGGCCGCGTTCGGCGGCGAAAAAGGCGGCAAGCCGCACCAGGCCGGGACCGCAGAGCAGGCTTTCCCAGGAGGCGGTGCGCCCTTCGCGGGCGAGCCACGCGCTCCAAGCGGCGAGAAAAGGAGGGTCGAAACCGCCGAGGTCGGCGTGTCCGCCTTCACTGGGGAAAACGCGCAAAGTCTCGCCCTCGCGCAGGAAGAATCCCATGCCCAGCCCCGTGCCCGGGCCGAGCACGGCGGCAAGCCCCGGTCGGTGTTCCCCTTTTTGTAGGACGTGCAGCGTCCCGGGCGGTGCGGTGGCCAGCCCGAACGCCTGGGCGGCGAAATCGTTCATCAGTTCCACGCGGGGCCAGCCGTAGCGGGCGCTCAGGGCATCGGCGTCGATCGTCCACGGACGATTGGTCAATCTCGTCCGCCGTCCGGTCACGGGGCCGGCGAGCGCGATCACGGCGAGTTTCGGTTCTGCCTCACGGGGACATTCGGCGAGGAAAGCCTTGAGGGCTGCGTCGAAATGGGGAAAGTCGTCGTCCGCGAACACGCGCTGGGATAGCGGTTCCCAGGGCGAATCGGCCTCCGGTCCCCGCCAGCGGGCGAGGAGGAAACGCGCGCGCGTGCCGCCGACGTCGGCGGCGAGAAAGACGGGGGCGCCCCTGGTATTCACGCATCGCCTCCGAAGGGCAAGAAGCGTGCGCGCCACAGGGCTTGCCGTTCTTCGCGGGGAAAAGAGGCCGCGAGGGCGGCGGCCACGCGGGCGGCGGGCGCGGAGAGGATGCCGGCGGGGAGGGTGCCCAGGCGCTCGTCGACGGGGTGCGGGAGCACCGGCCCCAGAGCGCAGCGGCTCGCGCGCACCACGAGGAGCCCGGACGCGGTCGCATCGGCGATCGCCGCTTCCCAGAGTTCGGGCACGCTGCCGTGGCCGGGCAACAGCAACACCGCGGCGGCGGCCCCTGTTTCTTGGGCCTGCCTCAAAGCCTCGGGCGCATCGAGCGCCGTCGCCGCAAGGAGGGCGACCGTCGGCCATGAGGGGGGGATGGGTAGCGGCGAAGGACGCGCTTCGATCGGCGGCAACAACCAGGGGAAGGTCGTACCGAGCGCACCCCGCGGTTCGGCGGCAAACGGCTGGAGCGCGAGCGTGTGCGCCTTGCGTAGCCCCAGTGCGGGGAAGACCTCTTCGCCGAAGACGAGGAAGACGCCCGGCGGGGTGTCCGGATCGGCGGCGAGGCGAATCGCATGCAGGAGGTTGCGCGGCCCGTCGGCTCCTGCCTCGGCGGGCGGGCGCATGGCCCCGGTGAGCACCACGGGCTTGGTCGGTGCGAGGGTGAGCGCCAGCAGCGTGGCCGTTTCTTCCAGGGTGTCGGTGCCGTGCGAGACGACGAGGCCGGCGAATTCGGGACGCGCGAGCGCTTCCGTGATCGCCGTGTGCAGCCTCAGCCAATGCTGCGGCGTGGCGTCCTTGGAATCGATGGCGTAGGGCGAGGCGAGTTCGAGCTCGGCGTACCGGCCTGCTTCGGGGAGCGCTTCGAGCAAGGACTCGGGCGAGAGCGCTCCGGCGCGGTAAGCGATGCCCCGGCCGGCGGCGGCGACGGTGCCGCCGGTGGCGAGCCAAAGCAAGCGCGGGCGAGGAGGTGCGGCCATGGGGAGTGCACTGAAATGCTGTCGTGAAAGTTTAACAGTTCGTTCCCACGGCGCGACGGTTTTGCCGTGACTCATCCCTGGAGGGCTCTGGGGGCTCCCGGCGAAACCACTGCGAACGGGGGCGGGCTTACACGGCGTGGGGCTGGAGTGCGTCTTCTTGGCGCTGCTGGTGGTGCCACAGCTCGGCGTAGCGTCCGCCCCGCGCGAGCAGCTCGGCATGCCGGCCGCGTTCGACGATGCGCCCTTCTTCGAGCACCAGGATTTCGTCGGCGTGCATCACGGTGGACAGACGGTGCGCGATCACCAGCGTCGTGCGCCCTCGGGCGACGCGTTCGAGCTGTTCCTGGATGGCCCGCTCGGTGGCCGAATCGAGCGAGGACGTGGCTTCGTCCAGTACCAGGATACGGGGGTTCTTCAGCAGCACGCGGGCGATCGCCACGCGCTGCTTTTCGCCGCCGGAGAGCTTGAGCCCGCGCTCGCCCACCCGCGTCTCCAGACCCTCGGGCAGACGGGCGACGAGCTCGTCGAGTCGGGCGGCGCGGATCGCGGCCCAGACTTCTTCGTCGCTCGCCTCGGGCCGGCCGTAGCGGATGTTGTAGCCCAGCGTGTCGTGGAAGAGCACCGTCTCTTGCGGCACGATGCCCACGGCACGGCGCAGGCTCTCCTGCTTAAGGTGGCGCACGTCGATTCCGCCCACGCGTACCGCCCCGCCGGTGACGTCGTAGAAACGAAAGAGGAGCCGCACCAGCGTGGATTTGCCGGCGCCGGAAGAGCCGACGACGGCGACGGTACGCCCGGCGGGCAGGGTGAAATCGACTTCGTGCAGGATGGGTCGGCTGGGGTCGTAGTGGAAAGAGACTCGCTCGAAACGTACGTCCAGCGGCCCGTCGGGGAGCTCGATCGCGTCGGGGGCGTCGCGTACTTCCTCTCTTTCGTCGAGCAGGGCGAAGAGCCGTTCGAGATCGACCAGCGCCTGGCGCAGCTCGCGGTAGACCACGCCCAGGAAGTTGAGCGGCAGGTAGAGCTGCAGCAGGAAGGCGTTGACGAGCACGATGTCGCCCAGGGTCATCACGCCTGCCTGTACCCGCGCCGCGGCGAGCCCCATCATGGCGACCACGCCGACGGTGATGATGGCCGCCTGGCCGAGATTGAGCCCAGAGAGCGAGAGCTGGTTGCGGATCGCGGTTTCCTGCCAGCGTTCGAGATCCTGGTCGTAGCGTCGCCGTTCATAGGCTTCGTTGGCGAAGTACTTCACCGTCTCGTAGTTGAGGAGCGCATCGACGGCGCGGCTGTGGGTCTGCGCGTCGATCTTGTTGAGCCGGCGGCGCTGCACGGTGCGCCAGTTGGTGACGACGACGGTGAAGGCGACGTACGTCATGAGCGTGGCGAGCGTGATCGCGCCGAAGGCCGGTTCGTAGCGCGCGAAGAGGATGGCGAGCACGAGCGTGATCTCCACCAGCGTCGGGGCGATGGAGTAGAGCGTGAAGTTGATGAGGCTGCCGATGGCGCGCGTGCCGCGCTCGAGATCGCGGGTGAGTGCCCCGGTTTGCCGTTCGAGGTGAAAGCGCAGCGACAGGGCGTGCAGGTGGGAGAAGACTTCGAGCGACAACGCGCGCACCGCGGCCTGGGTGACCCGTGCGAAGAGGAGCTCGCGCAGCTCGGTGAAAAACGCGGTGCCGAAGCGCGCGAGCCCGTAGGCGAAGACGAGGGCGAGCGGCGGCAAGGCCCAGCGTGGCGCCTGCGGCGGCAGCGACAGGAAATCGACCAGCTCCTTGAAGAGGAGCGGCACGGCGACGTTGGCGAACTTCGCCGCGATGAGTGCGGCAAAGGCGCCGAGCACCCGCCAGCGATAACGCCAGAGGTAGGGCCATAGCCGCCTGATCGTCTCGCGCAGGTGCAGAGGGCGAGTCGCGCCCTCGGCCGGTGGCGGCAGGGATGAATGCGCGCGCATCGCTCAGGCGGGTTGCGCCGCGGCCTCGCGGTAGCGGCGCAGCAGGCGTAGGAGCTCGTCTTCGTCGTAGGGTTTGCCGAGATAGGCGTTTGCCCCCAGCGCCATCGCGTGCGCCTGGTGCTTCTCGGCGAGCCGGGAGGTGATGAACACCACCGGGAGGTCGCGAGTGCGTGCGTCGGCCCGGATCTGGCGCAGCAGCTCGAATCCGTCCATGCGCGGCATCTCGATGTCGGAGAGGATCGCCACGGGCAAGTGCTCCAGCGAAGCGAGTTTGTCGAGCGCATCCATGCCATCTTTGGCGAGGACGACCTCGTAACCCGCCCGCTCGAGGAGCCGCCCCGTGATGCGCCGCACGGTGAGCGAATCATCGACCACGAGGACCAAAGGTTTGGGCTGGGAAACGCCGCTCGGCCGATCGGGAAGCTCGGCCGCGGTCGCTTGGGCGGGCGTGCGCGCGAGCGCCACGGGGTTGAGGATGAGCGTGATTTCCCCATCGGCGAGCAGCGTCGCGCCCAGCATGCCGGCGATACGCTTGAGATGCGGCCCCGCTGGTTTGGCGATGACTTCCTGGTTGCCGGCGAGTTCATCGACGTGCAGCGCGAGCCGCTCTTCGCCGGAAGCGAGCAATATCACCCAGTTACGCCGCTCCAGGGGTTCGACTTGATTCGGACGATCGAGCAGATGGGGAAGATAGCGCAGCGGATAGGCTTTTTCTTGCCAAATGACATGCCCCGTCTGCTGCGCGGCGCGCAGCGCCTCGGCGGGGAGGCGTGCGGTTTGAACGATCAAGTTGGCCGGAATCGCCCAGCGGCGCTCGAGGGCACGCACGAGCAGCGCCTGCGTGATCGCCAGGGTGGCGGGTAGCAGGATGCGGAAGGTCGTGCCGTGAGCGGGGGTGCTCACGAGGTCGATACGTCCGCCCAAAGCCTGGATTTCGCTGTGGACGACGTCCAGCCCCACCCCGCGGCCGGCAATCTGGCTGACTTCTCCGGCGGTGGAGAACCCAGGGAGGAAGACGAGCCGAGCGAGGCCGGCTTCGTCGGGTCGAGCGTCGGGGGCGAGTAGCCCGGCGCTGCGGGCACGTTCGAGGATGGCGGCGTAATCGAGACCTCGACCGTCGTCTTGTACCAAGAATTCGATTTCGCTGCCGAGATTGCGCACGGCCAGCGTGATCTGGCCGAATTCGGCTTTGCCGGTAGCCTGCCGTTCTTGGGGAAGTTCGATCCCGTGGGCGACGGCATTTCGCAGGAGATGTTCGAGCAGCGGCACCATGCGCTCGAGTAGCGCCCGGTCGAGAGTGATTTGCCCCCCCTCGATGTCGAGATTGACGCGTTTGCCCAGTTCCTTGGCCGTCTGGCGCACGACCCGGTGGAGACGCGCGGCGACGCTGGCCACCGGAGCCGAGCGGATCTGCATCAGTTCGTGCTGTACCTCGCGGGTGAGCCGCGCTTGCTGGTTGAGGGCGGACTCGGCATTGTCGAGATGCGAGAGGGCGCTTTGTTGGATGGTGGCGACGTCGGCGATGCCTTCGGCGATCAGGCGTGTGAGCTCTTGTAGGCGCGTGTAGCGGTCGAGTTCGAGTGGATCGAACTCGGCGTGCGTCGCGTCGGCTGTGAGGATGCGCGTCTGCATCTGGGTTTCGGCCTGGATCTCGAGTTCGCGCAGATGGGAGCGCAGACGGATGACGTCGTCGGTGAGCTCGAGCACGGCAGCGCGTAGGGCGTGGAGATCTTGCTCGGCGCGGGCACGCAAGATGCCGATCTCGCCGGCATCGTTGACCAGCCGGTCGATGGTGCCGGCCTGGACGCGCAGGCCGATCTGGCTCTCGGCAGGCTCCCGGGTAGGAGCTCTTTCCGTTTCCGGCATCGCCGCTGCGCTCGCCGCCCCTGGGGTCTGCTCCGGGGGAAAGGCACCAATCGTCGTCGCCGTCGCCGTCGCCGCCACGGGCATAGCTAGTTGGCGGAACATGGCGTAGGCCGCGTCGATGCCGTTGCGTGCGAGATCCCTGGCGGCTGGTCCGGCTTCCTTGAGTTCTTGTTCGAGACGATGGATGCGCTCCCCCAGTTCGAGGGCGCCGGCCATGCGGGCGCTGCCTTTGAGGGTGTGCAGCGTGCGGGCGAGGGCCTCGCGGTTTTTTTCTTCGTTCGTTTCGTCCCAGCGGTCGAGCCGCTCGAAGAGCGTTTCGAAGAGCGCTTCGCCTTCGTCGAGAAAGACCGGTAGAAGCTGGGGGTCGATCTCTTGGGGGAGAGGATGCGCGGCCTCGAGCGATTCCGGCGGGGCTTCCGGGGCCGACCGGGTGGGCAGGGCTGCCGCCTCGGGCGGAGACGGCCGCGGGGAGGTCGTTTCTGCTTCGGGCGGAGACGGCGTCGCGGCGGCGGTTTCGGTGACCGTGCCGACGGCTTCCAAGGCAGACGGGAGTTCGCCGGAAAGTTCGGGGATGCGCCCGGCCTCGACGTGTTCGAGCGCCGTGTCGAGCCACTCGGCGGCGGCACACAGGAGGTCGCGCTCGAGTGCGTCGGGGGGCGTGTGCGACTTGGCCAGCCGTTCGAGTCCGAGTTCGAGCGCGCGGGCCAGATCGTGCATCTCGAAGATCTTGGCGGTGGCCGAGATGCCGGCAAGCGTGTGGACGTGCCGTACGAGCGTGTCGTCGGGTGGGGTGGAAGCCTCCTCGTCGAGGTAGCTGCGCAAGGCGGTGAGCCGTTCGCGCGCTTCCTGGCGAAAGGCGTCGAATACGGTGCGTGAGACGCTACGATCCCCGAAAACGTGTTTCGGCGGTTCGGGGGGGGGAAGAGGTTCGGCTTGCGGTGCGGTTTCGGGGCTTTCGAGCGAGCGCAGGCGCTCGGCTTCGGCCGCGAGCGCGGCGGCCCGCGCCGGAGTTTCGATCCGGCCGGCAGCGATCGCCTCCACCCAGTCGGCGAAGAGGCGGTGGGCCTGCTGGAGCAACTGAATCAGCACCGGGGTGGCTGGCCATTGGCGCTGTAGCCAAGCGTTGAGGGTCTGCTCCAGAGCCCAAGCACATTCGCCGAGCTCGTTCAGGCCGACCATGCGGCCACTGCCCTTGAGCGTGTGGATGCTGCGACGCACTTCCGTGAGCGCGTCGACATCGTCCGGTCGTTCTCGTAGCTCCGGGATGCGGCACTCCAGGGTGGCGAGGACTTCGCGGGCCTCTTCGAGGAAGATGTCGAGCAGTTCGTCCTCGGCCGCCGCTTCTTTTTGTTCTTCGCTGGGCGGCGCGGGGATGGGCTCGATCGCTTGCTCGGGAAGAGGGGACGGAGCGAGTTCCGGAGCGAGTATCGACGCTTCCTCGGTGGACGACTCTTCTTCGAGCAACAAGTCGGTACCCAGCGCTTCTCCTTCCTCGGCGAAGAGTTCTTGCAGGGGAACGGCGGTGGCCTGGGGAACGGATGCCGCGGATTCCTCGAGGGATTCACCACGCGCCAAGGCTTCGGTTCGGGTATGGAGATAGGCGAGCGTCTCGACGAGCTGGCGCTGCTCGGAGTCTTCGAGGATGCCCTGTTCGGCCAAGCGCTCGACCAAGGGAGGCAGTTGGGCGAGCGCCTTGGCCTCTTCGTCGGCGCCGATGAGCAGCAAAGTGGCGCGTGCCTCCGCGAGCAGGCGGTTGACGTGGGCCTTGTCGAGGAGCTCGGTCGGATCGCGATAGTAGCGGTCGAGCAGGGTTTCGGCTTCTGCCAGGAGGCGCGAGAGTTCTTTGCCGATGCTGCGGCTGTCGGCTTCGGTGGCCTGGGCCTCGAATTCGGGGAGAGGACGGCCTTCGACGAAGGCGCGCAAGCGCTCGATCTGGGTTTGGAGGCGACGCTCGATGCGTTCGTCCCAATGGGCGGCGCGGCAGTAGGCCGAAAGGATGAGGAGCGTGCGGGCGAGCTCCAACTGGGCCTGAGCGGCGAGGGATTCGTCGGGTTGCTCTTCCATCCACTGCACGAGCGCGGCGAGCGCCTCGATGGCCCGATCGATGCTTGCCCGGCCCAAGGGTTGGGCGAGTCGGCGCAAGGCGTCGAGTTCTTGGCTGAATGCCCCAAGCGGCGGACTCGACGCCTGGGTGAGCCGCTCCCAGTGTTCGATCAGCCGGTCGATCCCCTCGGCCAGGGTGTCGAGCTGGGCGCGAAAAGGGATTTCGGCCAGAGGAAGATCTTGGTCTTCCAACGCTTCGGCGAGCCGCCAGTGTTCGTGCAACAACCGCTGCGCCCGGCTGCGGGGTTCGAGCCGGGCGACGGGATAAGTGAGCGCTTGCAAGAGCCGGCGCGGGGGCTGGGGGCATTCGCCAGCGTGGCGCATCGTACGATGCAGATCGTGCAGGATGCGTTTGGAGACCTCGTCGCGCGGCAGGCGAGCTTCACGCAGCGCGTCGGCGTAGGCGAGGGCGGCCAGCCACAGCGGCTCCAGAGGACGGCCGGCATCCAGCTTGAGGAAGCCGGCGAGCGCCTCGCGTATGGGCGTGAGGGCCGCGATGGCCTCGCGCTCGTCGGCCGGTTTGAACCAGCCGACCAAACCCTTTTCGAAGCGACGCAGCAAGGCGGCACGGATGCGCCCTTCATCGGAGACGACGGGTTGCGGTCGAGGTTGGGTCGAGACTTCGAATTGGAAGAGATCGCTCACCGCGGCGCTGGGTTCTCCGGCGAGTGCTGCGAGCTCGAGGTAGTACCGACCTAGCCGTAGGGGTTGGTCTTTGCCGGAGTGGATGAGCTCGAGGAAATAATTTTCGGCGGCGATCGCGGCGCGCTGCAATCGATCCATCGCTTCCGGATCGGGATCGGGACGAGTGGAGACTTTCTCCATGGCCCGCCCCAGCATGTCGAGGTACTGGGCGAAGCCTTCGAGGCCGGCGACGATGAGCACGCCCCGGGTCTCGTGTAGCGACGATGCCGTTTGCCGTAGTGTTTCGGGGTCGTAGTGTGGGTCGTAGTGTGCGCGGGCCCGCTCAAAGGCCAAGCGCGCCCCTGCAAGGACGCGTTCGACTTCGGGGGCGATCCAGGATAGAGGCTCGGGGGCTGGGCGATGCACCATGGCCTTCGTCTCGGGCGATCAGACGCGGAAACCGGCGACCGAACCGCGCAGATCGGCGGCGAGTTCACCCAGGGATTCGATGGACTGGACGGTGCGCTCCGTTCCTTCGCGGGTCTGCTGGGTGATGGCGAGGATCTCGCGCATGAGCGCGGAGACCTGGGCGCCTCGTTCGGCCTGAGCCTGGATGTCGTGGGCGATCCGGGTGATGCGGGTGGCGGTTTCCTTGGCAGCGCGCGAGATTTCTTCCAGTGCGGCGCCGGCCGAATCGGACAGGGCCGTTCCGGCGACGACCTCGCGCGTGGCGGCTTCCATCGAGCCGACCGCATCCTGGGTATCGGTTTGGATGGTCTTGACGATGGCGGCGATCTGCTTGGTGGCTTCGGCCGAGCGTTCGGCCAGCCGCTGCACTTCCTCGGCCACGACGGTGAACCCGCGTCCGGCTTCGCCCGCGGCGGCAGCCTGGATGGCGGCGTTGAGCGCGAGCACGTTGGTCTGGTCGGTGATGTCGGAGATGAGCTCCACGATCTCGCCGATCTCCTGGGAGGATTCGCCCAGTCGTTTGATGCGCTTGGCGGTTTCCTGGATCTGGTCGCGGATGCGGTTCATGCCCTGGATGGTTTCGTTGACCGCCTCGGTCCCTTTGGCGGAGGCCTCGAGCGAGCGGCCGGCAGTACCTGCCGCTTCTTCGGCCGAAGCGGCCGTCTCGCGCAGGGCGTTGGCCACGTCTTGGACGATGGCGTCGGCTTCCTCGATTTTGTCGGCTTGGGTTTGAGCCGCCTCGAGCAGTTCCCCGGAGATGCGGCGCGCTTCTTCGGTGGAGTCGGTGATGCGTTCTGCCGTGTCGTTGATGCGGCGCACGAGCGAGCCGAGTTCTTCGATGGCGTAGTTCACCGAGTCGGCGATCGCCCCGGTGACGTCTTCGGATACGGTGGCGCGAATGGTGAGGTCACCGTCGGCCAGGTCCGAGATCTCGTTGAGCAATTGCATGATGGCCTGCTGGGTACGGGCGTTTTCTTCCTCGAGCCGTTGGCGCTGGCGCTCGGTTTCGAGCTCGCGGGCGCGGGCGTCATCCAAGTAGGTTTTGCTCAACGCAACGAAGACGCCAACGATGACGATCGCAGCGAGCATGATGAAGAGGTAACGCGTGGAAATGGCGGTCTCGCCGGCGATCTGGACGGCGTCGCGTAGCTCGTTGGCGTCGGCGATGAGGCGGTCGATTTCTCCGAGCAGCTTGAATGCGCTCTCGGTGAGCTCCTGTGCTTCGGGCGCAGACTCGCGAAAGGCGCGCAGCGAGGGTTCGGCGTCGAGGAATCGTTGCAAAAGAGGCTGTATCAGTCGCCAACGGGTTTGCAGTTCGGCGGTCTGGGGATGTTTGGCGGCTTTCGTGACCAGGACGGAGAGGGATTCGTCGAGGGTGCGGCGGTTTTGCCGCAGGGCGGTGAACGCTTCGGCCTCGCCGCGCAGCGTCCAGGGTAGGGTGCGTCCGAGCGCATGAGCGGCGTCCTTGACCCGTTCGATCGCGGCGATACGCTCTTCGACGGCGAGCCCGGCCTGGTTGACCGAGACGACGAGCCAGCCAATGGCTGCGACCATCACGATCAATACGCTCGCCAGGAGGATCAGACGGCGCCGCAGAGCGTCTGGCGAGAGCCGAGGGGGGGCGTCGGTGTGTTCATCGGATGCGCTACCAGCAGGAGCTTGGCTCTTGAAGAGACTGAACGCCATGATGATTCCTCGTTGCTCGGATACGTGTCGGGTGTCAGGGTGCGCCGGGGGTTCACCCCGGCGAGGTGATGCCAAAGAACAGAGGATCCGCCACCAGACGCGCCGTGTCGATCAGGAACCAGGGTTCGGGATCGTCGGCGCTGTGGTAGGCGCGCGCGTGCCAGGGGTGGATACCGGATTCGTTGTCGACGGGGGTGAATGCGTTCATTGGGCGCAGACCGGCCGTTTCCTCGAGTAGCAGGGCGGTGTTTTCGATGAGGCGGGGTGCCAGAACGAGCAGCAGGGACTGCTTGCCCAATGTGGTTTCGGTGCCATTCTCCAGCCAGCCGAGATCGACGACGCCGACGAGGTTGCCGCGCACGTTGGCCAGCCCGCGATAGCCGCCCGGCGCATGGGGAATGGGGGCGAGCGCGAATTCGTCGGCGATGGCCGTCGCGTCGGTGAGCGGCAGGAGCAGGCGCCGTCCACCGGCACGGAGTACCAACCAGTGCTCGAGGCGGCTTACGGAAGCTTCGTGCAGCCGCTTGGCGAGCTGCTGCTGGAAGTCACGAAGGGAAATCCGCCGGGCCATGGATGGTTAGCCCATGCTGCGGATGGCGGCAAGCAGCGCCGCTTCGTCGATGGGCTTGACGAGATAGGCCACGGCGCCCTGTCTCAAGCCCCAGACCCGGTCTGCTTCTTGGCCCTTGGTGGTGCAGATGATCACCGGGATGTGCTTGGTGGTTGCGTCGCGCTGCAGCTGGCGTGTGGCCTGATAGCCATTGATGCCGGGCATGACGACGTCCATCAGCACGAGATCGGGCGATTCGGTACGGGCCAACGCCAGGGCCTGATCGCCGTTCTCGGCAGTGATGACCTGGTAGCCTTCATGGGTGAGGAGCTCGGTGAGCGCGAGTCGCTCGGTGGGGGAGTCGTCGACGACGAGAATGCGGCGGATGGGCATGGGATCATTCTCCTTGCACTGAAGCGTGCGCTTCGGACTTGGGCGGCCAGTGCCGGGCGATCGCCGCGAGCAGCTCGTTCTTGGTGAAAGGCTTGGTGAGGTATTCGTCCGAGCCCACGAGCTGCCCACGCGCCCGGTCGAAGACGCCGTCTTTCGAGGTGAGCATGATCACGGGGATGTGGCGGAATTTGGGATTTTGCTTGATGAGGGCGCAGGTCTGGTAGCCGTCGAGACGGGGCATCATCACGTCGATGAAGATGATGTCCGGCATGAAATCGACGACCTTGGCGAGCGCCGAGAACCCGTCCTCGGCCAGCACGATCGTATGGCCTGCCTGGCCGAGAAAGATTTCCGCGCTGCGGCGGATGGTATTGCTGTCGTCGACCACCAGGATGCGTGGTTTGCGTTCGGTGTTCACGTCGGATCCCCGTTCTCGGCATTCAGGCCGTTTTCAGGCCGTGGCGGCGATGATCCATGATACCATGATTCAATGCAAACGCGTTTTTCTCGGCTGCCCGGACGCGGCCTGTATCTGATCACCCCCGACGAACCCGACGACGACGTTCTCCTTGCGCGGTTGCGCACGGCGCTGCTCGCCGGGCCGGTGTTGGTGCAATACCGCAACAAGGCGCTCGATGACGTTGGCCGATCGCGCCAGCTCGAGGGCATCGCGCCGCTGGTGCGGGCTGCCGGGGCGGCGCTCGTCGTGAACGACGACGTCGAACTCGCCGCCCGGTTCGAGGCGGGCGTGCATCTGGGGCGTGAAGACGGTTCGATCGTACGGGCGCGGGAGCGGCTCGGACCCGGCGCGCTCATCGGGGCGAGCTGCTACGCCGATCTCGAACGGGCGAGGGCAGCGATCGCGGAAGGGGCGAGCTACGTCGCCTTCGGCGCGATGTATCCTTCCCCGACCAAACCCCAGGCGCAATGCGCCTCGCTCGAGCTGCTGCGCCGCGCCCGTGCCGAGCTGGCGGTGCCCATCGCCGTGATCGGCGGCATCACCCTCGAGCGCGCCGACGAGCTCGTCGCGGCCGGGGCGGATTGGCTCGCCGTGATCTCGGATCTCTTCGCCGCGCCCGATCCGGTCGAGCGGGCGCTCGCCTGGGCGGCGTGGCACAATCGCGTTTTCGGCACGGAAGGGAAGAAACGATGACGGATCGCAACGAGGCGTGGTTCGAACGGGCCCGGCGCGTGATTCCGGGCGGGGTCAATTCGCCGGTGCGGGCGTTTCGCTCGGTGGGCGGCACGCCGCGCTTCATTCGCCGCGCGCAAGGCGCCTATCTCTGGGACGAAAACGGGACGCGCTACATCGACTACGTCGGCGCCTGGGGGCCGGCGATCGCCGGGCACGCGCACCCGAAAATCGTGGAAGCGGTGCAGCGGGCGGCCGCCGACGGCCTCTCCTTCGGCGCCCCCACGGCGCTGGAGGTGGAGATGGCCGAGCGGCTCACGGCGCTTCTGCCTTCGCTCGAAATGGTGCGGCTGGTGAGCTCGGGCACCGAGGCCACGATGAGCGCCATTCGTCTGGCGCGCGGCTACACGGGGCGCTCGCGCATCGTCAAGTTCGAAGGGTGCTACCACGGTCACGCCGACGCGCTGCTCGTCAAGGCGGGCTCCGGCGCCCTCACGTTCGGGCACCCGAGTTCGGCCGGCGTGCCCGAAGGGGCGGCGCGCGATACCCTGGTGCTGCCCTACAACGAGCTGGCAGCCGTGGAGGCGGCCTTTGCCGAGTGCGGCGACGAGATCGCGGCGGTGATCGTGGAGCCGGCCGCCGGTAACATGAACCTCGTCAAGCCGCGTCCCGGGTTTCTCGAAGGCTTGCGCGCGCTGTGCGACCGCCACGGCGCGGTGCTCATTTTCGACGAGGTGATGACGGGGTTCCGCGTGGGGCTGCAGGGGATGCAGGGGCGCACCGGCATCCGGCCCGACCTCACCACGCTGGGCAAGGTGATCGGCGGCGGCATGCCGGTGGCCGCGTTTGGCGGGCGGCGCGAGATCATGGAGTGCGTCGCTCCGCTCGGCGCGGTGTACCAGGCGGGCACGCTCTCCGGTTCGCCCGTGGCGGTGGCCGCCGGGCTTGCTTCGCTCGAGCTCGTCGCCCAGCCGGGTTTCTACGAGCGGCTCGAAGCGCTCACCGCGCGCCTCGTCTCGGGCCTGCAGCGCGCGGCCGAGGAGGCGGGCGTGCCGTTCTCGGCCGATTCGCTCGGCGGCATGTTCGGCCTTTATTTCGCGCCTCAGGTGCCGGGTTCCTACGCCGAGGTGATGGCCTGCGACGTCGAGCGCTTCAAGCGCTTCTTCCACGCCATGCTGGCGGCGGGGCATCATTTCGCGCCCTCCGCCTTCGAGGCAGGGTTCGTGTCGGCCGCGCACACCGAGGCCGACATCGACGCCACGGTGGAGGCGGCGCGTCGGGCATTCTCTCCCCTTTGATCCTCAGCCCGTGAGCGCGGCGCGCAGGCGTTCGTACACCGCCTGCGCGTCCGGGCGCACGCCGCGCCAGAGGAAGAAGCTCTCGGCGGCTTGCTCCACCAGCATCCCCAGCCCGTCGGCGGTGCGCGCACCGTGGCGCGCCGCCTCGCGCAGGAACGGGGTGGGCGCGGCGCCGTACATCATGTCGTAGACGAAGGGCCGCGCGGCGAAGAGCTCCGGCGGCAGCGGCGGCAGCTCGCCGGCCAGGCTCGCGCTCGTGGCGTTGATGACCACGGTGAACGGCAGGCGTAGCGTTTCCCACGTATGTACTTCCAGCCTCACGCCCGTTTCGTCGGCGAGCGCCGCGAACGCCTCGGCGAGCGCCTCGGCGCGGGCGGGGGTGCGGTTGGCAAGCACCAGGCGCTGCGGCCGTTCGCGCAGCAGCGGCCCCAGCACGCCGCGCGCGGCCCCGCCCGCGCCCAGGAGGAGCACTTCGGCACCGGCGAGCGGTACGTCGTGGCGCTGCGTCACATCGCGCACCAAGCCCACCCCGTCGGTGTTGTCGGCCAGAAGTCGCCCCTCGCGCGCGATGAGCGTGTTGGCGGCTCCGGCCTCGCGCGCGCGCGGCAGCGCCTCGTCGGCGAGCCTCAGCACCTGCTCTTTGAAGGGCAGCGTCACGTTGGCGCCTTTCCCGCCCTCGGCAAAGAATCGCCGCGCGGCCGCGGCGAAGCCCTCGGCGCCGGGGTCGATCGCCTCGTAGCGCAGGTCTTGCCCCGTTTGCTCGGCAAAAGCGTGATGGATGAAGGGAGATTTACTGTGCGCCACGGGATGGCCGAAAACGGCGTAACGATCGGTCATGGTTTAGTTCCCTTGCAGGCGCGATTCACGGGTGAAGGTCCAGGTGCGCTTGATGACGATCACGTCGGTGTCGGCACGGATCTCTGGCGGGAAGGGCGCATAAGGGGCACCGAGCCGCACGATGCGCAGCGCCGCCTGGTCGAGCACCGGATGGCCAGAGGAGCGTTCGATGCGTGCCTCGAGCAGCTCGCCGTCGGCACCGATCGCCACCGACATGAGCAGGCTACCGTAGAGCTTGCCTCGGGCTTCCTCGGGGTAGTTGAGCGTGCCGATGCGCTCGACTTTCAGCCGCCAGTCTTCGATGTAGCGGGCGAAACGGTATTCCTTCACGTTGGCCCCGAAAAAGCGCCTGCGCGGTCCGTTCAGGGGCTGGTTCTTTTCGTCGAGCGCCGCATGCAGGCGGGCGATGCTCGCCGTCTGATCGAGCAGGTCCAGTCCGCTCGGGGTCGGAGTGCTGGGCCGAGTCTGCGGGGAATCGGACGCCGCTGTTTCGCCGTTGCGGCGGCTGAGCGTGGGTTTCGCCGGGGAGGGTTTCTCGCTGTGACGGGCGCGCGTCTCGACGGGGCTTTCCGTGGAACGTTCGCGCTCGCGCGGTTTTTCGGTCGTGGTCGGCGTGGGCGCGTTTCGTTCGCTTCCTCCGCCGATGAGGGAAGACTGTCCGAGGACCTTGGCATCCGTTGGTGTTTCGCGGTTTCGTGCATTGACGAGCACGATCTCCAGACCTTCGTCTCGTTTGGCCGACGCGGAGGGTTCGGGAGGCGTGAATTCGAGGGCGAGCAGCACGAGGTGCAGGCTCACGGAGAGGAGCATGGCCCAGGCGAGGGGCCAGTGCCGGACCCGGCGCCATAGCCGTGGCAGCGCAGGAGCTGCAAAGGAGGGCAGGAAAGACGCGTTCATTGCACCGTGGTGGTGGATTCGTCGGGCGCGGCTTCGGTCGCCTCACCTGGTCCGATGAGACGCCGGAATCGCAGTTTGAGTTCCAGGTCGATGAGTTCGGTGCTTTCCACTTCCAGCTCTACCCTGCAGCCGGGGTCGAGCGGAGGGAGGGAAGGAACTTTCACGATCAGCGGCAGGCGCTCACAGCGTACGAGATCGTCGCGCAGCACCGTGGCGTAGAGCCGCGCGATGCGGTGCTGCCGTAGCCAGCGCAGGCACCAGTAGCGCTCCATGTGGCGCTGGAACTCCTGGTAAGAGAGATAGGCTGCCTCGAACTGGCGCACGATCGAGAGAAGCTCGGGGCCGCGCTCGGGGAAGGGCGCAGGGGTGCCGCGAACCGTAGCGATCAGCTGCATCTGGTTCACCAGATCGACGTAACGGCGCAAGGGGGAGCTCGACCAGGCGTAGCAATCGACGCCCAGTCCCTCATGGCTTTCGGCGGCCAGTGCCATGCGCACCTTGCCGCCGGCAGGCTGGACCCGATAGATGCCGGGCAGATCGTGCTCGGCCAGCCGCCGGCCCCAGGTCTGGTTGGTGAGGATGGCGAATTCGCTCACCAATTTGTCGATGGGCGCCCCTCGCGGCCGCGGCGTGATCGTTACCCAGCCCGGCCCGTCTTCGGTCGTCACCGCCCAGTCGACATGGAAGATGTAATCCATCTGGTTCTGCGCCACGGATGCCTTGCCGCGCCCGGCTTCCAGCACCGTGGCCAGCTCCCAGAGCAGTTTCAACTCGGTTCGCCAGGGCAGATCCTCGGGCAAGGCGTCCTGCAGGGTTTCCTCGTTGAAGAAGGGTTCGAGCGCATGCAGGCGCAGATTGGCGGCGATGGGCACCCGTTCGAGCCGCGTCTCCATGCCCTGGATGGCGAGCGAGGCGTCTACGTCCAGATAGAGCGACAACGCCGGCGGAGTGTGCCCCTCGGCGAGAGTGAATCGTTCCACCACCGCCGGAGGGAGCATGGTGATCTTGCGCCCTGGCATATAGACCGTGGACATGCGGTTGCGGGCGATGGCATCGATCGTGTCCCCGGGGGAGATTCCCAGGGCGGGGGCAGCGATGTGCACGCCGATGCGCCAGCCGCCGCCGGGGCGGGGCGAGACCGAGAATGCATCGTCGATCTCGGTGGTGGACAGGTCGTCGATGGAGAACGCCTCGACGTCGGCCGTGGGCAAATCTTGCGGCAAGGCCGGCACGGCATGCTCGGGGAAATCGAGTCCGTCGGGAAAGGCCTCGAAGACGAAACGGCCAAAGTGATAGTCATGCGTCGAGGCGATCGCACCCACCGAAAGCAGCAGCTGGGCGGTCGAGCAGCGCAGGGCGACGCTGGCGGCTTCCAGCGCCTGGGTCTCTGGGCGGTTGCGATCGGGCCGGTAGAGGATCTGCGGCAATGCGGCGGCGATCTCTCCGGGCAGCTGCCCGGCCAGGAGCTCGTCGCGCATGCGCTCGATCGCCTCCTGGCGCTTGCGTTTCTTTTCCAGGCCGGCGAGCGCCGCCTGCAGGATCTCGGGCGGAGCCTTCTGGAACCGCCCCTTGCCCTTGCGGTGAAAGTAGATCGGAGCAGCGTGCAGCCGCAGCAGCAGCGCGGCCGCGTCGACCGCGGAGGGCTCGGCGCCATGGTATTCGCGCGCAAAGTCGAGGAAGGAGAACTCGTCCTCCCCGCAGACTTCCCACAGGAAATCGACGTCCAGCGCTTCGGCCCGTGCCTGCGCTTCGTCGAGCAAGACCTGGGGCGGCGGCTCGTCGAAGCGTAGCAAAACCGCGTTACGCTTGACCTTGAGGCGCCGCCCGGAGGGGAGCTCGACGTGCAGCGTGGTTTCTTGCTCGGAAACGACCGTGCCGGCCTTGAATGCGCCGGCGTCTTCGAAAAGGACGAACATGGAAATGACATCGTAGGGCGGAATCCAGTGCAGTTTACCCGAAATCCACGTCGGTGCCGCCGCCTTCGGGAGCTCAAGTTTTTTTCGCTACTGCCGATAACGAACGTATCGAGAGCGGCTGGGCGCGGCGGAGCGGGTCATCATGGGACGCGGAATCATGACGATACGATGGTGGAGACGTCTGCTCGTGCTGCTCGTGCTGGGTGCGCTTGGCACGGTGGCGCGAGCCGAATGGCAGACCGTGGCCCGTGACCGCGACCGCCTGGTGCAGATCGATCCGGATACGCTCATCCCCGCCGAAGGCGGGGTCAAAGTCGTATGGGGGCGGGTGACGTTCAGCCCGGCAGAATCCCGGCGGCGGGGTTATGCCGCGGTGAAGGCGCTCAACCGCTTCGACTGCCAGCGCCGTACCTACACCACGGTGAAGCGGGTGTATCTCGACGCGAACGATCTTCCCGTGACCGAAGAGACGATCGAGAGGCCGCAACCGGCGCCGGTCTTGCCCGGTACGGTCGATGAGCGCCTGTGGATGGTAGTCTGTAGCCCCCCTTCGGCGGAAGCCTTGCAACGCATCGCCCAAGAGGTCCTCGCCTCGGCCGGTAGCGCCATGGAAGGAAACGGGACCAAGCCGTCTGTCGCCGCGCCTCCGGTCTTGCCCCTCGGGGTGGACCTCGTGGATCCGAAGTCTCTCCCGCCCGAAATCGCCGGTTTGCCGCTTCCCTCGCCACCTGGGGGCACTCCGATGCCGCAGCAGCCGCGGCCTACGCCCCCGGCGGCATCCCCACCGGCACCTCCCCCGGCCCCTTCACGCCCGCCGCCGGGGCTGCTTGCTCCGCCGGTGGTCACTCCCGCTCCGGCGCCGAGCCGAGTCGCCACGACGCCGCCTCCGCCGCGCAGGGTCGCGTCGGCCCGCGCCGCGCCGCGTCCCATGCCGGAGGAATGGACGTACGCCGACGGCCCGGCCGGTCCCGCCCGCTGGCACCTCCTCTCGCCCGACTGGCGCCTGTGCCGCGAGGGCAAGCGTCAATCCCCCATCGCGCTCGAAGGCGCCACGCCGGCCGATATTCCGCCCCCTTTCTTCCGCTACCAACCCAGCCGCGTCGTCCTGAAGCAGGACAAAACGGGCTTGCTGCTCGAACCGACGCGGGAACAGCGCCTGGGGTGGCAAGGAACGTGGTATCGGCTGGAGCGGATCGGCTGGCATCACCCCGGAGCGCACCGGCTCGGGATGCGCGTCGCTTTGGGAGAGATGGTTCTGCAGCATCGGGCGGAAGACGGCTCCCGGCTCTTCGTGGCACTGCGCGTGGTCGCCGCCGAGCGCACCCATCCGCTGCTCGCCGCGCTGGCGGACTGGGCGGAGCAGGGAAGCGCCGCGCCGCGCGAATTGCCGCTCGACCTGCGCACGCTCGAGCCGGTCGACGTCTCTTACTTCACCTACGAGGGCTCCGAGCCTTGGCCGCCGTGCCGTGAAGACGTGCGCTGGATCGTCTTTCGCGAACCGCTCGAGGCCATCCCCGCCGAGATCGCCCCGCTCACGCAAGGGCCGCGCACCAGCCGGCCGCTACAGCCGCGCCATGACCGGCCCCTGTTCGGCGTCGTGCGCTGAGTCGGTCTCACAGGTCGGAAGGCAGTGGCGGCTGGTCGGCGGCCTTGTCGAGCACCGCCAGCGCTGCGGATTTGTCGCTGGTTGCGGCAAGCTCGCGCAGCCGCTGGAGGTAGAGGCGCTGCTCGTGCATCAGCAGACCGTCGTGAATCAGCTCGGCGTAGAGCCGGTTTTCCGAAACGCCCAAGGCCTCGGCCACCCGTTTGGCGCGCGCGTTCGTCTTCATCGAGCCGCAGGGGATAGGAAGTCTTTGCCATCGTCGTTTTCTCCCTAGATGAGATCGGCGGCCATTCTTATCTTGTTGGCGGTCATGGGCAAACCGGCTCGTTCCAAAATGTCGGCAAATTCGCTCGGACCCGAACGAGGTTTTTTGCGACGGGCACGCATTTGCTTGAATGCCAAGATCGCCCCGATGGGATCCATATCCCACTGCTCGATGATGAAAGAATCGGGATCCGACAAGATTATCCCGTGTTCATTCAAGATGTCTCGTGGAAAGTCCTTGAAATTGAAAGTAACTATGTAATCTGCATTACAGGCGATGGCTGCGGCCAGGACGTGCGCGTCGTTCGGGTCAGGAAGATGGATACCTGGCACCAAGGGGCCCCAGGCCGATTCCGGGACCTCCCAGTCTTGGATGGCTTCTCGCATGCTGTCACGGCGGACCCCCAGTTTGCCGACGAGGTCTGGTCGCTGCCGCTCGAGCGCGCCCATCCACTCCTCCTCGATGCGTACGGTCCATTTGGCTGTGAATACCCCTTCCGCGGCCATGCTTACGAGGGCATCGGCTATTGCAATGGGGTACAGAACGCACGCATCCAGAATCGCTGTGTGAAGGGGGGAGACGATCATCAGTAGTCCAACCCCAACTCGCGCTCGTTTTCTGCCAGGCGTTCGAGCGCTTGCCGTTGCCTTGCCCGCATCTCCTTGGCGTACGCCAGAAGATCATCGAGGGCAACGCGCCGATGCGAGCCCACCTTGCGATACGGTAGGCGGCCGGCCTCCATCTCTTTGATGAGAAATGGGCGTGAGACATTGAGCAGATGCGCCGCTTGCACCGTCGTCAGCTCTTGAGTGCCCGGCATCAGCACGACGGTATGCCCCTCGCTCAAGGCCCCCAGCAACTGGCCGATCAATCTCAAGGTGGCCGGCGGCAGCTCGACGACGGGGGAAGAACCTCCCTCGTCCGTTCGCAAGGTGATCGTCGCGGCCCGCGCATGGTCCAGCGAGGCCATGATGCAGCGCTGAGCGGCCTTGGCCAGTTCCTTGTCCTCATCGGAAAGCAAAGGAGGGGAAACACGGTGAAGATGATCGAGGGTACGCATGGTTCGCTCCTGAAGCAGTGATCCTTGCCAACCTTAGCACAATAAGTGCAACAAGTGAAACGCCCTGCACCTAAATTGACGCTCGAGGCGTTCCTGGAATGCCGACGATGAGTCGTTTTCCGCGCAGCGCCTCACACGGCAGGCCGTTCCTATCACGACCCCGCGCTCCCACGTCGCAGGCTCGAGGAACGCTATAGATCGGAGGGAAGTGGCGGCTGGTCGGCGGCCTTGTCGAGCACCGCAAGCGCTGCGGATTCGTCGCTGGTTGCGGCCAGCAGCGCGAGCAATTCCTCACCCCAGCGCTCCCGTTTGCGCGCACCGATCCCTTCGATTTGGGCGAGTTCCGCGAGCGTTGCCGGGGCGCGGCGCGCGAGTTCGCGTAGGGTCTTGTCGTGGAAGATCACGTAGGCCGGCACGCCGTCGGCCTGGGCCTGCTGCAGGCGCCAGCGCCGCAGACGCTCGAAGCGCGCCTGCTCGGCCGGCGAGAGGGTGTCGCTTGCCGGCACCGTAGCCGCGGTCGCGTCGCGGGCCGAGCCCTTGGGCGTCGCGCTCGGCAGGACGAGGGTGAGGGATTCCTCGCCGCGCAGCAGGGGCCTCGCGCGGGGCGTGAGCACCAGGGCGCGATGCCGCTCGAAGTCGATCGAGAGCCGGCCGCGCAACAGCAGCTCGTCGAACACCGCCTGCCAGGTCTCTACGGGCAGATCGACCCCCAGGCCGTAGGTACTCAGCCGGTCGTGCCCGCGGCGCACCACCGCCTCGGTGGCGTGACCGCGCAGCACGTCGATGAGGTGCGCCGCGCCGTAGCGCTGGCCGGTGCGATAGACGGTGGAGAGCGCCTTGCGCGCCGCGTCCGTCGCCTCCCACGGCCGCACCGGCGCGAGGCACCGGTCGCAGCGCCCGCAGGGGCCGACGGTCTCGCCGAAATAGGCGAGGATCGCCTGCCGCCGGCAGCCGGTGCCCGCGACCATGTCCACCAGCGTGTCCAGCCGCCGGTGCGCCATCTCCTTTTGCTCCGGCAGCATGTCGGAGGTCTCGATCATGTGCCGATGCCACACCGCGTCCTCGCCGCTCCACAGGAGATGGGCTTGCGCCGGTTCGCCGTCGCGGCCGGCGCGTCCCGTCTCCTGGTAGTAGCCTTCGAGCGAGCGCGGCAGATCCAGGTGGGCGACGAAGCGCACGTCCGGCTTGTCGATGCCCATGCCGAAGGCGATGGTCGCCGTCATCACCAGGCCGTCCTCGGCAAGAAAGCGCCGCTGGTGGCGCTCGCGCACCTCGTGCGTGAGCCCGGCGTGGTAGGGCAACGCCGGGATGCCCCGATCGTTCAGCCAGCGGGCGAGTTTCTCCGTCTTGCCGCGCGACAGGCAATAGACGATGCCGCCGCCCTCCGGCTGCCGCCGCAGGAAGGCAAGGAGCTGCGCCCGTCCGTCGCCGCGCTTGCGCTCGGCGGCGTAGAAGAGGTTGGGGCGATCGAAACTGGTGACGAAGCGGCGCGCCTCGTGCAGCGCCAGACGAGCGGCGATCTCCTCGCGGGCCGCCGCGTCCGCCGTGGCGGTGAGCGCGATGCGCGGCACCCGGGGGTAGCGCGCCGGTAGCATCGCCAGGTGCAGGTAGTCGGGACGGAAATCGTGCCCCCACTGCCACACGCAGTGGGCCTCGTCGATGGCAAAGAGCGCGATCGCCCCCCGCGCGGCGAGCGCATCCAATAGCTCGAGGAAACGGCGCGTCTGCAGACGCTCCGGCGCACAATAGAGGAGTTTCACCCGCCCCGCGCGGGTCGCCTGCTCGATCGACTCGGCCTCTTCCGGGGCGATGCCCGAGTGCAGCGCCGCCGCGGCCACGCCGTTCTCCCGCAGCGCCGCCACTTGATCCTCCATCAGCGCGATGAGGGGCGAAATCACGATCCCCACTCCCTCGCGCAGCAGTGCCGGCAGCTGGTAGCACAGCGACTTCCCGCCGCCCGTGGGCATCAACACCAGCGCGTCGCCGCCGCGCGCCACGTGCGCCACGATCTCGGCCTGCGGTCCGCGAAAACGCGCATGCCCGAAGACACGGGCGAGCAGCGCCTGCATGCGCGCGGCGAGCGCCGCGTCTTCCGATTCCGCTACGGACGCGCTCATCGTCTCGACGCTATTCGGGACGATAGAGCTCGGCCCCACCGCGCACGAATTCGTCCGCCTTTTCCTCCAGGCCCGCGGCGAGCGCCGCTTCTTCGGAGAGCGCTTTCTCCTCGGCGTAGACGCGAACTTCCTGCGTGATCTTCATCGAGCAGAATTTCGGCCCGCACATCGAGCAGAAATGCGCCACCTTGGCCGATTCCTTGGGCAGCGTCTCGTCGTGGAATTCGCGCGCCTTGTCCGGGTCGAGCGAGAGGTTGAACTGGTCCTGCCAGCGGAACTCGAAGCGCGCCTTGGAGAGCGCATTGTCGCGGATCTGCGCCCCCGGATGCCCCTTGGCGAGATCGGCCGCGTGCGCCGCGAGCTTGTAGGTGACGATGCCTTCCTTCACGTCGGTCTTGTTCGGCAGCCCCAGGTGCTCCTTGGGCGTGACGTAGCACAGCATCGCCGTGCCGTACCAGCCGATCTGCGCCGCACCGATGGCGCTGGTGATGTGATCGTACCCCGGAGCGATGTCGGTGGTGAGCGGTCCGAGCGTGTAGAACGGCGCCTCGTCGCACCATTCGAGCTCCTTCTCCATGTTTTCCCGGATGAGCTGCATCGGCACGTGTCCCGGCCCTTCGATCATCACCTGCACGTCGTGTTTCCAGGCGATGCGGGTGAGCTCTCCCAGCGTCTTCAGCTCCGCCAGCTGCGCCTCGTCGTTCGCGTCGTAGATCGAACCGGGGCGCAGCCCGTCGCCCAGCGAGAAGGCCACGTCATAGGCTTTCAGGATCTCGCAGATCTCCTCGAAGTGCGTATAGAGGAAATTCTCCCGGTGGTGTGCCAGGCACCACTTCGCCAGGATCGAACCCCCGCGCGAGACGATCCCCGTGAGGCGCTGGGCGGTGAGCGGGATGTAGGCGAGCCGCACGCCGGCGTGGATGGTGAAGTAATCCACCCCCTGTTCGGCCTGCTCGATGAGCGTGTCGCGGAAGAGCTCCCAGGTGAGCTCCTCGGCCTTGCCGTCGACTTTCTCCAGCGCCTGGTAGATGGGCACCGTGCCGATCGGCACGGGGCTGTTGCGGATGATCCACTCGCGCGTCTCGTGGATGTGGCGGCCGGTGGAGAGATCCATCACCGTGTCGGCCCCCCAGCGGATCGCCCAGGTCATCTTGTCGACTTCCTCCTGGATGTCGGAGGCGAGCGCCGAGTTGCCGATGTTGGCATTCACTTTCACCAGGAAGTTGCGCCCGATGATCATCGGCTCGGATTCGGGGTGATTGATGTTGGCCGGGATGATCGCCCGGCCGGCGGCCACTTCCGCGCGCACGAATTCCGGCGTGATCTCCTCGGGGATGTGCGCCCCGAAACGCTGCCCCGGATGCTGGCGCGCGAGGATCTGCGCAAGGCGCTCGCCGCGCGGCCCGCTTCGCGCCAGCGCCTCGAGATACGCCCGGCGGTTTTGGTTCTCGCGGATGGCGATGAACTCCATCTCGGGCGTGATGAGGCCGCGGCGCGCGTAGTGTAGTTGCGTCACGTTGGCCCCGGGCTTGGCGCGGCGCGGCGTGCGCGCAAGGCCCGGAAAGCGCAGCGCGGCGGTGGCGGGATCCTCCAGGCGCGCCCGCGCGTGCGCACTCGTCGGCCCGGGCAGCACCTCGGTATCCCCGCGCTCCTCGATCCAGGCCCGGCGCAGCGGCGGCAGACCCCGGCGGATGTCGACGTGCGCCTCAGGATCGGTGTAGGGGCCGGAGGTGTCATAGACGTAGATCGGCGGGTTGGGCTCGGCGCCGAAGGAGGCCGGCGTGTCCGCCTGCCGGATCTCGCGCATGGGCACGCGAAGGTCGGGGCGCGAGCCCTGCACGTAGATCTTGCGCGAATTGGGGAAAGGCTGGACCGCGGCGGCATCGACGCGCGCGCTCGCGGCGAAAAAATGGTCTCTGGCGTTCATAGGCGCGCTCTCTGTATGGGGGCCGGGCGACATGCCCGTCGGCTCATTATAGCCAGAGCGCGTGGAAGTGATGCAGCGGCCCGTGCCCGTGGCCGACCGCGAGTGCGCCGCTCGTCGCGATCGCCCCTTGGAGATAGCGATGCGCCTCGGAGACCACTTCGCGCATCGCCGCGTCGGTGCGCGGCGAGCCGGCGCGGGCGGCGAGCGCCGCGATCGCCGCGGCGTAGGTGCAGCCGGTGCCGTGGGTGTTCTTCGTCGCCGCCTTGGGAGCGACGAATTCGTGCAGATGCTCGCCGTCGAAGAGCAGATCCACCAGTTCGCTCCCCGGCAGATGCCCGCCTTTGAGCAGCACCCAGTGGCCGTCGTCGGTGGGCAGGAGCGCGCGCAGCGCCTCGGCCGCGCGGATCATCTCGCGCCGGCTCTCCGGCGCCGTGCGCCCCAGCAGCACCGCCGCCTCCGGCAGGTTGGGCGTGATCACGGTGGCGAGCGGCAGCAGCGCCTCCACGAGCGCGCCCACCGCCTGGCGATCGAGGAGCGTATCCCCGCTCTTCGCCACCATCACCGGATCGACCACCAAAATGGGGCTCTGCCCCTGCGCCCGCCAGTGGGCGAGCCGCTCGGCCGTGGTCTCGATCACCGCGGCGCTGGCGAGCATCCCCGTCTTCGTGGCGGCGATCGCCACGTCGGCGAAGAGCGTGTCGAGCTGCGCACGCAGGAACTCCACCGGCGGCACGTGCACCGCGCGCACGCGCTGGGTGTTCTGCGCCGTGAGCGCCGCCACCACGCCGCAGCCATAGGTGCGCAGCGCCGCGAAGGTCTTGAGATCGGCATAGAGCCCCGCCCCGCCGGAAGGGTCGATGCCGGCAATCGAGAGCACGTTGGGCACGGCCTCAGGCATGGGCGGGCACCTCCGCACTCATGCCCTGCGTCAGCCACGCGCGCAGTTTCTTGATCGCCGCCGCCTCGATCTGGCGGATGCGCTCGGCCGAAACGCCGTATTCCGCCGCCAGCGCCTGCAGCGTCTCCGGCTCCTCGGCCAGCCAGCGCCGGCGCACGATGTCGGCACTGCGCGCATCGAGCTTGGAGAGCGCTGCGCGCAACCCCTCGTCGGCGAGCCAATGCGCCTCGGCTTCCAGCACCGCCTCCTCGGGCGTCGCTCCCGGATCGGGCAGATAGGCGATCGGCGCGGGGAGCGCATCTTCCTCGTTTTCCCCCGTGGGCGCCTCCAGCGGCACCTCTGCTCCGGCAAAGCGCGCCTCCATCTCCAGCACCTCTTCGGGCTTCACCCCCAGCTCGTCGGCGATCGCCCGCGCCTCGGCCGGCTGCAGGGCATTGCTCGAGCCTTTCAGGCGGCGCAGGTTGAAGAAGAGCTTGCGCTGCGCCTTGGTGGTGGCGATTTTCACCAGACGCCAGTTGCGCACGATGAACTCGTGGATCTCCGCCTTGATCCAGTGCACCGCGAAAGTGACGAGCCGCACGCCGCGGGTCTCGTCGAAGCGGCGCACCGCCTTCATCAGCCCCACGTTGCCCTCCTGGATGAGGTCGGCCTCCGGCAGACCGTAGCCGAAATACTGCCGGGCGATTGCCACCACGTAGCGCAGGTGCGCCAACACCAGGCGCCGCGCCGCCTCTAGATCGCGCTCCAGCCGCCAGCGCCGGGCGAGCTCCTTTTCCTCCTCGGCGCAGAGCGGCGGGATGCTGCGCACCGCCCGCACGTACTGCTCCAGGCTGGAGACGGGGCTCGGCAAGCCCGGGGCGTATCCCAGCGGTACGACTGCATTGCTCGTCATGCTGCTCCTTCCTCGATGGTTTGCTGTGGTGAATTTAGCACTCGATACCTGAGAGTGCCAATACGCTCAGGGGTTCCGCGTTGTTGCATCGGTGCAACAAGAATGCGCGTTTCTTCCGGGGATTCGCATTCGGGCTCTTGTCAAGGGCTCGGGGCGTGCGCAACAATGCATCTCAAGCTTCGCCGACGGTGGTGATGCTTTTGGGTGGGCGGAGCGGTTCCGCCCCAAACGGGCTTCCTTCTTGCAAGAGAGGAGAAACACATGCAAAAGAAACTGATCGCACTGGCGGTGGCGGGCCTCGTCTCGGCGCCGGTGTTCGCCCAGTCGAACATCCAGGTCTACGGCGTGGCCGACGCCTACTTCAAGGCTGGCGATTTCATGGGTGACAGCACGATGGGCGTCGACTCCGGCGGTCTGGCAGGCAGCCGCCTCGGCTTCCGCGGCGAGGAAGACCTCGGCAGCGGGCTGAAGGCCGTGTTCGTGCTGGAACAAGGCTTCAACATCGACACGGGTAAGTCGACCGCGATGTCGAGTGGTGATAACAGCGACACTAAGGGCGACCAAACCTTCACCCGCCAGGCCTACGTCGGCCTGAAAGGCAACTTCGGCCAGGTCGCCCTGGGTCGTCAATACGCCCCGGGCTACTTCACCAGCGAGTACGACGCTGTGCGCAATGCCTACATCAGCCCGATGAGCCTGCTGTCCGACTTCACCCGGCTCACCATCACCCCGAACTCGGCTGCGCGCTGGAACAACTCGGTCACCTACAACGGCACGTTCCAGTCGGTGAGCGTGGCCGGTATCTACTCGGCGGGTAACCAGGAGACCGACTCCAAGCTCGGTACGGGTGCGGATTACAGCGACGACGACAAATATGGCATCTCGCTGAAGTACGACAACGGTCCGTTGAAGATCGGCGGCATCTATCAGGCGGTGAAATTCAAGTCTGAGAACGCTGGAGCTCCAGGCGCTTTCAGGCCGCGAACTACCAACAACGAAACCCAGAAAGAATGGCTGATCGGCGCCTCCTACAACTTCGGCATGGCCACGCTCGCCGGTTCCTACCAGCAGGCCCGTGACGTGGCTGGTATCAATAACCTCGACGTCGATCTGTGGCAGCTCGGCGTGATCGTGCCGGTGGGTGCGGGCAACATCCATGTCGCCTACGCCCAGGCGGACGTCGATAAAGTTCCGAGCCAAGGCCTCAATAAAGACGTCAAACCCAAGGCCTTTACCGTCGCCTACACCCATGCACTCTCCAAGCGCACCACCGGCTACCTCGGCTACACCAAGGTCGATTACGACGATCTGACGTGGGGTAATGTTACGGGTCTGAGGTTGGGTGGTATCTCTGACTCCAATGGCCACGCTGGTACTGACAGAGTGGACGACACCGACCTCTTCTACGTCGGTATCAACCACCGCTTCTGATCCAGCCTAGCCGCAAGGCGAGTCTGATCCAGGGAAGGGAAGAGGGTACACCTCTTCCCTTTTTTTCGTGCGCTCGGGCTCCCGGGTGTGCACTCGCCGTGTGGAGACGGCGGAAGTTTCCGCGGCTCGGCGTTCGTTTCCAGGATCCGCTCGTTGCGTCGCGCCGGGGGTCGACACGATGAAATGCTCTCCTTCATGCTTGGCGCGAGTCCTCGCGCCGTGCGCCCTGCTCTTCGCCGCCTTGCCGGGGTGGGCGGAGGAATCCGTGGTCTACCGCTGCACCGCTGCCGACGGTAGCATCCGCTTCGAGGCGAACCCCTGCGGCCCCGATGCCGCGGCGGTCACGCTGAGTCCGTCGCCGGCTGCACCGCCGGCAGCGACCAAAAAAACGCGCGAGGCGGTGGCCGAATCACCGCAGTCCTTCGCCCTGCGCCAGCAGCGGCTCGCGCAGATCGAGGGTGAGCTGCGCGATCTGGCGCGCGAGCGCGAGGCGCTGCGCGCCCGCCACGCCGACGAGCGCATGGCGCTGGCGGTGCGGGAGGCTCCCGCCGACCTGAAACCCGCCCAGCGCGCGGCGTTCGAGAAAGCCCGGGTGCGTGAGCGCGAAGGGGTGGAGCGGCGGCAAGTGAAGGAGATGGAGCTGCTCGAGCGCCGCGCGGCTCGCCTGGAGCGGGAACGCACGCGGCTGCTGCAGCCTGCGGGCCGCTGACATCCATCGTCGGGTAGGGCCGGGTGCATGATGCGCGCGCCGGCCTGCTCCAAGCCATCGGCGAGGCCGTTCTTTTCGGTTGACGTTGACGTCAACGTCATCTTCGCGCTACATTCCCGTTCGAGAAACCGCATCGAACGAGGAGGGACATTTCATGAGCGATCCGCACATCCAGCAGAAAATCGCCCCGTACAAGCCGAAGAACAAGGTGCGCTTCGTCACCGCGGCGGCGCTCTTCGATGGGCACGACGCCTCGATCAACATCATGCGCCGCATCCTGCAGGCGACCGGCTGCGAGGTGATCCACCTGGGGCACAATCGCTCGGCGGGCGAGATCGTGCGCGCGGCGCTGCAGGAGGACGTGCAGGGCATCGCTGTGACGAGTTACCAGGGCGGGCACGTCGAGTTCTTCAAGTACATGGTCGATCTGCTGCGGGCGAACGGCGGGGAGAAGATCAAGGTGTTCGGCGGCGGCGGCGGGGTGATCGTGCCGCCCGAGATCCGCGAGCTCGAGGCCTACGGGGTCGAGCGCATCTATTCGCCCGAAGATGGCGCCCGCCTGGGGCTGCAGGGCATGATCAACGACGTGGTCCGGCGCGCCGACTTCGACCTCAGCCACGAGGCGCCGGCGACGCTCGAGGCGATCCTCGAGCGCTTGGGGCAGGGGGACTGGCGCACGCTCGCGCGCGTGATCACGGCGCTGGAGAACGACGCCTATCCCGATTCCATCCGCCGGGGGCTGCTGGAGGCGGCCGCTTCGCTGCGCGTGCCCACGCTCGGCATCACCGGCACCGGCGGGGCGGGCAAGAGCTCGCTCACCGACGAGCTGGTGCGTCGCTTCCGGCTGGATCAGGGGGATCGGCTGAAGATCGCCGTCATCTCCATCGACCCCTCGCGCAAGCGCACCGGCGGGGCGCTGCTGGGCGATCGCATCCGCATGAATTCGATCGAGCACGAGAACATCTACATGCGCTCGCTCGCCACGCGGGATACCGGCAGCGAGGTGTCGCGTTCGCTCAAGGAGGTGATCGCCGCCTGCAAGCTCACCGGTTACGATCTTGTCATCGTCGAGACTTCCGGCATCGGTCAGGGGGATGCGGCCATCGTGCCGTACGTGGATACCTCGCTCTACGTGATGACGCCGGAGTTCGGCGCCGCGAGCCAGCTCGAGAAGATCGACATGCTCGATTTCGCCGATTTCGTGGCGATCAACAAGTTCGACCGCAAAGGGGCGGAGGATGCGTTGCGCGACGTGCGCAAGCAGTATCAGCGCAACCGCGAGCTCTTCCATCTGGCCCCGGAAGAGATGCCCGTGTTCGGCACCATGGCCTCGCGTTTCAACGACGACGGCGTCACCGCGCTCTACCAGGCCATGCTGCCGCGGCTGGTGGCGCAGGGGTTGAAGGCGGAGATTCCGGGCAAGCTGCCGCTGGTGTCGGTGCGCGCGTCCAGCAAGGGGCGGGCCATCATCCCGGCCGAGCGTGCCCGTTATCTGGCCGAGATCGCGCAGACGGTGCGCGACTACCATCGCCACGTGCAGGCGCAGGCCCGCATCGCGCGCGAGCGTCAGTCCCTGCGCATCGCCAAGGCGCTCTTCGAGCGCTGCGGCAAGCCGGCCGAGCACTTCGACGAGCTCATCGCATGGAAGGACGGGGAACTCACGCCGCACGCCAAGAAACTGCTCGACCAATGGCCGACGCTGCGCGAGCTCTATGCCCAGGACGAGTACGTGGTGAAGATCCGCGACAAGGAGATCCGCACCAAGCTCTATCACGAGTCGCTCTCGGGCAACAAGATCCGCAAGGTGGCGCTGCCCGCCTTCGAAGACGAAGGCGAGGTGCTCAAATTCCTCATGAAGGAGAACGTTCCCGGTTCTTTCCCTTATACCGGCGGAGTGTTCGCCTTCAAGCGCGAGAACGAGGACCCGACGCGCATGTTCGCCGGCGAGGGCGATCCGTTCCGCACCAACCGGCGTTTCCGCAAACTCACCGAGGGGATGCCGGCGGCGCGGCTCTCCACCGCCTTCGATTCGGTCACCCTCTACGGCTGCGATCCGGACGAGCGTCCCGACATCTACGGCAAGATCGGCAACTCGGGCGTGTCGGTGGCCACGCTCGACGACATGAAGGTGCTCTACTCGGGGTTCGATCTGTGCGCGCCCAACACTTCGGTGTCGATGACCATCAACGGGCCCGCGCCGATGATCCTGGCGATGTTCTTCAACACCGCCATCGACCAGCAGCTCGACAAGTTCCGCGAGCAGAACGGGCGCGAACCCACCGAAGAAGAGGCGGAGAAGATCAAGGAGTGGGTGCTCTCCACGGTGCGCGGCACGGTGCAGGCCGACATTCTCAAGGAGGATCAAGGCCAGAACACGTGCATCTTCTCCACGGAGTTCGCCCTGAAGCTGATGGGCGACATCCAGGAGTACTTCGTCCATCACGACGTGCGCAACTTCTATTCGGTGTCGATCTCGGGCTATCACATCGCCGAGGCCGGCGCCAACCCGATCACCCAGCTCGCCTTCACGCTCGCCAACGGGTTTACCTACGTGGAAAGCTATCTGGCGCGCGGCATGCACATCGACGACTTCGCGCCCAACCTTTCCTTCTTCTTCAGCAACGGCATGGATCCGGAGTACGGCGTGATCGGGCGCGTGGCGCGGCGCATTTGGGCGATCGCCATGAAGCATCGCTACGGCGCCAACGAGCGTAGCCAGAAGCTGAAGTACCACATCCAGACTTCGGGGCGCTCGCTGCACGCGCAGGAGATGGATTTCAACGACATCCGCACTACCTTGCAGGCGCTCATCGCCATCTACGACAACTGCAACAGCCTGCACACCAATGCCTACGACGAGGCGATCACCACGCCCACGGAGGAATCGGTGCGCCGGGCGATGGCGATCCAGCTCATCATCAACCGCGAGTGGGGGCTGGCGAAGAACGAGAACCCGAACCAGGGCAGCTTCATCATCGAGGAGCTCACCGACCTCGTGGAAGAGGAGGTGCTGCGGGAATTCGAGCGTCTGGCCGAACGCGGCGGGGTGCTGGGGGCGATGGAGACGGGCTATCAGCGCAGCAAGATCCAGGAGGAATCGCTCTATTACGAGCAGAAGAAGCACGACGGGAGCCTGCCCATCATCGGGGTGAATACCTTCCGCAATCCGAAGGGCGACGTCATCCCCGAGAAGCTCGAGCTCGCGCGCTCGACCGAGGAAGAGAAGCAAAGCCAGCTGCGCCGCCTGCGGGAATTCCACGAGCGCAACCGCGAGGAGGCGCCGAAGTGGCTCGCCAAGGTCAAGGAGACGGCCATGGCCGGCGGCAACGTCTTCGCGGTGCTGATGGATGCGGTGCGCTACTGCTCGCTGGGGCAGCTGTCGCAGGCGCTCTACGAGGTGGGCGGGCAGTACCGGCGCAGCATGTGAGCCGCGAGGGAAGGACGGGGGCGCCAGGGAGGCAGCGCCCGTCCGCGTCGCTCATCGGCCGGCGGCGTGGTCGCGCTGCACCAGCGTCTTGATGAGGGCGAGCTTGCCGTGGAAGAAGTGGTCCGCCCCGGGGATGACGACGACGGGCCGCGTCTGTGGGCGGGCCCAGTCGAAGACGCGCGCGAGCGGGGCGATGTCGTCGTGCTCGCCGTGGATCAGCAGTGCCGGCAGCGTCTCGGGAAGTAGAGGAGTGTCGTATTGCTTGCCGCTGCCGAGCGCGAGGCCATGCGGCAGACCCACGAGGGTGAGGTGGCGCGGCGGGCCGGGGAGCCGGCCGACGACGCGGGTCTGCACGTAGGCGCCGAAAGAAAAGCCCGCGAGCGCAAGTTCGCCCTCGCCCCAACGCCCGCGCGCCCAAGCCAGCAGCGCCAGCATGTCTTCCGTTTCGCCTTCGCCGTGGTCGTGCCGGCCGGCGCTTTGCCCGACGCCGCGAAAGTTGGGCCGCAGTGCGGCGTAGCCGAGTTCGGCGTAGGCGCGCGCGAGGGTGTAGGTGACCTTGTTGGTGTTGGCTCCGCCGAAGAGCGGGTGGGGGTGGCAGACGAGCGCCACGCCGCGTGGCGCGGCGGGCAGGTCGGCGAGGACTTCGATCGTGCCGGCCGGGCCGGGGGCGAGCAGAGTCTCGACGCGAATCCGGGTCATGATCGTTCGGGCAGTCGCAGACGCTCGACGGGGCGGCCACCGACGAGATGCTCGTCGATGATCTCGTCGATGTCGGCCTCGTCGAGGTAGGTGTACCACACGCCTTCGGGGTAGACGACCAGCACCGGCCCTTCGTCGCAGCGCCCGAGGCAGCCGGCCTTGTTGATGCGTATTGCCCCCTTGCCCTTCAAACCCAGCGCCTCGATGCGGGCCTTGGCATGCGCGAGCAGGGCGCTCGCACCGTGATCCTCACAGCAGGCTTCGCCCGCCGGGCGCTGGTTGCAGCAGAAGAAGACGTGGTGGCGAAAGTAAGCCATCGTCAGAATTTCACTTCGAGCACGACGTGATGCAGGCTGAGTCCGTCGTTCTCGCTGGCGATGCCGGCATTGGAGTAGTGGGAGAAGCGATAGCCGATCGACCAGGTCTGGTCGATCGAGACGCCGACGCCGATCTGCTCGGTGAACTGGAAGGCGCTGCCCAGATCCTTGTTGCCAAGGTGGGTATCGGTAAAGCCGGCAGCGCCCAGGCCGAGATCGAGGTAAGGACGAACGGCGCCGACGCCGCGTTCGAGGCGGAAGCGCACGAGGCCGCCAAGCTCGCCCGAGGAGTCGTTGCCCGGGTGTCTGCCGTTATATTCGAGGTAGGAGGCTTCGATTTCGGGCGAGAGCGAGGCGTGCCAGCCGCCCCAGACATCACCCCAGAAGGGTTTGAAGCGCCAGGAGAGGCCATAGCGGTCGATGTCGCTCTCGTGGCCGTAGAAAGCGGTCATCGCATTCTTGTCCTGCGCAAGCACGGGCAGGCTCAGACAGGCGGCGATCAGTGCCGGGACGAGACGTTTCATCGGGTGCTCCCCATGTGGTCGTTATGGTACGAATCATACGCCGAAACGCTCCGGGCCGTATCCACGGGCGAGTTCGCGGGCGTCGGGTTCGGCGAGCAGCAAGGCGACGAAGTCGGAGAGAGTTCAGTATAGTCCGTCCGCGTCAGGGAAACGCTGAATGATTGGCTGCGCGGGCGAATCGCTGCGTTGCGCGGTGCTCGCTCCCTCGCCTATCCACTCGATATGTCTCGGTCGCTGCGCTACCTTCCGCCTTGCGTTTCATCCCGCTCGCTCATTTCTTCAGCGTCCCCTAGAGGGCGAGGCTGCGTCCGCCGTCGACGGCAAGGATCTGGCCGGTGACGTAAGGGGCGTCTTCCAGAAGGAAGCGCACGGCGCGGGCGATGTCGCCGGGTTCTCCCAGGCGCTGCAGCGGGATCTGGGCGAGGATGCGTGCGCGCTCGGCGGGCGGGTATTGATCGTCTTCCGGCCAGAGGATGGCACCGGGCGCGACGCCGTTGACCCGCACCGCTGGGGCGAGCTCGACGGCGAGCGCCCGGGTGAGCCCGGCGAGCGCCGCCTTGGCGGCGGTATAGACGGGATAGCGGGGCAACGGTCGTTCGGCGTGGATGTCGACGACATTGACCACGGCACCGCGCCGGCGCGCGAGTTCGGGCGCGGCCGCCTGGGTGAGGAAGAAGGGGGCGCGGGCGTTGGCGCCGAGCAGGTCTTCCCACTGCTCGGGGGTGACCTCGGGAATCGGGGTGGGATAGAAGGTCGAGGCGTTGTTGACCAAGGCGTCGAGCCGGCCGAAACGATCGAATACGGCGGCGACGAGCGCAGGGGCATTCGCCGGGGCGGCGAGCTCGGCGGCAAAGCAGGCGGCGCTGCCGGGGCGTTGGGCGTCGAACTTCGTGGCGAGCCGCTCGGCGGCCGAGGCCGAGGTGCGATAATGCAGCGCGACGTTCCAGCCGTGCGCGTGCAGATGGCGGGCGATGGCCGCGCCGATGCGCCGGGCGGCGCCGGTGACGAGAACGACGGGGCGGTGCTCGGAGGGCGAGGGGGTCATGGCTTCGTCCGTCGGGCAAGGATCGGATTATGGTAGCGTGAAACGGGGGCGCGACGAGCGGCTGACGGCGAACTTGGCGGGCTTGCGCGCCTGGGCGCGTTCGCGGTTATATTCACTCGTCGTTTGACGGAAAAAAGGGGGGCGGTTCCCTAGACCGGCATTTCCCCTACTGCCAAGAAATCCCCCTGGTCCTCGTCCTGCAAACTGAGAGACTCGAGACGCCACTGATCCACGCGACGCAGATCGGCCAGCGTCATGGAGATATCTGCCACGGCTTCGCAGTGATCGAGCGCAATTTCGCTGGCAACCTCTGCTTTGCCATAGACCTGTTCGAATAGTGTGCGCAGCTTCGTAGCCGCCTGCTCGGCGAGTCGCCTGACATCGACGCCTTTTGCGGTGTCGTATACAACCGATATGGATAGTGCATAGGGCTCACCTTCGGGTGCCTCAATCCCCCGCTGTTGGCCCAGATCGAAGAAGAGTCCGATCAGGTACTGTGCATCCGGTTGCAGGATCTTTGCGATCTTGCGTTCGAGATTGCCCTTGCGCAGACGCCTTTCAAACTCGTTCGGAAATGCAGGACGTCCGTATCGCGCCGCCAGCCATTGCTTCAGAATCCGTTTGGCATCGATGGGCAAAACGATGGATGTATCCTGGCGCGCCCACTGCGAGAAATCCGCCTTTGGTACGCTGCGGCGGTGACTCTGACGCAGTTCGAGAAACAACGGGGAACCTTGTCGTGCGACTTCATACGCAAGATGAAGTCGGCGCGGATTCTTGGCATAGGTGTAGAGAGGGTCGATTCGTTCGACGGCCTTGGCAACGATCAATTCGACTTCAGGTTCGTCCTTGTGGGGCAAGTCGCAGTCATGAGTAATGACGATGACTCTCGCCCCGCCATCGGCCGTGTCGATCAAATTCAAGGCCGCCGCAGACTCGCACGTCAGAACATCGCCTTGCCGCCACTGTGTATCGCGTTCAAGCATGGCACATCCGTCGGCAAATTACTCAATCGTTCCGGGAATGGATATCTCTGAGCGCCAGTCGTCGGTGGGGGTTGCGGTCGAACGTGCCAGAGCGGAGCGCTCGTAGGCGGATTCCATGGCCCGGGCTTCGGCAATGAGCGACTCGACCTGAGTCCGCGTAAGCTGGCCGGCGGCGGCCAGATCCAACAAAGAGCGCCCCTCGAACACGTTCATCTTCACGAGCGCGGGGGCTCGCGTGACGCCGGCCTGGCGCAAGGCGTCGGCCGCTTGGCTCAGGGCGCGAAGGCGCGCGAATTTGTCCGCTTCGGGTGTAGTTTCCGCATTCATCCACTTGTAGATCGCCTGTCGGGAGACGCCAAACACGGCGGCCAGATCCGCGATGGTCGGATGCATCACCTCACGGATGTTGGCGAGGTGTTCCGCGGCGGTGCGCACGTCCAGGCGCGGTTCGTTTTCTGCCCGTTGCACCACGATAGGGAAAGAAATACGCAGCGTGATCATCGGGCGCCAATGAGCCAGCCGGGAAATGTCGAGCATGCTGCCCGTACCGCCGATGCAGAGAAACATGCTTGCCCCGGGTGCAACCTCTTTGACTCGTCCCCTCGTTCCCATGATGGTCGTGGTGTTCATGTTCGCCTCGCCGCATCAGGCCCACACGTTTCGCGCGTGATCCGTGATAATCGCATAAAAAACCGACTTGATGGCCGCGTGCAGCGCGAGCAGTTGCTCGTGGAGCCCGTCGCGGTCGATCGGTAGTCGGCCTTCGGCGAAATGATCCATATCGATGATCGCGTGTGTGCGGTGTTCTTGTAGCCGAAATTTTGGATCGATCACCAATCCTGTCGGTTGAATGTCGGGCGGAAAACCTAGAGGCGCATCCGCGCTGTAGACTCGCGCCACGAGCGTTCCCGTGGGGATCACGGAACCAGGCTCGGTTCTGAAGACCGATTCGGTCAGCCTGTAGAGCGGTTGCGCGGAGAATTCAATCCCGTGCAATCCCCTTGCGAGATACTGCTCGACACGCTCGCCCTGGCGGGGCAGCACGGCATTGAGGTAGCGTAACCCCAAGCGGCTGACGTGATCGAGGGTCACTGCATCGTGCACGGCGACCAAGCCGCGCAGCAGCTCGGCAATAAACCGCTCATGCGTGTCGTAGCGGGTCGTGTGATAAGTGATGGATGAAGGGGTCAAGATGAATCCCGCCATGCGATCGCTGCGGGCGATCACCCAAAAGACCGTATGCACGACCTGAGGTTCGGCGGCGTGCACCTGGGCTGGTTGCGGCACGATCAGTTCCGTAATTTGCTGCGGCTCGTAGAGAGGATAGCCTTCGAGCCGCAGTCGATCCTGAATCTGATCCACGTATTTCGACATTGCGGCGACAGGATTAAAGTGTGCCTGCGCAAGCGCGTAGTACACCGGCGCATGGTGCATCCTTTCGCTCACGAGCATCCCCTTCTTTTATCGTCGTTGACACTTTGGTTGTCATTCTAGAATCGATGGCGTACGAAGTCAAATCGCGGATTTCCCGGCTCGGCGATCCCTTGTAGGAGATGGAATCGGTGATCGATTTTGCGGCGTTGACCGAGGAAGTGGAGAAGATTGCTCCGCTCGAGGATCAACCCAAAGGCGGGCGGCCCCTACATCTGGCCGCAGAGAAAGACCGAGAACAGAGATGCCCCGTCGGGGCGGGAACGGCGCTCGGGTGGCGTGCGCGTCCGCAAGGCGCCGCCCGGAAACCGCGCCAACACTGGCGTTGCGAGCAACAAAAAAGGCCAACCGAGAACGGTTGACCTTTGGGTATTGGTGGAGCCGGGGGGAGTCGAACCCCCGTCCGGAAGCCCTCCACAGCCAGGTCTACATACTTAGCCTACCGTTTGAGTTTAGCGCCGGTATTGGTGGGTAGGCTCACCGCACCGACGCGAGCCGCCTTGGTTTTAGGCCCCGAGCCAAGCGGCCCGACTCGGGGACGAGCCTCTGTGAATGACGCTGCGAGATGGCTTACGCCATCATCCGGCCCAGAGGCCAGCCGGTGCAGCGCTCGCCGCCCTTAGGCGGCGAGAGCGAAACGCTCGTCGTTGGCGTTTGTTTGCTTTCCAGTGGATTTACGAGGGGACTGGTCCTCGGTATGCGCTGTGCTGCTTTGCGACCCCCGTCGAAGCCAGGTACGGCCCCAGTGGGTTTGCATTTTGTTAGTGCCTCGTGCAGCGAAAAAGTTCCGCCGATCGGTGCACTTTTTTACGCCGCCTTGCGGGTAGCGAAAAGGTAGTTTACCGCAGTTTCTTCGATCAGACGATAGGTTTGGGTGAGGGGGTTGTAGCCCAGCCCTTGCAGGGCGACCGGTTCGAGCCCGTTCGCCCGTGCCCAGTGGGCGAGTTCGGAGGGGCGGAGGAATTTGGCGTAGTCGTGCGTGCCGCGCGGCAGTAGCCTCAGCAGGTATTCCGCCCCCAGAATCGCGTGCAGGTAGGCTTTGGGCGTGCGGTTGATGGTGGCGAAAAAGGCCCAGCCGCCGGGGGTGAGCGCCTTGGCGCAGGCGGCGACGATGGATTCGGGCTCGGGGACGTGTTCGAGCAGCTCCATACAGGTGACGATCTCATAGGCGCCGGGATGCGCTTCGGCGTGGGCCTCCGCGCTCTCGAGGCGGTAGTCCACCGATAGGCCGGATTCGAGGAGATGGAGTTTGGCGACTTCGAGAGCGGCAGCGGAGAGGTCGATGCCGGTGACCCGGGCGCCACGCCGCGCCATGCCTTCGGAGAGAATGCCGCCGCCGCAGCCGACGTCGAGCACGCGCTTGCCGGCGAGCGCGACGTGGGACTCGATCCAGGAGAGCCGTAGCGGATTGATTTCGTGCAGTGGCCGGAATTCGCTCGTCGGATCCCACCAGTGGTGGGCGTGCTCCTCGAATTTGGCCAGTTCCAGCGGATCGACGTTCGTCATGGGGAATCCTCCAAAGAAAAACCCCGCCAGGGCGGGGTTTTCCGCAGACCTCGGACGACCAGGATTACTTGTCGGTACCGATGACTTGGATTTCGACGCGACGGTCGGGTTGCAGGCAGTCGATGAGTTTCTTGTTGTTCCGGTTTTCCGGACCCATGTTCTTGCACTTGTCACCGGTGACGGGCATCGTCTCGCCTTTGCCTTCGGTGTAGATGCGATTGGCCGGGACGCCTTTACTGGTCAGATACGCTTTGACGGCGTCGGCACGGCGCTCGGAGAGTTTCTGGTTGTAGGCGTCGCGGCCGATGCGGTCGGCGTGGCCCACGGCGAGGATGACTTCGACGTTGTACTTACCGAGCTGGGCGACGACTTCGTCGAGCTTGGCTTTGCCTTCGGGGCGAAGCGTGGCTTTGTCGAAATCGAACAGCGTGTCGGTGGAAATCTTCACTTTCTGTTCGGCCGGCTTGGGCGCGGGGCGCGGCGCAGCTGCGGCAACCGGCTTGGGCGGCTCGCATTTCTCTTTGGCGATCAGGTCGGGATCGCAGCTGCAGGCAAGCGGCTTGCCATTGGCGTCTTTGGCCTGCTCGGCGGCCGCCGGCGACCAGCTGGCGCCCGCGCGGACGCAGGCACCTGCGCCACTCGTGACGACGACGTTGCGGGAATCGGTGACATAGGGAACGACGCCTTTCGGATCGACCACGACGTCGGCGGACATCGCACTCATGGAAAACCCGATCGTCCCAAGGACGACGGCGAGGAGCTTGAAGCGGGTGTTTTTGGTGGTCATGGTAGCATCCTTTCTTGGGAAAACGGTTGGGACAAGGTCTAGGATCGTATCCTTGGATTCATTATACAAGCACTTTTTCAGCGGATTTGCAACTGGATTCGTTGCCGCCAGTTTTGCGCCAGAGCGGACAAAGGTCTGTTGTTTTCCTGCAACAGCAAGATTTTTCCGGAGATACGACGGCGTCCGGCGACCCAGACGTCGCTGACGTGCTCGCGTCCGGCGACGAAGACGAGGTGCGAGCAGGGGTCATAACAGGGCTGGGTTTCGACGGCATCGAGGGCGACGGCGACGAGGTCGGCGGCCTTGCCCGGGCGGATCGAGCCGAGGCGATGTTCCAGCCCGAGGGCGCGGGCGGCGCCGATCGTGGCGAGTTCCAAGATTTGCATGGCTGGCAGCACGTCGGCACGCCCCTGGCCGACCTTGGCGAGCAAGGCCGCGTGGCGCATCTCCTGAAAGAGGTCGAGCCGGTTGTTGCTCGCCGCCCCGTCGGTGCCCAGGCCGACGGGGATACCGGCATCGAGCCACCGGGGTACGGCGGCGATGCCGCTGGCGAGTTTCATGTTGGAGGTGGGGCAGTGCACGAGGGCGGCGCCGCGCTCGGCTAGCAGCGCGATTTCGCTTTCGGTGAGGTGTGCGGCGTGCACGCCGATGAGCCCCGGCCCCAGGAGGCCCATGTGATCGAGCCGCTGCAGGGGCGTTTCTCCGTGGCGTGCCAGCGATTCTTCCCGCTCCTGTGCTGTCTCGAGCAAGTGGATTTGGACTGGCAGGTCGAGCTGGGCGGCGAGGGTGGCGATGCGCTCGAGGGTCTCGTCACTCACCGAATAGGGGGCGTGCGGCGCGAGCAGGAAGGAGACGAGCGGTTCATCGCGCCAGGCGTCGCGCACGGCGAGCCCTTTGGCGAGCGCCTCGTCGGCGTCGGCCGCGTACGGCGTGGGAAAATCGATGACGGTGATGCCGAGCACCGCCCGCACGCCCATGGTGGTGAAGGCCCGTGCGGCGGCCTCGGGATAGAAGTACATGTCGACGGCGGTGGTGATGCCGCCGCGCAGCATCTCGGCGGCGGCGAGCAACGTGCCGTCGTAGACGAATGCCTCGCTCATCAGAGCCGCCTCGCGCGGCCAGATCGCCTCTTCGAGCCAGCGGCGCAAGGGGAGATCGTCGCCAATGCCACGCAGCAGGGTCATGGCCGCGTGCGTGTGGGCGTTGATGAGGCCGGGCAGCAACACGTGATCGGGCAGTTCGACGCGCTCGCGCGGCCGCCAGCGCCGCTCCAATTCCTCGGTCGGCCCGACGTCGAGGATCGTCTCGCCGCGGATCGCGACGGCGTGGCCGGTTAGCAGCGCACCGGCCGGCTCCATCGGCAGGAGCCAGCGGGGGATGATGAGGGCGTCGGCGGGCTGGAGGGCGATCGATTCGGGCATCGGCGGGCTCCCGGAAAGGGTGTGGACGGCGTGATAAAATAGCGAATTCTACGGATTTGTACGGCGGTTTTTGCTCCATGGATTCCTTCGCCCGCGAAACCCTGCCCGTGCCGCTCGAAGAGGAGATGCGGCGCTCCTATCTCGACTATGCCATGAGCGTCATCGTTGGCCGGGCGCTGCCCGACGTGCGCGATGGTCTCAAGCCCGTGCATCGGCGGGTGCTCTATGCCATGCATGAGCTGGGCAACGACTGGAACAAGCCCTACAAGAAGTCGGCGCGCATCGTCGGTGACGTGATCGGTAAATACCACCCGCACGGCGATACGGCCGTCTACGACACCATCGTGCGCATGGCGCAGGATTTTTCCCTGCGCTATCCCCTCATCGACGGTCAGGGCAACTTCGGCTCCGTCGACGGCGACAGCCCCGCCGCCATGCGTTACACCGAGATCCGCATGTCGCGCATCGGGCACGAGATGCTGGTCGACATCGACAAGGAGACCGTCGATTTCGGTCCGAACTACGACGGCAGCGAGCGTGAGCCGCTGGTGCTGCCTTCCCGCATTCCCAATCTCCTCATCAACGGTTCGAGCGGCATCGCGGTGGGCATGGCCACCAACATCCCGCCGCACAATCTCGGCGAGGTGATTCGGGCGTGCCTGGCGTTGCTGGAAAACCCCGAACTTTCCGACGACGATCTGATGCAGTACGTGCCGGCGCCGGATTTTCCGACGGCCGGGCTCATCGTCGGGCTCGAGGGCGTGCGCGAGGGCTACCGCACGGGGCGGGGCCGCGTGGTGATGCGGGCGCGTACCCATTTCGAGGAAATCGGCCGCGGCGACCGGCAGGCGATCATCGTCGACGAGCTGCCGTATCAGGTCAACAAGAAGACGCTGCTCGAACGCATCGCCGAGCTCGTCAATGAGAAGCGCATCGAGGGTATCAGCGAGATCCGCGACGAATCGGACAAGTCCGGCATGCGCGTGGTCATCGAATTGAAGCGCGGCGAGCATCCCGAGGTGATCCTCAATCAGCTCTTCAAGCACACGCAGATGCAGGACACCTTCGGCATGAACCTGGTGGCGCTCGTCGATGGACGGCCGCAGACGCTCACGCTCAAGGAGCTCGTCGGCCATTTCCTGGCGCACCGGCGCGAGGTGGTGACGCGGCGCACCGTCTTCGAGCTGCGCAAGGCGCGCGAACGGGGGCACATCCTCGAAGGCTTGGCGGTGGCGCTTTCCAACGTCGATGAGATCGTCGCGCTCATCAAGGCCTCGCCCACGCCGGCTGCCGCCAAAGAGGCGCTGCTCGCGCGGCGCTGGCATTCACCGGTGGTGGCCGAGCTGGTGGCGCGTGCGGGCGAAGGCGCGGCGAAGTTTCGTCCGGAAGGGCTGGAGGCCGACGTCGGTTGGTCGAGCGAGGGCTATCGTCTGTCGGAAGCGCAGGCGCAGGCGATCCTGGATCTGCGGCTGCAGCGCCTCACGGGGCTCGAGCAGGACAAGATCGTGCAGGAGTACCGCGAGGTGATCGAGCGCATCGCCGATCTGCTCGACATCCTCGCCAAGCCCGAGCGCGTCTCGGCCATCATCGGCGAGGAGCTGCGTGCGATCGCCGCACAGTACGCCGATCCGCGCCGCAGCGAGCTCGTGCTGGAAGCCGACGAGATCCGGCTGGAGGATCTGGTGGCGCCGCAGGACATGGTGGTGACCCTGTCGCATGCCGGTTATGTCAAACGCCAGCCGCTCGACGACTACCGGGCGCAGCGCCGCGGCGGGCGGGGCAAGCAGGCGGCTTCGGTCAAGGAGGAAGATTTCCTCGAGCAGGTATTCGTGGCCAACACCCACGATTGGCTATTGTGCTTCTCCAGTCGCGGGCGAGTCTACTGGTTGCGCGTCTTCGAACTGCCCGAGGGCGCTCGCGGGGCGCGCGGCAAGCCCATCGTCAACCTCGTGCCCATGGGGCCGGACGAGCGTATCCAGGCAGTGCTGCCGGTGCGCGAATTCGACGATGCGCACTACGTCTTCTTCGCCACCGCTTCGGGCGTGGTGAAGAAGACGGCGTTGTCGGCCTTTGCCAATCCGCGCAAGGCCGGCATCGTGGCGCTGTCGCTCGGGGATGACGACCGCCTGATCGGCGTGGATCTCACCGACGGCAGCTGCGACGTGATGCTCTTTTCCGACGCGGGCAAGGCGGTGCGTTTCGCCGAGGACGACGTGCGTCCCATGGGGCGCGAGGCGCGAGGCGTGCGCGGCATGGCGCTCGAAGACGGCCAGCAGGTGGTGTCGATGCTGGTGGTGCGCGACGAGTCGGGTTCGGTGCTCACGGCTACCGAGGCGGGCTACGGCAAGCGGACGCCGGTGGCCGAATTTACGCGCCACGGGCGTGGCACCAAGGGGATGATCGCCATCCAGACCAGCCGTCGCAACGGCCGGCTCGTGGCCGCCTGCCTGGTGCAACCGGGCGACGAGATCATCCTCATCTCGCAAAGCGGGGTGCTCATCCGCACTTCGGTCGACGACATCCGCGAGATGGGGCGCTCGACGCAAGGGGTGACGCTGATGGCCTTGGACGACGGCGATCGCCTGGTGACGGTGGTGAAAGTGGCGCGCACGCCGGTGGTCGGGGACGAGGGTGCAGAGGCGGACGATGCGGGTGTTTAACTTCAGCGCCGGGCCGGCGATGCTGCCGGAGCCGGTCTTGCGTACGGTACGAAAAGAGCTGCTCGATTGGCACGGGATCGGCTCGAGCATCATCGAGGTGAGCCATCGCGGCAAGCACTTCTCGGAGGTGATCGCGCGGGCGGAGGCCGATCTCAGGAAGCTGCTCTCCATTCCCGAGGATTACGCCGTGCTCTTCCTGCAGGGAGGGGCGACGCTGCAGTTCTCCGCCATTCCCATGAACCTGCTCGGCGGCGGCTCGGCCGATTACGTCGTCACCGGCGCCTGGTCGCAGAAAGCGTTCGTGGAGGCGCAGCGCATCGCGCCCGTGCTCGGCGGCCGGGTCCGTCTGGCCGGCTCCACCGAGGAAAGCGGCTTCACCCGCGCGCCGCGCCCCGAGGAGCTTTCGCTCGATCCCGAGGCGCGCTACGTGCATGTATGCACCAACGAGACGATCCACGGCGTGGAGTGGCTGGAGCTCGAGGCGTTGGAAGCCTCTGGCGTGCCCATCGTCGCCGACATGTCCTCGCATCTGCTGTCGCGCCCGATCGACGTGCGCCGCTTCGGCCTCATCTATGCCGGGGCGCAGAAAAACATCGGCCCGGCGGGGCTGACGCTCGTGATCGTGCGCCGCGATCTCATGGCCTCGCCCTGGGAGGGCACCCCGCCGGTGCTGCGCTACGACCGCATGGCCGAGAACGGCTCGATGCTCAATACGCCGCCCACTTTTGCCATCTATGTGGCCGGTCTCGTGTTCCAGTGGCTCGAATCGCTCGGCGGCTTGGCGGCGATGGCGCAGCGCAACGAAGCCAAGGCGCGTCTGCTCTACGAGTGCATCGATGCCACGCCCTTTTACCGCAATGCCGTCGAGCCGCGCTGGCGCAGCTGGATGAACGTGCCGTTTCGCCTCGCCGACGAGTCGTTGAACGAGCGCTTTCTGCAGGAGGCCGAGGCCGCCGGGCTCAAGTACCTCAAAGGGCACAAGATGGTGGGCGGGATGCGGGCGTCGATCTACAACGCCATGCCGCGCGAGGGGGTGGAGGCGCTCGCCGCTTTCATGGACGACTTCGCCGCGCGGTACGTCTGAGAAAAAAGGGGGGGAGATGGACGAGTCGGAACTCTTGGCGTTGCGTCGGCGCATCGACGCCATCGACGAGGAGATCCTCAACCTGCTTGCGGAGCGCGGGCGCTGTGCGCGGCGCGTGGGCGAGCTCAAGCAGGGTGCGCTCTACCGCCCCGAGCGCGAGGCGCAGGTGTTGCGCCGTATCGCCTCGCTCAATCCGGGGCCGCTGCCCGAGAGCGCGGTGCGCACGATCTTTCGCGAAATCATGTCGGCCTGCCTCGCGCTCGAGCAGCCGCTCAAGGTCGCCTATCTCGGTCCGGCCGGAACCTTCTCCGAGGCGGCGGCGCGCAAGCATTTCGGCAGCGCGCCGCAGTTCCTGCCGCTCGCCTCGATCGACGAGGTCTTCCGCGAAACCGAGGCGGGTAACATCGACTACGGGGTGGTGCCCATCGAGAACTCGGTCGAGGGCATGGTCGGCGTCACGCACGATCTGCTCCTGCTGCATCCGCTGCAGATCTGCGGCGAGGTGATGTTGCGCATCCATCAGCACCTCATGTCGCTCGCTCCGAGCCTCGCAGCGGTCAAGCGCGTCTATTCCCACGCCCAGTCACTCGCACAGTGCCACGAATGGCTCGCGCGACACTTGCCCGATGTCCCCTACGTGCCGGTGGCGAGCAATGCCGAAGCGGCGCGGCTCGCCGCACAGGATCCGGACGCGGCGGCCATCGCTGGCGAGGCGGCGGCCGAGCGCTATGGGCTTACGGTGCTCGCGGCCAACATCGAGGACGACCCGAACAACACCACGCGCTTCCTCGTCATCGCCAAGCACGATGCTGCCGGCCCTTCGGGGCGGGACAAAACCTCGCTCGTGTGCTCCACGCCGAACAAGCCTGGTGCCATGCACCGCCTGCTCGAGCCTTTGGCGCAGTATGGCGTGAGTATGACCAAGCTGCAATCACGCCCCGCCAAGAGCGGTTTGTGGGAGTACGTCTTCTACATCGACCTGGAGGGACATCGGCTCGACGAGCCGGTTCGCCAGGCGCTCGCGGCGCTCGAGGAACGCGCGACCTTCCTCAAGCTGCTCGGTTCCTATCCGGCCGCGGCGTGGTGACTGTGGGTAACGATGCGAGGAGGAGAAGAGATGCGCGTCATCGATCACGTTCCGGCGGCGATCCGCTCGCTCGCCCCTTATCAACCGGGTAAGCCCATCGAGGAACTCGCCCGCGAGCGCGGTCTGCGGGAGACCGACATCGTCAAGCTCGCTTCGAACGAGAATCCGCTCGGCATGAGTCCGAAAGCGCGGGCCACCTTGGATGCGACGGCGGCCGAAGGAGCCCGTTATCCCGACGGCAATGGTTTCGTGCTCAAGGAGGCGATCGCGCGCAAGTTCGGCGTCGCGCCCGAACGTCTGGTGCTCGGCAACGGTTCGAACGACGTGCTGGAACTGGCTGCGCGCATCGTACTGCAGCCGGGCGCCGAGGCGGTGTATTCCCAATACGCCTTCGCGGTCTATCCGCTGGTGACGCAGGCGCTGGGCGCCCGGCCGGTCGAGGTGCCCGCCAAGGACTACGGGCACGACCTCGAGGCGATGCTCGGGGCGATCACGCCGCGCACGCGCATCGTCTTCCTTGCCAATCCGAACAATCCCACCGGCACCTTCGTGCCCGGCGAGGCGCTGGAATCCTTCCTTGCGCGGGTGCCCGAGGACGTGCTGGTGGTGCTCGACGAAGCCTACGGCGAATACCTCGATCCCACCGAACGCTACGAATCCCTCGCGTGGGTCGATCGCTTTCCCAACCTGCTCGTGTGCCGGACGTTTTCCAAAATCTATGGGCTCGCCTCGCTGCGTGTGGGCTACGGCGTGGCGCGCCCCGAACTCGTCGATGTGATCAACCGCATCCGGCAGCCTTTCAACGTCAACGCCTTCGCGCTCGCGGCGGCGGCGGCCGCCCTTGAGGATGAGGCGTTCGTCGCGCGCAGCGCCGAGCTCAACCGCCAGGGGCTGCTGCAGCTCTACGAAGGATTCGCGCGGCTGGGTCTGCGTTGGGTGCCTTCGCGCGGCAACTTCGTGATGGTGCACGTGGGCGACGCGGGTGCGGTGAACGAGGCGCTGCTCGATCGCGGCGTGATCGTGCGTCCGATCGCCGGCTATGGCCTGCCCGAATGGCTGCGCGTCACCGTGGGTCTGCCCGAAGAGAATGCCCGCTTCCTCGAAGCGCTCGCCGACATCCTTTGCATCTGAAAGGGGGCTTTCATGAAGACGAAACCGGTGGGACGGCTGGTCGTGTGCGGTGTCGGGCTCATCGGCGGTTCCTTCGCCCTGGCGCTCAAGGCGGCCGGCATGGTGCGCGAAGTGGTGGGCATCGGTCGTTCGCGGGTTTCACTCGAACGGGCGCTCGCCTTGGGCGTGATCGATCGAATCGCCGCAGACTGGGGCGATGCGCTCGCCGGGGCAGAAGTCGTGCTGCTCGCCATGCCGGTGGGTCAGACGGAAGCGGTGGTCAAAGCCATGGCGCCACATCTGGCGCCGGGCACCCTCGTCACCGATGCGGGCAGTACCAAGCGCAACGTGATCGAAGCTTTTTACCTGCACTTGGAGCCACACCTGGCGCATACCGTACCGGGGCATCCCATCGCCGGTGCGGAGAAGAGCGGCTGCGAGGCGGCCGATGCGACGCTCTTCCGCGACCGTAAAGTGGTGCTCACGCCGCTGCCGGAGAACGAGCCTGGCAGCGTGCTGCGGGTGGCGCAGCTCTGGCAGGCCTGTGGTGCGCTCATTCGCGAGATGTCACCGCAGGAGCACGACCGGGTCTTCGCCGCCGTGAGTCATCTGCCGCACGTGCTCGCCTATGCGCTGGTGCACGACCTCGCCGAGCGTGCGAATGCCGAGCAACTCTTCGAGTATGCCGCCGGGGGGTTTCGCGATTTCACCCGCATCGCCGCGAGCCACCCAGAGATGTGGCGTGACATCTGCCTCGTCAATCGCCAGGCGATCCTGGCCGAGCTCGACCAGTATCTCTCCGAACTTGCCTTCATCCGCGCGCTCTTGCTCTCGGCCAACGGCCCGGGTCTGGAGGATGTCTTCGCCAAGGCGCGCGCGGCCCGCATGGCCTGGGGCGAACGCTACGCTAACGGAGGAGGATCGGACGAATGAGCGGGTTTCTCGATCTGCCGCCCCTACTGCACGCCCGGGGCGGGGTGCGGCTGCCGGGCAGCAAGAGCATCTCCAACCGCGTGCTGCTGCTCGCGGCGCTCGCCGAGGGCGACACCCACATCCGCGATCTGCTGCACTCCGACGACGTCGCGCGCATGCTCGAGGCGCTCGAGGCGCTGGGCGTGCGCTGGGAGCGCACCGGCGAGCAGGACTACGTGGTCCATGGCACGGGTGGCGCCCCCTTTCCGGTGCGCGAGGCCGAGCTCTTTCTGGGCAATGCGGGTACGGCGTTCCGGCCGCTCACCGCCGTGCTCGCCTTGATGGGCGGGGAATACCGCTTGCGCGGGGTACCGCGCATGCACGAGCGGCCCATCGGCGATCTGGTCGAGGCCTTGCGTCAACTGGGGGCGCGTATCGAGTACCTGGAAAACGACGGCTATCCGCCGCTCGCGATCCACTCACCCGCGCCTACTTCCGTCGAGACCGTCCGTATCCGGGGCGACGTCTCCAGTCAATTCCTCTCGGCGCTGCTCATGGCGCTGCCCCTGCTCGGCCGGCCGATCACCGTCGAGGTCGTGGGGGAGCTCATTTCCCGCCCCTACGTGGCCCTCACGCTCGCGCTGATGGCGCGCTTCGGGGTGGAACTCGCCGAACGCGACCAGCGGTTCCACTACGATGGCCGGGCGCGCTACCGCTCGCCAGGGGAAATCTACGTCGAAGGGGATGCTTCTTCCGCGTCTTATTTCCTCGCCGCCGGAGCCTTGGGGGGAGGACCGGTGCGCGTCGAGGGCGTGGGTCGAGCGAGCCTGCAGGGCGACGTGCGCTTCGCCGAGGCCCTGGAGGCGCTCGGCGTCCGCATCAGTATGGGGGACAACTGGATCGAGGCCTGTGCCCCTGCAAACGGCCGGCTGCAGGCGTTCGATCTCGATCTCAACCACATTCCGGATGCGGCCATGACGCTGGCGGTCGTGGCGCTCTTTTGCGAGGGGCCCTCGCGCCTGCGCCGCATCGGCAGTTGGCGAGTGAAAGAGACCGATCGCATCGCCGCCATGGCCACCGAGTTGCGCAAGCTCGGTGCCTCGGTCGAAGAGGGGCCGGATTTTCTCGTCATCACCCCGCCCGAGCGGCTACGGCCGGCGGCGATCGCCACCTACGACGATCATCGCATGGCGATGTGTTTTTCGCTCGCCGCTTTCGGCGACATCTACGTACGCATCCTCGATCCCGAGTGTGTCAACAAGACTTTCCCTCAGTATTGGCAGGCATACCGCTCGGTCGTGCGGCCGGTGCCCGTGGTGGCGATCGACGGTCCGACGGCAAGCGGCAAGGGCACCGTGGCGGCGCGCCTGGCCGAACGGCTCGGTTGGCACTATCTCGACAGCGGCGCCCTCTACCGACTGGTGGCGCTGGCGGCGCTGCGCCGCGGGGTGCCCGCCGAGGAGGTTGCGATGCTCGCGCGGCTCGCGCGCGAACTGGAGGTGCGCTTCGCCGGCGATCGCATCTTTCTTGCCGGTGAAGACGTGACCGAGGCCATTCGGACGGAAGAGGTCTCCGCTGCCGCTTCGCGCATCGCCGTGCACGGCGACGTGCGCGAGGCGCTGCTCGAGCGTCAGCGGGCCTTCCGCCGCCGCCCGGGGCTAGTAGCCGAGGGGCGCGACATGGGCTCGGTCGTCTTTCCCGATGCCGAGCTCAAGGTCTTTCTCACCGCTTCCGTCGAGGTGCGCGCCGAGCGACGCTTCAAGCAGTTGATCGACAAGGGAATGTCTGCTAACATTGAAAGATTGCGCGAAGAGCTCGAGGCACGCGACCTGCGCGACCGGGAACGTGCCATCGCTCCTTTGCAGCAATGCCCCGACGCTCTGCGGCTCGATACGTCCCTCATGGGCGTGGAAGAGGCCGTGGAGGTCATTTTCGATTGGGTCCGGACACGTGGGCTCGCGTGATCCGGGAATGTTTATTCATACTTTTTGTCTTGCGTTTTTCCTGAGGGAGAAACGTCTTTGGAAACCGAACCGATGAACTCAACCGCCGTAGCCACTCAACCCACCGAAACCCAAGAAAGCTTCGCCGATCTCTTCGAGCAGAGTCTCGTGCTTCAGGAAATGACGCCGGGGCAGGTGATCACCGCCGAGGTCGTCGGCATCGACGACAACTTCGTGATCGTCAATGCCGGCCTGAAATCCGAGAGTTACATCCCCAAAGAAGAATTCATGAACGACCGCGGCGAGCTCGAAGTCAAGGTCGGCGACTTCGTGCACGTGGCGATCGAGGCCCTCGAAGACGGCTACGGCGAAACGCGTCTGTCGCGCGAGAAAGCCAAGCGCCTGGAGGCGTGGAACGAACTCGAACAGGCCTTCGAAGAAGGCCGTATCGTCAAGGGCGTGGTCACCGGCCGCGTCAAGGGCGGCCTCACGGTCATGCTCAACGGGCTGCGCGCCTTCCTGCCCGGCTCCCTGGTCGACATTCGTCCGATGAAGGACACCACCCCGATCGAGGGCAAAGAGCTCGAGTTCAAGGTCATCAAGATCGATCGTAAGCGCAACAACATCGTCGTGTCGCGCCGCGCCGTGCTCGAAGAGACCATGGGCGAGGATCGCGAAAAACTCCTCGAGTCCCTGCAAGAGGGCTCCATCGTCAAAGGCGTGGTCAAGAACATCACCGATTACGGTGCTTTCGTCGACCTGGGCGGCATCGACGGGCTGCTGCACATCACCGATCTCGCTTGGCGGCGCGTCCGTCATCCCTCCGAAGTCGTCAATGTGGGCGACGAGGTCGAGGCCAAAGTACTCAAGTTCGACCGCGAGAAGATGCGCGTCTCCCTGGGTCTCAAGCAACTCGGCGAGGATCCCTGGGTTGGCATTTCCCGCCGCTATCCCGCCGGCACGCGCCTCTTCGGCAAGGTCACGAACCTCACCGACTACGGCGCCTTCGTCGAGATCGAGCCGGGCATCGAGGGTCTGGTGCACGTCTCCGAGATGGACTGGACCAACAAGAACATCCATCCGAGCAAGGTCGTGCAGGTCGGCGACGAAGTCGAAGTGATGATTCTCGAGATCGACGAAGATCGTCGTCGCATTTCGCTCGGCATGAAACAGTGCCAGCCCAACCCCTGGGAAGAGTTCGCTCAGAACCACAAGAAAGGCGACAAGGTTCGCGGCCAGATCAAGTCGATCACCGACTTCGGCGTTTTCATCGGCCTGGATGGCGGCATCGATGGCCTGGTGCACCTCTCCGACCTCTCTTGGACCGAGCCGGGCGAGACGGCCGTGCGCCGCTACAAGAAAGGCGACGAAGTGGAGGCCGTCGTGCTCGCCGTCGACGTCGAGCGCGAGCGCATTTCGCTCGGTATCAAGCAGCTCGAGGGCGACCCGTTCACCAACTACATCGCCACGCACGAGAAAGGCTCCGTGGTCACCGGAACCGTCAAGTCGGTCGAGCCGAAAGGGGCCGTGATTCAGCTCGACGACGAGGTCGAAGGCTATCTGCGCGCCTCCGAAGCGGCGGCTCACCGCGTCGACGATCTCACCCAGCTCCTGCACGAAGGGCAGCAGGTGGAAGTGGTCATCATCAACGTCGATCGCAAGAACCGCAGCATCAACCTGTCGATCCGAGCGAAGGAGCAGGCCGAGCAGGCCGAGGCGCTCAATCGGCTGGCGGGTGAAGGTGCCTCCGCCAGTGGCACGACTAGCCTCGGTGCGTTGCTCAAAGCCAAACTCAACGAACAGAAACAGTCGTGAGTGACCTGCGGCCATGACCCGTTCCGAACTGATCGAACGGCTGGCCGCGCGCTTTTCGCAGCTGCCGCCGAAAGACGTAGAAATCGCGGTCAAGATGATCTTGCAGGCAATGAGCGAGACGCTCGTTGCCAACGGGCGCATCGAAATCCGTGGTTTTGGTAGCTTTACGCTCACGTACCGTCCTCCGCGTATGGGGCGCAATCCGAAAACCGGTTTGCCCGTGCCGGTTCCTGGGAAGTACGTTCCGCATTTCAAGGCGGGCAAAGAGCTGCGCGAGCGCGTGGATCGGCACAAGGAGCCAGAGCCGGCGGCAGTGTGTTGAGGGTGCCTGCGAATCACCTGCCGCGTGGCCCCCATGGCGGCGGCTTCTGGTACTCGGGTGCTCGTCAGTCATTCGATATGCCGTGCCTCCTGATCTTTGGTCGCATCGTCCTTCAGTCGCTCGCGGCGGCTTTTGAAGCCCCTGCGAGCGCTCGGCGCTCGTCCCGATGGAAGTGGCCCTCGCGGGCCGCTTCTTTTTTTTCGTTTGGCTTGGGATAATCGTACGGTGCGGAACGCAGAGTTCCGCCAACCCATGGGGAAAAGAGATGCGGATCTTTGTCTGGGTGCTCCGGCTCGTCATCTTTGCCGTGCTCGTCGCTTTTGCGGCACAAAATCATGTGCCGGTGACGCTGAAGTGGTTTGGTCAAGAATGGCAGGCCCCGCTCGCCGTCGTCCTGCTCGCGACGGCCCTGGTGGGGATCCTGCTCGGTCTGAGCTTCACGGTCGGCACCCTCGTGCGCCAGAGATGGACGCTGTCGCGTCTGCGTCGCCGGCTCGAAGCGACGGAGCGTGTGAGCGAATCCTCTGATCGTACGCTTCCCCCCGTATGAGCGAGCTCCAATTCTGGTGGTTGCTGCTCTTGCCCCTTTTCTTCGGCTTGGGGTGGGTGACTGCGCGTATCGACATGCGCCAAGTCGTGCGTGCCTCGAGTCGCCTGCCGCGCATCTATCTCACCGGTCTCAATCATCTCCTGCACGACGAACTCGACCAGGCGATCGAGGCCTTTCTCTCGGCGGCGAGGGAGAATCCGGCCACGCTGGAGTTACAGTTGGCGCTGGCGGTGCTTTTTCGCCGACGGGGAGAGTTCGATCGGGCGATTCGCATTCACCAGGAATTGCTCGCGCGCGAGGACCTGCCGGAAGATCGTCGCGGTGAGATTCTCGCCGAACTGGCGCTCGATTATCACAAGGCTGGTTTCTTCGACCGTGCCGAAGAGCTCTACGCGGCACTTCAACAGACCGCGCGCAAGTATTGGGCACTTGCCCAGCTGCTCGAGATTTATCAGGTCGAAAAGGATTGGCGCAAATGCATCGAGGTAGTAGAGCGTCTGGTGCGGGACGATAGTCCCGCCTGGCGAGTCCGACTCATCCATTACCACTGCGAACTCGCGGCGCTCGCGCTCACGGCCGAGCGCTGGGAAGAGGCCGCCAGACACATCGAGCAGGCACGCGCGCTCGATCGGCACGCCGTTCGCCCAATCCTGCTCGAAGGGGAACGGCATTTCCTACAGGGGCGGTTCGAGGTGGCATTCGAAGAATGGCTCACGCTCGAGCGCATCGCCATAGAGCATTTGCCGCTGGCGGCCGACCGGCTCATGGCGGTGGCCGAGCGCTGCGCCTGGCAGGTGAAACTCTTGCATCGTATGCATCAATGGTTGCATCGGTATCCCCAGCTCGATTTGGTCGACCATTACGTGGAGTTCGAGTCACGTCATGGGGATGTGGCGCGCGCCCTGCGTCTGCTGCAATGGATGTTACGCCAGCAGCCCAGCCTCATCGTGCTCGACGAATACTTGCTCTTGGTGGCGCGGCAGGTCGAACCCGCCTGGGTCGCCGACGTCGAACACGTGCGCGAAGTGGTGCACGGTTACGTACAACGGCTGGCGCGCTACCGATGCGCCCAATGTGGTTTCAAGGCGCGGCGGCATCTGTGGCGCTGTCCTGCCTGTGGCCAATGGGAGACGTTCGGCCCGGCGCGCGTCATCGAGATCGACGCGATCGCCGGTCATTGAGAGGAAGGTGCGATGTTCGAGACGATAGAATCCTGGGTAGGGAAGACTCCGCTCGTGCGCTTGCAGCGTTTGGGTGCAGGGCGGAACAACGTCCTGCTCGCCAAGCTCGAGGGCAACAATCCCGCCGGTTCGGTGAAGGATCGTCCGGCACTGGCCATGATCCGCGGCGCCGAAGCCCGTGGCCAGATCAAGCCGGGCGATACGCTTATCGAGGCCACCAGCGGCAACACGGGCATCGCGCTCGCGATGGTGGCGGCGATCCGGGGCTATCGCCTGATTCTGGTGATGCCGGAAAACCAGAGCGTCGAGCGGCGCCAGATCATGAAAGCCTATGGGGCCGAACTCGTACTCACGCCCAAGAGTGGTGGGATGGAACTCGCCCGCGACGTCGCCGAACAGATGCAGCGTGAGGGCAAGGGGGTCATCCTCGACCAATTTTCCAATCCCGACAATCCCCGGGCGCACTATGAGAATACTGGCCCCGAGCTGTGGGAACAAACGGCAGGGCGTATCACCCATTTCGTCTCCAGCATGGGCACGACGGGCACCCTCATGGGCGTGGCGCGCTACCTCAAGGAAAGGAATCCTGCCATCGTCACCGTCGGCTGCCAGCCGGAAGAAGGGTCGCAGATTCCGGGTATCCGTAAGTGGCCGCCGGAATACCTGCCGCGGATCTATCGTCCGGAACTCGTCGATCGCATCGAGCCGATCTCCCAGGCCGAGGCTGAGGAAATGGCGCGGCGGCTGGCGCGTGAGGAAGGGATCTTCGCCGGCATCTCCTCGGGCGGGGCGCTGGCTGCGGCTCTACGTGTGGCCGCCGAGGTGCGCGATGCCGTCATTGTCTTCGTCGTGTGCGATCGCGGTGATCGTTATCTTTCCACCGGCGTTTTTCCTGCCTGACGATGAGCACGCCGACTCTGGCCTTCGATCTCGAGACGATTCCCGACGTGGCCGCGCTGCGGCTGCTCCACGAACTTCCGGAATCCCTACCGGACGACGAAGTGGTGGAATACGCCGCCCAGCGCCAGCGCGCCCGCAACGGCAGCGACTTTCTGCCGCATCACCTGCAGCGCATCGTGACGCTCGCCGGCGTGTGGGACAATGGGCGCGAGGTGAAGGTGTTTTCGCTGGCCGCGCCGGAGCTCGAAGAAGCCGAGATCCTGAGGCAGTTCTTCGTCGCCATCGACAAGAAGCGTCCCCAGCTCGTCACCTGGAACGGCGGCGGGTTCGACTTGCCGGTACTGCACTACCGCAGCCTATTGCACGGTGTGCAGGCGAGTACCTACTGGGAAGTCGGCGAGCGGGAGGCGGAATACCGCTACAACAACTACCTCGGGCGTTTTCACTGGCGCCATCTCGACCTGATGGACGTGCTCGCCGGCTATCAGAGCCGCGCCGCCGCGCCGCTCGATCAGATCGCGCGGCTGCTCGGTTTTCCCGGCAAGCTCGGCATGGACGGCGGACAGGTGTGGAGCGCTTGGTGTCGGGGCGAGGCCGCGGCGATTCGTGCCTATTGCGAGACCGATGCGGTCAATACCCATCTGGTTTTCCTGCGCTTCCAGTGGTTGCGCGGTAAGCTCGGCGCGGTGGGACTGAAGTCCGCACTCGAGCGGGTGCGCGAACATCTCGAAAAACTTCCCGGTGCACACTGGCGCGAATTCCTTGCGCAGTGGTCACCGGCCACCGATTGAACGTTTGGGTACCCGACGAACCGTCGCGAGCGGCTAAAAGGTCTGGTGGGGGCGTACAGGATGCGCGACCCATGCCGAAGATGGGCGAGCATGCAAGAGCCGTGCAACCCTGCCGTGCGGTGATTCGCGCACTCGATGGGCGCTTCGCGCACACTTCTCTGGCACTCATCGGGTACATCCCCGGCCATTTCATGAAAAACAATATGATTCGCGCTGCACGCGTGGTCGGGTTTGAGGGGTTTATTCGTTTGCTACACAAGAAACTTGTTTTTTGTGCTCAGAGCATCTATAATGCAAATCCACCTGCTGCGGCATACTGCACCGTGTGTACCGTGGCTTGGTAGGAAGGAAGTTGAGGAAGTGCGTTCGGACTGTTGACACGGGTCGTGAAGTAAGGAATAATGCTGGTTCTGCCGCGCCACTGAGGTGGTGTGGGGTTGGAAGAAGTTCTTTAAGAATTTGGGGACAGTCGAGCGGTGTGGGTGTTGGCGCGGGATGGGTGCGCTGGCACGCGCATCGCTAGATGCGTGCGAGGTTTTATGGATTGAACCTGAGAGTTTGATCCTGGCTCAGATTGAACGCTGGCGGCATGCCTTACACATGCAAGTCGAACGGCAGCGGGCCCTTCGGGGTGCCGGCGAGTGGCGAACGGGTGAGTA
>NZ_SBHP01000008.1:0-270 GCF_006980785.1 Tepidiphilus sp. J10
AGGGCGCAGGTGTAAGGCGGGTAACCGCTTGAGCTGAGCGCTACTAATTGCCCGTGCGGCTTGATCCTATAGCCGTGCCATGCACCCCACCCCTCACACACACCCCCACCCAACACCCCCTTGCCCCGCTTGTGACCCCGTCACTGTCTGACGCCCATGGCGCGCCGGCCCCACGCCTTCCCATCCCGAACAGGACCGTGAAACGGCGCCGCGCCGATGATACTGGAGCTCCGCCTCCGGGAACGTAGGTCAGCGTCAGACATCCCCTAC
>NZ_SBHP01000008.1:280-60825 GCF_006980785.1 Tepidiphilus sp. J10
CGCCGCGCCGATGATACTGGAGCTCCGCCTCCGGGAACGTAGGTCAGCGTCAGACATCCCCTACCCCGCACACCAAGAACCCCCTGCCAAAACGGTAGGGGGTTCTTGCGTCAACCCGGCGAGCACACAAAAAACCCGCTGCAAGCGGGTTTTTTGGTTCGTTGCTCTGGGTCCGAAAAAGGAGCAGCCGCGCGTTCCCTTTATTCCCTGTCCGTTTCTGCGCTCTTGCTATGGTGAGTGCTTTCGGGGTTTGCGCTAAACACCGGGCAAATCGAAGCGTGCGCTAGAGGATGGATTCCCCGTTTCATCCCAGGTAATTTCCTCGACCTCTGTGTGCCCGTCGCGGTGCTGCAATACGAAGGTGCTACATCGGGTACCGTATCCCGGCGCTTGCACGAAGATGGCGGACAAAGCCCGTTCCCAGTCGGCAGGGATACCGGTATCGGGCAGAAGCTCATCCGGAGCGTGCGAACGGTCGGTGAGGAGCGTGATCAGTCCTTCCTGCGTCGGTCGGGGAAAAATCGCTTTCTCCAGCAGGGTTCGGGCGCGTTCTGCTTTGGGCCAGGGGGTGTTGAGCAAGGCGTTCGAGAGGACGTGCAGACCGGGAGAAATCGGCCCGATACGACCGGTACGCGATTCCAGGATCGCTGCTTCGTCACGGTCGATCACGATCAGGTTGAACGGTGGGTAATCGCTCTTGTGCTCCGCGATGCGTTCGAGCACGTCCACGGGGGGATCGTCGGCCATTGCCGCGGCCACGACGAGCTGCCCGCGGCTGGGAGCTCCGGCCCGGTGTTGCGTCGGGTCCCGGTAGTTGGTCAGCGCAGCCAACCGGCCGGTACGGCTGAGCGCGAGCCAAGTTCCTCCACCCGTGAGGTCTCGACCGGCAAGGAGCGGTAGGTCCGGCCACCAGTGCATGGGTTCGGCCGGGCGATCGAAGTATTCGTCGCGGTTGGCGGCAAGGATGAGGGAATACTCCGGATGTACTTGCCAGGCGAAGGCGATGAGGCACATGGTTCAATCCAGTGAATAGGGGAGCGACAGGATTTCAGCCTGTGCGCCTTCGGGTGATCCGAGATGCACTTCACCCGATTCAGCCGCTTCGCGTTGGAGTACGGCGAGCAGCTCGAACCCACCTTCGGGGCGGAGCGCCGAAAGCACGACGCGTCCAGCCCCTTGTCGCCCAAAGACTGGAGAAAAGCACTCGTCTCCCGCCTGCGGGGGCGAGCCTTCGGCAGTACCGAGTCGGTACATACGCTTCTTGACGCGCCCGAGATAGTGTGTGCGCGTTACGATTTCTTGTCCGGGATAGCAGCCTTTGGTGAAGCTCACTGCGCCGAGGCGATCCAAGTTGATCCATTGTGGCAGAAATTCTTCCTGGTTGACGGGAAGCAACCATGGCAGGCCGTGGCGTATGAGTGCAAGGCGCCAGTGAACGGTGCCGCCGGGAGCGTACCGTTCGGTGAGTCGGGTGGTGAAATGCTCCGGGGCTTCCTGTGCGGGGAGGAAATCGAGTACGAAGTCGGGCCCCAGATGGAGAAAACGGCGCTCACCGACCGTTTCGAGCACGGGCGGCAGGAATGGCGCCTGCGGAGTGAGGGAGGGGAGTCTGGCCATGGTGACCAACCCGTCTTCGTATGTGAAGTCGACTTTGCTGCGCAATCGGTAACGAAGGAGCGTGGTGCGCAATGGTTCGGCGAGCGATGCCTCGAGTATCAAAAAGAAGCGTTCCGCCGCGTCTCGCCATAGGAGCACGAGGGCTAGGGTTCGTCCTTTGGGGGTGAGCAGCGCTGCCCAGCGCGCTTCGCCGCCGATGGAGAGGGATTTTATGTCTTGGGTCAGGAGGTTGTGCAGTAGGCTGGCGGCATCTGGACCTTCTGCGCGCAGTACGGCCAGGTTGGGTAACGGCACGATGTACGGAGGTTGCGCCGCTGCATTCGGTGGGATCGACTCGTCCGCTTCGATTCGGTAACCCAGATCGATGAGGTGTGTGAAGAACGTGCTGGGGATGGGCATGGGGAACGGCGTGTATGTGGGTTTGTCGTGTGTACATTATAGGGCGCTCCGAATAACCTACTGCGCGGCCGTATGCCGGGGTGGCGTGGTGCTTGCTTGCTCACCTATCGAGGAGGTATGTCCGGCATCCTGCGTTCCCGGCACCTTGCCCTGCATTCGCTCGCTACGGTTTTTCGTGGTGCCCCTATAAAATCGTGATTGTTACTTTGTGCCGGGCGCACGGCGTGGCTTTGGAGTCGGGAACATGACTGTGGAAAAAGGTGGCAGAAGGCGTTGGCTCTGGGGTGGGCTCCTTGCCTTTGCCGTGCTTTTTGCCGTGGTGGCGGCGACTGCATGGTGGGTGTACGTGCGACCTTTGCCGCTGGCTGCCTCCTCGCTGGAAGTGGAGGTGCCGCGCGGCGCATCCGCTTTGGAGGCAGGGCGTCATCTGGCGCGCCAGGGAGTCGGTGTGGAGCCGTATGCCTTCTATCTTCTGGCGCGCTTTTCTGGGGGAGGGCCGATCATTGCGGGCTATTATCGAGTGGAGCATGGGCTGACGATGTCGGCCTTGCTCGACTTGCTGCGCCGAGGTGAGCGTATCCTGGAGACCATCACCATCGTCGAGGGCTGGACTTTGGCCCAGATGCGTAGTGCGATCGATCGTCATCCCTGGGTGGAAAAAACCTTGGTCGGCGTGGACGAGCAGACTTTACTTTCCGCGATTGGTGCGGAAGAAGCCTTGCCCGAAGGGCTCTTCTTCCCCGATACCTATGTGTTCGATCGCAAGACTACGGATTTGGTGCTCTACCGCATGGCATATCGTAAGATGCAAGAGGAGCTGTTGGCGGCGTGGCAGGCGCGTGATCCGGAGTTGCCGCTGGCTTCGCCCTATGAGCTGCTCATCCTGGCGTCCATCATCGAAAAAGAGACGGGGAGGTCGGACGAGCGGGGCAAGGTGGCTTCGGTCTTCGTCAACCGCTTGCGCCGCAACATGCCGCTGCAGACCGATCCGACCGTGATCTACGGTATGGGCGATTCATTCGAAGGGAAATTGTTGCGACGCCATCTTCGGGAGGATCATTCCTACAATACCTATACTCGCGGTGGTTTGCCTCCTTCGCCCATTTGTCTCCCGGGGCGAGAGTCACTGTGGGCGGCGGCAAGGCCGGAAAAGACCGATTTCTTTTATTTCGTGGCGCGCGGCGATGGGTCGAGCGAGTTTTCGCGTACGCTCGAAGAACACAACCGCGCGGTGGCCCGCTGGCGGAGAGGACGGGGCGCACCATGAGGGAATCCGTGGCGCGCGTACCTTTCATCACGTTCGAGGGAATCGACGGGGCGGGGAAGTCTACCCAGATCGAGGCCTTGTGCCTATTTTTGCAGCAGCGAGGCACGTCTTTCGAGCGCACGCGTGAGCCGGGTGGCACGCCGCTCGGTGAGCATTTGCGCGAGGTGGTTCTGTCGGAATCGATGACCCCGGAGACCGAGCTCCTAGTAATGTTCGCTGCTCGCCACGAGCATCTCCATGCGCGGATCTTACCGGCGCTCTCGGCTGGACGTTGGGTGGTCTGTGATCGCTTCGCCGACGCTTCTTATGCCTATCAGGTGGGGGGGCGAGGCGTAGACGCGGGGCGGTTTACCCTCATCGAGCGCTGGGTGCTGGGGGGAGTACGCCCGGATCTGACTTTTCTCTTCGATCTCGACCCGGCCGTGGCAGCTAGGCGGCTCGCTCAGACCGGGGCGCGAGGTCGTGACCGTTTCGAGCGGCTCGACGAGGCGTTTTTTGCCCGGGTGCGTGCTGCTTATCTCGAACGGGCGGGACGCGAGCCTCAACGTTTCGTCGTGCTCGATGCGACCGATTCGCCCGAGGTGTTGTCGCGACGAGTGATTGCGGAGGTGCAACATCGATGGCCGAGTTGATGCCTTGGCTCGAACCGTTCTACCGTCGTTTCGTGGCGGCGATGCGGGGCGGTCAAGCGCCTCAGGCGCTCATTCTCGGCGGACCGGCCGGGGTGGGCAAGCAGCGCCTAGCGGAAGTGCTTGGCGCTCGCTGGTTGTGTGAGCGGCAGCCCGAGTCGGGGGATGCGCCCTGTGGTCAGTGCCGCGCTTGTCGCCTGCTGCTGGCCGGCGGGCACCCACGGTCCTGGCGGCTCGTGCCTGCTGCCGAAGAGGGGAACGAAGGCAGGCAGATCACGATCGAACGGATCCGGGAGGTGCAAGAAGGTTTGAGCTTGGCCGAAACCGGGCGCCGGGTGGTGACGATCATGCCGGCGGAGGCAATGAACCGGTTCACCGCCAATGCCTTACTCAAGGTCTTGGAGGAGCCCCCGGCAGAGGTATTATTTTTATTGGTGACGGATGTCCCGCAAGCCTTGCTGCCGACGGTGCGGAGTCGCTGCCAGCTTTGGTGGATCGTGCCGCCATCGCGGGAGGTAGCGCTGCTCTGGCTCCAGACCCAAAAGGACGGAGATCAGGCCGTGAGTCTGCTCGATCTTGCCGGTGGGGCGCCACTGGCCGCCTTGCGTTGGGCACGCGCAGGCTGGGGAGAGTGGTTCGAACGGTTTCTCGGTGAGGTCGGGGGAGCGGCGTCGCAGGCACCTCTGGCCTGGGCGGCGGGGCTGGAGTCCTGGCTCAAGTCGAAGGAGACTCGGGACAGCGGCTTCGATCTGGATGCGTGGATGGATTGGTGGTTGCGCTGGTTGCACGATTTGGCTCGAATCGCCGCTGGCGCCAAGGCATGTTATTTTCCTCGGTCCGAGGCGCGGTTGCGCGCTCTCGCGCGACATGCTTCTTTGCGTGCATGGATCGCGTTGGAAGCCAGGGTCAGGGCGCGTGCGCAATGGGTGCGACATCCGCTCAACTTACGCCTCTATCTCGAGGAAGTTTTGACGGCTTACGCCGAAACGCTTGGAGCGAAACGATGATGCAGGAGAATGGACCGCGTACCGATGGACCGAATACCGAGGTCAGGCCCACGGTCTTGTCGCTGAACGTGGCCAACGTCAGTGCCTTGTACGCGGCTTTCATGCCTTTTTTGCGGCGTGGTGGCGTGTTCGTGCCGACGACCAAGCACTACGATCTGGGAGACGAGGTATTTCTTTTGCTGCAATTGCCCGACGAGACCGAGCGTTTTTCGGTGTCCGGCTCGGTGGTGTGGATCACTCCCTCGGGGGTTCCCGGCAACCGGGTGCAAGGAATCGGCGTGCATTTCGCCGAATCGGAGTCCTCTGAGCAGTTGCGCGTGCGTATCGAGCGCAAGCTGGGTGCTTTGCTCGGCTCTGGCCGTACCACACATACTTTGTAAAGGGAAGCGATGTCCTTTCTGGTCGATTCGCATTGTCATCTCGATTTTCCTGGGCTGGCGGAACGTCTGCCGGAAGTGCTGGCGAACATGGATGCGCTCGGTGTAGGCTGGGCCTTGTGCATCGGTGTGACCCTGGAGGATTTTCCCAAGGTCTTGACGGTCGCGCGCAGCGACGATCGGCTGTGGGCGAGCGTCGGCGTGCATCCCGATCACGAAGGGGGTGAGGAGCCGACGCTGGAGCGACTCGTCGAGCTCGCGGCCGATTCCAAGGTCATCGGCATCGGGGAGACGGGGCTAGACTATTATCGGCTCACCGATCGTCCCGAGTGGCAGCGCGAGCGCTTTCGTACCCATCTGCGGGCGGCGCGTGCCTGCGGCAAGCCGGTCATCGTACACACGCGCGCCGCGGCCGAAGATACCCTGATGATCCTGCGCGAGGAAGGGGCCGAGGCCGTCGGCGGAGTGATGCATTGCTTCACCGAATCGCTCGAGGTGGCACGCGCGGCGCTCGATTTGGGGATGTATATTTCCTTTTCCGGCATTCTCACTTTCAAGAACGCCGCGGCGCTGCGCGAAGTGGCCGCGTACGTTCCCGAGGATCGCATCCTCGTGGAGACCGATGCGCCATATCTCGCGCCGGTGCCGCACCGAGGCAAGACGAACGAGCCGGCTTACGTGCGTTTCGTGGCCGAGTGCCTCGCCCAGGTGCGCGGCGTGTCGTTCGAGCGCATCGCCGAGCGCACCACCGAGAATTTTTTCCGCCTCTTTTTCGGGACAAAGAACTCTGCCCAATGAGCGATACTTCGAGAAAATATTTCATGGACATGACAAGCCCGAGGATGATGGTTCTGGCCTTTGTCTTGAGCTTGGGTATCACCGCGGCTCGGGCGTCCGACCTCGTCGAGGACACCGAGTTCGCCGTACAAAACGGCGACACGGCCACGATGCAGAAACTCCTCGCCAAAGGGATCGATCCGAACACCACCGATGCACAGGGGAATCCGCTCTTGAGCCTTGCTGCTGCCAATGGCGACGAAGCGATGGTGGAGCTGCTGCTGCGAGCGGGCGCTTCTCCCAATCGGCGCAACCTCCTCGGGGAGACGCCTGCGATGAGGGCAGCCCTCAAAGGAAACGCCAAAGTGTTGCAGCGTTTGATCGACGCCGGCGCCATCATCGACCACGCGGGCTGGACGCCTTTGCATTATGCGGCGCTCGGGGGGAATGTGGAGTGTGTCGAAGTGCTGCTGCGTGCCAAGGCCGACGTGAATGCTCCCGCGCCCAACGGGAGCACGGCCTTGATGTTGGCGGCACGCAATGGTCACGTGGACGTGGTCAAGCGTTTGCTCGCTGCTGGAGCGGACACCGAGAGACGCAACGAGGATGGGCGCACGGCAGTGCTCTGGGCGCTCGAGAAACGGCAGACCGAAGCGGCCGAGCTCATCGAGAATGCTCGACGTGCCAAGGGTTTGCCGCCAACCAAGGTGCAGCTCGTGATCGAGTGAAGGGGTTCTCGAGGCTGGGAGGGGGCGATGGAGGCAAGACGATGGTTGGTGCGGGCGCAGTCCCGCGAACGGGTGTGGCGTGAATGGCGGCACGAGTTGCACGCACATCCGGAGCTGGCTTACGAGGAACGGCGTACCGCTGCTTTCGTCGCCGAACGTTTGCGCTCCTTCGGGCTCGATCCGGTCGAAGGTTTGGCGGAGACGGGGGTGGTCGCGGTGCTCGAGGGGCGAAGGGGCGAGGGGCCGATGATCGCACTGCGTGCCGACATGGATGCACTGCCCATCCCCGAGGCCAATACCTTTGCGCATGCTTCGCGCGAGCCGGGCAAAATGCATGCATGCGGCCATGACGGTCATACGGCCATGCTCCTTGCCGCTGCGGAATTGCTCGCTGGTGATCCGGCGTTTGCAGGGACCGTGGTTTTCGTTTTCCAGCCCGCAGAAGAGGGGGGAGGAGGGGCGAAGCGCATGGTCGAAGAGGGGTTCTTCGAGCGCTATCCCGTGCGCGAGATCTATGGCATGCACAACTGGCCAGGATTGCCGGTGGGTCAATTCGCAGTGCACTCCGGTCCGGTGATGGCCGGTACCGAGCGTTTTCGCATCGTCTTGCGCGGACGCGGAACGCATGCAGCCATGCCGCATTTGGGTGATGACGTCATCGCCGCAGGGGCGGCGCTCGTGCAGTCCTTGCAGACGGTGGTGAGCCGTCGGGTGGATCCGCTGCAGGCGGCAGTGTTGTCGGTGACGCAATTCCATGCCGGGCATGCCTTCAACGTGATCCCCGCGGAGGCGGAGCTCGCCGGGACCGTGCGCGCCTTCTCCCCGGAGCTCTTTTCCCGCATCCGCGAGGCGATCGAGCGCATCGGGCAGGGGGTGGCGTCGGCTTACGGCCTTTCTTTGGACGTCGAGTGGGACGAAGGTTATCCACCCACGATCAATACTGCTTCTGCGGCGGCCCGCTGCGCCGAGGCCGCAGTGGCGCTCGTCGGGGCGCAGAACGTGTGCCGTGAAGCGCTGCCGTCGATGGGCGCGGAGGATTTCGCTTTCTTTTTGCAACACCGCCCCGGGGCCTATGTCTGGATCGGCAACGGTCCGGGCGAGGGAGGGTGCCTCTTGCATAGTCCTCATTACGACTTCAACGACGAACTCTTGTCTTTGGGAGCGGCCTATTGGGCCACGCTCGTCACCCATGTGCTCTCGGCATGAGTAGGCGAGTCACACTACACCTGCTGCGGCGGGATCTGCGTACGCCGGCGTTTGCCGCTATCATTGCGGCGCTGGCTCTCGCCGTGGCTGCCGTGGGCAGCGTTCTGTGGCTCAACGATCGCCTGGGACGTGCGTTGCTGCAGGAAGCGGGAGCTTGGCTCGGCGCCGATGCCATGATCACCGCCAATCGCCCCTTGCGAGCCGAGCTTCTTGCTTGGCTCGAGGAATATCCTGAGATCGAGCAGGCCCAGAGCGTGGCCATGGCATCGATCCTGCGCGTGGGCGAGCGCTGGCAATTGTCTTCTCTGCGGGCCATTCCTCCTCGTTATCCCCTGCGTGGGCAGTTCGTGCTGAGGCGTAGCGCCGAGGGGGGACGGGAAGAAACTTTACAAGGGGGTCCGGCACCAGGAGAGGTGTGGGTCGATGAGTCGCTCGCCGGGCTACTCGGCGTCGGTCCCGGCGACGAGGTCCGGGTGGGGCGCCTCTCCTTGCGCGTCTCTGCCATCGTGCGCCTCAATCCGGAACATGGGGGAAATTTTCTCGATCTGTTGCCCGAATCCTGGATCAGCCTCGCCGACTTGCCGGCTAGTGGTCTCCTCGGGCCTGGCGTGCGGGCTCAGTGGCGTGTTCATTTGAGTGGCCCCGAGTCGGTGCTACGTCGCGTGGCACGAGAGGCAACGGCGCGTTTGACCAAGGGTGAGGAGTTCGTCTCGCTCGAAGACGCTCAGCCGGCAGTGAAGACTTTACTCGAGCAGACGCAGCGTTTCCTACGTCTGGCGGTGTTGGCGGCGACGGCTCTCGCCGCCGTCGCCGTGGGACTGGCAACTCGCCGCTTCGTGCGCGATCGGCTCGATACCGCCGCCTTGCTGCGTTGTTTGGGGGCGAGCCGTTACCGGGTGGCGGCGATCGTGCTCGGAGAGTTCGCCGCAGCGATCGTGCTCGCTCTCCTGCTCGGGGCAGTGCTGGGATTACTCGCGCAGCAGGGGTTCGCTTCGCTCGCTGCACGGGTGATGGAGACTTCCAGTCTTCCCGCGCTGCGGTGGTGGGCTGCGTGGCCGGCGGCTCTGCTCGCCCTCCTGCTCGCCTTCGGATTTGCCGTGCCTCAGCTCGTGGCGCTCGCGCAGGTGACACCGCTAGCCGTACTGCGGCGCAACCTGGGGGGCTGGCGTGGTGGAGTGCTCGCTACGGCCGCGTGTGGGGCGTTCGCACTTTTTGCGCTCACGGTCTTGCTCGCGGGTGAGGTGCGATTGGCTGTCGGTGTCTTTGGTGGATTGATTCTGGGCTTCGTCCTGCTGCTGGGCGTGGGATCGGCCGGGTTTGCGGCCTTCAGACGTTTTTCTGAGGGGGCGGTGGTTCCGCTGCGGCTCGCCTGGCGAGCGCTCGGCAACCAGAAAGGGCTTGCCGCCCTGCAGGCCAGTGCGCTTGCTTTGGGCTTGGCAGCGTTGTGGCTGTTGGCCATCGTGCGTGGCGACCTGTTGGAATCCTGGCGTTTCAGAATTCCTCCGGATGCCTCCAATCGTTTTCTCCTCAACGTGCAGGCCGATCAGGTGGAAGGGGTGCGTGCCTCGTTTGTCGAGGCGGGGTTCGACGAGCCGCGTTTCTGGCCCATGGTGGGGGGCGCCCGCTTGGTTGCGATCGATGCAGTGCCGGTGAGCGACGAGTCTTTCACGGACGCGCGCGCGCAGCGGTTGATGCGGCGAGAGTTCAACTTGAGCCATGGGCTGACCTTGCCCGCAGACAACCGCGTGGTGGCCGGGCGCTGGCACGGTGAGCCCGGCGCGCCGGAGAACGCACTTTCGGTCGAGGAGAGTCTGGCTCAGACCTTCGGCCTGCAGTTGGGGAGCCGCTTGCGTTTCGTCATCGACCTGCAGGAGGTCGAGGGAGTCGTAACCAGCATCCGGCGACTGCGTTGGGAGTCGATGAACGTCAATTTCTTCATCATTACCCATCCGTCTCTGCTTGAATCATTCCCTGCCTCTTGGCTGACGAGCTACCGCTTGCCGCCAGGCCGGGAAGCGTTCGAGCGGACTTTGCTCGAGCGTTTTCCCAATGTCACCGTGATCGACGTCGGGCGCATCCGCGAGCAGTTCGAACGCATGAGCGACCAGGTGGCTGCGCTGTTGCAGGCGGTATTTTCTTTCACCTTGGGGACGGGCGCGCTGGTGTTGGCGGTAGGCTGGATGTTGGGACAGGAGGAGCGGCTCCAGCGTGTGGCCATCCTGCGGGCGTTGGGGGCGCGGCGCCGACAGATCCTCGCCACGCTCGCGCTCGAGTTCGCCACGCTCGGTGCCGTGGGGGCGCTGGTTTCGGTCGTTTTGAGCGCGGGGGTAGGTCTGTGGCTCGCGGCTTCGGTCTTCCGCCTGGAAGTGGCGCTCAGCTGGGGGGTGCTCGCCGCAGCGGGGGGGCTTGCCGTACTTGGGGTGGTCGCCGTAGGAATGGCCACCGTGCAGCCACTGCTGCGTCGCCCGCCCCTCGAGGCTCTGCGCGCGAGCGTCGTATAATCGCGGCTATCGTTCGATCTCGAGGTGGCCGTGGAGTACTTGTCGACGCGTGGGCAGGCGCCCGTACTAAAGTTTTCCGACATCTTGCTGGAAGGGCTCGCCGCCGACGGCGGGCTCTACGTGCCGGCGCAGTATCCCCACATCGCTTCCGCGGAGCTCGCGCGCCTGTCGCGGCTGCCTTATGGGGAACTCGCCTGGGAGCTGCTGCGTCGCTATATCGACGATATCGCCGAGGACGAGCTCGCCCGCTTGGTGGTGCGTACCTACACCGCAACGCGCTACCCCTTCGCCCGTCATCCGGCGCGCGCCGCGCGCATCACGCCGCTCACCTGGCTGGAAGAGGGGCGTTTCGGGCTTCTCGAGCTCTCCAATGGCCCCACGCTCGCCTTCAAGGACATGGCCCTGCAGCTGCTGGGCGAGCTTTTCGAGCATGTGCTCGAGCGCCGCGATGAGCGCTTGAACATCCTTGGCGCTACCTCGGGCGATACCGGTTCGGCCGCCGAATACGCCATGCGTGGGCGCGGGCGCGTGCAGGTCTTCATGCTCTCGCCGGCCGGGCGCATGAGCCCGTTCCAGCGCGCGCAGATGTATTCGCTGCAGGAACCGAACATCCACAACCTCGCCGTCGAGGGGACCTTCGACGATGCCCAGGACATCGTCAAGGCGGTGAGCCAGGATGCCGATTTCAAGCGCCGTCACCGCATCGGCGCGGTCAATTCGATCAACTGGGCGCGCATCGCCGCGCAGGTGGTCTATTACTTCGCCGGTTACTTCCAGGCAGTCGATCGTGTGGGCGAGCCGGTGGCTTTCGCCGTGCCCAGCGGCAACTTCGGCAACATCCTCGCCGGGCACATCGCCCGCCAGATGGGGCTACCCATCGGGCGCCTGATTTTGGCCACCAACGAGAACGACGTGCTCGACGAGTTCTTCCGCACCGGCGTCTATCGCCCGCGCGCATCGAGCGAGACGTTTGCCACGTCCAGCCCGTCGATGGACATCTCCAAGGCCTCGAACTTCGAGCGCTTCGTTTTCGATCTGGTTGGGCGCGATACGGAGGCGCTGCGCCGGCTGTGGCGGGCTCTGGAGACCCAGGGGCACTTCGATCTCGAGGGCACGCCGTATTGGGCGCGCTTGCCGGAATTCGGCTTCGTCTCCGGTCGCAGCACGCATGCCGACCGGCTCGCGGCCATCCGCGACGTCTGGACGCGCCACCGGGTGCTCATCGATCCGCACACGGCCGATGCGGTGACGGTGGCGCGGCGTGCCGGTATCGAGGACATGCCGGTGGTCGTCCTCGAGACGGCGCAGGCGGCGAAGTTTGCCGAGACGCTGCGCGAGGCAGTAGGATTCGAGCCGCCGCGCCCGGCCGAGCTCGCCGATCTGGAGCAGCGGCCGCAGCGCGTGATGCGCTTGCCGGCCGATGTGCAACAGGTGAAGGACTATATCGCGGCGCATGCCTGAGGGTGTGTAAATCGTTCCGGAGGGCGACCCCCTTGCCTGTGTGGGGGTCAGGTCCTCCGGAGGCTCAAGTTTCGAGCAGGCGCAAGGAGAGGTCGACGGCCCGCACGTCCTTGGTGAGCTTGCCCACCGAGATGCGGTCGACGCCCGTCTCGGCGATCGCCCGCACCCGGTCGAGGTCGACGCCGCCGGAGACTTCGAGCTCGGCGCGGCCGGCGTTGATCCATACGGCCTCCTTCATCTGCTCGAGCGTCATGTTGTCGAGCAGGATCATCTGCGCCCCGGCTTCCAGTGCTTCGGCGAGTTCGTCGAGCGTCTCCACCTCCACCTGGATGAAGGCGTGCGCCGCCTCCAGCGCTTGGGCCCGCGCGAGCGCCTGGCGGATGCCGCCGGCGGCGATGATGTGGTTCTCCTTGATGAGGATGCCGTCGTAGAGCCCCAGCCGGTGGTTGGTGCCACCGCCCACGTGCACGGCGTATTTCTGCGCCAGACGCAAGCCCGGCACCGTCTTGCGCGTGTCGACGATGCGGGCGCGCGTGCCCTCGACCGCGCGCACGTAGGCGCGCGTGGTGGTGGCCGTACCGGAGAGCAGCTGCAGGAAGTTGAGCGCCGTGCGCTCGGCGGTGAGCAGCGCCCGGGCGTTCGCCTCCACTTCGCACAGCGTCTGCTCGGGCGCGACTTCCGCTCCTTCGGCAGCGTGCCAAGTGAAACTTGCCGAAGGGTCGAGCACGCGTAGCGTTGCCTCGAACCAGGGTTGGCCGCATAGGACTGCCGCTTCCCGGCTGATGACGCGGGCGCGCACACGCGCTTCGGCTTCGATCAGGCGAGCGGTGAGATCGCCCGTACCGACGTCCTCGGCGAGCGCCTGGGCGACGTTGCGCTGGACTTCGATGCGCAGGGCTTCGGTGAAGAGCATGATGACGACCTCGTAGGGTGGCGTGGACTGGGGCTATGGTAGCATCGCTGACCATGAAAGCCGAAGCCGGATTCCTGGAGGTCGACGGGGAAGTCGTGGAGGTGCGGCGCAAGCCCATCCGCCACTGGCATCTTCGCGTCGTGCCGCCCGACGGACGTTTGCGCGTGTCCATCCCCTTGCATGCCGACGGGGAGGCGGTATCGGCCTGGATACGGGGAAAATTGGCTTGGGTGCAAAAACAGCGATCGCACTTGCGCCGAGCGTCGGCAGACCGGGCTTGGCTCTTCGGCGTACCCTATCCCCTGAGGATCGTTTCGGGCGGATCCGATGATGCGCCGGTTCTTTTCAGCGAACGGGAGGGGTTCCTGGTGCAGGGCGTCGGGAACCGGGAGAGCGCATGGAAGCTTTTGCGTGCCTGGCAAGGGGAACGGCTCGCAAGGTTTCTGGAATCGTTGGTGCCTCAGTGGCAAGAGCGGATGCAGGCTCCTTCCATTCGGTGGCGCATCCGTCCCTGCACATCCATTTGGGGAAGTTGCACCCGGGCCACGAGGCGTTTGACGTTCAACCTCTATCTGGCCGAGCGCCCGTCAGAGCTCATCGAATACGTGGTCGTCCACGAGCTCGCCCATCTGTTCCATGCGCACCACGGCCCGGCGTTCTGGGCCCTGGTGGCGCGCTACCTGCCGGATTGGCAACAGCGGCGTAGCGCGCTCAGACGGCCCCTGGGCTGAATCTTCGGCCGGTCAGCCTCGACCCTGCTGATCGACGATGGGCACGAGCAAAATCTCCACACGGCGGTTCTTGGCCCGACCCTCGGGGGTGCGGTTGTCGGCGATGGGTCGGGTAGCGCCGAATCCCACGGTCTGGATGCGATTGGTCGGCACGCCGCGCTGGATGAGGTAGCTCGCCACTGCCTGGGCGCGGTTCTCCGACAGCGTCTGGTTGAAGGCCGCCGAGCCGGTGGAGTCGGTGTGCCCTTCGATGCGCACGATGGTGTTCGGATACTGCTGCAGGCTCTGGGCGAGCTGGTCGAGCACGCCCATGAACTGCGGCTGCAGGGTGGCGCTACCCGTTTGGAACGTGATGGCCTCGGGGGCTTGCAGGCGGATCGTATCGCCCTGACGCTGGATTTCGACGCCGGTGCTGGCCATTTGGCGGCGCAGCTCCGCTTCCTGCTGGTCCATTTGTCGGCCGATGAGACCGCCTACGGTGGCGCCCACCGCGGCGCCGATGAGCGTGCCACCGGTTTTGGCATTGTCGCTGGCAACGGCCCTGCCGACTACGCCGCCTGCTACGGCGCCGATGGTGGCGCCGGTGGCGGCCTTCGCATGCTCGCCGCGGTAGGGGTTCTCGGCACAAGCCGTGAGCAGCACGGTGGCGCCGAGCAGGAGGAGGGGAAATCTCGTCTCGTTCATGGCAGTTCGTTCCATCATGATTTTTTGTCATTTTACATCATGGGATCTCGACGGCGGTTCGGGGTAACGAAGGCTTTCGCCGTTTCGGTGGGTAGAGATTGCAGAAACGTAACTCCTCGCCGTAGGGGAAGAAATCCTCCACCAACCCGGCGCGGATGCGTCGTTGTACTTCCTGCCAGAATTGGGGCGTGAGCAGGTCACGGTGGTATTTGAGGAAGGCTTTGCGGATGCGCGGATCGCCCAGGAGGAAGGTGGCGAACTCTTCGGGAAAGACGTCGAGCGGCCCGGCGCTGTACCAGGCTTCGCTCGAGAACTCCATCTCGGGATAGGGCGCCAGCGGGATGGCGCGGAAATTGACGTCGGTCATGTACTCGATCTCGTCGTAGTCGTAGAACACGACGCGACCGTAGCGGGTGATGCCGAAGTTCTTCCATAGCATGTCGCCGGGGAAGATGTTGGCGATGGCCATCTCGCGGATTGCATTGCCGTATTCGCGCACCGCATGTTCGAGCGTCTCCTCGTCGGCATTTTCTAGATGCAGATTGAGCGGTGTCATGCGCCGTTCGATGTAGAGATGTTTGATCACGATCTGGTCGCCCTCGATCTCGAAGGAGGAGGAGGCCACTGTACGCAGCTCTTCGAGCAGCTCCGGCGAGAAACGAGCCAACGGCAGGGCCACCTGGGAGAATTCCAAAGTGTCGGCCATGCGACCGACCCGGTCGACGCGCTTGACCATGAGATATTTCTGCCGCACCGTTTCGCGGTCGATGTTCTTGCTGCTGCCGAAGACGTCCTTGATGATCTTGAAGACGTAAGGGAAAGAGGGTAGGGTGAAGACGAGCATCACCATCCCCTTGATGCCGGGGGCGATGATGAAGTGGTCGTTCGAGTGGCGCAGATGGGCGATGAGATCGCGGAAGAACATTGTCTTACCCTGCTTGCCCAGCCCCAGCATGGTGTAGAGCTCGGAGCGTGGTTTGTTGGGCATGATGGAACGCAGGAAATTGACATAGCCCGAAGGCACTTCCATGTCGACGAGGAAGTAGGCGCGCGACAGCGAAAAGAGCACCGAGATGCGCCAGGCTTCGAGCAGGATGGCGTCGACCACCAGCATGCCCGATTTGCCGTGGCGCACGGCCACCGCGAAGGGGTATTCCTGGTGCCCATTGATCGCCTTGCCGATGACGTAGGCGGTCTTGTTGCGGTAGAAAGCAGAGTAGAGCACCTGGATTTGCGCGTTGACTTCGGGTGCCGGCCAGCGTCCGCCCAGATGGCGTTTGACGGTGCGCAGGATATGGACGACGTCGCGGTCCAGATGCTCGAAAGGCCGTTGCCAGTCGAAATCTTCGAGGATGCGCCGGATGGTGCGTCGCAGCCCCTCTTCCTTGGGATAGTAACTGGTATAGACGGGCGGGTAGGATTCGATGTATTCAGTGGAGATCGCCGGGCGGGCGAAAATGTATTGATTGTTGAAGTAGCTGCGATGCAGGATTTTCGTCGTCACCGAATTGAAGAAGGTCTCGGCGAGTTCCGGTTGCTTGTGTTCGAGCAAATGGCCGATATAGTGCAGCTTCACTTGCTGCCAGATCGCATCGTCGAGGTTGGCGATGTCGAACGCGCGGCGCAGGCGCTCGACGGTCTCCTCGACGCGCCGATCGTAGAATTCCACGCGCTCTCGTACCGCTTCGAGCAACTTGGACCAGTCTCCGGCTTCGAACAGTTCTTTTGCTCGTCCCGAGGTGGCGCGGAAGATTCGATAATGACGATCAAACCCTTCGATCATCATCTGGGCCATGGTCTCGGCGATACGTTCGGGCGGCAGAGGGTACTGCATCGCGTCTACTCCTCGTCTTGGAAGGACGACAACGGGGTGTCTCGAAAAATCGCCGCGAGCCTTCATGGGGCAGGGCAGCGTGAGTGCGTGGGATGCGATCCCGGTCGAATCGACGCACGGGCATCCGGTCATCACACCCCGCCGTGCGGCCGCGCGGGTCGTTGTTCGAAGTGCTCGATGATACCTTGCGGCGGAGGGGGCTGGGGGGCGGCGTTCTTTCGGATCGTGGAATTTTATTGGATAATACGAAACGGTGGCGCCCTGGGGCGCTGGAAGATGCGGGGCGGAGGCTGCGGGTGAGCTGCGGCCGTCGCATGCCCGCGATGATGACATCAGGGAGAATGACCGTGAGCGAGTCCAAGATCGAGGTACCTGCGGGTGGCCAGAAAATCGTATTGGGGCAGCCCATCCCCGACAATCCCATCGTGCCTTACATCGAAGGCGATGGCATCGGGATCGACATTACACCGGTGATGATCAAGGTCATCGACGCGGCCGTCGAGAAAGCCTATGGTGGCAAGCGCAAGATCCACTGGATGGAAGTCTACGCCGGCGAGAAAGCCACGCGCGTCTATGGGCCCGACCAGTGGTTGCCGGAAGAAACGCTCGCGGCGCTCAAGGAATTCGCCGTTTCCATCAAGGGGCCGATGACCACGCCGGTGGGCGGCGGCATCCGCTCGCTCAACGTGGCGCTGCGCCAGGAGATGGATCTCTATCAATGCATCCGTCCGGTGCGCTACTTCAACGGCGTGCCTTCGCCGGTCAAGCGTCCCGAGCTCGTCGACATGGTGATCTTCCGTGAGAATACGGAGGACATCTACGCCGGCATCGAATGGCCGGCCCAGTCCGACGGTGCGCGCAAGGTGATCGACTTCCTGCAGAACGAAATGGGCGTGAAGAAGATCCGTTTCCCCGAAACCTCGGGAATCGGGATCAAGCCCGTGTCGATCGAGGGCACCACACGCCTGGTGCGCGCGGCGATCCAGTACGCCATCGACAACGACCGCAAGTCGGTGACCCTCGTGCACAAGGGCAACATCATGAAGTTCACCGAAGGGCTCTTCCGTGACGTGGGCTACCGCGTGGCGCAGGAGCAGTTCGGCGCCCAGCCGATCGATGGCGGCCCATGGTGCAAGTTCACCAACCCGAAAACGGGGCGCGAGATCGTGGTCAAGGACGCGATCGCCGACGCCTTCCTGCAGCAGATCCTGCTGCGTCCGGCCGAATACGACGTGATCGCCACGCTCAATCTCAACGGCGACTACATTTCGGACGCGCTGGCGGCGCAGGTGGGCGGCATCGGCATCGCCCCGGGGGCGAACGTCGGCGACCTGTACGCCGTGTTCGAAGCCACGCACGGCACGGCGCCGAAGTACGCCGGCCTCGACAAGGTGAACCCCGGCTCGCTCATCCTCTCGGCCGAAATGATGCTGCGCTTCTTCGACTGGAAAGAAGCGGCGGATCTGGTCATCAAGGCGATGGAGCGTACCATCCAAGACAAGATCGTCACGTACGACTTCGCCCGGCTCATGGAAGGAGCCACCGAAGTGAGCTGTTCTGGCTTCGGCGAGGCGATGATCGCCCGCATGTGATCCTGGCTTCGTGTGCAGCACAGAAGAAAACCCGCCGCAAGGCGGGTTTTTTCTGTAAGTTCTATGTAAGCGGATATTTATACGATTAATAGGGCCAGGGTGGCATCGATGCCCAGGCTCGCACTCTTTTGCTACCGAAGAGGATGAAGGAGATGGAAAATGAATAAATCGCCGCAAGCTTACTGGTCGGCGACCCTGCGATTGATCTCGATCGTCCTGGTCGTCTGGTTCATCGTGTCTTACCTCGCGGGAATCATCCTTGCGCCCGCGCTCAACTCGATCCATCTCGGCGGCTATCCGCTCGGGTTCTGGTTCGCCCATCAAGGATCGATGTACGTCTTCGTCGCATTGATCTTCTACTACGCCTACGCGATGGACAAGATCGATCGCGAATTCGACGTGCACGAAGAATAAGGAGCGACGATCATGTCCGTGCAAGCTTGGATTTACTTGATGGTGGGACTGTCGTTCTCGCTGTACATCGGCATTGCGATTTGGAGCCGGGCGGGATCGACGGCCGAGTACTATGTCGCCGGAGGCCAGGTCAATCCCGTGATGAACGGCATGGCCACTGCCGCCGACTGGATGAGCGCCGCTTCGTTCATCTCCATGGCCGGCATCATTTCGACCATGGGCTATGGTGGAGCCTTGTTCCTCATGGGCTGGACCGGGGGCTACGTGTTGCTGGCGATGCTGCTTGCTCCCTACCTGCGCAAGTTCGGCAAATTTACGGTGCCGCAGTTCATCGGCGACCGGTTTTATTCGAAGAGCGCAGCGGTGGTGGCGGTGATCTGCCTGTTGGTGGCCTCGATCACCTACATCATCGGCCAGATGACCGGCGTCGGCGTGGCTTTTTCGCGCTTCCTCAACGTGTCGAACGAAGTCGGTATCTACGTCGGGATGGCGATCGTCTTCATGTACGCCGTGTTCGGCGGCATGAAAGGGATCACCTACACCCAGGTGGCCCAGTATGTCGTGCTGATCATCGCCTACACGGTTCCAGCGATCTTCATCTCGCTGATGCTCACCGGCAATCCGATCCCACAGCTCGGTCTTGGCTCCAAGCTCGCTGGCAGTGATCTGTATTTGCTCGAGCGGCTCGACCAGATCGTCACCGACCTCGGCTTTGGCAAGTACACCACGTCGGTGCCGGGCAGCTATCTCAACATGTTCATGTACACCCTGTCGTTGATGATCGGGACGGCGGGTTTGCCGCACGTGATCATGCGCTTCTTCACGGTGCCGAAAGTGCGTGACGCGCGCATGTCCGCGGGTTGGGCGCTGGTGTTCATCGCCATTCTCTACACCACGGCTCCGGCGGTGGCGGCGATGGCGCGTTACAACCTCTTGGCCACCGTCTACCCGGCCGCGCTGGAGAACAAGCCGCTGGTGGCTCCGGATCAGGGCATTCGCTACGACGAGCGCCCCGACTGGTTCAAGCGCTGGGAGCAGACGGGTCTGCTGAAATTCTCGGACAAGAACGGGGACGGGCGTATCCAGCACTACAACGACAAGAACGCCGCGCTTCAGGAGAAAGCCGAGCAGGTGGGCTGGAAAGGCAACGAGCTAGACGTCAATGCCGACATCATCGTCATGGCCAACCCGGAGATCGCCATGCTGCCTGGCTGGGTGATCGGTCTGGTGGCGGCAGGGGCGCTCGCAGCGGCCCTCTCGACGGCGGCGGGCTTGCTACTGGCGATCTCTTCGGCGATCTCGCACGATCTGGTCAAGGGGGTGTTCAAACCGGATCTCGACGAGAAAGGGGAACTGCTCACCGGACGGATCGCGATGGTGGTGGCCATCCTCGTGGCGGGGTATCTCGGGCTCAATCCTCCAGGCTTTGCGGCCGGTACCGTGGCCCTTGCCTTCGGGATTGCGGCATCCTCGCTCTTCCCCGCGATCATGATGGGTATTTTCTCCAAGAAGATGAACAAGGAAGGGGCGATCGCCGGCATGCTCGTCGGTCTGTTCGTCACCCTCTTCTACGTGTTCGCGCACAAAGGCATCTTCTTCATCAAGGGGACCGAATACCTCGGGTTGATCGGTGGGGCGAACAGCTTCTTCGGGATTACGCCGGAAGCCTTTGGTTCGGTCGGAGCCATCGTGAACTTCATCGTCGCTTTCATCGTCGATAAATTCACCAAAGAGCCGCCGGCGCATATCCAGGAGCTGGTCGAGAACGTCCGCGTCCCTCGCGGGTCCCAGGTGATCAAGGGCGCCCACTGAGTACGAGCGGGTCTTGACCCCACGAAATCCGCCGGCCCAATCGAGGGCCGGCGGTCTTGCTTGAAGGAGGATCCCATGGCGGACGTCCACGTCGTCGTGAGTTTGGTGCTGAATTGGATATTGTTTTTGTCGCTGTTTCCGCTTTCTTTCATTTGGTTGAGGCGGGCGTTTCGTATCCTGTTTCTCAAGGATTTTTCCGAAGTCGCCTTGCGGCGTGGTGAGCCGCCGCCCAATCCGGAGAAGTATGCGCCTTATACGGCCGTGATCAACCTCGTGGCCGGAGGCATTCTGGTTTATGTCATCTTCGGGGTCATTGCCGTGGGCATGCCTTTCGGCACCTGGACGGCGATCGCGGGTACCACTCTCTGGATGAAACTCTTCTTCGATTTTGCCTTGGCGCGACAGGCGCACTGGCAGGTCAAACCGCGTAAGGGTGGGCAGGAGCGCAACCCCTCACAGACGGTATAGTCTCTGCACGCTTTTGGTATCAGCCGTCATCCCGTTCGCCCCAGTGGCGAACTTGCCGTTCCCATCGGTTGGTGAGTAGTGCATAGACGGTGGCGATCGCGGTGAACAGTATCAAGGATACCGTCGAGAGCAGGAGAAAGCCGAGCGGGACCCCGCCGATGAGGAGCGTGTTGAGCTCCTCGGCATACCACACTACGCCGAGATTGAAGGCGAGCCACAGGGCGAGTAGCGCCAGCGTGAGCCGACGGGTACGCTGCCAGTACCATCGAGCCGCATTTTGGCGGTCGTCGTGCTCGGGTGCGTTCATTGGGCTTGCAGCCGCACACTACGACGGACGTGATACACGGTGGCCAATGGCGCGATCAGGCCAATGGCGATCACGGCCGTGAGCAGCATTCCCAGTTGGGAATAATCGGCCGGCACGAGGATGGTGCCGTCGGGGGCGCGTACTTCCCGCGTGACCACGAAAAGGGTGTTGAGATACTTCGTTCCGAGTTCGGACGCCGAGAGCGCCAGATTGGTGAACGAGGCCATCACGGCGAAGAAGGTCGCCTTGAGATGCTGGGGGGCCGAGTGCGCGATCCAGGCGAGCATGGGAACCATCGATACCTGCCCCAAGGGAGATTCCACGGCGGTGTTGACGATGGCGATGAAACGGGCATCGACCACGCCGTTCGTCATCTGGCTCGTCCATTCGTGCAGGCCGTGGTACATCCCCAGATAGGGCAAGGAAAGCAGGGCGCCGATCACCGAAAGGATCACCACGATGTCGAGAATGGAGCGCTCGGCCATGAAGCGGCGGAAAATGAAAAGTCCGGCCAAAGTGAGCACCGAGCCGATGAGCGAGAGCTTGGCGAGAAAGGACTGATCGAAGGCGAGCTCGTCGATCATCCACCAGGTGAGTCCGGGGCCGGCGGTGGGCGTGGCGCGAAAGACGAAGATTACGAGCGCAGTGCCGGCGAGCGTTCGCCGTGCGTTGGGGCTGAGTTCGCCCATGAGGCGGCGCATGAGGAAGAGGATCACGGCCAACGAGCCGACGAAAATCACTTCCTGATTGCCGGGAAAATCGAGTAACCCCATCGAGAGGGTGAATACGACGAAGATGAGGCTGCCCCACAAGAGCGGCCAGTTGGGTGCAGGGGCTTCCGTACCGAACTCCGGCCATAAGACCGGATCAAGCCCGAGTCGTGCATGACGACGCCGCTCGAGCCGGCGCAGCAGTGAAGCCAGCATGACGCCGGAAACGGACACGAGGGGGATCAGGAGCGCCAACTCATAGATACGTGCATACAGGGGGGCTTTTTCCTCGATCGACAAAGCTTCACTGCCGGAGAAGACGAGGACGTTGGCAATCGACACCAGCACGCCGCCACCGAGGATGGCGATGCGCCCAAGCGTCTGCAGCGTGGTGTGCATGAGCTTGACTTGCGCCTCGGGTAACGGTTCGCCGTTCTCGTCGCGCGTGGGGACGGCTTCGACCGTCATGGCGTCGGCCACCACGTCTTGAAGGACGTAGCCGAGCGGGGCGAGCAACACCGAGAGAACGTACCAGTAGGAGACGGGCCACAGCGCTGCCATCGCGTCGCGTTGGCTCGTGAGGCCAATCATGATGAGCATGCTTGCGGCGATCAAAGCGGCGCCCAGCCAGACGAAGAACGCCTTGCGATGCCAGAAGAGATCGACGAGGTGTCCCAGGGGCATCTTCAGCGCCCACGGGATACCCGCCCAAAAACCGAGCGCGGCAAGGAAAGCCGCGGAGAGGTCGAGGTATTCCTTGACGAAAAACGTACCGGCAATGCCGGTGAGCCCCGAGATGCCCGCTGCGAGGTAGACCATCAGCGGCGGGAGAAAACTCCAGCGCCATTCGCGGCCGAGCTCGATGACGTCGTCTTTCCACCAGAGGCGCAGGGCAAGGAGCAAGCGCAAGGGCAGCACGGGACGGGTCGTCATGCCGAATCATCCTTTGGCGCAAGGATGCGTACCGCCCCGCGGGCAGCGGGGCGGTCCAAGTCCGTACGATCCTTCCCGGGGAAGAAACGCACCGTGGGAAGAATCAGGGTAGCTCTTCGTAGAGGGGCAGCGTGAGGAATTCCGGGAATTCCTCGGTGAGCGCCATCTTCTCGAAGATCTTTGCCGCCTTGTCGTAGTTGGCGGTGTCTTCCCCTTGTGCCGTGACTTCCGCTTTGACTTTGGCGAGCTCTTCGGGGATGAGCGAGCGCACCAGCTCCACCGTGACCTTGCGCCCGTCTTCCAGCACGCCTTTGGGGCTGTAGATCCACTGCCAGACCTGGGCACGGGCGATCTCGGCGGTGGCGGCGTCTTCCATCAGGTTGTGGATCGCCACGGCGCCGTTGCCGCCCAGCCAAGAGCCCAGATAATGGATGGCCACGTTGATGTTGTTGCGCAGCCCTCCCTCGGTGATGGGTTTCTCCGGCTGGAAATTGAGGAAGTCGCGCGCGGTGAAGGTCTCGTCGCGCTGCTTGTCCCACTGGTTGGGGCGATCGCCCAACACCGCCTTGAATTCTTCCATGGCCACGTCGACCAGGCCGGGGTGGGCCACCCAGCCGCCGTCGAATCCGTCGTTGGCATCGCGCCGCTTGTCGTGACGTACGCCGGCCAGCGCCCGTTCGTTCGCTTCCGGGTCGTTCTTGATCGGGATGAGCGCGCTCATGCCGCCGATGGCCGGCGCGCCGCGTTTGTGGCAAGTCTTGACGAGCGCGAGCGCATAGGAGCGCATGAAGGGGACTTCCATGGTGATGCGGGCGCGGTCGGCCAGGCAGAAGTCCTTGTCCTTGCGGAACTTCTTGATGCAGGAGAAGATGTAATCCCAGCGCCCGGCATTGAGCCCGGCGGAGTGGTCGCGCAGCTCATAGAGGATCTCTTCCATCTCGAAGGTGGCGAGGATCGTCTCGATGAGCACCGTAGCCTTGATGGTGCCGCGCGGCAGCCCCAGTTCGTCCTGGGCGAAGCAGAAGACGTCGTTCCACAGGCGCGCTTCCAGGTGACTTTCGAGCTTGGGCAGATAGTAGAAGGGGCCTTGGCCGCGGGCGAGCTGCTCCTTGGCATTGTGGTAGAAGGCGAGGCCGAAGTCGAAGAGCGAGCCGGAGAGGCGCTGGCCGTCGACGGTGACGTGTTTTTCGTCGAGGTGCCAGCCGCGCGGACGGATCTGCAGCACGGCGATCTTGTCGGCGAGCTTGTATTCCTTGCCGTTTTCGGCCACGAAGTCGATTTTGCGGCGGATGGCGTCGTAGACGTTGATCTGCCCCTGCACCTGATTGAACCAGTTGGGGCTGTTGGAATCCTCGAAGTCGGTCATGTAGCTGTCCGCCCCCGAGTTGAAGGCGTTGATGACCATCTTGCGGTCGGCGGCCGGGCCGGTGATTTCGACGCGACGGCATTCGAGCGCCTTGGGCAGCGGCGCGATTTTCCACTCGCCCTCGCGCACGGCGCGCGTCTCGGGCAGGAAGTCGGGTTTCTCGCCGGCGTCGATACGTGCCTGGCGTTCGTTGCGCGCGCGCAGCAGCTCCTGGCGGCGGGGTTCGAAACGGCGGTGGAGCTTGGCGACGAACTCGAGCGCCTCGGGCGTGAGGATCTCGTCGAAACGGGGATGGAGCGGTGCGTGCAGTTGCACGCCTTGGGGCAAGGCGATGGTCATGGGGTTTCCCTCTCTTCTCGATCAAAAAAAGAAATAATAAAGCGTGAGTGCCGTTCCTACCAAGAGGATGAAGCGGCGCAGCCAAATCGCCGGCAGCCGGCGGGCGATGCGTCCTGCGAGATAGCCGCCCGCGGCGGCGGCCAGGAGCACCACCAGCGTGTGCGGCCAGCTCACGGCGCCGCCCAGGGTGAAAGTGAGGGCGGCCACGCTGTAGATCACCGCCGAGAGCCAGTTCTTCAGCGCGTTGATCTCGTTGATGTCCTCGATGCCCTGCATGGCGATGGCGGCGATCATCACGATACCCATGCCGGCGCCGAAGAATCCGCCATAGACCGACACGAGGAGCTGGAAGATCGTCCCGCCCCAGCCCAACGTTTGCCGCGGGCCAGCGCGGCGACGCGCCTCCAGCCAGCGGTTGATGCGCGGGGCGAGCGCGAAGAGGAGCGTGGCCGTGAGCAGTAGCCAGGGGACGAGGCGAGCGAAGAGGGCATTGCTCGTCACCAGCAGCAAGCCACCGCCCAGCGCACCGCCGAGAAACGCGGCCAAGGTCAGACGCGGTAGGTGCTGGCGGTAGCGGGCGAGCTCGCGGCGATAGGCCCAGGCGCTCGCCAGGCTCGCCGGCCACAAGGCCACCGAGTTGCTTGCGTTGGCGGTGACCGGCGGCAGGCCGATCGCGAGCAGCGCGGGAAAGGAGAGGAAGGTGCCGCCGCCGGCGATCGCGTTCATCGCACCGGCGCCGAACCCGCCCAGCGCGAGCAGGATCCAGTGGCTTGCCGTCATCGTCCTCTCCTTGGTGTTTCGTTCCCGGAATCGGGATTTTAGCCGGGCGCGGTCGTGGAGGGCTCTTTTTGAGGAGGGCAGGAAGGGGGCGAGGCCGGGTTCCAGTCACGGGGAAACCGTTCCAACCACGGACGTAATTGGAGGTCTTCCCTGATGATGTGATCGATCAGCCAGGATCGCAGCAGATTGAGGAGCGCACGGCGGGTGTCGTCATCGAGCGCATCGAGCGTGGTTCGCTCGACCGGCTGGGCGAGAATGCGGGCGGTGATGTCGGTCAGCTGCCGCTCGAGCTTTTCGTGTGAGCGGCGATGTTCGTCGAGGTCGGGGTAACCCGCTGCCTGCTGGATCTGCTCTTCGCGTGTGAAGTGCTCTTCGGTGTAGCGGGCGAGTTCGTCGAGCGCGACGGTGAGTCGGGCGAGCGAGGCGCGCCGGAGGATCAACGACTGGATGCGGTCGATGAGCTCGATCAGCCAGCGGTGATCGCAGTCGATGGCATCATTGTGGACCGATAGTTCGTCTCGCCAGTGAAGGTGGAATGCATGAGTGGGGATGGTATCGTCGGACATGCTTTTCCATGAGCGGAAGGGGGGTATTTCGATGCAAATGAGATTTTATCTTTCTGCCCCGCTCTGCACTGTTGCCGGCGTCCAGTCGGAAGGGAAACGTTCGAGCCAGGGTTTGTACCGCAAATCCTGCTGAATGATATGGCTGATGAGCCATTCGCGAAACAGATTCAGAATGCGTTGCCGCAGTTCGGGTGCGAGCGCATGTACCGTATTGCCGCCATGAGCCAGGGAGAGAATCTCGGCGGTGATCGTATGCAACTGATGGGTGAGGTCTCGATGCTGCATCGCATGAGACCGGGCCTCGGGGTAACCGATGGCCTGCTGGATCGCCTCTTCACGCCGAAAGTGCGTAGCGGTATAGTCGGCGAGTTCGTCCAGTGCCTGGGTGAGTTCGCCGACCGAACTGTCGTGCGCCAGCATGCTCTGTACCCGGTTGATGAGCCCGATGAGACGGCGATGGTCGCGATCGATGGCATCATTCTTCACCGAAAGCGCCTCGCGCCATTGGAGCTGGAAAGCGGAGTCGGATGGCGTATTCATGGCATCGATTGCGTCGAGCAGATGCAGGGATTATATTGTCGAAATCCCTCTCGCTAGGACCAAATGATGCCGATTCGATCAAATCATCCCGATAGTTGCCCTCTATGCCTTGAGAATGAGGAAGAGGTGCTGTGGCGCGATGGCCGCTGTCGCGTCATCGACGTCCGCCATACCGATTATCCGGGGTATCTGCGCGTGATCTGGAACGAGCACGTCGCCGAGATGACGGATCTCGACGCGGACGATTGCATGCACCTGTGGCGGGTGGTGCTTGGCACGGAACGCGTGCTGCGCCGCCTCATGAGCCCGGACAAGATCAATCTCGCCAGCCTGGGCAACATGGTGCCGCATCTACACTGGCACGTGATTCCCCGCTACCGCGACGACACCCACTTCCCCGACGCCATCTGGGCCCCACCGCGCCGCCGCGGCCCTTCGCAGCATGCCGTGGTGCATCCCTCGGCGACGCTTGCCGCTGCCCTGCGGGTGGAGCTGGGTGGTAGCGGGGCGACGGCATTCGCTTGAATGTGCGGTAGAATCGTCCTCGCCGGCGCGCAAGGTGCCGGCGCCCGGAGGCGTGGCCGAGCGGTTGAAGGCAGCGGTCTTGAAAACCGCCAGGGGTTTGCGCCCCTCGTGAGTTCGAATCTCACCGCCTCCGCCAAATTTCATTTGTTTTCAATGAATCGTTAGAGGGCAAGCAAGTGTTTTCCACGGGTTGCCCAATTGGGTCGACAATGGCGTCTGCTTGTGCCGGTACCTGCCTCGAGCGTACCACGCCAGAAATGGGTGTCACGGAAAGCAGATACTCGAAAAGTACCGCGTCCTTATGCGGGAGACATGCAAAAGCTTGGGGTTGGGTGAAGGGCACAGAAAAAGATGACTGCTTGATTTTCAGCAGATAGTGCGATTCATCGGGACGCAAAAAACGCCTGAACGGTGTCTGTGGTGCCAGGGAGGGGATTCGAACCCCCAAGCCTCACGGCGGCGGATTTTAAGTCCGCTGTGTTTACCGATTTCACCACCCTGGCGCACGTGCCGCCGATTGTACTGGGAAAATGAAGGGCGGTGTAGAATCGCCCCACATGCTCCAAGTGATTATGCCATGATCGATGAACGGGAAATCGAGGCGCTACGCCGCCGTCTGGAACGCATACGCATACGGACGGATTCCGCTTGGTTGGCCGAAGAGGGCAGGCCTTTGCTGGCCTCGATCGATGAGCTGCTTCATCATTCGGTGGCCTTGACTTTTCCTCTGCCCGCCAGCGACGTGCTCGCTCTGCATCGGTTCATGACGACGGCGGTGGATCGTCTCGAAGAGTGGCTTCCCGATGCCAGGCGTAACGAGTTGGCGGGCAAATTCTTTGCCGGGTTCGCGTTGCGTCTCTATCTGTTGTCGACCATGACCCGGATCGTCTTGCCACCGGGATTCTGGCGCCTCCTCACGCAGCTGGGCCATGCTTATGCGGACAAGGAGCCCGTACGCGGAGAGCTGGCGTGGTTACTCGCGCTGGCCGCGGCCGATCCTCGATTCATGGACGGAAAAGAGCTTTTATGGGCGCTACGTTGGATTCAGAGCGCATCGCCCGTCATTGTCCTGTACGGCTCGGGCCAGAGTCAGGAAGATGGTTTCGTGATGTCTTTGTCGCTCGACGAGCCGCCGGAACCGAGAGCGTGGTTCTTTGGGCGTGAGAACGCTCCTCGGGCCACCTTGTTTTTTTCGCTCGAAGAGCTCGCCAAACGGGCAGAAGAGGAGATCCACCTGCTCGAAGGGGGGGGCTGGGCAACGCGTCGGCATCAGGAGGGTGGCTTGAGTGCGGACGGACGGGCGGCCTTGTTGCGTGAATTGCTCGATCGTTGGCGTTACGGCTGGCAGCGTCGCCTGCCGCGCAAGCCTTTCGATGCCATGGCCGAGTTACTCGTCGGCTGGGAGGCTGTGTTGTCCCATCGTCTCGGCTTGCCAGCTACCATCCATCCGGTTCGCGTCACCGATGTGAGCATCAGCGGCTATGAGTTGCGCTGGACGGACAACGAGGCGCCGATTTTTTTTCCGGGACAGATCGTCGCGATCCGCGTAGGGGGGGATGTGCGCTGGGTGCTGGCGTTGGTACGCTGGTTGAGGCAGCATCCCAACGGTTTGCAGATGGGTATCCAGGCCTTGGGATTCGATCCCGAACCGGTCGCGCTGGGACAGGAGAAACCCTTGCCAGCGGGTACTTCGGCGCAAATGGCTTTGTCGGTGCGCAAAGCGCCTCCCTTGCGTCTGCAATCGGCGCTCGTCTGTACGAAGGGGACCGTTTGCGGTCCGAAATTGGTCGAGGCCAGCGAGTCGGCCGTGGGGAAGTGGCTGTTGCGGCAGGTGCATTTCATCCGGTTCGAGGCGCAGACACGCGACCTCGAAGTGTTTCAGTTCGAGGTCGATCCCTTCATGGAGGATTGATCTCCTGCTTCGTCGGTCTGCGCGGAGGCCGAATCGGGTTCGAGTGTATCGGGCCGCAAGCGTGAGGACGAGAGCGCACCGAGTGTGGCGGCCAAGGCTGCCCCGAGAAGGATGATCGTCCAGAGCAGATAAATCCAGACGAGAAAGATCGGCAAGGCGGCGAACGCGCCATAGACCAGGTCGTATGTGGCGAAACGGGCGATGAATATGGCAAATCCTCGTTGGAGGAACAGAAAGGCTCCTGTGGTGATGAACGCAGCGAGGAGTGCATCGCGAGATCGTACCGGGCGATGCGGGACGAGTTGATAGAGCGCCCAAAAAAAGCCCCAGATCAGGAAGAAGGAGACGAGTGGCGTGGCCAGCCCGACGTGCCCCGTGAGCTTGAGCGATTCCTTGGCCAGCTGTGTGGTCAGGTAGACGCCAATGCCGAATAGCAGGGGCCCCGCGGTCAGGACGAACCAGTAGGTGACCAGGCGTGCGCCGAGGGTACGTGCGCGACGTACGCGCCAGATGCGGTTGAAGGCCGATTCGATGGTCGACAAGAGTATCAGTGCCGTGACGATGAGCATCACGGTGCCGATCATCGAGAGTTTGGTCGAATTGGCGATGAATTCGCGGCTGTAGAGTGTGACGAGGCGCGAGACGGCTTCGGGCAAAAGGTTGGCGCTGAGAAACTCCTCTAGCGATTCGCCGACTTTCTCGAAGGCCGGAAAATTGTGAAAGACGAGCACGGTGATCGTCAGGAGAGGGACCAGCGCGAGCAACGTGGTATACGTCAGGGCTGCGGCTACCATGAGGCAGTCGGCACGGTACACGGTGTGCAGGAAGCGCCGAGCAAAGAGGCGTAGCCATCGAATCGGGTACATCGTGCGGGAAATGAACATGAGGGCCTTCTGCTCGAGCGACGAAGCGCCATGGTCGTATCAATGGGGATTGTATGGGAAAACGTGACGAGTGGGCGCTGGCGGCTTTCGTACTGGCGCTCGTACTGGCGCTTTGGTGCGTGCTGTGGGAGGGTTGGTTTGCCCCTCTGCGTCCCGGAGGGTCTTGGCTCACCTTGAAAGCTTTACCGATCGCTGCCGCGCTGCCCGGATTGTGGCGCGGCCGCCGCTACACGGCGCAGTGGGCTAGCCTCGTGAGTGTTTTCTATGTCGCCGAAGGGGTGATGCGCTGGAGTGATGGCGGGGGGGCGGGTTTTTTCGCCAAGATAGAGGCGCTCCTTGCATTCGCCCTCTTCGTGGCATTGCTCGCTTTTGCTCGGCGCTCGGGGCAGCGCGGGAAGGCATAGGCTGCCTCGAAACGACATCACGGCCGTTTGCGCGGGAGATGGCGAACGGGGGCGCGGGAGGCGGCCCCCGTCATGCAGATGGCCGAGCGCACACGGGCTCCCAACGCCGTTTCGCGGCCGGGCGACTTTTCTGGGCTGTGAACGGCGGCTACCGAAGGTGGCAGCCGCCTGGTCTCACAGCTGTGGGTTGATGCGTACGGCGTCGTGCTGCAACTTGTTGAGGGCGTTGATGTAGGCCTTGATCGAGGCGACGATGATGTCGGTGTCGGCTCCCAGGCCATTGACGATGCGTCCGCCTTTGCTCAGTCGCACCGTGACTTCACCCTGGGCGTCGGTTCCTTGCGTGATGGCATTCACTGAATAGAGCACCAGCTCGGCGCCGCTATGCACCAGGGCTTCGATCGCCTTGAAGGCGGCATCCACCGGCCCCGAGCCGTCGGCTTCGGTGGAATATTCTTTGCCGTCGATCGCGAGCGTGAGTTTGGCGTGTGGGGGTTCTCCCGTCTCGGAATGGATCATGGTCGAGACGAGCCGGATGCGTTCCTGTTCGCTGGGGGTGGGTTCTTCGGCCATGAGGGCGAAGAGGTCTTCGTCGAAGATCTCGTGTTTCTTGTCGGCCAGATCTTTGAAGCGGGCAAAGGCTTGGTTGAGCTGCTCTTCCGAGCCGATCTCGATGCCGAGCTCCTCGAGCCGGGCGCGGAAGGCACGGCGGCCGGAGTGTTTGCCGAGCACGATCTTGTTGGCCGTCCAGCCCACGTCTTCGGCGCGCATGATCTCGTAGGTCTCGCGGTGCTTGAGCACGCCGTCCTGGTGGATGCCCGATTCGTGGGCGAAGGCGTTCGCGCCGACGATGGCCTTGTTCGGTTGCACCGGGAAGCCCGTGATGGTGGACACGAGCTTGGAGGTGGGTACGATCTGCGTGGCGTCGATGCGCGTGTCGCAGGGGAAGGCGTCCTGGCGCGTGCGCACTGCCATCACGATTTCCTCGAGCGCGGCGTTGCCGGCCCTCTCGCCCAGGCCGTTGATGGTGCATTCCACCTGGCGTGCGCCGGCGAGCACGGCCGCGAGCGAGTTTGCGACTGCCAATCCTAGGTCGTTGTGGCAATGCACCGACCAGATCGCCTTATCGGAGTTGGGTACACGCTCGATGAGACGGCGGATCTTCTCGGCGTATTCGTGGGGCAGGGTGTAGCCGACGGTGTCGGGGACGTTGAGCGTGGTGGCGCCGGCTTCAATCACCGCCTCGAAGATGCGGCACAGGAAATCGAGCTCGGAGCGACCGGCGTCTTCGGCCGAGAATTCGACGTCGTCGGTGAAACGACGGGCGAAACGGACCGCCTCGACGGCCTGCGCGACGACCTCGTCGGGCGTCATGCGCAGTTTTTTCTCCATGTGAATGGGGCTGGTAGCGATGAAGGTGTGGATGCGCTGGCGCTTGGCCGGACGAATGGCCTCGGCGGCACGTTCGATATCGGCCTCGTTGGCGCGGGCAAGCGAGCAGACGGTGGATTCCTTGATCGCTTCGGCCACGGCACGCACGGCCTCGAAATCACCAGGGGAGGCAGCGGCGAATCCTGCCTCGATCACGTCGACCCGCATGCGCTCGAGCTGGCGCGCAATGCGCAGTTTTTCTTCCTTGGTCATGGAGGCGCCCGGGCTTTGCTCGCCGTCGCGCAAGGTGGTGTCGAAAATGATCAAATGCTCTTTCATCGTTTTGCTCCTGAAGAAACGACACGGGGTCGCCGCCACGACGAGCGAGTCGCGGCAGACGGAAGGGATGACAGGAGGGGAGGGGGAGAGTGTATTTAGCGCGCGAGGCGCAGCAGCGGACCCAGCAGTAGGCCAGCCGTGAGAAGGAATGAGCGAGGCAAGACGCTGCGCGTATTCATGCGAAAAAATCTACACGGAAATTCGTATCGAAGCAAGCTTTTTCATCATTGAAAAAAACTATGATTGCTGCGATGCTCGGGTATAGAGGCTCTGCGCGTGGTCGTGGCGCGAAGCCGACGAGGCGCAGAATGAACGCGCCGCGCAATGCCGGCGCAGTGGCCACACGGAAAGTCATTCGATGGGTTCATCGGGTTTGCGTTTGTGGCGCCAGCGCCAGAGGGCGAGCACGTAGCCGGAAAGCGCATAGCCGAGAAAGAGCAGGAAGAGGAGCCCCGGATAGATCGACACGAGGGCGAAGGCGAGCACCACGCTCGCGGCGGCCACGAAGGGAAAGGATCGACGCAGATCGATGCTCTTGCCGCTCCAGTAGAGAATGTTGGTGACCATGGTGATTCCGGCAAAGGCGGTGAGGATGGCAGCGAGCCAGCGTAGCTCGGTTCCGGTCCATTCCAGGTCGTGGGCTACCCAGACGAATCCGGCCACCAGCGCGGCGGCGGCCGGGCTGGGCAACCCCTGAAAGTAGCGTTTGTCGAGCGCCCCGATGTTGGTGTTGAATCGAGCCAGGCGTAGTGCGGCACCAGCGCAGTAGAGGAAAGCGACGATCCAGCCGATCTTGCCCAGGGAGTGCAGTGCCCAAGTGTAGCTCAGCACGGCGGGGGCGACGCCGAAGGAGACCATGTCGGAGAGGGAATCGTATTGGGCGCCGAATTCGCTCTGGGTGTGGGTGAGGCGCGCGATGCGCCCATCGAGTCCATCGAGCACGATGGCGGCGAAGATCGCGACCGCTGCGGTTTGAAACCGTCCGTCGAGTGCTTGCACCACGGCGAAAAAACCTGCAAAGAGTGCCGCCGTGGTGAAGAGGTTGGGAAGGAGGTAGATGCCGCGGCGCTTGGGCGGCGTGGCACATTCGTGTTCTTCGGTCATGGGGTGGCCTCGTGTTCTGCCGCAGGGAATTCGGCGAGAATCGTGCTCGTTGCCTTGACCTTCTCACCGAAGACGACCCGTGGGCGGCTCTCCGGTGGTAGGTAGAGGTCGACGCGCGAGCCGAAGCGAATGAATCCGTAACGCTGTCCGCGCGCGAGTCGATCACCCGGTTCGACGTAGCACAGGATACGGCGCGCCACCAGACCGGCGACCTGGACGCAGGTGAGTTCGTGTCCGGTGTCGCTGCGCAGATGCAGGGCGTTGCGTTCGTTTTCACTGGACGCTTTGTCGAGCGCCGCATTGAGGAACTTGCCGGGGTGATACCAGCGGGCGACGACGGTGCCGTCGATCGGGCTGCGGTTCGAATGCACGTTGAACACGTTCATGAAGACGCTGATTTTGAGCGCGTCGCAGTCGCGCCAGGGGTCACGTGCCGGCTCGATGGCTACGATGCGCCCGTCGGCCGGGGAAAGTACGGCCAGGGGCTCGGCGGGGACGGGGCGGGGAGGGTCGCGGAAAAACTGGATCACGAAGAGCGCCAATAGCCACAGGGGCCATGCCCAGCAAAAGCCTCCGGTGATCTGTACGATCAGGGCAAGGAAGATGGCGGCGGCGATGAAAGGCCAGCCTTCACGGGCGATGAGGGGATGAGGGTAGTTGGAGGATGTCATCGTAGGGTCTCTCGTTTGGCTGATGTTATTCTACCGGATGGGCGCTCTGGCTTGGTGGATACTGCATTACCGATCGGGATCGGCGATAATCTCGCGTCGGGGTGTCGGCATCCCCGATGTGTGAGCCGATTCGATCAGGGAGAATGTCATCATGCTGGGTCTACGGGCATCAGGGAAGTGGCGCTGGTGGTGGGGGGTCGTACCGTTGATGGTGGTCGTGCCCGCTCTGGGGCAGGAAGACACCGCTGCGTCCGACGTCCCGGCCACGGTTCGAGCGCAGGCCGGCGTCCATGAGTCCCTGGTCGAAGGGGTGGAGCGCGCGGGTGAGCCGGAGTCGGTTCGCCCGCAGTCGGGGCCCGAAGAGAAAACCGAGGTCAAGCCCAAGGAGCTCTCCGTCGAACCCAAACCCGTTCGCCCTGCTCGCCCCTCTTCGCCTCGCTGGGATTACTCCGGGGAGAGAGGGCCGGAACGGTGGGCGAAGCTGTCGCGGCAATATTTCTGGTGTGGGTTGGGAAAGAATCAATCGCCCATCGACATCCGGCTCGAAGAGGTGCTCACCACCGACCTGCGGGCGATCGAATTTCATTACCTTGCGCTCGACACCCGGCTGCGGGTGGAGAACTCCCTCGTTACGGCAAGACCCCTGGTGCCCAAGGCCACGATACAAGTCGAGCAGCGCCGCTTTACGCTCGAGACCGTGCAGTTCCATACGCCCAGCGAACATACCGATGGAGGCAATCATTATCCGTTGGAAGCACAGCTGATCCATCGGGACAAGGAGGGGAATCCGGCCGTGGTGGCCATTTGGTTCCGCCCTGGACAGGCCCATCCCTTGCTCGACGAGATTCTCGCGGCGGCGAAGCAAAAAAATGGTTCCAAACGGCCGATCGATTGGAGCAAGATTCTGCCGCCTTCGGCCGACTACTATCGGTATAACGGTTCGCTCACGACGCCTCCCTGCAGTGAAGGGGTGCGTTGGTACGTGATGTCGGAAGCGGTCGAGGCGAGCGAGGAGCAGCTACGGTCCTTCCGCGCCCTTACGGGCAAAAACAACCGCCCGGTTCAACCCCTGAACGCACGTCGCGTGCTGGAGTAGCAAGGGCCCCCGGCTGGCGCCGGGAAAGCGTTTCAGGGCGCCTCGAATGACCTGCTGCGCGGCCATCTGGCGGCGTTCTCCGGTGCCCGGGTGCCCGCCGCCTACCGTTCGCAGCGGGTCTTGCACTCGGCACTCTGGGTACCGACCCTGCAGCCGCTCGCGACGGTTTTTCGAGGCAGCCGTTACATGCCGACGTAGATCGGTCCTTCGCCACCTTGCGGCGGTACCCAGTCGATGTTCTGCGTCGGGTCCTTGATGTCGCAAGTCTTGCAGTGCACGCAATTCTGTGCGTTGATCTGCAGGCGTGGCGTGCCGTCCTCGCGCACGATCTCATAGACTCCGGCCGGGCAGTAGCGCTGCTCGGGGGCATCGTAGATCTCGAGATTGACGTCGATCGCCACTTTGGGATCGCGCAGCACGAGGTGGCAGGGCTGGTCCTCGTCGTGGTTGGTGTTGGAGAGGAAGACCGAGGAGAGCCGATCGAAGGTGAGCACGCCGTCGGGCTTGGGATAGGCGATGGGCGTGCATTGGGCGGCGGGCTTGAGCAGGGCGTGATCGGGTGTGTCGCGGTGCAGCGTCCAGGGCGCCTTGCCGCGGAAGACCATCTGGTCGATGCCAAAGAGCAGGGATCCGGCCCATAGGCCCTTTTTCATGAGCGGCTTGAAATTGCGGGCGCGGTAGAGCTCTTCGTGCAACCAGCTGCGCTCGAAAGCCTGCGGGTACTCGGTGAGCTCGTCGTGGGCCCGGCCGGCGGCGAGCGCGGTGAAAGCGGCTTCCGCCGCCAGCATGCCGGATTTGATCGCCGCGTGGATTCCCTTGATGCGCGAGGCGTTGAGATAGCCCGCGTCGTCGCCGATGAGCGCGCCGCCGGGGAAGACCGTCTTGGGCAGCGCCTGCAGGCCGCCGGCCACTAGCGCCCGCGCGCCGTAGGCGACGCGTTTGCCGCCTTCGAGCATGGAGCGGATGGCGGGGTGGGTCTTGAGCCGCTGGAATTCCTCGAAGGGCGAGAGATAGGGATTGCGGTAGTCGAGGCCGACGACGAAGCCGATCGCCACCAGAGGGCCGTCGTCGAGGTGGTAGCAGAAGGAGCCGCCGTAGGTGTCGGGGTCGAGCGGCCAGCCGGCGGTGTGCATCACCAGACCCGGTTCGTGCTTGGCCGGGTCGATTTCCCATAGCTCCTTGATGCCGATGCCGTAGGCTTGCGGATCGCGCCCTTCGCGCAGCTTGAAGCGCTGCTCGAGCCGTTTGCCCAGATGCCCGCGGCAGCCTTCGGCAAAGAGCGTGTAGCGCGCGCGCAGCTCCATGCCCGGCTGGTAGTTGGGCCCCGGAGTGCCGTCTTTTTGCAGGCCCATGTCTCCGGTGACCACGCCGAGTACGCGACCTGCGTCATCGTAGAGCACGTCGGCGGCGGCGAAGCCGGGATAGACGTCGATGCCCATGGCTTCGGCCTGCTCGCCCAGCCACTTGACGAGGAATCCGGCGCGGATGATGTAGTTGCCGTGGTTCTGGAAACACGGCGGCAGCAGGGCGTTGGGCACTTTCATCGCTCCGCTTTCCTTGAGGAAGAGGAAGCGATCTTCGCGCACCGCGGTTTTTACCGGCGCGCCGCGTTCCTTCCAGTCAGGGATGAGCTCGGTGAGCGAACGCGGATCGAGCACGGCGCCCGACATCGTGTGCGCCCCCAATTCCGCCCCTTTCTCGATCACGCACACCGAGAAATCCTGCCCTTTCTCGGCGCAGAGCTGCTTGAGACGGATCGCTGCCGCCAGCCCCGCCGGGCCGCCGCCGACGATCACCACGTCGAATTCCATCGCTTCTCGTTCCATCTTCGGGAGTCCTCGCGCTACAATGAGATGAGAGGCCATACGCTGCCGTATGTTGGCAGAAAAAGGGCCGACGATCAATCACACATTCGAGGAGGATCGATCATGACACACCGCCCGGCCCATGCCCGGAAAGTTTTGACGACCACCATCCCCGTGCGCTGGGGCGACATGGACGCCTTCGGCCATGTGAATAATACGATCTATTTTCGTTATTTCGAACAGGCGCGCGTGGAATGGCTCGAGGCGCTGGGCTATCGGGTGGTGGCCGGCGTGTCGCCCTCGCCGGTACTGGTGCATGCAGACTGCAATTTCCTCAAGCCGGTCACCTATCCGGCCGTGTGCGAGGTCACGGTGTATGCCGGTGAGCCGGGACGCTCCAGCGTGACGAGTTGGTACGAGCTGCGCTTGGTCGGCGACGAGACCCTCTACGCCACGGGTTCCGGTAAGATGGTGTGGGTGGACGCCGCGACCGGCCGCTCCACGCCCTTGCCCGACGACCTGCGCCGGGCGTTGATGAGTGCTTCCGGTTGAGGCAGCGGCAAAAAATCATAATAAATTCAAGAAAGAGGAGGAAGGACATGAGCGAGACGAACCCCATCTGGGTTCCTTCGGCCGAACGCGTGGCGAGCGCCACGATCACGGCGTTTACCCGCCACGTCGAAGCGCGCTGGAACCGGAGTTTTCCCGACTACGCGGCCTTGCATCGCTGGAGCATCGAGCATCCCGAAGAATTCTGGGTCTCGGTGTGGGACGAATGCGGCGTGGTCGGCGAGCGGGGCGAGGTGGTGCTCGTCGATGGTCACAAGATGCCGGGGGCGCGCTGGTTCCCACAGGCGCGGCTCAATTTTTCCGAAAATCTGTTGCGCCGACGCGACACGCGCGAGGCGATGGTTTTCTGGGGCGAGGATCGAGTCAAGCAGCGCTGGAGCTGGGAAGAGCTGTATCTCGAAGTGGCGCGTGTGGCCCGGGCGTTGGCCGAAGCGGGGGTGACGCGCGGCGATCGGGTCGCGGCCTACATGCCCAACATGCCGCACACGATCATCGCCATGCTTGCCACGGCAAGCCTGGGGGCGATCTTCACCTCCGCTTCCCCCGATTTCGGCGTGCAAGGGGTGCTCGATCGCTTCGGCCAGACCGAGCCGAAGGTGCTCTTCACCGTCGATGGCTACTGGTACAACGGCAAGGCGGTCGATATCCGCGGCAAGGTGGCCGAGGTGGTACCTGGTCTATCTTCGGTGCGCCGGGTCGTGGTCACGCCCTACCTCGAGGCGCTGCCCGATTTCTCGATGATCGATCGCGCGCTGGGCTGGGCCGAGTTCACCGCGCCGCACCGTGAGGCGACCGAGATCGACTTCGTGCGCCTGCCGTTCGATCATCCGCTCTACATCCTGTATTCCTCCGGCACCACGGGGCTGCCCAAGTGCATCGTGCATTGTGCCGGCGGGGTGCTGCTGCAGCACCTCAAGGAGCACAAGCTGCACGGCGACGTCAAACCCGACGACCGGCTCTTCTACTTCACCACCTGCGGCTGGATGATGTGGAACTGGCTCGCTTCGGGGCTGGCCTCGGAGGCGACGCTGCTGCTCTACGACGGCTCGCCGTTCGTCAAGGACGGCGCCATCCTCTTCGACTACGCCGACGCCGAGCGCATGACGCATTTCGGCACCTCGGCCAAATTCCTCGACGCGGCGGCGAAAAAGGGGCTCGCGCCGATCGAAACCCATCGGCTCGACACGGTACGCGCGATGTTCAGTACCGGCAGCCCCCTCATGCCCGAGGGCTTCGATTACGTCTATACCCGCATCAAGCGCGACCTGTGCCTGTCGTCGATCTCCGGTGGCACCGACATCGTCTCCTGTTTCGTGCTGGGCAACCCGACGCTGCCCGTGTGGCGCGGGGAGATCCAGTGCAAGGGGTTGGGGATGGCGGTGCAGGTGTTCGACGAGAACGGCAATCCCGTCGTCGGGCAGAAAGGCGAGCTCGTGTGCACCCGTCCTTTCCCCGTGATGCCTCTCGGATTCTGGAACGACCCGGACGGCAGCAAGTACCGCGCCGCCTACTTCGAGCGCTTCCCCGGCGTGTGGTGCCACGGCGATTACTGCGAGGAAACGATCCACGGCGGTTTCATCATCTATGGCCGCTCGGACGCCACGCTCAATCCCGGCGGGGTGCGCATCGGCACGGCCGAGATCTACCGTCAGGTGGAGAAACTGCCCGAAGTGGAGGAGTCCATCGTCATCGGCCAGGATTGGCAGGGCGACGTGCGGGTCGTGCTCTTCGTGCGCCTGCGCGAAGGCTTGGTACTCGACGAGACCTTGCAGGAAAAAATCCGCCGCGTGATCCGCGACAACACCACCCCGCGCCACGTTCCGGCCAAGATCGTGCAGGTACCGGACATCCCGCGCACCAAGAGCGGCAAGATCGTCGAACTCGCGGTGCGCCAGGTGGTGCACGGCCAGCCGGTGAAAAACGTCGAGGCGCTCGCCAATCCGGAGGCGCTCGAATACTTCCGCGATCGTGCCGAGTTGAAGGAGTGACAAAGGAGAACCCCATGAAAATGTGCACGGCAGAGGCGACGTTGCTCGTCGTAGATATTCAAACGGGGCTTTTGCCGGCCATCGCCGACGGGCAGCGGGTGTGTGAGGCCGCCGCCTGGCTGTTGCGGCTCGCCGGCATGCTCGACGTGCCGGTGGTCGTGAGCGAGCATTTTCCCGACAAGATCGGCGAAACGGCGCCGGAGTTGCTCGAACTGCTGCCTCCTTCGGCCGAGCGGGTACGCAAGACCGCTTTCTCGGCAGTGCGCGACGGTGTGCTCGCGCACACCGCGGTGGGGCGTTCCGGTCAGGTGGTCGTGGCCGGTACCGAGACCCACGTGTGCGTCTTGCAGACGGTGCTCGATCTGCTCGAAACGGGAAAGCAGGTTTTCGTGGTGGCCGAGGCGGTCGGCTCGCGCCGCGCCGAGGATCGTCTGCTCGCGCTCGAGCGGATGCGTCAGGCAGGGGCGGTGGTGGTCTGTCGCGAGATGGTGGCCTTCGAATGGCTCGAGCGCGGCGGCACGGACGTCTTCCGCGAAGTGCTGCGCACCCTGATCCGCTGAGGCGCGGAGCGTTCGCGAAGCGGCCGGGATCGGCTATCATTCGCTTTTCCAGCCAATCCACGTTCCCATGACCAAGTACGTGTTCGTGACCGGCGGCGTGGTCTCCTCGCTCGGCAAGGGGATCGCCGCTGCCTCGCTCGGGGCCATCCTCGAATCGCGCGGCATCCGCATCACCCACCTCAAGCTCGATCCTTACATCAACGTCGATCCGGGCACCATGAGCCCGTTTCAGCACGGTGAAGTCTTCGTCACCGAAGACGGCGCCGAGACCGACCTCGACCTCGGCCACTACGAGCGTTTCACCCACGCCAAGATGAGCCGGCGCAACAACTTCACCACCGGCCAGATCTACGAATCCGTCATCCGCAAGGAGCGCCGCGGCGAATACCTCGGCAAGACCGTGCAGGTGATCCCGCACATCACCGACGAGATCAAGCGCTTCATCGAGCGCGGCGCCGAAGGGGCGGACGTGGCCATCGTCGAGGTGGGCGGCACGGTGGGCGACATCGAATCGCTGCCCTTCCTCGAAGCCATCCGGCAGATGGGCATCGAGCTGGGCCCGCAGGGCGTGTGCTACATCCATCTCACGCTGCTGCCCTACATCGCCGCCGCCGGCGAGCTCAAGACCAAGCCCACGCAGCACTCGGTGAAGGAATTGCGCGAGATCGGCATCCAGCCCGACATCCTGCTGTGCCGCGCCGACCGGCCCATTCCCGAGGAAGAGCGGCGCAAGATCGCGCTCTTCTGTAACGTGCGCCCCGAGGCGGTGATCGAGTCGCGCGATGCCGACACCATCTACCGCATTCCCTTGCTGCTGCACGAGCAGATGCTCGACGAGATCGTCTGCCACAAGCTCGACATCCTCGCCCGCCCGGCGGATCTCTCCGTGTGGCAGCGCATCGTCGACGCCTGGAAACACCCGCAGACCGAGGTCGACATCGCCTTCGTCGGCAAGTACGTCGATCTCACCGAATCGTACAAGTCGCTGGTGGAAGCGCTCACCCACGCCGGCTTGCACACCCGCTGCCGCGTGAACATCCATTACATCGATTCCGAAGTGCTGGAAGACGAAGGCTGCGCGGTGCTCGCGGACATGGACGCCATCCTCGTGCCCGGCGGCTTCGGGCGGCGCGGCACCGAGGGCAAGATCCTCGCCATCCAATACGCGCGCGAACATCGCATCCCTTATCTGGGCATCTGCCTCGGCATGCAGCTCGCGGTGGTCGAATTCGCCCGCCACGTCGCCGGGCTCGAAGGCGCGCACTCCACCGAGTTCGACCCCGAAACGCCGTATCCCGTGGTCGGCCTCATCACCGAATGGCAGGATCGCAGCGGCAAGATCGAGCGGCGCACCGAGGAATCCGACCTGGGCGGGACCATGCGTTTGGGCGGCCAGGTGTGCCTGCTCGCCGAAGACACGCTCGCCCGTCGCATCTACGGCGCGCCGCAGGTCGTCGAGCGCCACCGCCACCGCTACGAGGTGAACAACCGCCTGCTGCCGCTGCTGCAGGAGAAAGGGCTCGTGGTCTCGGGCCGCGCGCCCGGTACCGATCTGTGCGAGATGATCGAGCTGCCGCAGGACGTGCACCCCTGGTTCGTCGGCTGCCAGTTCCACCCCGAATTCACGTCCAATCCGCGTGAAGGGCATCCCCTCTTCATCGCCTATGTCCAGGCGGCACTGGACGCGCGCCGACGTGCCGGGCGTCCCACGGCGATCGCATCGTTCAAGGAGACGGTATGAAACTTTGCGGATTCGAAGTTGGGCTCGATCGGCCGTTCTTCCTCATCGCCGGCCCCTGTGTGATCGAATCGCGTACCCTCGCGCTCGAATCGGCGCAGGCGCTCAAAGAGATCACCGCTGCGCTCGGCGTGCCCTTCATCTACAAGTCGAGCTACGACAAGGCCAACCGCACCTCCAGCAAATCCTTCCGCGGCTTGGGCATGGCCAAAGGGCTGGAGATCCTCGCCGAAGTGCGCGAGCGCGTGGGCGTGCCGGTGCTCACCGACGTGCACACCGAAGCCGAAGTGGCGCCGGTGGCCGAAGTGGTCGACGTGCTGCAAACGCCGGCCTTCCTCTGTCGCCAGACCGACTTCATCCAGGCCGTGGCCGCGAGCGGCAAGCCGGTCAACATCAAGAAGGGGCAATTCCTCGCTCCCGAGGACATGGCGAACGTGGTGGCCAAGGCCAAGGAAGCCAACGGCGGAGCCGACACCATTCTCGTGTGCGAGCGCGGCGTGAGCTTCGGCTACCACAACCTCGTCGTCGACATGCGGGGGCTCGCCATCATGCGCGCCACCGGCTGCCCCGTGGTGTTCGATGCCACCCATTCGGTGCAACTGCCCGGCGGGCAAGGGCAAGCTTCGGGCGGCCAGCGCGAATTCGTGCCCGTGCTCGCCCGGGCGGCGGTGGCCGCCGGCATCGCCGGGCTTTTCATGGAATCGCACCCCGATCCCGACAAGGCCCTCTCCGACGGCCCCAACGCCTGGCCCATTCCGCGCATGGCCGAACTGCTCGAAACGCTCGTTGCGCTCGACCGAGTGGTAAAGCAGAGAGGATTCATCGAACAGGAGATGATGTGATGGAGGCGAAAGCCTATGTGATCGTCGTCGCCCGTCGTGCCGACCATGATGCGCTGGCACGCTACCGGGAACTCTCCGCCCCGGCGGTGGCCGAGCACGGCGGACGTTACCTCGCTCGTGGTGGTCGCTTCACCGTGCTCGAAGGGCAGTGGCAGCCGCAGCGCGTGGTCATCGTCGAATTCCCCTCGTTCGCGGCGGCGCAGGCGTTTTATGACTCGGAATCCTATCGCGCGGCCCGGGCGGCGCGCGAAGGATTGGCCGAGTTCGACATGTTGGTGGTCGAAGGACTGCCGTCAGCGTGAACGATTTTCCCTTTCGTTTTTGGAGCATGAAATGAGTGCGATCGTCGATATCGTCGCGCGGGAGATTCTCGATTCCCGCGGCAATCCCACCGTCGAAGCGGACGTGTTGCTCGAATCCGGCGTGATGGGACGCGCCGCCGTCCCTTCCGGCGCTTCCACCGGCTCGCGCGAGGCCATCGAACTGCGCGACGGCGACTCCGCCCGCTACCTCGGTAAGGGCGTGCTGCGCGCCGTGGAGAACGTCAACACCGAGATCTGCGAAGCGCTCCTGGGGCTCGATGCCGAGGAGCAGACCTTCATCGATCAGACGCTGATCGAACTCGACGGTACCGAGAACAAATCCCGCCTCGGGGCGAACGCGATGCTCGCCGTGTCGATGGCGGTGGCCAAGGCCGCGGCCGAGGAGGCGGGGCTGCCGCTCTACCGTTACTTCGGCGGCTCCGGGCCCAAGCAGATGCCGGTGCCGATGATGAACGTCATCAACGGCGGGGCGCACGCCAACAACAGCCTCGACCTCCAAGAGTGCATGATCATGCCCGTGGGCATGGGCACGTTCCGTGAAGCGCTTCGCTGTGGCGCCGAGGTATTTCAGCACCTGAAAAAGCTCGTCGACCGCAAGGGGCATCCCACCACCGTGGGTGACGAGGGCGGTTTCGCGCCGAACGTGAAGAACACCGAAGAGGCGCTCTCGCTCATCCTGGAAGCCGTCTCCGCCGCGGGCTACGAACCGGGGCGCGACGTGCTGCTCGCGCTCGACTGCGCCAGCTCCGAGTTCTACAAAAACGGCGAATACGTGCTCGCTGGCGAAGGGCTCACCCTCTCGTCCGAAGGCTTCGCCGACTATCTCGCGGCGCTGGTCGACAAATTCCCCATCGTCTCGATCGAAGACGGCATGGCCGAGGGCGACTGGACGGGCTGGAAGATCCTCACCGAGCGCCTGGGCAAGAAAGTGCAGCTCGTGGGCGACGACCTCTTCGTCACCAACACGCAGTTGCTCGAACGCGGCATCCGCGAGGGCGTGGCCAATTCCATCCTCATCAAGATCAACCAGATCGGCACCCTCACCGAGACCTTCGCCGCCGTGGAGATGGCCAAGCGCGCCGGTTATACCGCCGTGATCTCGCATCGCTCGGGCGAGACGGAGGATTCGACCATCGCCGACATCGCTGTGGGGCTTTCCACCGGCCAGATCAAGACCGGGTCGCTGTCGCGCTCCGATCGTCTGGCAAAGTACAACCAGCTGCTGCGCATCGAGGAAGATCTCGGCGACACCGCTCGCTATCCGGGGTTGGCAGCCTTCTACAACCTGCGTACTTTGTAATCTGGGGAGAGGCGTGAGTCTGTGGGTGCGGCTGATCCTCGTCGTGCTGCTCGTGCTCGTGCAGTATCAACTGTGGCTCGGCCACGACGGTCTGCTGCATCGGCAACAGCTCGACGCCCGCCTTCATGAGACCATCCAGAACAACGAAGCGCTCGCCGCGAGAAACGCCGCCGCCGCGGCCGAAATCGAAGAGCTCAGGCGCGGCGGCGAAGCGCTCGAGGCGGTGGCACGGGGCGCGCTCAACTATTTGCGTCCGGACGAAGTGCTCCTGACCTTGCCCTCTGCCTCGGCGAACGCTCCTTCTCCGTGAAGCAGAGTCAGTCGATTCGTCGCAATGCGGTTCGATAGTATCTTGCGGCAACGCGGTAGTGCGCGGCGTTGGCCTGTAATCCTGCCACTTCTTCGTCGGTCAGGGTACGGATCACTCGCCCCGGCGAGCCGACCACCAGGCTGCGCTCGGGGATCACCTTGCCTTCAGGAATGAGCGCGTTCGCACCGATGATGCACTGTGCGCCGATCACCGCCCGGTTGAGGATCACCGCGTTGATGCCGATGAGGCAGCCATCCCCCACGGTGCAGCCGTGCAGCATGGCCATGTGTCCAATATTCACCCCGGCACCGATGGTGAGCGGCACGCCCTCGTCGTCGTGTAGGATCACTCCGTCCTGAACGTTGGTGCCGTCGCCGATCACGATCGGCTCGTTGTCGCCGCGCAGCACGGCGTTGAACCAGATCGAGACTTCGCGCCCCAGCCGCACGTCGCCGATCACCTCGGCGCTGTCGGCCACCCAACAATCGGGACCAAGCTGTGGGCGCTTGTCGCCCAAGGCATAGAGTGCCATTACTGCTTTCCTTCTTCGAGCGTCGCATTGGATGCGTGCAAGGATAACATGCTGCCTCTGTGCGCTGCAGCAGGAATTCTGGCCTTGTTGTATTTTTCGGCGGCTCGGGTATAATGGCGAACTCGTCGGGGCGTAGCGCAGCCTGGTAGCGCACTTGCATGGGGTGCAAGGGGTCGCGAGTTCAAATCCCGCCGCCCCGACCAATACAACTGCTGACTCGGATGGCACGAGTTCATTACTCGGAACCCGGAGTGGGTTCTGTCACGGTTTCGGGCCCGCGTTCGTCGGTGCTCCCACCTTCCGCTTGCGCGGTATCCTCTCCCATCTGTGTCAATCTCTGCTCGAGCAACGTGTTTACGTGTTCGGCGGCAGTGTTCCGCGAGTTGGAGTCGTTCGGCAGCATCTCCAAGAGAAGCAATCGGCCATCCGCTGGGACATGTCGTGTCTAGGACGATTCCGTGGTATTTTCATGAAGCGTTCCGGTTTTTGGCTTCGTCGAAACCCGCTTCGTTCGTTTTCCGCGTACCATTATGCACCACGTTGCGGATCAATGCACTCGTCCGGGACCCGACAGGTACTTTCAAGGATGAGATGATCGGTGTCTCTCGACTTTGCCACCCTCGCCACCCTGCGCGACCGCCATCCCGCCTGGCGCCTGCTTGCCTCGCCGCACGCGCCGCTGGTGGCGAGCTTCCTGCACCGGGTGTTCGTGGCGCCCAATGTGCGCGTAATGAGCGAGGCCGATTTGGCCGAGGCGTTGGAGGATGAGCTGTTCGCCCTGCGCGAGCAGCTGGGGCCTGAGGCCTACCCCAAGAGCGCGCAGGACTACTTGAACGACTGGGCCGCGCCGGACAAGGGCTGGCTGCGCAAGTTCTACAAGCCGGGCACGGACGAGGCGCAGTTCGACCTGACGCCAGCCACCGAGAAGGCCATCGCCTGGCTGGCCTCGCTCACCGAGCGGCCCTTCGTCGGCACCGAGTCGCGCTTGCTCACGCTGTTTGCGCTCTTGGAGCAGATCAGCGCCGGCACCGAGGCCGACCCGATCAAGCGCGTCGAGGATTTGCGCAAAAAACGCGACGCGCTCGACGCCGAGATCGCCCGCGTGCTGGCGGGCGAGGTGCCGCTGCTGGACGACACGGCGGTCAAGGACCGCTTTTTGCAGTTCCAGCAGCTGGCGCGCGAGCTCCTGGCCGACTTTCGCGAGGTGGAACACAACTTCCGCCGGCTCGACCGCAAGGTGCGTGAGAAGATCGCGCTGTGGGAGGGCAGCAAGGGCGCCTTGCTCGACGAGATCATGGGCGAGCGCGACGCCATCGGCGAATCGGACCAGGGCCGCAACTTCCGTGCTTTCTGGGACTTCCTCATGTCCAGCCGGCGTCAGGAGGAGCTCTCCGAGCGGCTCGATCGGGTGCTGGCGCTGCCCCCCGTGGCTCAGCTTTCGCCCGAGCCGCGCATCCGCCGCGTGCATCACGACTGGCTGGAGGCGGGCGAACACACGCAGCGCACCGTCGCTCAACTGTCGCAGCAGCTTCGCCGCTTCCTGGACGACCGGGCCTTTCTGGAAAACCGCCGCATCCTCGAACTGCTGCACGGCATCGAGAGCAAGGCGCTGGCTCTGCGCGAGGCTCTGCCCAGCGGCACGGTGATGCACATCGACGCGATGGGTGCGGACATCGACCTGCCGCTGGAACGACCCTTGTTCACGCCGAGCGTGAAGCCACGCCTGGCCGATCTGGCCCTCGTGGCCGGCGAGGACGATGTCGACACCTCGCGCTTGTTCGACCAGATCGTGGTGGACAAGGCGCGCCTGCGCTCGGCCGTGCAACGCGCACTGCGCCGCCAGCCGCAGATCACGCTGCGCGAACTGCTGGAGGACGAGCCTTTGCACCAGGGACTGGCCGAGCTGGTCGCTTATCTGGAACTGGCCCACGCCGGAGAGAGCGCGCTCGCGGATTTTCGCGCCCTCGTCGATGACGCCGTGATCGATCCGGTGCGCTGGCAGGCCCGCGATGCAGCGGGCAATGCCGTGACGCGCGAGGCGCGCTTGCCGCGCGTGATCTTCACGCGCTGACGGCTCTAGGCCGGGGGAGGAAAAGCACATGAACGAGGCGCTGTACGAGAACGATCCGGTGGAGACCCCGCCCAGCGCGCTGCCGGCCGTGCCCGAGCTGTCGCAGCTGATGGTGCACCTGCTCAAGGGCGTGCTCTACCGCGACGATGACGAGCGCTTGTGGGAGAGCCTCTTGCGCCTGCAGGCGCGCGTCAGGGAGCAGGCCGCCGTGCTGCTGCTCGATTTGGTGCTGGACGAGGCCGAGGGCTACGCCTTCCTCAAGAGCCGCCCCGACCCGGACGAGTCCGAAGGTGCGCCCCGTCTGCCGCGGCTCGTCGCGCGCCGACCGCTGTCCTACCCGGTGAGCCTGATGCTGGCGCTGCTCAGGAAGCGCATGGCCGAGTTCGACGCCGGCGGTGGCCAAGACGGGGACGGACGGCGGCTGGTGCTCTCCCGCGACGAGATTGCCGAGTTGATGCGAGTGTTCCTGCCCGATGGCACGAACGAGGCGCGGCTGATCGACCAGGTGGACGGGACGATCACCAAGGTGGTCGATCTGGGGTTTCTGCGCCGGCTCAAGCCCGCTGCCGGCAGCGCTCAGGACCGAGGGCATTACGAGGTGCGGCGCATCCTGAAGGCCTTCGTGGACGCACAGTGGCTGGCCGAGTTCGATGCGCGGCTGGAAGTCTACCGGACGGCGCTGTCGGGCAACGCGGGCAAGGAGGGAGGCGATGCCTGAATCACCGCTGGATTCGGCGACGTTGAGCTTGGACTTCGTGGCCGACGACAGCCGGGTAGGCTTTCGGCTGCACCGGCTGGAGGTGCTGAACTGGGGCACCTTCGACAAGCGGATCTCGCGCTACCCGCTCGACGGGCGCAACGGTCTGCTCACGGGCGACATCGGTTCGGGCAAGTCCACGCTGGTCGATGCCATCACCACCTTGCTGGTGCCGGCGCATCGCGTGGCCTACAACAAGGCGGCCGGCGCGGATGCCCGCGAGCGCTCCTTGCGCTCCTACGTGCTGGGCCACTACAAGAGCGAACGCAACGAGATCACGGGCAGCAGCAAGCCCGTGGCGCTGCGCGATGCGTCGAGCTACTCGGTCATCCTCGGCGTCTTTCGCAACGAGGGCTTTGATCAGGCGGTGACGCTGGCCCAGGTCTTCTGGCTGAAAGACCCGCAAGGCCAGCCCGCGCGCCTGTTCGTGGCCGCCGAGCGGGAACTCGCCATCGCCGACGACTTCAGCGGCTTCGGAGCCGACATCACTGCGCTACGCAAGAAGCTGCGGGCGCAAGGCTGCGAGCTGTTCGAGAGCTTTCCGCCCTACGGCGCCTGGTTCCGCCGGCGCTTCGGCATCGAGCACGAGCAAGCCCTGGAGCTTTTCCACCAGACCGTCTCGATGAAGTCGGTGGGCAATCTCACCGATTTCGTGCGCAACCACATGCTGGAACCGTTCGATTCGGGGCAACGCATCGAAGCGCTCATCCGCCACTTCGACGACCTGGACCGCGCGCACCAGGCGGTGCTCAAGGCCAAGCGGCAGGTCGATCTGCTCACGCCGCTGGTCGAGGACGGCAAGCGCCACCAGGCGTTGGTGGCCGAGATCCAGGACTGGCGGGAGGCGCGCGACCAGCTTCGGCCCTACTTCGCGCGGCTCAAGGGCGAGCTGCTCAACCGCCGCCTCGGCCTGCTGGCGGAAGAGGCCGCCCGGCTCGACGCGCAGATCGAGCGCCTTGATGCCCAGCGTGAGACCGAGCGCCTCGAAGTCGGCCGCCTGGAGCGGGCCCTGCGCGACAACGGCGGCGACCGCCTGGAGGAGCTGGCGGCGGAGATCCGCCGTTTGGAGCAGGAGAAGGCGCAACGTCAGCACAGGGCCGAGCGCTACCGGGACTTGCTGGCGCGCATCGACGAGGCGGCGCCGGCCGATGAAGCCGGCTTTCTCGCCCAGCAGCAAAGCATCGCCCAGCGTGCCGAAGGCTTGCGCGAGCGCATTGCCGACCTCGACGACCGCGAGCGCGAGGAGGACTTTGCCTTCCGCAAGGGCCGAGAAGAGCACGCCGCCCTGTCCGACGAGATCGAGAGTCTTTCTCGGCGCAAGAGCAACATCGACGCCGCCCAGATCCGCATCCGCGAGGCGCTGTGCGCGGCGCTCTCGATCGACGAGGACGAACTGCCGTTCGCGGGCGAGCTCATCCAGGTGCGTGAGGACGAGCGCGATTGGGAAGGCGCCGCCGAGCGGCTGCTGCGCGGCTTCGGTCTGTCGTTGCTGGTGCCGGATGCGCACTACGAAGCCGTGGCCGACTGGGTGGACCGCCAGCACCTGGGCGGGCGGCTGGTGTACTTCCATGTGCGGCCACGGGAGGCAACGCAGAGCGCGGCGCTGCATCCGCAGTCGCTGGTGAGAAAGCTCCAAATCAAGCCGGATTCACCGCACTACGAGTGGTTGGAGCAGAAGCTTCGGAGCCGCTTCGATGTGGCCTGCTGCGACACCGGCGCGCAGTTTCGCCGCGAGACGCGCGCCATCACCCGCGCAGGACAGATCAAGGACCCGAGCGGACGACACGAGAAGGACGACCGCAGCCGCATCGACGATCGCAGCCGCTACGTGCTCGGCTGGAGCAATGCCGACAAACTGCGGGCGCTGCGGGATCGGCGGGAACGTCTGGAGGCGAAACTCGCCCTGCTCGGGCAACGCATCGGCGAGATCCAGCAGGGGCGTAACGAACTGCGGGGGCGGCTGGATGCACTCGCCAAACTGGAAGAATTCACGCGCTTTGCGGACATCGACTGGATGAGCCCGGCGCGGAGAATCGCCGAGCTCAACGAGGAACGGGCACGGCTGGAGTCCGCTTCCGACGCGCTGCAGGAGCTGGGTCGCCGGCTCGAAGCGGCGCAAGCGCGGCTCGCGGAAGTGGAGCGCCAGCGCGACGCGGTGCGCGACAAGCGCTCGGCGGTGGCGACCAAGCGAGAAGCGGCGCAAACGCTACTCGAAGAGGCCCGCGCGGTTTGGGCCGATGCGCCGCTCACCGACGCGCAGATCGCGCGTCTGGACGCCTGGCGTGCACAGGCGCTGGGCGAGCATCAACTCACGGTCGAATCCTGCGACAACCGCGAGCAGGAGCTGCGCCAATGGCTACAGCAACGCATCGACGCGGAGGACAGGCGCCTCGCGCGGCTCACCGAGCGCATCGTCAATGCCATGCGCGGCTTCAAGGAAGAATTCAAGGCCGAGACCGTCGAGATGGACGTTGCGCTCGCGGCATTGCCGGAGTACGAGCGCATGCTGGCCGGCTTGCAGAGCGACGACCTGCCGCGTTTCGAGGCGCGCTTCAAGGAGCTGCTCAACGTCAACACCATCAACGAGATCGCCAACTTCAACGCTCAGCTCGCCCGTGAGCGGGAGACGATCAAGGAGCGCGTCGACTTCATCAACCAGTCGCTCGCCGCCATCGACTACAACCCCGGCCGCTACATCAAACTGGTGGCGCAGCCGAGCCCCGATGCCGAGATCCGCGACTTCCAGCAGGACTTACGTGCGTGCACCGAGGGCGCGCTAACGGGCTCGGCCGACGAACAGTATTCGGAAGCCAAGTTCCTGCAGGTCAAGGCCATCATCGACCGCTTCCGGGGCCGCGAAGGATTGGCGGACGCCGACCGGCGCTGGACCGCCAAGGTCACCGACGTGCGCAACTGGTTCCTGTTTTCCGCCAGCGAGCGCTGGCGCGCCGACGGCGCCGAGCACGAGCACTACTCGGATTCGGGCGGCAAATCGGGCGGCCAGAAGGAGAAACTCGCCTACACCGTGCTGGCGGCGAGCCTGGCCTACCAGTTCGGGCTGGAGTGGGGCGCGGTGCGTTCGCGCTCGTTTCGCTTCGTCGTGATCGACGAAGCGTTCGGGCGCGGCTCGGACGAGTCGGCGCAGTACGGATTGCGCCTCTTCCAGCAGCTCAACCTGCAACTGCTCATCGTCACGCCGCTGCAGAAAATCCACATCATCGAGCCCTTCGTTGCCAGCGTCGGTTTCGTGCACAACGAAGGCGGGCGCGACTCGCGACTGCGCTGCCTGTCGATCGAGGAGTACCGGGCGCAGAAGGCAGCAGGGACGGCATCGGTTCAGCCCGGAGAGATGGCCGTTGCCGGCGTGGCGGCAAGTGACGCGCCCCCATGAGCTGGACCACGCCGGCAGATCTCCGCGCCCAGGTGCAACGCTTGTGGGACCGTGGCGAGTTGCTGCGTGCGACGGTCACGGACGCCATGGCGTGGCCCTTGCGCCTGAGTTTGAAGGCGCCCTCGGCTGCCGACTTGTCCGATCGCTTCGAGTCGGTGCGTGACTGGGTGCGTGCGCTTGGCGAGACCCCGCAGGTTCGGATCGAGTGGCGGGAATGGAACCACCGCGTGCAAGGCGTGCAGCGTCTTCCTGCCGTGGTCTGGCTCGACACGCTGCAGGCGGCCTTGGCCTTCATCGGCAAGGTTCGTCAGGCGCAACGCTTCGCGGCTTTGTGGCAGCAGACGGCCGTCATGCAGCCAGCGCTGCTGGCGTGGCTGTCCCGGCGGCCGCTTCAAGCGCTCGACTTGGCCGACCGTTGGGAACGCCTTCTGGCGGTGGTGGCTTGGCTGCAGGCCCATCCGCGCCCGGGCGTGTATCTGCGCCAGGTGGATGTGCCCGGTGTCGACAGCAAGTTCATCGAGACCCACCGCGGCGTGCTCACCGAGCTGCTGGACTTGTCCCTTCCTCCCGAGGCCATCGAGACCAGCGCGACGGGTGTTGCGCAGTTCACGCGCCGGTTTGGTTTTCTGGACAAACCCCTGCGGATCCGGTTTCGTCTCCTCGACTCGGCGCTACCCGGTCTGCCGGGCTGCCAAGCCTTGCCCGGGGTACTGGCTGACATTACGCTGGATGCAGCCAGCTTCGCGGCGATGACCTTGCCCATCGAGCGCGTCTTCATCACCGAGAACGAGACCAACTTTCTCGCTTTCCCCGCCGTGGCGGGATCCATCGTCGTCTTCGGCGCGGGTTACGGCTGGGAGGCGCTGGCGCGCGCCGCGTGGCTGCATCGCTGCCAGCTGCTCTACTGGGGCGACATCGACACCCACGGCTTCGCCATCCTCGACCAATTACGCGGCCACTTTCCCCGCGCGGTATCCTTCCTCATGGACCGGGAGACTTTGCTTGCGCATCGCCCGCACTGGGGCGAGGAACCCGAGCCCGTGCGCCACGATTTGCCGCGCCTCACGCCAGGGGAGGCGGCCGTCTATGACGACCTCAGATTCGATCGCCACCAGCCCCGGCTGCGTCTGGAACAGGAGCGCGTGGGGTTTGGCTGGCTGTGCGATCGACTGGCGCGGACATTACTATTTTGCTCCCACGGCCGCGAGACATGAGATTGCCTTCCCCCTCGGCCCAGGCTAAACTGTATCCCGTTGGCTTGGGAGGTTTCCTTCATGATCGGCCAGTTCATCGAACGGCGCCGCGAGCGCCGCATCCCTCTGCCCGGCGGCATTCCTGCCCGGGTGCTCTCCCCGCGGGGTGAAGTGCACGACGCCGTCTGCTTCGACCTCTCGGTGGGCGGCATGGCGCTACGCACCAACTACGTCTCCTCCGCCGAGGAAATCCTTGCCGTTCAGCTCGAGCAGCCCGGCGGGGTGCACGGCATGCCGGCGCGCCCGCTGCGGGTGCGCCTGGAGGTGCGCCGCTGCCTCGGGCTCGAAGGCGGCACCTGGCGCTGCGAACTGGGCGGGCGAATCGTGGAGGTTCTCTCGTGATTCAGCCGCGGCGCAGGGCGAGCCACGCCGCGAACCCGGCGAAGAACGCGAACCACAGCGCCGACCAGTTGGCGATGGTCAGCCCGAGGAAAGTCCAATCGATGGCCGTGCATTGCCCCTCGCCGGCGAACACCTTGGGCAGCCATTCGGCGAGCGGCAGCGTCTCCACCAGGTAATCCAACCCGGGGCCACAGGCGAAAGGGTCGTTGGGCGGGTGCCGCTGCAGCCAGCTCTGCCACAGCGCCGTGCCCAGTCCGCCCAGGGCGCACAGCAGCATTGCACCGGCGCAGGCCCGGGCCGCGAGCTTGCGGGTGCCGAGCATCGTACCCAGGAGCGCGAAGAGCCCTACCCCGAAGAAGGCGATGCGCTGCAGGATGCACAGCGGGCAGGGCTCGAGCCCGAGGCCGTGCTGCAGGTAGAGGCCGAAGGTAAGCAGCGCCGCCACGGCGAGGGTGGCGGCGAGGAAGAACGCGCGCACTGGCAGGGATGGGGTCATGCTCGACTCGTCGAATGCGGCCGTGCCATTGTACCCCGTACCGCCCCTCGAGCCTGGCTCCGTCAATCGCACTCCATCGCCCGGGTTCAGCGCCAGCAGCCGTCTGGGCCCTTGGTGCCGGCGCTATCCAGGGTGAGAGTGGTGCAGCCGGTGTCGCGTGTCTGCGCTCCTTTGGCGGTGGCCTTCAGTTTATAGCTCGTGTCGGATAGTGTCCCGTCAAATTCAAAGGTATAGAAGCTGTTCAACTCCGCCGTACACGAGAGTGCCGGTAGCTTCGCATTCTTGTAGGTCATGTTGGTGGTGTAGTAGCGCTCCATCCATTGGGCCAATTCCATCAGGCAGCCCTGCGCCGCCGTGCGGCGGGTCTGCAGCACGTGGCGCTGGTAGCTGGGGTAGGCGATTCCGGCCAAGATGGCGACGATGGCGACCACGATCATCAGCTCGATCAGGGTGAAGCCGCGGCTGCGGCGTGGCGTGCGAGGCATGGCTTACTCCCGGATCAGTTCGCGCCAGTTGATGCGGCGGGGGGTGATGTTGTCCAATTTGACCTGAGTCTGAGCGGTGTCGCCGCTGGATCCTGCCACGATCAGCATGGCACCTGCGGGGCCAGCCACGATCTGCGCTTGGCCAGGCATGCCGATCCCGAAATCGATGGAGCCCACGGGAATTTTCACACCATCGACGTCCAATGTGGCGTATTGGAGGAAAAAGGGGAGGGCCGTTCCCGTGAAGGGATCGATTGCGTTGACGTAGCCCGTACCGCCGGGCGTGCAGGGGTCGTCGCTCGGGATGACGCTGCTGGCAATAAGGACAGAACCGTAGAACTGAGACGAGGTGATCATGCGCTCGCCAGGGTCGAGGTCGACGTACCAGCCTTTCTTGCCGTTCATATCGCCGTTGGTAGCGAGTTCGAAAGCCCGAACTGGGTCGCCCGTTTTGGGGTCCGTTCCCCGTGCGACGATCTTGCGCTCCTTGAGCTGACTGCGGGTCACGGTGTGCTGATCGTCGTCGATGATGCCGTACCAGCTCTGGGTCGAGGTGTCGGACCGGTCATCCAGGGTGAGGAACCGCCCGGTGCCGAAGAAGACCCAGCGGCTGCCGTCGGCGGGATTGAGGCCGATCGAGGGGCGTGCGGTGATGGGCTGGGCCTTGCCGTTGGCGTCGGTCGCCTTGAAAAATGGCTGGGGCGTGTTTCCCTGTTTGAATGCGACGTCCCATTGGTTCACGTTCTTGGCCGAGAGATCGAATTTCCACAGATTACCCTGCAAGTCGCCGGCGTAGACGTAGTCGATGGTGCCGTCAGCGCCATCATCCCATCCACGAGGGGCTGCCAGCCCATTGGGTTGGGTTGCCGACCCGACCCTCGTATCGATCGCTTTGATCAGCGCCCCCGTCTCGAGGTCGACGATGAAGAGAGCCGCCGTCTGATTGGTGCTGTTGTAGCCATTGCCGAAAATCACGGCTTTCCTGCCATCGTTGAGCTTGGTGATCATGAGCTCACCCGTGACCAAACCGAGCAGGTCCGCAGCGGTGCCGCCGGTGAATTCCCATTTTACATCCTCTGCGGAAAAGGACTTCGGTTTGGTGACGTCGAGCCCAAAAAGCGCTTTGCCACCCAGGCCGAGGCTGGCCACGAGCAGGTTCTTGTCCGGAGTGATCCGGAAATCCGAAACGGCGATCTGCCCATCGACGAAATAGCGGTGCGTGTACGCCGGATTGGCGAGGGTGGCGAGCGTCGACGTGATCACGGCGTTAGGCACGTAGGCGAAGCGTTCCTGGCCGTCGGTGGCGTCGAAGGCGTGCAGCATGCCATCGTTGGCGCCGACGAAGACGGTCTGCGCGCGTGCGGTTCCGCTTTGCTGGTTGTCGACGAACACGGGCGAAGAGTGGATGATGTCGCCGAGCAGGCTCTTGCGGTTGCGCAACGTCCCGCCGTTTTGTACCTCTTTGCTCCGCTCGCCGCGGAGGTAGTCGACGATGTCTTGGGAGCCGAGGGCCGTCTTTTGCGTTGGGGTGAGAGCGTTCCAATCGAAGGCAATGCCGCTGTTGCTGCCGTTCGAGGTGAAGATCTTGCGGGAACCGACGGCGGGAATGCTGGCCGTCCATGTCGGGGTATCGCCGATGCCCGTGGCGGTGACGGGGTAGGCGAGGAGCTCTCCGTACCAGTCGCCAGGGTAGTAACGGGCGACAAAGGTGAGGGAATCGGTGTGAATGCTGTAGCTATTGACCGACAGGTTGCTGGCCGAACTCACCAGGGTGGAGATGGCTCCCAGCGCTTCCTTGAGCCCCTCGGCGAATTCGTCCGGATTCTGGGCGGCGAAGAACTTGCCGTGGCCATTGATGGCGGCATGCCAGAGGTCGTCGATCTTGGCTTCGCTTTTGCTGGTGGGGTTGGGCCATGATTCCGTGCCATTGCACAGCTTGGCCACGGTCTCGGGCGTGCGGGGCAGCGTACCGCTCACGCCGAGAGAGAGGGTGAACGTGGTCATGTGCTGCCAGAAGGCGGGGTCGGGAAAGGTGGGATCCAGAGAGTTGGCATTGCACGCATTCAGGTTGGACGAGGCGGCGGGAACATCGTTGGGAAGGTCGGTGCGCAGATCTTCTTTCCAGTATTTCATCGCCACGTCGGCCAGGGTATTGGAATAGCCGTCTTTGAAGGGGGCTTTGGGTTCATAGGTATAGGTCTTCTTGCCGTCAGACGATTCGATTTTCGATCCTGATTCATTGTCGGTGTTTCCCGCACCAGAGAAATTGTCCGTATTGTCCCAGTACCCATCGGTGGTGAGGATGGTGAAGGATTGGCGGCAGGAGAGTTGTTTCTGCTTGCCTTGAACCGTGACTTTGGGTCCCCAGGGGCCGCTGTCTTCCTCTTTTGCATAATATTGGCCAGCCCAGTCGAGGGCGCTACGCAGGGGGGTCCCCTGGGCGGGTATCTTCACGCCGATGACTTTGTCAAAGAAATTTGCTTTGGCCGAACCGGTGAATTTACCGTGGGGAATCGGTACGGTGGGGTTGGCGCTCGAGCTCTTGCACGTGTTGATGGTGCAGAACCCGACGCGGTAGTTTTCACCGAGCTCGGCGAAGGCCCGTGTCACCCCGGCCTGGGTCGCGAGGATGCGCGAGCGGTGGTAGCTGAACCAGTTGGCGAAGTTCTGTACTTCGTCGGCGACGGAGCGCCCCCAGGGTAGGGGATCGGGGGCGGGATGCTCATCCGGTACATCTTCGCACTCTGTTGTGCATTCTCTGCGCGTGGTTCCGACTCTCCATTGATACATGACATTGGAACGGTATTGATAGCGGATGTAGTTCGTCCGGTTGGTGACGTCGCCGCTGCCGACATAGACATAGAATGTGATGGGGGTCGATAAAGTGGTGTTCGAACAGTTACTTCCCGTCATGTCCCCCGTTTTTAGGTTGATTTTGCAATTGTTTCTTTCTGCCGGGTCGTAAGGGGCACTTTCAGGATCGATATTGGGATAGGAACTGCCGTCCGCTTTGCGCCAAGGCTGGTAGGTGACGCTAGGATTGTAGAAGAGTACGTTTCGCGTAGAGGAACGCAAGGTTACGTTAGCGTCTTTTCCATCGTCCAAGTCGAGGTAGGCTTTATTGTAAGTAGATCCCCCATAGGGATCGGTAGGGCGGGGAAAGAGGAAGTAGGTCTCCGGTGAAGTAAGCTCAGTCAAAGAATCGGGAAGGATTTCGAACTGCATCGATCCCGAATCGTCGAGCAGTAACATGATGTTGGGGTCGACGCTCGAGCTCGTCTCCGGCGGGACGTTGGGGATGTCCAGCGCCGCTCGGGCAGGCAGGCATACGGCGGCGAAGAAAACCAGCAGGGCGAGGCGAACGGGCAGACCGATGGATGCACTAAGGGTATGGGTCATCTGAGTCTCCGGGTTCAAGGGCGCTGGTTCAGGCTTTCGAGGATCACGGTGGCGCCGCCGTCGCGCTGAGCACGCGCAACCACACGGTAGCGCTTGATCATGCAATTGGGGATGGGCGGCATTTCTTGGTCGCACCCGAACCATCCGGGGAATTCGCCGAGATATTCGATGTAGCCTTCTACGGGCAGACGCTCGTCCGTTTGCGCCAGCCAGTTATGCCAGCCGGTGAAGGAGGGGTCTTGCCAGCGGGGGGGACAGTCCGGATCGGGAGGAAAACAGAGGCCGTCGGTGCAGGAAGTCTGGTTGCAGTTGCCGTTCATTTCAGGGGGAGCGGCTCGCGTGGGTGGATTTTGAGGAATCAGGGATTCGCCATGACGCAATCCTTCCTCGGCCGACTGCAGGGCGATGGCGCGGTCGGTGATGCCGGCAGCCATGCGGGTTTCCTGGGTGACGAAGCGGGTTGCACCGAGGGCAAGGATCGTGGCCACCAGCAAGAGAATGAGCGTCACCACCAGTGCGGCGCCTTGCTGGTATCTGGGTAACCTAGGCAGGGGGATGAAGGCCATGCTCGATTCCTCAAGGAAGGCGGTTGCGTAGCGCCATGGTGAAACGGTGTGTGCGGCGGAGCCGTTCGCCGCCTGTGCCTACGGCGTCGATGGATTCGGTCGTGACTATGGCTCGTACGGCGCGCACCTGCGTCCAATTGCCCACGCTGGCGATGGTCTGGTAAGTGTTTCCATTCTCGCTCAGGAAAGTGAAATCGAGTGCGACGATGTCGGGGACCATTTCTATGGCGTCATCGTCATTGACTTTGCGGTAGAGGGAAGTGCCATTTCGATTGTTGTTACCCAGATACCAAAGGATGCGCTCGAAACGCAGGAGGGTGCCGCCTTTGAAGGAGGTTTTGCACTGGTTGGGCTTGAGAGGAAAATCCAGACATTTGGTTTCGTTTCCGGGGGTGTTTTGTCCTGCTTGGTCGTCGACCGTCAGGCTTTTTGCATTCACGTTGGTGGCTTGGAAGATCGCGGCTTGGGAGCCTTTGCAGACGAAAAGGATGTCGCCGGTCTTGAGTGGGCCGACATGGGAAATGTTCATGGTGGCGGAGGTTTCGGGATCGTGATCCGTGACCCGTACTTCTCCGGCGGAATTGGAGGCTCTGCTGATCGCCAGCACTGGGCTTCCGGCCGCGCAATTGCTGGGTTGGAAGGTGGGAACCGCGTTGCAGCTCCCGTAGGCGCGCAGCGATTCTCCTTCCCATGACCACGAGGTTGGCGTGCCTTTGAGCACGTTGGCTACCGTGGTCGATCCACAGGCCGTGGCGCCGGCTTCGCGCACGTCGCGGGCCATCAGCTCGAAAGCGAAGCGCAGGTTCTCCTGCATGCGGGCGAGGTTCTCGGTGGCGCGGTAGGTCTGCCGGTTGGTGAGGAAGAGATTGACGACTGCGCCGATGACGACGAGGCCGAGGACGAGGGCGACCATGAGCTCGACGAGGGTGAGACCGAGCTGGCGGCGAGGAAAGGAAGTGCTCATAGCCGGCTCTCGAGGGTGAAAAGGGTGGCAGGTTCACCGTTGCGACAGTTGTCGGCGTCGGTATTTTCTCCGCCGGCGCTGTCGGCCCAGCACACATGCACGCGATAGGTTAGGGTATTGGCTGCGATTTCGTCGATGCGGCCGCAAGCGGTGGGGTGGAGATTGGTTTGCATCTCGACGATCCAGTGGTGCAGGTCGTTCTGCGCGATTTCGCTCCCGTTTGGTGGGGCGCACAGCCAGTTTTGCTGGACGTAGGCTTTTGCCACGTCGAGCCGGTTAACGGAATCGGCGCTCAACACTGCTGCGCGCATCGCATCCAGAATGGAATTGGCATAAATGGCGGCGGCGGCGCGTTCGTAGCTGGAGTTGGCCGCGGCGAGCATGCGGGCCTGCAGGCCGGCGAGCCCGAGTAACCCGATGCCGAAGATGAGGGCGGCGATCAGCACTTCGAGCAGGCTGAAGCCGCGTTGTCGTGAGGGGCGAAAGACGGAAGACATGGCATGGATCCTCAAGGCGACGGGCAGGTCGAAGGAACGCTGGTCGAGGGGGTGGTGAGGACGATTCTGCCGGAGCCGATGAGGCGGAGTTCTCGTGCCCGGCGGTCGTCCGTGAGCGCGGTGCTGGTGGAGCACACGCGCAGGGTCGAGGTGTCGGGGAAAAAATCGCCGTTGAGCTGTTTGCTCATGCCGTCGGCGGTGAAGGAAACGTAAGAAGAGAGCGGGGCATTGGCTACGACCACGATGCCAGTGGGCAAGGGGCCGCCGCGAAAGAGGATGTCGGCGGCGCTCTCGGGGGCGGGCGCATTTCCGGGCGTTTGGTCGACGAAGGCCATCCAGCCGTCACGCCAGGCGCCGGAGCACGCGGTGGCGGTGGGGTCGGCGGGGCAGACGGTGACGCGGGCGTTGCGGCGCAGCGCTTCGGTGCGCGCCGTTTGCAGGGAGGCGATGAGTTCGTTGGTGGCGGAGGTGAGGCGGTTCGAGGCGATGAGGGTGGCGAAGCTGGGAATGCCGATGGCGAGCAGGATCGCGAGCACGACGATGGTGACCATCAGTTCGACGAGGGTGAACCCCGAGTCGTCGCGGCATGGCTGGTGCATTCCCTGCTCCTTGCCGACATTGCGCCTTGGAAAGATGGAAGGCATGGCGTGGACCCTCAGGGCGACGGGCAGGTCGAAGGAACGCCGGTCGGGGGGTGTTTGAGAACGATTCTGCCGGCGCCGGTGAGGACGAGGTGGCGCGCCCGGCGGTCATCTCCCAAGGCAGTAGCAGTAGAGCAGACGCGCAGCGTTCCCGCTTGGAATGCTCTGCTCAGCAGTTTGCTTGTTCCGTCGGCGGTGAAAGAGACGTAAGACGAAACAGGGGTGTTGCCGACGATGGTGATATTGTGCGGCGCAGGACCGCCGCGAAAGAGGATGTCGGCGGCGCTCTCGGGGGCGGGCGCATTGCCGGGCGTCTGGTCGACGAAGGCCATCCAGCCGTCACGCCAGGCGCCGGAGCACGCGGTGGCGGTGGGGGCGGCGGGGCAGACGGTGACGCGGACGTTGCGGCGCAGCGCTTCGGTGCGCGCCGTTTGCAGGGAGGCGACGAGTTCGTTGGTGGCGGAGGTGAGGCGGTTCGAGGCGATGAGGGTGGCGAAGCTGGGAATGCCGATCGCGAGCAGGATCGCGAGTACGGCGATCGTGACCATGAGTTCGACGAGGGTGAATCCTACGTCGTTGCGGAATGGCTGGCGCATCCCCTGTTCCTTGCCGACAGTGCGGCTTATTATGACGCTGTCCGAGCGAGAATGCAAGATGAAGGGTGTAGCGAACAAATAAACTGTCCGGACTTGTAGCACGAGGTTTGTCCGGTTTTCATTAGGTATGGAAGGAGGTGCCTAATGAGACGGTTGTGTACCATCCTTTCTGTAAATTCCGTTTAGCGCCTCTGGCAGGAAGTGCGCGGCGGTAGGTCTGACGCCATGACTTCGAGAAAGGAGTACGCCCATCATGGCGATGCGTGTCGAAACCAATCCTTTGGAAATGGCTTATGCAGTGTTGCTCGAACACGGACTCGATGGTGCCGGCGAGGCCCTGCGCATCCTCGTCAATGAAGCCGCCAAGATCGAACGATCCCAGTTCCTTGGCGCGGCGCCCTATGAACGTAGTGAGCGTCGGCGTGACTACGCCAACGGGTACAAACCCAAGACGGTACTCACCCGCCTTGGTGAGCTGACCTTTCAGGTGCCCCAAGTGCGTTCCGGCGACTTCTACCCTTCTGCCCTCGAAAAGGGCACCCGCACCGATCAGGCGGTGCATCTCGCCCTGGCCGAGATGTACGTCCAGGGGGTCTCCACCCGCCGGGTGATCGAGGTGCTGCAGCGCCTGCTGGGGCCGGAGATTTCGCTCTCCACCGCCCAAGTTAGCCGCGCCGCCGCCAAGCTCGACGAGGGGCTCAGAGCTTGGCGCGAGCGCCCCTTGGGTGAAGTGCCTTATCTCTTTCTGGATGCCCGTTACGAGAAAGTGCGGCTGGAAGGGCGAATCGTCGATTGTGCCGTCTTGATCGCCGTCGGCGTCGATGCGACGGGCAAACGGCGGGTGCTCGGTTGCAC
>NZ_SBHP01000009.1:0-53435 GCF_006980785.1 Tepidiphilus sp. J10
CGCTGCTGGCCGAACTCGACGACGAGTGGATGACCGGCAAGGTCTATCTCAACCTCAACCCGTAACCTCGGCGTCATGACCAACACCACGAAAATTTACAGAAAAAAGGTTGCACAATCTCGGCCAGGCAGCGAGCTGGCAGGGCGTTGCTCACTCCTATACTGAATCGGTCGAGAAAGACCACGGACGCATCGAGTTGCGGCGATGCTGGGCGTTCTCGCAACTCGAGTGCCTGTCCAATCCCCAGCAATGGCCGGATCTGAAGATGTTCGGCGTCATCGAAGTCGAACGCACCCTGGAGGGTAAGACTAGCCTCGAGCGCCGCTTCTACCTCGGCAGCATCGCCGCCGAGGCCGAAACGCTCGCCCATGCGGTACGAGCACACTGGAGCATCGAGAACTGCCTGCACTGGAGCCTCGACGTCTCGCTCAACGACGACCAGATGCGCGCTCGCGCCCGCAACGCCGGCGCCAATCTCGCCCTCGTCCGCCGGCTCGTGCTCAACCTCTTTCGCCTGGACACCTCAGCCCGCAAAGGCGGTATCCGTACCCGACGCATCCTTGCCGCCTCTTCTGATGCCTACCGCCAGGCGCTCCTCGGCCTTACAGAGATTTGATGCGATTGCCCTGGAGCATGTCGTACCCCGGGGGCGAGAGTCCGTACAATGACGTCTTTGGTCGACGAAGGATGCACGACGGTGGAGGGATTTTTGCTCGTTTTGCCGGATTTCACCTTGATCGTGTTGGGAGCGATCCTGGCGCGTTGGGTGATGGTGCAGCCGGAATTCTGGAGCGGTGTGGAACGCTTGGTGTATTACGTGCTCTTCCCGGCGATGCTCTTTCGCTCGCTGGCGAATGCGCCGACCTTGGGCGCTGGTGCGCTGGCCTTGCTCGGCGCGGCCGCCGTGACGGTACTGGCCGGCTTCGCGCTGGGTTGGATGCTTCGCCGGGCGATCGATCCCAATCCGGTGCGCGCGGCCTCGCAGATCCAGTGCGCCTATCGCTTCAACACGTACATGGGAATGGCGCTCGCCGGACAATTGGCCGGGGCGAGCGGCTCGGCCCTCATGGGGGCGGTGTGTGGCACGATGGTGCCTTTGGTCAATGTCTTGGCCGTGGGGTCGATGAGCCGTGGGGGCGTGCGTGCCACTTTGCGCGCTTTGGGAACGAACCCGCTGGTGTTGGCGACGCTTGCTGGGGCAGCCTATCATCTCGCCGGGCTTCCCTTGCCGGCGGCCATGGATACCCTGCTCGGGCGCTTGGGGGCGGCGGCAGTGGCGATGGGGCTGATCGGCGTAGGAGCTGCGTTGCGGATCGATCGTTCGCTCTTGCGGCCCGCATCCTGGGGTATCGTGGCGATCAAGCTGCTGGCCTTGCCGGCCATCGCCTGGGGCATCGCCACGTGGTGGGGGATCGAGGGCTTGGCGCGCGAGATGCTGATTCTTTTCGCGGCACTTCCTTCGGCCAGCTCGGCCTATATCTTGGCGAGCCGCCTCGGGGGAGATGCGCCGGCGGTGGCGCGCCTCATCTCGCTCACCACGCTCGGTTCGGCGCTCACGCTGGGGGGGATTCTGAGCCTGCTGCGATGAATCAGCCGGTGAGCACGAAGTTGTCGCGGTGGATGAGCTCGGGCTCGGCCATATAACCCAGCCGCTCGGCGATCCGGCGCGAGGGCAGGCCGATGATGGCGCGGGCCTCGGCGGCGTCGTAGTTGATGAGACCGCGGCCAATCTCATGCCCTTCGGGGTCGAGGCAGGCGACGACGGCGCCGCGCACGAATTCTCCTTCTACCCGGGTCACGCCCACTGGCAGCAGGCTCTTGCCTTGGCGTAGCGCCCGGGCGGCGCCGGCGTCGACGTGCAGCGTGCCGGCGAGCTTGAGATGATCGGCGAGCCACTGCTTACGGGCAGCGAGTCGACTGCGTTCGGCGTAGAGGAGTGTGCCTAGCGCCTCGCCGTGGGCCAAGCGCACGATCACGTCGGGCTCGCGCCCGGAGGCGATGACGGTGTGCGCCCCGCTCTTGGCGGCACGGGCGGCGGCGCGGATCTTGGTGATCATGCCGCCCTTGGCGATCGCGGAGCCGGCACCGCCGGCCATTGCGGCGTAGCGCGGATCTTCGGCGTTGCCCTCGCGCACGAGTTCGGCTTCGGGGTGGACGCGCGGATCGGCGGTGTAGAGCCCTTGCTGGTCGGTGAGGATGAAGAGGGCGTCGGCGTCGATGAGATTGGTCACCAAGGCCCCGAGCGTGTCGTTGTCGCCGAACTTGATCTCGTCGGTGACGATGGTGTCGTTCTCGTTGATGATGGGCACCACGCCCAGATCGAGCAGGGTTTTGAGGGTACTGCGGGCGTTGAGATAGCGCGTGCGATCGGCGAGATCGGCGTGCGTAAGGAGAATCTGGGCCGTATGGCGACCGTAGGGATGGAAGGCGTACTCGTAGGTATCGACCAATGCCGCTTGGCCGACGGCGGCGGCCGCTTGCAGCAGCGCCGTCTCTTTGGGGCGCTGCGTCCAGCCCAGGCGCTGCATGCCGGCGGCGATCGCTCCCGAGGAGACGAGGCACACGCGCCGTCCTTCGTCGAAGAGGCGGGCGATCTGGGCCGCCCAGCCGCGAATCGCCTCGTGATCCAGACCACGGCCGTCGGCGGTGACGAGGGCGCTGCCGACCTTGACGACGAGCAGCTTGGCGGCGGCGAGCGCCGCGCGGCGGTCAGGATTCGTCATGCTCGGCCTCGTCGAGGTCGTCCGGAGCATTTTCCGGATCCTGGGGCGCGGGCGCTTCGGCTTTCATCGCGTCGAGCGCTTCTTGGACCGCATAGACGAGCGCCTGGCAGCCTTCGCCGGTGGCCGCGCTGATGGCGAAGTGGCGCGGCGCAGGGCCGTAGGCGTCGAGGAACGCGGCGATGCGGGCCTCGCGTTCGTCTTCCGGGATCAGGTCGATCTTGTTGAGCACGAGCCAGCGGGGTTTGGCCGCGAGCGCCTCGTCATAGCGGCGCAGCTCTTCGACGAGTGCGTGCGCATCGTGTACCGGGTCGGCCTCCGGGTCGAGGGGGGCGAGGTCGATGAGATGCAGCAGCAGGCGCGTGCGCTGCAGGTGGCGCAGGAAACGGTGACCGAGTCCGGCGCCTTCGCTCGCCCCTTCGATCAGGCCGGGGATGTCGGCGATGACGAAGCTGCGGTTGACGTCGGTGCGGACCACGCCGAGGTTGGGGTGGAGCGTGGTGAAAGGGTAGTCGGCCACTTTGGGCTTCGCGGCGGAGACGGCGCGGATGAAGGTGGATTTGCCCGCGTTGGGTAGCCCCAGCAGCCCCACGTCGGCGAGCACGCGCAGTTCGAGGCGCAGCAGACGATGTTCGCCCGGCTCGCCGAGGGTGCGCTGGCGCGGGGCACGGTTGGTGCTCGACTTGAAATGGAGGTTGCCCAGCCCGCCGCGGCCGCCTTTGGCGATGAGCGCCCGCTCGCCCGGACGGGCGAGGTCGGCGAGGAGCTCGCCGGTCTCGTCGTCGAAAATCAGGGTGCCGACCGGCACGCGCAGCGTCATGTCCTCGCCGGAGGCGCCGTAGCAGTCGCTGCCGCGGCCGTTTTCGCCCCGCTTGGCGCGAAAGAGCCGAGTGTAGCGGTAGTCGATGAGGGTGTTGAGGTTTTCGTCGGCCTCGAACCAGATGCTGCCGCCGCGTCCGCCGTCACCGCCGTCGGGCCCGCCCTTGGGGATGAACTTTTCCCGGCGAAACGAGGCACAGCCGTCGCCTCCCTTGCCGGCAATGACTTCGATGCGGACTTCGTCGATGAATTTCATGGGTCTTCCAAAGAGGGAAAGCCTCACCCGGTGCGCCGGACGAGGCTTTCCGCACAATCACGAACTTTCGGGCCGCGGTGGCGGCGCAGTGAATCAGGCTTCGAGCGGCCGGATGGTGACGTAGCGGCGCTGCTTCGGACCTTTGACGGTGAATTCGACGATACCGTCTTTCAGGGCGAAGAGCGTGTAGTCGCGCCCGACGCCGACGTTGTCGCCGGCGTGGAACTGGGTGCCGCGTTGCCGCACGATGATGTTGCCGGCGATCACGAATTGGCCGCCGTAGCGCTTCACGCCGAGCCGTTTCGATTCGGAGTCGCGGCCGTTACGGGAACTGCCGCCCGCTTTTTTGTGTGCCATGGTCGTTGTCCTCGCGCAATGGGATCAGGCTTCGATCGCCTGAATGTGCAATTCGGTGTAATTCTGCCGGTGGCCTTGGTGCTTTTGGTAGTGCTTGCGGCGACGCATCTTGAAGATGCGCACTTTGGGGTGCCGGCCGTGGGCGACGACCGTGGCCTTCACGCGCGCACCTTCGAGCACGGGCGTGCCGATTTTCACCGAATCACCTTCACCGGCCATCAGGACATGGTCCAGGGAAATTTCGGCGCCCACTTCAGCAGGTATCTGTTCTACTTTGATCTTTTCGCCGACGGTGACGCGATACTGCTTGCCGCCGGTTTTTATGACCGCGTACATGGCGCTGCTCCGAAAAAAAGAGTATGGAAGAACATGAGATTATAACGAGAGGTGGAGTCATGGTCAAGCAAAAGTCCGGTTGCGTTAGACTGTCTTCCGTCGTTACCACGTCGTCCTCGTGAGGTCTGTCCATGTGCCAGCTGCTTGGCATGAACTGCAACGTTCCCACCGATATCTGCTTTTCCTTCACCGGCTTCCGCGCGCGGGGCGGACGCACCGACCACCATCGCGACGGCTGGGGGATCGCTTTTTTCGAGGGCCGCGGCGTGCGCGTCTTCCTCGATCCACAGCCGAGCGCAGATTCGCCGATCGCCGAGCTCGTGCGCCACTACCCCATCCGTTCGCTCAACGTGATCGCCCACATCCGCAAGGCCACGCAAGGGGTGGTGCGGCTGGAGAACACGCACCCTTTCGTGCGCGAGCTGTGGGGACGCTATTGGGTCTTTGCGCACAACGGCAATCTCCTCGACTATGTGCCTCCTTTGAGCGGCCGTTTCCTGCCCGTGGGGGATACCGATTCGGAACGGGCCTTCTGCCACCTGCTCGATACCTTGGCGCGGCGTTTTCCCGATGGACCACCGGCACCGGCGGCGCTCTTCGCCACGCTGCGCGAGGTGGTGGGGAAAATCGCCGCGCACGGGGAATTCAACTTTCTGCTCTCCAACGGTGAGCGGCTCTACGCACATGCCTCGACCCGTCTGTGCCATCTCGTGCGCCAGGCGCCCTTTGCTGCGGCGCATCTGTGCGACGAGGACTTGACGATGGACTTCAGCGAGGTGACCACGCCTCGGGATCGCGTGGCGGTGATCGCCACCACGCCGCTCACCGACAACGAAACCTGGACTCCGATTCCGCCGGGGACGCTGGTGAGCTTTTGCGAGGGGGCGGTGGAGGAAGTGCAGGCTTGTACTCTGGGAAAATGATAAAGTCCGTGCTCATCGATCCCAGGCAGTAACGATGATCATCCTGCAATGACTTATAAATCTCATTTGCTCTGGGCTGTGTTGGCCGGGAGTGCCCCGTGGGCGGTGGTGCAGGTGGTGCCGCTGCCGGGTGTAGGGATCTTGGCCGTGGGAGGGTTTTCGGCTCTTCACCAACGGAGGGTTCGCCGAGACGGCCGTAAACGTGGTGGTGAACAGCGCGTCTTCCATGCCTTACGGCATCTGTATTGACCAATTCGGAGCGAAACATGGAAAACGAGGGATGCAAGACCGTGGCGGTGCTCGCGCCGCTGCCACGGCGGCTGGCTTCCGCCCTCTACGAGCTGCTGTTGTTGGGAGGCATCGTGGGGGTCGGATTCATGCTGCCGTGGATCCTGGTCGGGACGCTCTGGGGAAAGATCGCCGCCGGCGGTTGGCTTTTTCTCCACCTTTTCGTGCTGTTGGGTGCCTATTTCGTCGGCTGCTGGTGGCGCCTGGGGGCAACGCTGGCGATGCAGACCTGGCGCTTGCGCCTGGTGACCCCTGAGGGTGCGCCGCCGCGTCTGCGGCAGTGCTCGTGGCGCTATGTGCTCTGCTGGCCTTCGTGGCTGACGGGGCTTGGGGTACTGTGGGCCCTGGTCGATGCCGAGGGACAATTCTTGCATGACCGATTGGCCGGCACGCGACTCGTGCTGCTGCCGCCGAAACGATGAGGAACGAACCATGACGGAACATCTGATCCGACGCGAGGACTATCGGCCGCCGCAGTGGTCGGTGCGCGAGGTATGGCTCTCCTTTACGCTCGACGAGGAGACGACCGAGGTGCGGGCGCGGCTGCACTGCGTGCGCGGGAAGGGGGTGAGCGAAACGAAGCCGATCGTACTCGATGCCGAGGAGCTCGAGCTCGTCTCGGTGACGCTCGACGGCGAGCCGCTTTCGCCGCAGTCCGGGCCGGGGGGACGCGGGTTCGTATATGACGATTCGGGCTTGCGCCTCTATGGGGCGCGCGGGCCCGAGGCGTGGGTGGAAACGGTGGTGCGTATTCATCCGGCGCGCAACACGGCGCTCTCGGGGCTGTACCGCTCGGGCACGGGGCTGTTCACGCAGTGCGAGGCGCAGGGGTTTCGTCGCATCACGCCGTTTCCCGATCGTCCCGACGTGATGGCGCGCTTTCACGTGACGCTGGAGGCAGACGAGGCGCGCTATCCGGTGCTGCTCAGCAATGGCAATCTGCAGGAGACAGTGCGTTTGCCCGGAGGGCGGCATCGGGCGGTATGGGTCGATCCCTTCCCCAAGCCGTGCTATCTCTTCGCGCTGGTGGCGGCCGATTTGCAAGCCATCGAGCGGGAAGTGGGGCTGGCCGATGGGCGTCGTGCCTTGCTGCAGGTGTGGGTCAAGGACGAACACCTGCCGCGGGCGGATTGGGCGCTGGAGTCGCTCCAGGCGGCGCTGCGCTGGGACGAACGCCGCTTTGGCCGCGTGCTGGATCTGGACCGCTACATGATCGTGGCGGTGTCGGATTTCAACATGGGGGCGATGGAGAACAAGGGGCTCAACATCTTCAACACGAAATACGTGCTGGCGAGCCCCGAGACGGCCACCGATGCGGACTACGCCGCGGTGCAAGCCGTGGTGGGGCACGAGTATTTCCACAACTGGACGGGGAACCGCATCACCTGCCGCGACTGGTTCCAGCTCACTTTGAAAGAAGGGCTCACGGTGTTCCGCGAGCAGGAGTTCAGTGCCGACCAGCTGGCCCAGGCCGTGGGGCCCGAGCGAGCGGCGTCGGCCCGGGCGGTGAAACGCATCGAGGATGTGCAGACGCTGCGCACGGCGCAGTTCCCCGAAGACGAGGGGCCGATGGCGCATCCCATCCGTCCCCAGTCCTACCGCGCCATCGACAATTTCTACACCGCCACCGTGTATGAAAAGGGCGCCGAAGTGATCCGGCTGCTGCACACCTTGCTGGGGGAGGCCGGCTTTCGCGCCGGGATGGATCGTTACTTCGAGCGCCACGACGGCCAGGCGGTGACCTGCGAGGATTTCGTCGCGGCCATGGCCGAGGCGAATGGCGTCGACCTGACGCCGTTTTTGCGCTGGTACGAGCAGGCGGGGACGCCGCGGCTGGTGGTCGAGGAAGACTGGGACGGCGACGCTGGGCGCTACACGCTGCGCCTGCGGCAATTCACTCCGCCCACGCCGGGACAACCGGAGAAAGGGCCGGTGGTGCTGCCCATCCGCCTGGGCTTGCTTGGCGCAGATGGCCGCGACCTGCCGCTCGTGCTCGCCGACGAGCGCGATGCCGTACCCGCACCCGAAGCGCCGCCAGCCGGAGGGATGCGGCCGATCGCGCCGCGCGACACCGCGGTGGGGGCGAGGACCCGCCTCTTCACCCTGACCGGGGAGACGCTCGCGCTCGAATTCGTTGGTCTGCCGCCAGGGCCGAAGCCGTTGCCTTCGCTGCTGCGCGGGTTTTCGGCACCGGTGCGGCTGATGCTCGATGAGCCGGACGAGGCGCTGCGCCACCGCATGGCCTACGATTCGGACGCCTTCAACCGCTGGGATGCGGCGCAGAGCTGGGCGCAGCGCCAGGTGCTGCGGCTGGCGCGGGGTGAAGCCGAGACCCTGGACGAGGGGTTCGTCGCGTCCTGGAGGCAGCTCCTCGCCGACGAGTCGCTCGATGCGATGTTCCGCGTCAAGGCCGCGGCGCTTCCCAGCGAGCGCTGGTTGCTGGAGGCGATGACGCCGGCCGACCCGGTGCGCCTGCGTGCCGCCCTCGTGCGCGCCTCGCACGCGCTCGCCCGGGCTGGAGCCGAGCTGTGGCCCCGCTGGCGGGATTCCGGAGCCGCTCGTCCCTACCGCTACGATCCGCTGGAAGCCGGCCGGCGTGCGCTCGCCGCGTTTGCCTGGCGCATGGAGGCGCTGCTGGGTGAGGACGAACGCTGCTCGCGCGCGTTTGCCGCCGCGGACAATCTCACCGAGCGGCTGGCGGCACTCGATGCCGCGCTCACGCACCCGGACGAGGCCGTGGGCGAGGCGCTGCTCTCCGCCTTCGAGTCGCGTTATGCCGAAGACGATCTGGTGCTCGACAAGTGGTTCGCCCGCCAGGCGATGCGCTGGTCATGGCATGGTGCGCCGGGAAGGACGCTCGAGCGCGTGCGGCGGTTGGCGGATCATCGGGCGTTTCGCTGGACCAACCCCAACAAGGTCTACGCCCTGGTGCTCAACTTCTTCGCCAACAACCTCGCCGAAGCCTGCGCGGCCGGCGATCCGGCCTGGGCCTTCTGGCAGGAAGCGGTGCTGCGGCTCGATGCGACCAACCCCATCGTGGGATCGCGCCTTGCCCGTGCGCTCGAGCGCTGGCGGCGTTGGGCCGAACCGTATCGCGATTCCTTCGCGCCCGTGCTGGAGGCGACCCGCCGCCAGGTTCGTTCGGCCGAAGTGCGCGAGATCCTCGAGCGCATGGCCGACGAGGCGGTCGGGGCGCCTTGAGGTAGAATCGTCCCTCACGTTTCTGGTGCCGCGGCCGGGGTTCTCCCGGCGCGGTGAAACGGGAAAGCGGTGCGCCGGAGTGCTTCCGGCAAAGCCGCTGCTGCCCCCGCAACGGTAGGCGAGTGCGGGCGCGCCGAAACGCCACTGGGTTTCAGGCCTGGGAAGGCGGCGCGTCAAATCTCGCAAGCCCGGAGACCGGCCAGGAACGCAGGGCGCGGGCGAGGTGCTCGCCTGCGGTGGGCTTTCCATTTGGGCCGGCGGGGTGGCCGGCCGAGGGGAATCATGTGAATCGCTTCGTCAAATCTTTGGTGGCCGCGCTGCCGCCGAGCCTGCTTTTGTCGTCTTTTTCTTTCGAGGTCGGGGCGCAGGAAGCGCTGGAGCCGGTCGTCGTGACGGCCACGCGTCAGCAGACGCGGGTCTCCGAGATCCTCGCCGACGTCACGGTGATCGAGCGCGAGGAGATCGAGCGCGCGGGAAGCGAGACCATCATCGATCTGCTCGCGCGTCAACCCGGCATCCAGATGACGCGCAACGGGGGGCCGGGCAATGCCGCCAGCGTATACGTCCGTGGGGCTCGTCCCAATCAGACCAAGGTGCTGGTCGATGGCATCCCGATCAATTCGACCGATTCCAACGGCTCTGCATTGCGTTTCCTCTCGCTGGCCGACGTCGAGCGCATCGAGATCCTGCGCGGGCCCGCCGCGACGATGTATGGGGCGGATGCCATCGGCGGCGTGATCCAAATCTTCACCCGACGCGGTGCCCCAGGCCTGTCGGCCGAGGCGTTTGCCGGTTACGGTTCGTACGACACGGCGCAGGGCAGCGTCGGTCTGTCCGCAGGCAACGAACTCGTCCGCTTGCGGGCGGATTTCCAGCAAAGCCATAGCGGCGGCTTCTCCGCCATGAAAAACGCTTCCGGGCGCGACGCCGACGACGACGCCTACCGCAACCGCGGCGGCACCGCCTCGCTCGTGCTCACGCCGCTCGCCGGCCACGAGATGGGCTTCGTGCTGCGGCAAAACGACGGGCGGGTACATTATGACGAGAGTCCGCCCACCAGTGAAATCGATGCGTACGAAGATTTTCGCACGCAACAGTGGCAGGTCTATACGCGAAACGCATTTAATGAACATTGGACGAGTACGCTACGCATTGGCCACTCCCTGGATTGGCGTAAATACGTTTCCTCTTGGTCCAGCCGGATGCGAACCGAGAACGATCAATACGTCTGGCAGAACGATGTTCGCCTGCCTCTGGGGCGGGCCATGCTCGCGCTCGAGCGCTTCGAGCAAAAAGCGCCCCTCTTGGGCGGAATGCCCAGTGATGAATCGATCGCCATCAACTCGGCCGTGGCCGGGTGGAACGGCAACCACGGTCCGCACCGCTGGCATCTGAGCGGGCGGCGCGACGAGCATTCGACTTTTGGGGGCGAGAACTCCTATGCCGTGGCGTACGGCTATCAGATCACCCATGAATGGCGTGCGCACGCGAGCCTAGGGACAGCCTTCAAAGCGCCATCGCTCTATGAACTCTTCGACGTCTATTCGGGCAATGCCAGCTTGCAGCCGGAAAAGGCTCGTAACCGCGAAGTCGCACTCGCGTGGGAACGAGGAGGACATTCTGCCAGCCTCACGTATTTTCGTAATGAGGTGAGAAATCTGATCGACTGGGTAGCCACGGGCTCGTGGAGCGGACGCTACGTCAACGTTGGCAAAGCGCGCTTCGAAGGTGCCACGCTCGCCTATGAAGGGGCGACGGCGGGCTGGCAGTGGCGCACGAGCTACGACTGGCTGCTGGCCGTGGACGAAGTCAACGATACCCGCTTGACGCGGCGTGCTCGCCACAGTGCCACGGCGGCATTGTGGCGTACGGTGGGAGCCTTTGATTTCGGGGTGGAATGGCAAGGGGTGGGGCGTCGGCTCGAATCCCCTCACGCAGGAGGGGGTGAGCTCGGCGCCTACAGCCTCTTCAACCTCGTGGCGAGCCATCGTTTCGCGCCGGACTTGAAGCTGGAGGCGCGCATCGACAACCTCTTCGACAAGAATTACGAAAGCGTGCGAGGCTACAATACGCCCGGCTTGAGCGCCTTCGTGGGGTTGCGCTATACGCCGCGCTGAAGCGCGCGATTCAGATCTCGAGGTTGTCGATGAGCCGCGTGCTGCCCAGGCGCGCGGCGCCCAGCACGACGAGTTCCCGTTCGCCGGGCGCGGGGGGCTGCAAGTCGACGCGGCGGCGCACCGTGACGTAGTCCGGCTGCCAACCGTGGGCAGTGAGCTCGGCCATTGCTTCCTTTTCCAGCCGGGCATGGTCGGCGGCTCCGGCGCGCACCGCGTGGGCGATGCGAGTGAGGACGCGATAGAGGCGCGGCGCCTCGGCACGTTCGGCTTCTGAAAGATAGGTGTTGCGTGAGGAGAGTGCAAGACCATCAGGGGCGCGTACCGTCTCGCCCGCGACGATCGTCACCGGCAGGGCGAGCTGGCGCACCAGGTTGCGCAGCACCATGAGCTGCTGGTAATCCTTCTTGCCGAAGAGGGCGACTTCGGGCTGCACGATGCCGAAGAGCTTGGTGACCACGGTGGCTACACCGCGGAAATGCCCGGGGCGCACGGCGCCTTCGAGGATGTCGGTGTGCTCGGGCGGGGGCGTCACGGTGTAGGTCTGCGGTTCGGGATACATTTCCGCTTCGCTGGGGGCGAAGACGTGATGCACGCCCTCGGCGGCGAGCAGCTCCAGGTCGCGCGGCAGGGTGCGCGGATAGCGGTCGAAATCCTCGTTCGGACCGAATTGCAGGCGGTTGACGAAGATGCTCACCACCACCGTGTCGGCGAGCGTCTTCGCCTGACGCACCAGCGCGAGGTGCCCTTCGTGCAGGCAGCCCATGGTCGGCACCAGCGCCACGCGTCCCAGGGAGGGGCGCAGGGCACGGACTTCGGCCACGGTCGTGAGCGGCGAAATCGTGGTCATGACGAACCCTCAGTAGCAGTGTTCCGGGGCGGGAAACGTCCCTTCCTTCACTTCGCGCACGTAGGCACGCACCGCTTCTTCGACCGAATCGCGGCCGGTGAGGAAGTTCTTGACGAAACGGGCCTTGCGCCCGGGGTAGATCCCCAGCATGTCGTGCAGCACCAGCACCTGGCCGTGGCACTCGGGCCCGGCGCCGATGCCGATGGTGGCCGTGCGCGACAGTTTGGCACTGATCTCGGCACCCAGGGTGCGCGGGGCCATCTCGATGACGAGGAGTGCCGCTCCGGCTTCTTCCAGTGCCAGGGCGTCTTCGAGGAGGCGGCGCGCGTCTTCCTCGCTGCGCCCCTGTACGCGATAGCCGCCGAGCTGGTGCACGGCCTGCGGTGTGAGGCCGATGTGCCCGCACACCGGAATGCCGCGTTCGACGAGGAAACGCACCGTCTCGGCCATCACTTGCCCGCCTTCGAGCTTGACCATCTGCGCCCCGGCGGCCATGAGGGCGGCGGCGTTGCGCAGCGCCTGCTGCGGGCTTTCCTGGTAAGAGGCAAACGGCAGATCGGTGACGATGAAGGCGCGCCGGGCGCCGCGGGCCACGCATTCGGTGTGATAGACCATGTGGGCCATCGTCACCGGCAGGGTACTCTTCTGCCCTTGCACGACGTTGCCCAGCGAATCGCCCACGAGCAGGACGTCGACGCCGGCACGCTCCAGGAGCGTGGCGAAACTCGCGTCGTAGCAAGTGAGCATGGCGATCTTCTCGCCGGCGGCACGCATCTCGGCGAGCCGCGTGAGGGTGATGGGTCGGTCATCGAGGGGTTGGGCGCTCATCGCCTCCTCCGTACAACGGGAACGCGGGCGATTGTGGCGCATTTCATCGCGGCGCACAACCCGCGCCGCTCAGGCGTAGCCGAAATACTCGCGGTGGCTGCGCATTCCGCGTAGGCGCTCGAGCACCAGGGCGAAGTCGCCCGATTCGTGGATGGGGTCGAGCACTTCCGCATCCAGGATGAACAAGGGGGAGGCGCTGTAATCGTAGAAGAAACGGGCGTAGGCGGCGCAGACGTCGGTGAGGTAATCGAGCGTGATGCCGCGCTCGACCGTCCAGGCGCGACGCTCGACGCGTTCGGCCAGCGTCTCCGGGCGCGCCTGCAGGTAGATGACGAGATCGGGCTTCGGCAGATTCGCGGGTACGATCCGCTCATGGATGCGCCGATAGAGGGCGTATTCGTCCGCCTCGAGATTGAGCTCGGCGAAGAGAGGGTCTTTCTGCAGCATGAAGTCGCTTACCACGCGCTGCCCGGCGGCGAGCATCTGGGTCACGCTCGAGAGCGCTTCGAGGCGCTGGAAGAGGAAGTCGAGCTGCAAGGGCAGCGCCCATCGTTCGCGGTGTTGATAGAACCGACCGATGAAGGGATTGCGCTCGGGGGTTTCCAGCACCGCCTGCAGGGCGAGCGTTTCGGCAAGCTTCTGCGCCAGCCGCGTCTTGCCGCAGCCGATCGGTCCTTCGATGACGAGGTAGCGGGCCTTGTCGAGCATGGGCTGCGACTCCAAGAGGATCATGCAGGATGGGGAAGGAGGCGTTCGACGTCCTGGTCGCTCAGCCGCTCACGCCAGGCCGACAGCGGCCCCAGGCCCGGGGCTTCCAGGAAGGGGTCGAGTTCGAGCAGCGGTTCGAGCACGAAGGCGCGCCGATGCAGCCGCGGATGGGGCAAGGTGAGGCGGGAGGATGCGAGTACGAGTTCGCCGTAGAGCAGCAGGTCGAGATCGAGCGCGCGCGGCGCCCAGCGGTAGGGGCGGACGCGGCCGAAGCGCGCTTCCAGCGCGAGGAGTTCGTCGAGCAAGGCATGCGGCGGCAGCGTCGTGGCCACGCGCGCCACCGCGTTGATGTAATCCGGCTGCGGCTCGGGAACGCCTACCGGCGCGGTGCGGTAGAGCGAGGAGGCAGCGACGAGCTGGGTGTGGGGCAATCGTCCCAAGGCGGCGATCGCCGCGCGTACCGTGGCTTCGGCGTCACCGAGATTGGCCCCGAGCGCGACATGGGCGAGGACGGGGGTCATGGAGCGTCCGGCGTGGGGGTGATCTCGGTCATCTCGCGCACGGCCGATTGCGCTTTGCGCGGACGGCGGCGGCGCTTGCGTTTGGCCGGTGTCTCGCCGGTACTTCGCGCTTCACGCAGTAGCGCCGCCCGCTCGGCCTCATCGCCGTAGGCGAAGCGCTGCCACCAGCGCGGCAGTTCCTCGGGCACTTCGCCCGCCTTGGCGCGCAGCGAGAGAAAATCCCAGCCGGCGCGGTAACGCGGCTGCTCGATGAGGCGATAGGGGGCTTTGCCGGCGCGCCGCTCGAAGCGCGGTTGCATCATCCACAGCTCGCGGATGTCGCCGGCGAGCTTGCGCGTGATCGCGAGCGACTCGGCTTGCGTCTCCAGCACGGTGTCCATCGCGGCTTCCATGGCAGGGAAGACCGGTTCGCCCTGAGCCTGGCGTCGGCGCCATTCTTCGAGCACCCGGGGCCATAGCAGGGCGGCGAAGCTGAAGGCGGGCGAGGCGCTCTTGCCTTCGCGGATGCGCCGGTCGCTGTCTTCCAGGGCGAGGCGCACGAAGCGCTCGCCGGAAGGGTGGTCGAAGACGAGGTCGAGCACTGGCAGCAGCCCGCCGTGCAATCCTTCCTCGCGCAGTCGTTCGAGGCAGGCGAGCGCATGGCCGGATGTAAGGATTTTTACCACTTCGTCGAAGAGCCGCGCGGGTGGGACGTTCTCCAAGAGCGGGGCGAGGCGCCGGATGGGGGCACGGGCGGCCGGATCGATCAGGAGATCGAGCTTGGCGGCGAGCCGTACGGCGCGCAGCATGCGCACCGGGTCTTCGCGATAGCGTTGCTCGGGATCACCGATCACGCGCAGGGTACGCGCCTCGATGTCGCCCACGCCATGGTGAAAGTCGTGCAGCACGCCCGCCACCGGATCGTAATAGAGGGCATTGATGGTGAAGTCGCGCCGCTGGGCGTCCTCGGCGTGCGTGCCGAACACATTGTCGTCGAGGAGCCTGCCGTGTGCATCCACGGGGGCGCGGTCGGGATCGAGCAGGCCGCGGAAGGTGGTGACTTCCACCGTTTCCCTGCCGTGATAGACGTGCACGATCTTGAAGCGGCGCCCGATGATGTGGGCGCGGCGAAAAAGGGCTCGTACCTGCTCGGGGTGGGCGTCGGTGGCGACGTCGAAGTCTTTGGGCGTGCGCGACAAGAGCAGGTCGCGCACCGCGCCGCCCACGACATAGGCTTGATGGCCATGACGATGTAGCGTCTCGCACACGAGGCGGGCGCCGGGGGAAATGTGCTCGGGAGTGATGCCATAGCGCGCGGCCGGTAAAACGGCCGGGGTCGAGGCGCTCGGCTTGGTGACTTTGGCGATGACTTTTTTGATGAGTTTGCGGATCATGGATGTCTCGTGACCGAGGAAGGCTCGGCTTGGCGTAGCGACAGGATGCGCCAGCCGTGGCGGAGTGCGTGCGAGCGCAGCCGTTCGTCCGGATCGACGGCCACGGGTTCGGCGACGCGTTCGAGCAAGGGGAGGTCGTTGTGCGAGTCGCTGTAGAAGGTAGTGCAGGAAAAATTCGTCCACCACAGCCCCAGCGATTCGAGCCAGGATTCGACGCGCTCGATCTTGCCCGCCTGGAAGGCCGGCGTGCCACGGCAGCGGCCGGTAAACCGTCCGTCGCGCTGCTCGGGGATGGTGGCAATGAGGTGGCAGACACCGAAAGCGCGCGCAATCGGCCCCGTGACGAAGGCGTTGGTGGCGGTGACGATCGCCACCACGTCGCCAGCGGCCAAGTGATCGCGTACCAGGGCTTTGGCCGCCGGCGTCATCATGGGTTCGATCACTTCGCGCATGAATTCGGCGTGCAGCGCCTCCAGCTCACGGCGTTCGTGGCGCGCGAGCGGGGCGAGTTGGAAATCGAGGAAGGCGTGGATGTCGAGTGTGCCGGCCTGATACTGGGCATAGAACTCGGCGTTCTTCGCTTCGTAGAGCTCGGCATCGACCAGACCTCGGCGGATCAGGAACTGTGCCCACTCGAAGTCGGAATCGCCGGCGAGCAGGGTGTTGTCGAGATCGAAGAGGGTGAGGTTCACTTTCATTCCTTTGCCATTGTACCGGGTTCGCCGCCTTGGGGTTGCCCGCCCAGTTCGGCGAGCACTTCGCGGGCGAGCGCCACGGTCACGGGGCGCTGCCGCTCGAGCGAGCGACGATCGAGCGCCGCGACGAAGGCGGCGAGCCGCCGTGGGTCGCGTTCGATGCGATGCAGCACGTAAGTCGCCACGTCGCGCTCGAGCTGCATGCCGCGCGCCTGGGCCCATTGTTGCAGGAAACCGAGCCGCTGGGCATCGTCGAGCGGCTCGACGTGGAACACCAGGCTCTGGCCGATGCGGGTGCGAAGATCCTCGCGCAACCCGAGATTGCGTGGTGGGGTGTCGCCAGTGACCACGAGGCGCTGCTCGAGTTCCCGCGCACGATTGTAGGCGTTGAAGAGCGCATGTTGCAGGACGGAATCGGCGCGCTGTACGTCGTCGATGAGCAGGATCGCTCCGGGCGTCTCCGGCAGCGCTTCGCCAAGAAAATGTTCGGCGGCGACATAATGCACCGGGCGGGCGTTGCGTTGGGCGAATTCGGCGGTGGCGATCAAAAGGTGGGTGCGACCACAGCCCGAGGCTCCCCAGAGGTAGAGGTGCGAGGGGGGCAGCGGGCCGCTGTCTCGCTCCAGTACCAGGGTTTGCAGCCTCGCCACCAGCTCCTCATTGCGGCCGATCACGGTACGTTCGAAAGTCGGCGCCGCGTCGTCGAAGAAGTCGAACACGAGCTGGGTGCTCACGTGCCTCCTCCGGGGCGACCGCGGTAGAGGCTGCTGCGCTTCCATGCTGCGAGTAGATCGCGCAGGACGACGAGTAGCACTGCGCCGGTGGGCAGCGCGATGAGCATGCCGACGAAACCGAACCAGTGGGCGAAGGCCATCAGCACGAAGATCACCGCGAGTGGGTGAAGCCCGATGCGTTCGCCCACGAGATGAGGCGTGAGGACATAGGTTTCCAGGACTTGACCCAACGTAAAGACGAGAATGACGGGCACCACGAGCATGGGTTCCGGCCCCTGAATCAGGGTAGCCAATGCCGCCAAGACCACGCCCGTGCCGTAGCCCACGTAGGGGATGAAGGCGATCAACCCCGTGATGATTCCGATGGGGAGCGCGAAATTGAGTCCGGCTAGACTCAGGCCGATGCTGTAGTAGAGTGCGAGCGAGCCCATGACCGACAGCTGTCCGCGGAGGAATTCGGAGAGCACTCGGTCGATTCCGCGCATCTTTTTCGCTGCGGGCTGTTGGCAGTGTCGAGGCAGCAGGCGCAGCAGCGTGCGACGCAGGTGCGGCGCTTCCACCAGGAGATAGAACATCGCCAGGGGAATGAGGGCGAGGTTGATGAGCGTAGCCATGAGCACGGCGCCGCCGCTCCTGAGTTTGCCCAGCAGCAGCAACAGCCAATTTTGTGCGCTGTCCCAGTGCTCTTTGAGCCATTCACGCACGAACTCGGGGTCGATGCGATCGACGTCGACCCCGATGCGCTGCCCGACGTGCTGCAGGAACGAATCGAGACGCCCCAGCAAATCGGGTAACTGTTGGACGAAGATGGCGATCTGGCGCCAGAAGAGCGGTAGCACGAGCAAGACGACGGCTACGAGCAGGAAGCCGACGATGAGGATGGTGAGCCAGGCTGCCAGGGTGCGCGGCAGACCCAGTGCCTCGAGCCGGTCGGTGATGGGGCCGCAAATGTAGGCGAGCACTGCGCCGATGATGAAGGGGGTCAGTACCGGCAACAGCGAGTAGAGGAGGAACGCGAAGAGCGCCGCCAGCCCGCCCCACAGCCAAAATTCTGTGCGGATGGAGGGTGTGCCGTTCATGCGGTGTCGTACAATTTTGGATCGTTCGCCATGAGCGAGGACTCGGTCGGAACGGCCGCCTCGTGATAGTGATATATAGGGGTCAATTATCGCCGGGGAACCGGACGCTGAGCAAGAGGAGCCGACGTGACAGGATTGACTTATCGGGATGCTGGGGTAGACATCGATGCGGGAGATGCCTTGGTCGAGCGCATCAAACCCTTGGCGGCGCGCACCATGCGCCCGGAAGTGCTCGCCGGTATCGGTGGATTCGGGGCGCTCTTCGCGCTCGGTGGGCGCTATCGCGATCCCGTGCTCGTTTCCGGCACCGATGGGGTGGGTACCAAGCTCAAACTCGCCTTTGCCTGGGGTATGCACGACGGGGTGGGGCAGGATCTTGTGGCGATGAGCGTGAACGACATCCTCGTCCAAGGGGCCGAGCCGCTCTTTTTTCTCGATTATTTCGCCTGCGGCAAGCTCGACGTCGAGGTGGCGGCGCGGGTGGTGGCCGGCATCGCGCGCGGCTGTGAGCTCGCCGGCTGCGCGTTGATCGGCGGCGAGACGGCCGAGATGCCCGACATGTACCCCGAAGGGGAGTACGACCTGGCCGGATTCGCCGTCGGGGTGGTCGAGCGGGAGGCCATCCTCGACGGTTCGCGCATCGTTGCCGGCGACGTGCTCCTGGGATTGGCTTCCAGTGGTGCGCACTCGAACGGCTATTCTCTCATCCGCCGCGTGCTCGCGAAGGCAGGCTACGGCGCGGACGCGGCGCGCGATGCCGAACTCGTGCTCGACGGCAAGCCGCTGCGCGAGGCGGTGATGGCGCCTACCCGCATCTACGTGCGCAGTGTGCTCGAGTTGCTGCGCGAGCTGCCCGGTGCGCTCAAGGGGCTTGCGCACATCACGGGCGGGGGGCTCAGGGAGAACGTGCCGCGCATCCTGGCCGAGCCGCTCGCCGCGCACATCGATCTCGGGAGTTGGCCCCGGCCGGCACTCTTTCGCTGGCTGCAGGAGCAGGGCGAGGTGGCCGAGGCGGAGATGACCCGTGTCTTCAACTGCGGCATCGGTATGGTGCTCGTGGTCGCACCCGAGCAGGCGGGGGCGGTAGAAGCCCTGCTGCGCGCGCAGGGTGAGACGGTTTATCGCATCGGCGAGGTGGTGCCGCGCGTGGGGGATGAGCCGCAGGCGCGCATCGTGGGCTCTCCTGCCTAACGCATTTCCGCCAGCGCTTCGGCCAAACGCCGTGGCGTCTCCAGGGCGAAGGGATCGAAGCGACGCAGCTCGGGCCAGTTCTCGCCGAACTGGCGCAGCCACGTGAGCTGGCGTTTGGCCAGTTGCCGCGTGGCGGCGATGCCGGCTTCGATCATCGCTTCGCGGCCCATCGTGCCTTCGAGGTACTGCCAGACCTGGCGGTAACCCACCGCGCGCATGGACGGGTGGGCGAGCGTGAGGTTTGGACGCTGCCGCAGCCGCATCACTTCCTCGATGAATCCGGCGTGCAGCATCGCGTGGAATCGCTCGGCGATGCGCTCGTGCAGCCGTGCCCGATCCGTGGGCACGAGCGCGAGCGGTAGCCAGCGGTAACCGTGGGCGGCCGGGGGGCGGCGGGCGTAGCGCGCGGCGAGCGGTTCGCCCGTGAGAAGGACGATCTCGAGCGCGCGCTGGATGCGCTGCGCATCGGTGGGAGCGAGCCGGGCGGCGGCCTGAGGGTCGAGGCGGGCGAGCTCGGCGTGGAGCGCCGGCCAGCCCTCGCGTGCGGCCCGCGCGTCGATCTCGGCGCGCAGTCGAGGGTCGGCCGGCGGCAGGTCGGAAAGACCTTCGCGCAGCGCCTTGAAGTAGAGCATGGTGCCGCCCACCAGTAGCGGCAGCCGTCCGCGGGCAAGAATTTCCCCGATCGCCGCGAGCGCATCGGCGAGAAAGCGCGCCGCCCCATAGGCTTCTTCCGGCTCGACGAGATCGAGCAGGTGGTGCGGCACGCGCGCGCGCTCCTGCACAGTCGGTTTGGCGGTGCCGATGTCCATGCCGCGATAGACCAGGGCCGAGTCGACGCTGACGATCTCGAGCGAAAAACGCTCGGCGAGCGCGAGCGCGAAGCCGGTCTTGCCGCTGGCCGTGGGGCCGAGCAGCCAGGGGATGCAGGGGATGTCGTTCCGAGTCAGCGGGGTGTACATCTTCTTTCCATGGATGGCATAGAATCCGGCCGATTGTCTTCCCGTTCTCGCTGGATTTTTGATGAAAATTTTCTCTGCACTCTTCGATCGCGTGATGCGTTGGTCGCGCCATCCGCGGGCACCATGGTACCTCGCGCTGCTGTCGTTCGCCGAATCCTCGTTTTTCCCCGTGCCGCCGGACGTGATGCTCGCGCCGATGGCCCTGGCTTCCCCGCGCCGTGCCTGGGTATTGGCGCTGATCACGACCGTGGCTTCGGTGCTGGGCGGATTGCTCGGCTACACCATCGGTTACTTCGCGTTCGCCACGATCCGGCCCTGGCTCGAGGGTTCCTCGTATTGGTCGTCTTATCTCGTGGCGCGGGCGTGGTTCGACGATTGGGGTGTATGGGCAGTGTTCGTCGCCGGCTTTTCTCCGATTCCGTACAAAGTCTTCACGATCGCCGCGGGGGTGGCGCAGATGGCGTTGCTGCCTTTTACTCTGGCTTCCCTCGTGGGGCGAGGTGGGCGTTTTTTCCTCGTCGCGGCCCTGATGCGTTGGGGGGGCGAGCGCATGGAGGCGAGGCTGCACCGCATCGTCGATCGGCTCGGCTGGGCGAGCGTGGCGCTGGCCGTGCTCGCCTTTGGCCTGTATCGCTTGGGCTGGATCTGAGTGACCGACTCGCCCGGATCAATTCACGGGTTCTACGGCGGGTGCGGGGCGTTCGGTCATGCTTCGGTACGCGGCGCTCCAGAACCATTCCCGTTCGCCGAACGCGGGTTCGAGTTCGTCTAGCCAAGTGGCGTTTTCGTCGTATCGGGCAAAGAAGGGGCGATAGGTCCATTGAGGATCGCGCGCCTGGAGAAATCTCAGGACGAAGACCCGTTCGCCGGCGACCGTGCTCACCCCTAGGATTTCCGCTTTGCCCGGCGAGGCGGACATACTGGGGCCGCGCACCGTGCGCGCCAGACCCGAGACGCGGCTCGCGGCGTCGCGATAGATCGTCCAGCAGCGTACCAACGGCACGGCGAAGTGTTGCTTGGCGCCGGTATCGCGTTCCACGAACATGTAGTAGGGAATGATGCCCAGCTCCACTTCTTTTTGCCACAGTTTCGCCCAGACGTCGGGGTCATCGTTGATGTGGCGAATCAAGGGGGCCTGGCCTCTGAGGGTCGCACCGATGCCGCGCAGTCTGGCGATGGCGCGTTGCGTCGCTTCGGGTTCGAGTTCGCGCCAATGGTTGAGGTGCGCCATGATCGCCAGGTGTTTTCCGGCGGCCAGCACGCGCTCGAAGAGCCGCATCAAGGCGTCGCCCTCATCGGGATCGAGGAAGCGGAACGGCCAGAAAGTAAGCGCCTTGGTGCCGATGCGTATGCTGCGAATGTGGGCGAATTCGGGTTCGAGCAGCGGCTCGAGATAGGCGGCGAGATGGGAGGTTTTCATCACCATCGGGTCGCCCCCGGTGAAGAGCACGTCGGTGACCTCGGGGTGACGGCGAAGGTATTCGGTGAGCTGACGCGCCTGCGAGGTGGCGATACGCAGGGTCTTGTCACCCACGAATTGGGCCCAGCGGAAGCGGAAGGTGCAGTAGCTGTGGCAGGTCTGCCCTTGAGCCGGGAAGAAGAGCACCGTTTCCGGGTATTTGTGCTGTAGCCCCCAGATGGGCTCGCCGGAGTCGTCACGGGGAATGTTGAGTTCGATCTGGCCGGCGGGGTGCGGATTGAGCGCCTGGCGAATGCGCTTTACCGCTTCTTCCAACTGCGCTTTCTCCGCGCCTCGTTCTAGGAGGGTGGCGATCGTTTCATAGTGCTCGTCGGCGAGCATGCCCCGCTGCGGAAAAGTGAGCTGGTATATGGGATCGTCGGGAACGGCGTCCCAATCGATCAGGTGCTCGACGACGTAGCGGTTGACGCGAAAGGGTAGGACGGTCGATACGACTTGCATATCGAAGCGCGCTTGCCGTGGCAGGCGCTCCAGTTGCGGAATACGTTCGAGATCCCTGGCCGTATAGACTTCGAAGGCGGGGAAGGTGTTGGAGTCGAGAAGGGTCGCATTCATGGCGTTCTCCTGCGTTGGGGACCGCGCATCGCCCGGTACGATTTCAGGGGGAGGGCGGTCGATGGTCTCTTCGTGACGGCCGATTCCGGGGAATCGACGGCCTCGCTCGGTTCGGATCACGAACCCAGACGCTTTTCTTGGCGTCACCTCCTTTTTCGTTTGATGACAATATAGTAATACTCGAATACACGAGGCGCCGAGGCGAGCGGGAATCGGCGCGGTGTAAAAGGGTGCGGCGTGTCGGATTGCCGGATCAGCGTCCGCGCAGGAACAAGCGGTCGAGCTCGGTGAGGCTCAATTGCACCCAGGTGGGGCGACCATGATTGCACTGGTCGCTGCGTTCGGTGCGCTCCATGGCACGCAGGAGCGCGTTCATCTCGGGGATCGTGAGTGGGCGGTTGGCCCGTACGGCCCCATGACAGGCCATCGTCGCCAGAATCTTATCACGGAATGATTCGACGGCAAGGCTTTGTGGAAATTCGGAAAGCTCGTGCAGCAGGGCGCGTAGCAAGGGTTCCAGCGCGCCCTGGGCGAGGAGCGCCGGCGCCGAGCGCACGGCCAATTGCCCCGGCCCGAGGGCACCGATGTCAAAGCCCAGGCGCTCGAGCGTGCTGCGCTGTTCTTCCCAGGTGGCGTATTCCCGAGCATCGACCGCGAGCACGAGTGGCACGAGCAGGCGCTGCACGTTCGGCGTGCGATCCCAGGATTCCTTCAGATGCTCGTAGAGGATGCGCTCGTGCGCGGCGTGGATGTCGACGAGCACGAGCCCGGCGGCGTTCTGCGCGAGCAGATAGACCCCGTGCAGTTGCGCGAGCGCATAGCCCAGCGGCGGCGTGGCCATGGCATCGTCGGAGGCGATCTCGGCGACAGGGGCAGGGACGTCGAATGCGCTCGACTTGGCGCGCGCCGCGACCGATGCTTCATTCATTTCCTGCACCGGAGCAAGTGCCGACCGGGCGAAAGAAAGATAGGCGGCCTCGGCGGCGGCGTCATGCAGGCGCGGCACCGGGGATGGAGCGGAAGGGGGGATCGCGCGCGAGGTCGGAGCGTCGCTCACGGAAGAGGCGGGAAGGCTTGGCTGTCGCGGTGGGGGCGATTCGCTCGGGGCAGCCGTCGATTCATCCCCATCGTTTTTCTCCTGCTCGAGGACGATGCGGCTCGGGGCGAGCGCCCGGCGTACCGCGTCGAGCACGAAACGGAACACCGCCTGCGAATCGCGGAAGCGCACCTCGATCTTGGCCGGATGGACGTTGACGTCGACGAGTGCCGGGTCGATGGCGAGGAAGAGGGCGAAGGCCTGCTGACGTGAGCCATGCAAGACGTCGGCGTAGGCTTGGCGCAGCGCCTGGTTGAGCATTCGGTCGCGCACGAAGCGGCCGTTGACGAACCAGTATTGCGGTGGACGATTCTCCCCGGCATGCCGCGGTTCGATCACCCGGCCGAAGAGCCGTACTGGCCCGGCTGCGGCTTCTACGGGGCGACTGTGCTCGACGAACTTCTCTCCCAGCAGGGCGGCGAGCCGTTCCTGGGGGGTGCCGGGTTTGAGATGCAGCACGCTGCGGGCGTTGTGGGTGAGCGCGAAAGCGACTTCCGGGCGCGCCAAGGCCACGCGCCGTAGAGCTTCCTCACAGTGCGCGTATTCGGTGGATTCACTCTTGAGGAACTTGCGTCGCGCCGGCGTGTTGTAGTAAAGGTCGGTGCAGTCGATCACCGTGCCGGATTCCAGGGCCGCCGGGGCGAGTTCGCCGCTCACGGCATCGAACCGCCAGGCGTGCTCGCTGCCCCGGGCACGGGAGGTGATCGTGAGCCGGCAGACGGAGGCGATCGCCGCGAGCGCTTCTCCGCGAAAACCCATCGTGGCGATGCGCTCTAGGTCTTCGGCGGTGTGCAGCTTGCTCGTGGCGTGGCGCATGACCGCGAGCGCGAGCTCCTCACGCGCGATGCCGTGGCCGTTGTCCTTGACCCGGACGCGGCGCACGCCGCCCTGCTCGAGCGTCACCTCCACGGCGCATGCGCCGGCATCGAGCGCATTCTCGACCAACTCTTTGACGAGAGAGGCGGGACGTTCGACGACTTCGCCGGCGGCAATCTGGTTGATGAGGGCATCGGGCAGCAGGTGGATACGGGACATGGGGCTCGGCGGTAGACGCTACAATCCAAGTTTATCGTGAAGCCGGCGTGAAAGGAGCAGGCGTGCGCAATGTGGTGATCCTCATTTCCGGCCGCGGCAGCAACATGGAGGCGATCGTGCGCGCCGCCATTCCGGGCACACGCATCGCGGCGGTCATTAGCAACCGCCCCGAGGCTGCCGGCCTCGAATTCGCCCGGCGTCACGGCATCGCCACGGCGGTGGTCGATCACAAAGCCCACCCCTCGCGCGAGGCGTTCGATACGGCGCTCGCCCAGGCGATCGACACCTTCGCGCCCGATCTGGTGGTGCTCGCCGGCTTCATGCGCGTGCTGGGAGAGGCGTTCGTGCGCCGCTACGAGGGGCGGATGTTGAACATCCATCCCTCGCTGCTACCGGCCTTTCCCGGGCTGCACACGCACGAGCGGGCGCTGCAGGAAGGGTGCCGCGTGCATGGGGCCACGGTGCATTTCGTCACCCCGGCGCTCGATCACGGGCCCATCGTCGTGCAGGCGGCGGTGCCGGTGCTGCCCGACGATACCCCCGAGACGCTGGCCGCGCGGGTGCTCGTGCAGGAACACCGTATCTATCCGCAAGCGGTGCGCTGGTTCGTCGAGGATCGCCTGCAGCTCACGCCAGAAGGGCGCGTGGTGCTGCAGGGAGCACCGGCCAGCGTGCAAGAAGCGGCCCTCGTCTGGCCACCATTGGAGTCATGATGTTGAAGAAAATTCTGGTCGTTGTTGGCATGCTCGTTGCGGCATCCGCTTTCGCTGCCGAGTCGCAGCGGTTCGTCTATCGCGTCCTGAGCGGCGAAAGGGGGCTACAGATCGGGCAAGCCGACTTGAGCTGGACGCTGGGCGATGACGGGCGCTACGCCATGACTCTGCAATTACAAACCACCGGTTTGGTCGCGCTGGTCGCCCAGGTCAATGAGAAACGCATGAGTAACGGCACTTGGGACGCGAAGACGGGTTTTCATCCGCTGCACTATGAGCGCCATCGACAAGGTAAGCCGCCCGAGCTGCTTGATTTCGATTGGAATGCCCGCATCGTGCGGACCACGCGCAAGGGGCAAACGAAGGAGCTGCCCCTCACCGATCAGGAGCAGGACTATCTTTCCTTGATGCACCAGCTCGGTTTCTTGCGCCAGAAAGGACCGCCGGAAGGCAAGATCGCCGTGGTCACGGGCAGGCGCATCAAGCAGGCGAGCTATCGCGTCGAACCACAGCCGGAGCGTTTGAAAGTGGACGGCCTGGGAGAAATCCCGGTGCAGCGCATCACGGCACGCACCGACAGCGGCGATTTCGCCATGACCGTGTGGTGGCAATCCGAGCCCGTCTCCCGACCGGTGCGCCTGCTCATCGAGTCCGAAGACGGCGTGTTCGACCATTGGCTGCAGTCATGAGCGTTTCCCGCCGCCGCAAGGCCCCATCGGGCGAAACCGCGCCGCGTGCCCCCTGGCTGAGCGAGGCGGTGGCGGCGCTCGCCGAGGCGCTGCGCTTCGAGCGACCGGCCGACGCCGTCTTGTCGCGATTCTTCCGCGAGCGGCCCCACTTGGGGCAGCGCGATCGCGGCGAGATCGCCGAGCGCGTCTATGCCGTATTGCGGCATCGACGCAGTCTGGAAACCTGGGCCGGGCGTACGAATCCGCGCGCGCTATTGCTCGCTTGGCTCGTGCGCGGCGAAGGCTGGTCGCTCGCCCGCCTCGAGCCTTGGCTGGAGAAAGGGGAGCGCGCCTGGCTCGCGGAACGCAAGGCGGCCGCGCCCGTGCTCTCACGCGCCGAGCGGCTCGATGCGCCCGACTGGCTCATCGAGCGACTCGATGCCGCCTATGGCCCACCGGAGACCGAAGCGCTGCTCGCGGCTTCGAACCGACCGGCCCCGCTCGATCTGCGCGTCAACTCGTGGCGGACGACGCGCGAGGCGGTGCTCGCGCGACTCCAGGCCGATGGCATCGACTGCGCGCCAACGCCGTTCTCGCCGCTCGGCATTCGCGTGCAGGACAAACCGGCGCTGCATGCCCATCCTTTCTTTCAGGACGGGATGTTCGAAGTGCAGGACGAGGGGAGCCAGCTCGTGACCCTGCTCGTGGCCCCCCGCCGGGGCCAGACGGTGGTGGATTTCTGCGCTGGCGCCGGGGGAAAGACACTGCAGCTCGCGGCGGCGCTGCGCAATACCGGTCAGGTCTACGCCTTCGATGTCTCCGCCGGGCGGCTCGCCAAGCTCAAACCGCGGCTCGTGCGCTCCGGGCTCACCAACGTGCAGCCCATGGTGCTCGCGCACGAGAACGACGAGCGACTCGATCGGCTCGCCGGCAAGGCCGATCGCGTGCTGGTGGATGCGCCCTGTTCCGGCCTGGGGACGTTGCGACGCAATCCGGACCTCAAGTGGCGGCAGCACCCGGCGCTCGTCGAGGAGCTCGTCGCCAAGCAGCGCGCCATCTTGCAGGCCGCGGCACGTTTGGTACGCCCCGGGGGGCATTTGGTCTACGTCACCTGCAGCCTATTGCCCGAGGAAAACGAGGCAGTGCTCGAAACTTTTCTCGAACGGGAGACGCGTTTTTCCCTGCTCGATCCCTGGCCGTCGCTCTTCAAGTCGGGCGTGCCCGAGCAGATCCCCCGCTGGGAGATTCCGACGGCCGATGCCCTGGTCGATCGCTTCAGCCCCACGGTGCTGCGCCTCGCGCCCCACGTACACGGCACTGACGGCTTTTTCGCCGCCGTGCTCGCGCGCAACGCCTCGCCCTGAGGCCCGATTTACTCACGAAGGAGGAGTCGCCATGACGCAAGAACGACAATTACCCGAAAAATTCAAATGCCTCATGATCCGCGAAGAGGATGGGGTGGTCCGCTCCGGCATCGAGGAGGTTGGCTTCGAGGTGCTCGATCCGGGCGAAGTCCTCATCCGTGTGGCCTATTCGAGCATCAACTTCAAGGATGCGCTCGCCGCCACGGGCAAGGGCAAGATCATCCGCCGCTTTCCCTGTATCGGCGGGATCGACCTCTCGGGCACGGTGGTCGAGTCGAGCGATCCGCGCTTTCGCCCCGGCGACCCCGTCATCGCCACCAGCTACGACATCGGCGTGTCGCACCACGGCGGCTATGCCGAATTCGCTCGTATCCCTGCCGGCTGGGTGATTCCGCTGCCGCAGGGGTTGGATCTGTTCGAGGCCATGGCGCTGGGCACGGCCGGTTTCACCGCCGCGCTCGGCATCCAGCGCATGGAGGACAACGGCCTCGAACCGGAGAAGGGCCCCGTGGTGGTGAGCGGCGCCACCGGCGGGGTAGGGGGCTTTGCCATCCAGATGCTGGCGGGGCGCGGCTATCGGGTCACGGCGCTCACCGGCAAGGCGCAGGAGAGCGGCTATCTGCAAGAATTGGGGGCGACCGAGATCCTGCTGCGCGACAGCATCGACTTCGCCGCCACGCGCCCCTTGGAGAAATCCCGCTGGGCCGGCGCCGTGGATAACGTCGGCGGCCCCATCCTGCACTGGATGCTCGCCACCGTGCAGCAAGCCGGTACGGTGGCTTCCATCGGCAACGCCGCCTCGCCCAAGCTCGAGACCACGGTCTTTCCTTTCATCCTGCGAGGCGTGAGCCTGCTCGGCGTGGATTCGGGCTACATCGGCTTTCCGACGCGCGGCATCGTCTGGCAGCGGCTCGCCACCGATCTCAAACCGAAAAAGCTGCGCGAGATCACGCGCGTCATCACGCTCGACGAGTTGCCCGGCGCCTTCGACGACTTCATCGCCGGCCGCGCCAAAGGGCGCACGGTGGTGCGCATCGGCGGCGAGTAAACCGTATCCTTTTTGTGTCAGAACCCTCGGTTTCGCGGTTTTCTCCGCGAGGCCGGGGATTTCCCCTTTGGTATCATGTCTTATAATAAACATCTTTCGTAAGGCCGGACGGTGTCGTTCCGGAATTTCTTTGTCATCGGGGAGAGGACATGGGCAAGTACCAGGATTTCTACCGTCGCTCGATCGAGGATCGCGACGCCTTCTGGGCCGAGCAGGCGCAGTTCATCCACTGGGAGAAAGCACCCGAGGTCATCTGCGACTACAGCAATCCCCCCTTCGTCAAATGGTTCAAGGGCGGGCTCACCAACCTCTGCTACAACGCCGTGGATCGCCACGCCGCCAAACGCCCCGACGCGCCGGCGCTCATCTACGTCTCCACCGAGACGGGTGAGGAGAAAACCTACTCCTACGGCGAGCTGCAGCGCGAAGTCGAGCGTATGGCGGCGATCTACCGCAAACTCGGTGTGGAGAAAGGCGACCGGGTGCTCATCTATATGCCGATGATCCCGCAAGCCGCGTTCGCCATGCTCGCCTGCGTGCGCCTGGGCGCCATCCATTCGGTCGTCTTCGGTGGTTTTGCCGCTGCCTCGCTCGCCACCCGTATCGACGATGCCAAACCCAAGCTCGTCGTCACCGCCGAAGCGGGCATGCGCAACGGCAACGTCATCCCCTACAAGCATCTGCTCGACGAGGCCTGCCGGATTTCTCAATCCCCTCCCGAGAAAGTGCTCATCGTCGATCGCGGGCTCGACCCCAACTTCGCTCGCGTCGAGGGGCGGGATCTCGACTATGCAACCCTGCGCGAGGAAGTGGGCGAAGCGCGCGTGCCGGTCGAATGGGTCGATGCGACGCACCCGAGCTACATCCTCTACACCTCCGGCACCACCGGCAAACCCAAAGGCGTGCAGCGCGACACCGGGGGTTACGCCGTGGCCCTCGCGAGTTCGATGAAGTACATCTTCTGCGGCGGCGAAGGCGAGACGATGTTCTGCACCTCCGACATCGGCTGGGTGGTCGGGCATGGCTACATCATCTACGGACCTCTGCTCGCCGGCATGGCCACGGTGATGTACGAAGGCACGCCGCTTCGCCCCGACCCGGGCATCTGGTGGCGCCTGGTGGAGAAATATCGCATCAACGTCATGTTCTCGGCCCCCACCGCCGTGCGGGTGCTGAAGAAGCAGGATCCTTCCTACATGAAGCGGGATCTCTCCTCGCTCAAGCATCTCTTCCTCGCCGGCGAGCCGCTCGACGAGACCACGCACCGCTGGATCCACGAAGCCCTGGGCGTGCCGGTGATCGACAACTACTGGCAAACCGAGAGCGGCTGGCCCATCCTCGCGCTGTGCCGGGGCGTGCAAGAAGATCTGCCCATCAAGTACGGCTCTCCGGGGCTGCCGGTTTATGGCTATGATCTGCACGTCTATCGCGAAGACGGCACCGAGTGCGGCCCCAACGAAAAAGGCATCGTCGGCATCGTGCCGCCGCTGCCGCCCGGCTGTCTGAGCACCGTCTGGGGGCAGGACGATCGCTTCGTGTCGACCTATTTCAGCCTCTTCCGTGAGCCGGTGGTCTATTCCACCGCCGACTGGGGCATCCGGGACGAGAACGGCTACCTCACCATTCTCGGGCGCGTCGACGACGTCATCAACGTCGCGGGGCACCGCCTCGGCACGCGCGAGATCGAGGAGGCGATCCAGTCCAATCCCGCGATCGCCGAAGTGGCGGTGGTCGGGGTGCACGACGAGGTGAAAGGGCAAGTGCCGGTGGCCTTCGCCGTGGTCAAGGATCCGTCTCGCATCGCCACGCGCGAGGGCCGTCGGGCACTCGAAGAAGAAGTCAAAAAGACGGTCGACGAGCTGCTCGGGGCGATCGCCCGTCCTCATCGCGTCTACTTCGTGCAAGGGCTGCCCAAGACGCGCTCGGGCAAGATGCTGCGCCGTTCGCTGCAGGCGCTCGCCGAAGGGCGTGACCCCGGAGATCTTCCCACCATCGAGGATCCTACGGCCCTCGAGATGGTTGCCGAGGCCATCCGCGAGAGCTGAGCGCCCTTGATCGTGCAAGAAAAACGGCGGCGCCGCGTGGCGCCGCTTTTTGCTATGGGTGCTCTTTCAAAAAAAGCGCCTTTCCCGTAAGATCATAGACTTTTCCTGATCCGGACCCCCTTCTTGCTGCACGGGAAAACCGGATTTCGCGGGAGCGTCGCACATGTCGCATCTGATGAACACCTACGCCCGTCTGCCCGTGGCTTTCGTGCGCGGAGAAGGCGTCTGGCTCTACGACGAACAAGGCAAACCCTACCTCGATGCGCTGGCCGGCATTGCCGTCTCCACGCTGGGGCACGGCCATCCGCGTCTGGTCGAGGCGATCGCGCGCCAGGCAAAAGCCGTGATCCACACGTCCAACCTCTACCGCATCCCGGCGCAGGAGCGCTTGGCCGACCGCCTGTGTGAGCTCTCCGGCATGGACGAAGTCTTCTTCGGCAACTCGGGGGCGGAGGCCAACGAATGCGCCATCAAACTGGCGCGCTTCTACGGTCACAAAGTGAAGGGGGTGGAAACGCCCAAGATCGCCGTGATGGAGCAAGCCTTCCACGGACGTACCCTCGCCACCCTCTCGGCCACCGGCAACAAGAAAACCCAAGCCGGCTTCGAGCCGCTCGTCGAGGGATTCATCCGAGTGCCGTTTGGCGATGCGGCAGCGCTGACCAAGGTGCTGGCCGAGACGCCCGACCTGGTGGCCGTGATGTTCGAAGTCGTCCAAGGCGAGGGCGGCATCCGGCTCGCCGACCCCGAATACCTGCGCGCCGTGCGCGCTCTGTGCGACGCGCATGGCCTGCTGATGATCTGCGACGAGGTGCAATGCGGCCTCGGGCGCACCGGTAAGTGGTTCGGTTGGCAGTGGAGCGAGGTGCGCCCTGACGTGATGACGCTCGCCAAGGGGCTTGGTTCGGGGGTGCCCATCGGTGCCTGTCTCGCCGCCGGGCCGGCCACGGGGCTCTTCGGTCCGGGCAACCACGGCTCCACCTTCGGCGGCAACCCGCTCGCCTGCACTGCCGGGCTCACCACGCTCGACGTGATCGAGACCGATGCCCTGCTCGACAACGCCGCCCGTGTGGGGGGGTATCTCAAGGCGACGCTCACCGCGCGCTTGGCGCATCTGCCACAGATCAAGGGGGTACGCGGCTTGGGGCTCATGCTCGGCGTCGAGCTCGACCGTCCCTGCGGGGCTTTGGTGCTCGATGCGTTGGAAGCGGGCCTGCTCATCAACGTCACCGCCGAGCGCGTCATTCGTTTGCTTCCGCCCTTGATCCTCACCATCGAGGAGGCGCAGCAGATCGTCGAGCGCCTGGTGCCGCTCGTCGAGCGTTTCGTCGCGCGTCATTGAGGGGGAACGTCATGCCGCCGAGACATTATCTCCAGTTCAAGGACTTAACTGCAGACGAATACGCCTACCTCTTCGAGCGCACGGCCTGGATCAAACGCAAGTTCAAGAACTACGAACCCTGGCACCCTCTCTTCGATCGCACCCTGGTGATGATCTTCGAAAAGGCGAGCACACGCACGCGTCTCTCGTTCGAAGCCGGTATCCAGCAGCTCGGCGGTTTCGCGGTCTATCTCAACACGCGCGATTCCCAGCTCGGACGCGGTGAGCCGGTGGAGGATGCGGCCGAGGTCATCTCGCGCATGAGCGACCTAGTGATGATCCGCACCTTTGAGCAGGCGATTCTCGAGCGATTCGCCGCCCGTTCGCGCGTACCGGTGATCAACGGGCTCACCAACGAGTTCCATCCCTGCCAGGTGCTTGCCGACGTCTATACCTACATCGAGCACCGCGGCTCGATCCACGGCAAGACCGTCGCCTGGATCGGAGATGCGAACAACATGTGCCACACCTGGCTGCAGGCGGCCGAAGTGCTCGATTTCACCGTGCACGTCTCCACGCCGCCCGGCTATACCGTCGATCCGCAGTTGGCGGGGGTCGTGCCCGGGGGGCACTATCGCTGCTTCGCCGACCCGATGGAGGCCGTGCGCGGGGCGGATCTCGTCACCACCGACGTGTGGACCTCCATGGGCTTCGAGCACGAGACCGACGACCGGCTCTCTGCGTTCGCCGATTGGCAGGTCGACGCGGCGATGATGGCCCAGGCCAAACCCGATGCGCTCTTCATGCACTGTCTGCCGGCGCACCGTGGCGAGGAAGTCACGGCCGAAGTGATCGACGGGCCGCAGTCCGTGGTCTGGGACGAGGCAGAGAACCGCCTGCACGTGCAGAAAGCGCTGATGGAATACCTCGTGCTCGGCCGGATGGAGAGTTGAGAGCCTGTGAAGCAATCTGCTACGCGGTCCGATTGCGTCGTTGCGCGGTGCTCGCTCCTCGCCTATCTGCGCGATATGTCTCGTCGCTGCGCTCCGTGTGCCTCGCATTCGAACCGCTCGCGACGATGCCTTCACAGGCTCTGAAAGATGTTTTGGGGATCCGGTGCATCTCGCATCCGGATCGTGTGCGAACGTTCGACGGGAAAGGACGATGAGCGAAGTCAAGAAAGTGGTACTGGCCTATTCCGGGGGGCTCGACACCTCCGTGATCCTGAAGTGGCTGCAAGACACCTACCGCTGCGAAGTGGTCACCTTCACCGCCGACCTGGGGCAGGGCGAGGAGCTCGAACCGGCGCGGCAAAAGGCGCTCAAACTCGGCATCAAGCCCGAGAACATCTACATCGACGATCTGCGCGAGGAATTCGTGCGTGACTTCGTCTTCCCCATGTTCCGTGCCAACACGATCTACGAAGGGGAATACCTGCTGGGTACCTCCATCGCGCGGCCTTTGATCGCCAAGCGCCAGATCGAGATCGCCAAGCTCACCGGGGCCGATGCCGTGGCCCACGGCGCCACCGGCAAGGGCAACGATCAGGTGCGTTTCGAACTCGGCTACTACGCCCTCATGCCCGAGATCAAGGTGATCGCCCCTTGGCGCGAATGGGACCTGACCTCGCGCGAGAAGCTGCTCGCCTACGCCGAGAAGGCCGGCATCCCCATCGAGATGAAACACCGCGAAGGCGGCTCGCCCTACTCGATGGATGCGAACCTGCTGCACATCAGCTACGAAGGGCGGCACCTGGAAAACCCGGCCGCCGAGCCGGAAGAATCCATGTGGCGCTGGACGACGGCTCCCGAGAAAGCGCCGGATGTACCGCAGTACGTCGAGCTGCAGTTCGAGAAGGGCGATCTCGTGGCCATCGACGGCGTGCGCCTGCGGCCGCACGAGCTCCTTACCAAGCTCAACGAACTCGGCTCCAAGCACGGCATCGGCCGGCTCGACCTGGTGGAGAACCGCTACGTCGGTATGAAGAGCCGCGGCTGCTACGAAACGCCCGGCGGCACGATCCTGCTGAAGGCGCATCGGGCCATCGAATCGATCACCCTCGACCGGGAAGTGGCGCACCTCAAAGACCAGCTCATGCCGCGCTATGCCGAGATGATCTACAACGGCTATTGGTGGAGCCCCGAGCGCCGCGCGCTCCAAGCCCTCATCGACACGACTCAGCAGACGGTCAACGGCTGGGTGCGCGTCAAGCTCTACAAGGGCAGCGTCATGGTGGTGGGGCGCGACTCTCCCACCGACTCCCTCTTCGATCCGACGATCGCCACCTTCGAGGACGACCGCGGCGCCTACAACCAAAAAGACGCCGAGGGGTTCATTCGCTTGAATGCGCTGCGCTTGCGCATCGCCGCGAAACTCGAGCAGAAACGCGGCGCCTAAAAATATATTTTATAAATTGGCCGGGTCGACGGATCCGGCCAAGCGAGCACTCCCCATGGAAGACACGATACTCTTCGGACTCACCTTCCCCCAACTCGAAGACCTGGCCTTGAAGATCCTGGTGCCGGCCTTCATTCTCTACATGATTTTCATCATCGCTAACTTGGCGTGGAAGTCCAAGGCCGGCAAGTACGGCGCGATGTGGCTCTTCCTCGCGCTGGGCGTCGGGTTCATCGGCTTCGTCGCCAAAGCGCTGATTCAGTACCTGCTCGGGATCGAGTGATCCCGAGCAGATCGAACTACACTACGCGCTCAAGAGCTGTTCGGCCGGCGCCACCGAGGGTTGCGCCTGGCCGAAATAGCCTTCGGTGTGGATCATCGAGTCTTCCGCCCCCAGGGCTTTCACCGCCGCGCTGCAATCGTCCACGAAGGCCGGGCTGCCGGCGATGAATACGTTGTAGCCCGCCAGCGTGGGGAAGAGGTCGGGCAGGATCTGCGGGATGCGCCCGTGCAGCCACTGCGGATCGCGCTCCTGTGTGAGCGTGGCCTTGAAGGTGAAGTTGCGGTGCTTCGTCTCCCAATAGCGCATCAGACCGAGATCGTAGATGTCCTCCTTCGTCTTGCCGGAGAAGAGCAGCGTGACGGGTTTGCGATAGCCCCGCCGTAGAGCCGCTTCGGTGAGCGCACGGATCGGTGCCAGGCCCGAACCGGCTGCTAAGCACAACACGGGGGTGTCCAGCGACAGGTCGCCGATGAAGGTTCCGTAGGGGCCGTTGATGCGCACGATGTCCCCGATCTGCAGATGGTCATGGATCCAGACGCTGGTCACGCCGCCCTCGATGCGCGTGATCTGGAGTGTGATCTCTCCGTCGGGTCGTGGCGCATTGGCGATCGAATAGCAGCGTGCCGGCACTTTGCCCTCCACGTCGCTCAAGGTTACGTATTGGCCGGGCCAATAGCGCATCGGTTGTCCCAATGGCCGGAGCCGGAATTCGGTGATCCGGGGCGTGCGCGGTACCCGGTCGATCACCGTATAGCGCTGGTTCTCACGCGGCGGGAAGAGCTTGGGCTTGGCATCGGCCGTACCCCATTCGATCACCAGTTCGGGCGAGAGGGGTTTGGCCATGCACATGAGACCGAAACCCTGTTTGCGTTCTTCGGCCGACAGGGCCATGTCGAGCACGACCCCCTGGTCGAAATGGCCGGAGAGAACCTTGACTTTGCATTCGCCGCAGGCCCCGGCCCGGCAGTTGTTGGGCAGTGCGTAGCCCGCCCGTTCGAGGGATTCCAGCACGGTCTCGCCGGGGCGGGATTCGATCTGGCGGCCGGAAGGATGCAGTTTGATGAGGGTGCTCATTCGGGTTCGCTCTCTTGGGGTGAGGGGTTTCCTGGTCGACGAAACCGCCGGGGTCCATGGAGGACGCCGGCGGCCAAGGCGCATCCGCGCGGCCGCCCCTGCAGGCGGCCGCCGAGGCTCAGAAGACCGGGATGATCGAGTCCATGTCGACTTCGGTCACTTCCTGGCCGTCGATACCGACTTCCGGAATGGCGGGGAAGGGGATGCCGTAGCGGGCCAGCACGCCTTCGAGGTTGAGCATGGCGTTGCGCCAGTTTTCTTTTTTCGCCTCGTAGGTGGGAATGCCGAAACCGGCGCCACGCGCGACTTCCTCGCCTTCACGCTGGTTTTTGATGAAGTCGGCGGGCAGGTCCCAGAACTCTTCCGGCGGCTCGAAGAGCACTGCCGACAGGAAGAGGTAGCCGGCGCGGATCTGCTTGGTGACGAGCGCCTTGTCCTCGGCAGCGAGCCGCGGATAGTCGCGCTCCATCAGCGCCAAGCAGATCGCCATGTGCCGCCCCTCGTCGCGACCGATGTGACGGAAAGCTTCCTTGAAGACGAGCTCGCGGCTGTTGTCGTGCATCTGCTTGAAGATGGTGGCCGCGGCGATCTCGCCCATCAGGAAGGAGGAGAAGAGCACGGCGAGGGAATACTTCGGCACGGCGTTCTTGTAACCGTTCCAGTAGCGACCGCCGTTGTAGTAGAGCCACTTGGCGTTTTTCTGCAGGCGCTTGCCCAGATCGGTCTTGGGCTGATAAGTGAGCGGATCGTCGTGCTCCAGCAACTTGGTGATCGCCAGACCGCACATCTGCTCGTGGTTTTGCTCGTCGCGCGTCACCGAGAAGAAACAGCGGCGCACCGGGTCTTCTTCGTGTTCTTCATAGGTCTTGATGAGCGCGGACGCGAAGACGGGCGGCGCGGAAGCGTCGAACACGGAGAGCAGCGTCCACCAGTAGGCGATCGCCTCGCGCTCTTCCCAGCTGTAGGATTCGACGTCGAGCGTGTCCCAGGGGAGTTTTTTCGGATCCCAGACTTCGCGTTGCGCCGCATCCCAGATTTCTTCCATTTTCTGCGTCTTGGCGTGCCAGGACAGCGGGAAGACGTTGGGTTGCTGGATTTGCGGCGGGAATTCCATTTGTTGTGCAAGTTTGTCGTGATGAGCCATGGTGTTGCCTCCTTTAGGGTGGATAAGACGTCCATCCGGATCGTTCGCGGATCGACTTCAACATGGTAGAAGTCGTTCGCGTACCGTGAATGTACTGCAGGTTTTCACGGCAGAGTTTGATCTGGATCAATGAATAATAAAATAAACCGACCGGTTGGTCAAATAATTTTTGCTGAAGTCGACGCCGAGCCTGCCGTTTTTTTGTGCCACAATGAGCCGATGCGCGATGATGAACTCTTGGATCTGCTTTCCTCACCCGAACGGCTGCGTGAGCGCATCGCCGAGCGGCTGCAGCGGACAGCGAATCGGCCTCTTGGGCTTGCTGCAGGTGACGAAGGCGCTCGCGAAGTCCGCTGGCCCGCGGCGGTGCTCGCCCCTCTGGTCGCCGGCGAAGAAGGCCCTCGGGTGTTGCTCACGCGTCGCACGCCGCATCTCGTCCATCACCCCGGTCAGATCAGTTTCCCCGGCGGACGGGTGGAACCCGAAGATCCCGGTCCAGTAGAAGCCGCTCTGCGCGAGACCGAGGAAGAGATCGGGCTTGCGCCTCAGCGGGTGCAAGTGTTGGGTGCTTTGCCACCGTACGTCACCATCACCGGTTATCGCGTCACGCCGCTCGTGGGTTGGGTGGAAGACCCGGGTGATCTGCGACCCGATCCGTTCGAGGTGGCAGAAGTCTTCACCGTGCCCTTGGAACACGTGCTCGACCCGCGCCGCTACGTTCGTCATTCCCTGATTTATGGCGATCAGCGTCGCTACTATTGGGCCGTTCCCTGGCGACAGTATTTCATCTGGGGAGCGACGGCGGCCATGCTGCGCATGTTTCTCGAGCTGCTTCGCGCCAAGGTAGACTGAGCACGACGTCCAAGGTGACAATCGTCGCATTTTCGTCGTATGATGAATCGAGCCGTATGGAACCATTTCACTGACCAGCAAGGAGAAAGGCGATGTCGAACAAGGATGTCGTAGTATTGAGTGCCGTTCGTTCCGCCATCGGGACCTTTGGCGGGACCCTGTCGCAGATCGAGCCGGCCGAACTCGCCGGGCAGGTGATGAAGGCCGCGATCGAGCGCTCGGGCGTCGATCCCAACGAAGTCGAATACGTCACGGTCGGCAACTGCATCCCCACCGATTCGCGCTATGCCTACGTGCCTCGGGTGGCGTCCATCCAGGCGGGGCTGCCGATGAGCTCGGTGGCGATGCAGGTCAACCGTCTGTGTTCTTCCGGTCTGCAGGGGATCGTGACCACGGCGCAGAACATCATGCTCGGCGACGCAGCCATGGGCGTGGGTGGCGGCGTGGAAGTGATGTCGCGCGGTGCCTACCTCTCCCCGACGATGCGCAACGGCGCGCGCATGGGCGACACGACCATGATCGACGCGATGGTGGCGGTGCTCACCGATCCCTTCGGCGTCGGTCACATGGGGATCACGGCGGAGAATCTCGCCGTCAAGTGGGGGATCACCCGGGAAGAGCAGGATGCCTTTGCGCTGGAATCGCAGCGCCGCGCCGCGCGTGCGATCGAGGAGGGGCGCTTCCGCTCCCAGATCGTGCCGGTGACGATCAAGACGCGCAAGGGCGACGTGGTGTTCGAAGTCGATGAGCATCCCAAGCCCAACACGACGATGGAGAGCCTGGCCAAGCTCAAGCCGGCGTTCAAGAAAGACGGCACGGTCACGGCTGGTAACGCCTCCGGTATCAACGATGCGGCTTCCTTCCTCGTGCTCGCCGACGCCAAGGTTGCGGAACAGAAGAATCTGAAGCCGATTGCTCGCATCGTGGCCTATGCCGTGGCGGGGGTGCCCAACGACATCATGGGCGAAGGTCCGATCCCGGCCACCAAGAAAGCCTTGGAGAAGGCTGGCCTCAAGCTCGAAGACATGGACGTGATCGAGTCGAACGAGGCCTTCGCCGCTCAGGCGCTGGCGGTGATGAAAGGGCTCGGCCTCGATCCGGCCAAGACCAACCCCAATGGTGGAGCCATCGCCCTGGGGCACCCTGTAGGCGCGACCGGTGCGATCATCGCCACCAAGGCGATCCATGAACTGCATCGCATCGGCGGGCGCTATGCGCTGGTGACCCTGTGCATCGGCGGCGGTCAGGGTCTGTCGGTGATCTTCGAACGTCTCTGATCTCGGGCATGGATTGCGGGCAAGGTGCTTACTTGCCCGCCCTGGACCGCCGCGTCAGCGCCTCGAGTTCGGTGCGAATGCGGCGGTAATGCTGCCAACGTTCGGCGCTGATCGCCCCATGCTCGGCCAGCGCGCGTAAGGCGCATCCCGGTTCGGCGTCGTGGCGACAATCACGAAACCGGCACTCACCCAAGGCCGGACGCAGTTCGGGGAAACAAGCATCCAGCGCCTCCAGCGGCACGTGCGCCAAGCCGAAGGTCTGCAGGCCGGGACTGTCGATGAGCCACCCTTCACGATAAGGGTAGAGCCGCGCGTCGGTGGTGGTATGCCGCCCCGCGTCGAGGGCGCGCGAGATTTCTCCCGTACGTGCCCGGGCTTCTGGCACCAAGGCATTGACGAGAGTCGACTTCCCCATCCCCGATTGTCCGACGAGAAGGGATTTCCTCTGGGCCAAATGGGGCTCGAGAGGGGAGACGTCCCGTTTGGCCGAGAGCTCGAGCACCCGATAGCCTGCGGCGCGAAAAGGCTCGAGCTGCGCGCGCGCCGCATCTAGGCCGTCCGCGAGATCACACTTGTTGAGTACGATGCTCGCTTCGATTCCCTGGTGTTCGGCAGCCACGAGGCAGCGCGTCACCAGCTCGGGTGAGAAGGGGGGCTCGACCGCGGTGACGATGACGACATGATCGACGTTGGCGGCGATCAGCTTCTGTCGCACCCCATCGGCCCGCCAGAAGAGCGAGGAGCGCGGCCGATGCCGTTCGATCACCGCCTGGCCGGGAGCCGTGGCACGCGCTTCGACCACGTCGCCACACGCATAGTCGTGGCGCTTGCCGCGCGTGACTGCGTGCCAGGGCGGCTCGTGCCAGGGAATCTCCCGGGCGAGCTCGTAGCTGCGGCCGTGCGCGGCGACGACGGTGGCAAGGAAGGATTCGTCCATGGGCGGAAAAATACGGAGTGATTCGCGCCATCGGGCACGCGGCCGTGGCAGTATAACGCACCCATCCCTTGGAGAAAGGAAAACCGCATGAGCGAGAAGAACGACGCGCCTTCAAGCAAATTGGTCTGGCTCGATCTGGAGATGACCGGGCTCGATCCCGACCGCGACCGTATCCTCGAGATCGCGATCGTGGTCACCGACAACGATTTGAACGTGCTCGCCGAAGCGCCGGTGATCGCGGTGCATCAAAGCGACGAGGTGCTCGCGGCGATGGACGAATGGAACCAGAAGACGCACGGGGCTTCGGGTCTGATCGAGCGGGTGCGCGCTTCGCGCATCGACGAGGCCGAGGCCGAGGAAACACTGCTCGAATTTCTACGGCCTTGGTTGCCACCGCGTTCGAGTCCCATGTGCGGCAACACCATCTGCCAGGATCGGCGTTTCCTCTATCGTTACATGCCGCGACTCGAGGCCTGGTTCCACTATCGCAATCTGGACGTTTCCACGCTCAAGGAGCTCGCGCGCCGTTGGGCGCCCGCCATCGTGCAGGGCTGGGAGAAGGAAAGCAAACACACGGCGCTCGCCGACGTCCATGAGTCGATCGAGGAGCTGCGCCGCTATCGGGCGTCTTTCCTGCGGCTCCCCGAAAACTGAGCGTTCGTTTCAGCGGTGCGCATCCAGTCGGGCGGCGAGCGCTCGCGTGGAAGGATCGAAGTCGGCGAGCGTTCCCCCGGCAGCGAGCGTGCGCGCCAGTTCTTTTCCGAGTTCCACTCCGTATTGGTCGAACGGATCGATGCCCCAGATCCAACCGCGCACGAACGTGGCATGCTCATGGGCGGCGAGCAGCTCCCCGAGCACGCCGGCATCCCAGCCGTCGGTGAGCAAGACGGAGCTCGGCCGATTGCCGGGAATCTCATGGTGCGGTGCGAGCGCCTCGATCTCGGAGGGAGGCAGCCCCTGCGCCCGTAGCGCCGCGCGCGCCTCGTCGCGCGTGCGCCCGAGGAGCAGCGCGCCGGCCTGTGCGAGGGCGTGTTGCGCCAACGCCCGCCGTCCGGCATCGAGCGGGCGGGGCAGCGGTACGATGAACTCCAACGTGATGCGTCGCGTACCCTGATAGAAGAGCTGATGGAAAGCGTGTTGCCCCAGAGTGCCGTTCATGCCCCAAACGACGGTGGCCGTCGAATAGGGCACGAGCGAGCCGTCGCGCCGGCAGCGCTTGCCGTTACTCTCCATCTCGAGTTGCTGCAACCAGGCGGGAAAGCAGGCGAGCCCTTGATCGTAGGGGAGCACGGCGCAGGAAGGAACATCGAGCAGGCTCGCGTTCCACAGGCCAAGCACGCCGAGCCACACCGGTAGGTTGCGCTCGAGCGGCGCCGTGCGGAAATGCTCGTCCATGCGGCGCGCGCCGGCGCGCAGTTCGAGGAAGCGCTCCCAGCCGAAGGCGAGCGCCACCGGTAATCCCACGGCCGACCACAGCGAATAGCGCCCCCCTACCCAGGGCGGTAGCCACAGGATGCGATCCGGACCGAACCCCAGCGCCTGCGCCTTGCCCGGATTGGAGGTGACGGCGAGGAAATGCGCCGCTGTTTCGTGCGTTCCCAGTTCCTGGGCGAGCCACGTCCGCGCGCGCTCGAGATTGGCGAGCGTCTCGGCAGTGCCGAAACTCTTGGAGGAGACGACGAAGAGCGTGCGCGCCGCTTCGAGCCCGCGCACCGTCGAGGTGAAATCGCTCGGATCGAGATTGGCGACGAATCGCACCCCATGGCGCGGCGGTTCGAGATGGGACAGCGCTTCACAGGCGAGTCGGGGTCCGAGGTCTGAACCGCCGATGCCGAGGTTGACGACGTGATCGAGCGGTGCGCTCGTGGCGCCTCGCAACGCACCGGCATGAAAGGCGGTAACGAAGGACTCCAGCCGCTCTTCCGTGGCAGTGAATTGCGCACGATCGCCGGGCGGTATCTCCGCCCCGCCGCGACAAGCCATGTGCAGCGCCGGTCTGTGTTCGGTGAAGTTGACCTCCGCGCCGCTGAAGAGCGCTTCGATTCCTTCCGGCAAACGCACCGCTCGAGCCAGCGCGAGGAGTCGTTGACATACCTCGAGATCCCAAGCCTGTTTGCTCGTGTCCAGCCACAGAGACCCTGCCTGAAGCGAGAGGGAATCGACTCGGTCGGATTGGCTCTCCAGGGCAGTGCGAATGGAGCGGACCATCCATGAATCGGCCGCCATGAGGAGGTCCAGCCACGGAGCCGTGTGCTCCGCGGGGATGAAAGGTGGCACCGTGGCGTTACTCATCGACAGACCCCGTGTTTATCCTCAGCAACCAGATTTCTTGTCGTTTCTCTTGGCCCCGGCTCATGGACCACAGAATGGAACCGTCCGGCTGGAGCGCCTGAGGCGAGCGTATCCGCTCGAAACGGATCGGGCAGCGCTCATCGAAGTGCGCCGGTACTCCAGCGAAATAGATCAATGCCGCGCGCACGTCGGGTTCGCGCCGTGGTACCGACACACAGTGGGGGGCATGGGCCTGCAGAACGGGTTGCATCCGTTCGATGATCGGACGGAGATTGCGCGTGTGTTCGAACCATGGCGCGAGCAATACGACCAACATCGACCACATGAAACTCACGCTGAGCGCCCAGTGAATGGTTGGACGAAGCGGCGATGCCGGCGTGGAAATGCTCGAGACGACCCAAGCGAACAAGAGGATGCCTGCAAGGATGAGTCGTTCGAACGAGTGGCTCATCTCGAACTCCGGCGCAACACGGGCGACGTGGCGTGCCAGACCGGGCGGCCAATCGGAATGCAGGGCGCTCCATGCGAGCCCGGTGAGCACGACGATCGTAATCGCCGTGGCGACCGAGAACCAGGAAAAGGCAGCCTGGGCGCCACGCGGCATGCGCTTGAGCCGCGTGGTGGCCAGGAGCGTCAAGGACGGGAGCAGGATGAGAAGGTCGCTCGGATTGCCGGGAGGCCAAATGGCGACGACGATCAAACCGGCCCCAAGTATCGCCCAGTTCAGCGCACTAAGGCGTGAGATACGTGGATCGGAGGCACGGCGTAGCGGCCAGAGCGCCAGTAGCCATAAAGGCCAAGTGACCCAGGTGGCGTCGTTGCCGGCGTCGAGAAGATTCCCTCGGATGAACGCCGGATCGATATGAGGCGTTTGCAGGGCGAGCCAGGTACTTCCGTTCGGTGATGCCAGTACGGCCATGAGCCACGCAACCGGAAGAGCCAGGAGGGCAACGGTGACCAGTGCCAGGGGCAGACGCTTCGCGGGTGGCACGATGCTCCAGGCGGGAAACGTCGCGAGCCATGGGATCAACGACACGGGCAGGATCGCGAACCCTTGGGCGAGGAATCCGAGCGAGAACCCTGCCGTGGCGCACAACCACGCGCGCGCTGGGTGATGGAGCGCCCATGCAGCACCGGCAAGTGTCATTCCCAGCGTGGCCGTGCTCGCCAACAAGGACTGGTGTTGATGTGCCTCGAGCATCCATCCCAAGGTTCCCAGCCCCAGCAGCACTGCCCCGGCGTGCCAGGGTTTGCCGCAGGCAGGTAGCGCCGCCATCGCGACGCAACCCAGCGAAATCAGTACGAAGAGGGGAGATGCAAGTCGGGTCGCGTCGTGCAGGGCCAACCCGAGTGGCTCGAGCGCCATTCCCAGAAGCGCGGCCACCCAGTAGTAGAGGGGGGCGGCTGCCGGCACGGTACCGTCGACGAGGGCGGTGGGTAATAGCCATTCACCCTGCAACACTTGCCAGACTGCGAAAAAATGGCGTAGGTCGGCACCACGCCAGGGGTCGTGCCCCACCGTGCCGACGAGCAGGAATGCGAGCAGCAGCCCAGCCAGGCCCCATTTTCCGTAGACTCGTTGCTGCCAAGGTGGGGTCGGGCGCGGATCGAAGAACATGCCTTTGCCAAGCGTCGTATCGAAGGATTGATTATAGACTTTCGTCGTTCGGTCGCCTTGGACACGGAGAAACGGAAGGCACAAAAAAGGCAGCACCCGGCTGCCTTTTTTCTTTCGGGAGGGACGACGCTCAGCCGCGGTTGGCGAGGTTGCCGTATTTCTGGCGGAAGCGCTCGACGCGACCCGCGGTATCGACGATCTTCTGTTTGCCGGTATAGAAGGGGTGGCATTCGGAGCACACTTCCACGTGCAACGCCGGCTTGCCGATGGTGGAACGCGTTACGAAGGAATTGCCGCAAGAGCAAGTCACTTGAACTTCGGCATAATTTGGATGAATGTTCTCTTTCATGGGGCACCTCGGGATCGGGCGGACGGCGGATTTGGCCGTCCCTTTGCTTGGAAAAACGGGAATTATCGCCGAACGATCCAGTACAGGCAAGAGGTTTTCGTTAAAATCCCCTTTTCTCTGCGATCGGGTCCCCATGAGCTACGGTATCTCTCGCATTCCCACCAGTGCCCAAGCCGACGTGCATGAGCGCCTGGACGGACTGGTGCGTCGCCATCTCGCGCAGCCCTTTCGCAAACCTTATGCGCCGTACAATCTTGCTGCCTTCGAGGAAACGCTCGCCGCTTGGGATGGGCGTTCGCCGTGGATCCTCGATTCCGGCTGCGGCGTGGGGTGGTCGACGATCCTGCTGGCGCGGCGCAACCCCGATGCCTTCGTGGTCGGCGTGGACCAATCGCAAGAGCGGCTCTCGCGGCAGAAACCCTACCCCCGCGCGAGCTGGCCCGAGAATTTGCGGTTCGTGCGGGCGGACGTGATCGACTTTTGGCGCCTGGCGGTGGAGTCCGGCGTCCCGGTGCGCGAGCATTGGTGGCTCTATCCCAACCCCTGGCCCAAGATCGGGCACCTCGGGCGGCGCTGGTATGCCCATCCAGTCTGGCCTGCCGTGCTGCAACTCGGCGGGCGTTTCGAGTGCCGCACGAATTGGTCGGTCTATGCCCGCGAGCTCACCGCCGCACTGGCACTTTCAGGGATACAGGGCGAATGCACCCCATTCGCGCCCGAGGAGCCGATGACGCCTTTCGAGCGCAAGTACCGGGATTCGGGGCAGACGCTGTGGCGCGTCACCGCCGATCTCTCAGCGTTTGCCCGAGGCGAGCTCGGCGCGAGGCCAGCCGAGGGTACATAGTCCTTCGACGAGATCGAGCGCGGCGAGCGCGCGCAGTTTTTCGGGGGAGGCGGCAAAGAGCGAGCCAGCGTAGCCCAGCGCGTTGACCGACACGCCGGCGAGCCGTTCGACTCGCCGCGGAATGAAGAACAGGCGATCGAGCCGCAGCAGGAGGTCGTAGGGCGGTAGCTGAGACGCATCGGGGCTCCACCCCATCGCGACCAGCGCAGCGCAGTAGGCACGATGGGCTGCCGCGCCCCAGTCGGCGTCTTCGGCGTGCAGGGGCAACGGCTCGTGCCAGGCCGCCCAAGGAAGTTCCGCCCAGCCGGTTTCGCCCGGTGGCAGGAACGCATGCAGTTGCTCCTTGCCCAGATGGCCGTCCGGGATCCACTGCAGATGCCGGTGCGGCTGACTTGCCCCGGCGATCTCGCCGCCGTTGTAAAACCCCAGCCCCCCTTCGGCGAGCAGCGCGTACCAGGCGAGGAAGTCGTCGCCGGAAAGCGGGGCCGTCTGCGGTTCGAAATCGCGCGTGACGATGAGCGTGTGACCAGAGAAAACGGGGTATTTGTTGAGCACCACCAAGTGTCGAGCCCCCAGCGCCCCGACCGTGAGCTCCGGTTCGGGGGGCAAGAAGGGGTTGTGCCTTTTGGATTCTTGTGTGTTTGCAGGGGGCGGCTTACGCGCGAGCGTCGAGACCCAGCGCAATACGAAGGGGAAACCGTGCTCACACCGTTCGATCGCGTCCGTGGCGATCGGCTCCAGAGCGCCACGGAGCAGCGCCCGTTGCGCAACGGCATGGATGCGCTCACTCCATCGTTCCATGTTCAGGCTCCCCGCGTGCGGCTCTCCCACCAGCGTCCCAGCCAGGTCTGCGCTCGTTCACGGCCTTCGAGCAGGTAATGGAGCGTCGGCTCATAACCGCAGATTTCTTTGAGGTCGGCCAGGGCCCCGGCAGTACCACTTAGCAGCAATACATCGCCGGGGCGCAACGGGGTCGTGGCTTCGGGCAAGGGGCGCCAATGTCCGTCGTGCGCCATCGCTAGCACGTGCAAGGCCAGAGGTTCAGGTTTCGGAGTCGGTGATCGCAGTAAACGCTCGAGGGTGATTTCTTGGCCCTCGGCCAATGCGCCCCACAACGCCGGGGTAGTCTGGGGCAAGACCGGCAACTTGAGATTGCGCAAGGGACCTTTTTGCTTCAATTTCATCAGCTGTTCCAGCAGCTTTTCGGCTTCGGCATGCGTGGCATTGGCCAGCCAGCCGAGGAAGGCGAGGAGCTCCGGAAGGCGAAGCCAGGCAAGCGCTTCGGCGGCGACGAGGTGACGGGGAACGACGCGGAGGTCGTATGCGAACGATGAAAAGAGTACCCCGTTGCGTCGCCGATTTTGCCGTACTATGGTGTAGAGGGAAGGATTGAGGTTGCGTGCAGTGGCAATGATGGCGAGGTTATCCACGTCATGAGCCGTCGCGGCGACGATGCCGACCGCTTCTTCGATGCCTGCTTCGCGCAAGACCTCCGGCTGGGTAGCATCGCCATTGATCCACTTCGAATGTTTTCCTACGGCCATGGCGGAACGATCGATCATCACCAGTTCGATGTCACTGCTGCACAGCGCCGCTTGCGCTGCTTGTCCCAGGCGGCCGGCGCCACAAATGATCCATTTGCCCCTCGGTGGTGGTCTCTCGGTGCGGATTTCGTCGAGTGGCATGTCGAGCAGGATCTGGCGAATCCGCCAAGCCGCCTGATGTTCGAGCGCAAGCGCCAGGTCTTTCTGGAAGACGTGGAAAGGATCGATGATGACCGAAGTGCCGAAAGCGGCCATTTTGGCCACCGTCGCATCATGCTCGGCGCGACACACGGCGGGCAAATGAGGCGCGAGCAAGCGTTGCGCTTCGGCTACCGTGAGGTTGGCCATATCGTCGTCGGTCATCGCCGCAACGGCTGCACATCGCGGCTGAATCAGCCCCGAGGCGAGTAGCACGTTCGGGTCGCTTGCATCTTCCACCAAGGTCAGCGGTGGGAGGATGAATTCCATCATTTCCGAGGCTTCGATTTTTTTCGGGTCGAGGTCGATTGCTACGGTCGCGATCCCTTCACGGTCCAGAGCCTGGGCGAGATGCACGCCCGTTTCACCGAAACCCGCGATCAGTACGAAGGGTTGATGCAGACGGTGTACCTTCCGCGCAAACGTGAGCGCGGCCACCGCCCGGCGCAGCGCCTCGTCCTGCATCAGCGTGATCGCTTGTTTGAGCAAGTAAGCCCATGACAGCACGCTCAAGTAAATGACGACGATCGTCCACAAGCGCTGAGCGTCGGAAAAATCGTTCGGTATTTCGCCAAAACCGATGGTGGTGGCGGTGTAACTGACGAAATAGAAAGCGTGAAAGAGACTCATGCGCGTCGGGCGCCCTTCGGCGTCGGGCAAGCCGGGAACGAGCGTCAGACCGAGTACCGACAAGGCGAAGAGGCTGACCATGAGGATCAAGGGGCCCCGCACCCGGCGCAAGACCAGCAGAATGACGCTGAAATTGCGCTCGAATCCGACGATGTTCATGGAGCGTGCGCCTCAACGCCGTTGCATCAGAGTTTCAGCCACGAGGATGGTGACCGATACCAAGTTGGCAAGCAAAGCGCCCCCCGAAAGAGAGACGATGCGCGCGAAGATCGCCGGGGTGACGCCAGTAGGAGAGACGTGCTCGGCGTAGGCCCAGACGATGGCTGCAGTGATCAGCTGCAGGTCGGCCACGAGCGAAGTAGCGAGGTGCACCGCTCCGATCTGGGTGCGATCGCCCAGTTTCAGGATGGTGGCGATCAGGCTCACGACGAGGGCGGCAAAAAGCTCATAGAGATCGTGATGTTCGGCTACGTCGATCTCACCGATGAAAAAACCGAAGTTGAGGGTGGCGGCCAACAGGATGAAGAAACCGAAGACGACTTTTTCTGGGTTCACGGCAGTTCCTACCTAAAAGGAGCCCCCACCCGAAGGCGGGGGCGGATCGATCAAACGCGCGCCAGGATCTGGCGCAGCACGTAGGGGAGGATCCCGCCGTGGCGGTAGTATTCCACCTCGATCGGTGTGTCGATGCGCGAGAGCACCGGCACGTCCTGCGTGCTGCCGTCGGCCCTGCGGATGCGCAAGCTGAGCTGCTGCTGGGGTGCGAGCCGTGCTTCATCGAGCCCCAGGATGTCGAAAGTCTCGGAGCCGTCGATGCCCAGCTTCTGCCAGGAATCCTCGCCCAGGAATTGCAAAGGCAGCACGCCCATGCCCACGAGGTTGGAGCGGTGGATGCGCTCGAAGCTGCGGGCGATCACCGCCCGAATGCCCAACAGCATCGTTCCCTTGGCTGCCCAGTCGCGCGAAGAACCTGTGCCGTATTCCTCGCCGGCGAAGACCACCGTGGGGATGCCGCGCTCGCGGTAGGCCATGGCCGCCTCATAGACGGTGGTTTGCTGGCCATCGAGCAGCGTATAGCCCCCTTCGATGCGGCTGCCGTCGGGTTTGGGCGGCAGCATCAGGTTCTTCAGTCGGACGTTGGCGAAGGTGCCGCGCACCATCACCTCATGGTTGCCGCGCCGTGCTCCATAGGAGTTGAAGTCCTTGCGCTCGACGCCGTGCGCCTTGAGCCATTGACCCGCGGGGGAATTCTCGGGGATCGAACCGGCCGGAGAAATATGGTCGGTGGTCACCGAGTCGCCCAGCAGCAGGAGGGCCTTGGCGCCCGTGATCGGCTGCACGCCCGGCGGTTGCATGGAGAAACGATCGAAGAAGGGCGGGCGGGCGATGTAGGTCGACTTCGGCCAGTCGTAGACTTCACCCGTGGGCGCCGGGATGGAATTCCATAGGTCGTGATCCTTGGTGAAATCACGATACAGACGCCGGAAGACCTCCGGATCGTTGGCGTAGGGCAGGATGGCATGGATCTCCTCGCTGCTCGGCCAGATGTCGCGCAGATAGACCGGTTTTCCATCCGACCCCATGCCCAGCGGCTCGCTCGAGAGATCGACGTTCACCCGTCCGGCGATGGCGAAGGCCACCACCAAGGGCGGCGAGGCGAGGTAGTTCGCCCGGATGTTGGGGTGGATGCGCGCCTCGAAGTTGCGGTTGCCCGAGAGCACCGCCGCCACCACGAGATCGTTCTGCGTGATCGTCTGGTTGAGCTCGGGGGCGAGATCCCCGGCGTTACCGATGCAGGTCGTGCAGCCGTAGCCGGCCAGCGCAAATCCGAGCTTGGCGAGCGGATCGAGCAGGCCCGCTTTCTGCAGATATTCGGTGACCACACGAGAACCGGGGGCGAGCGAGGTCTTGATGTGCGGCGCCACGCTCAACCCTTTTTCGACCGCTTTTTTCGCCAGCAACCCTGCGGCGATGAGCACTGCCGGGTTGCTCGTGTTGGTGCAGGAGGTGATCGCGGCGATGAGCACGTCGCCGTGTCCGAGGGTGAGCCCTTCGCGCCCCGGCACGGGGTAGCGCTTGCCGAGCTCCTGGGCTGGCTTGCCGAAGCCGTTCTCGCCCACCGGTTTGGAGAAAAGCGTCTCGAAATTCGCTTTCATCGCCTGCAGTTCGATGCGATCCTGCGGGCGTTTCGGGCCGGCGAGCGAGGCGCGTACCGTGGAGAGGTCGAGCTTCAGCGTGCGCGTATAGTCGATCTCGCCCGCGCGCGGCATCCCGAAGAGGTTCTGGGCGCGGAAGTAGGCTTCGAACGCGGCGATTTCTTCCTCGGTACGGCCAGTCGCACGCAGGTACTCCACCGTCTTTTCGTCCACCGGGAAGAATCCCATGGTCGCACCGTATTCGGGAGCCATGTTGGCGATGGTGGCACGATCGGGCACGCTCAGGCTCGCAGCCCCCTCACCGAAGAATTCAACGAACTGCCCGACCACTTTCGCCTTGCGCAGCATCTCGGTGATCGTGAGCACGAGGTCGGTGGCGGTGACCCCTTCAGGGAGCGAGCCGACCAGTTCCACTCCGACCACGTCGGGGGTGAGGAAATACATCGGCTGTCCGAGCATGGCCGCCTCGGCCTCGATTCCGCCCACGCCCCAGCCGACCACGCCCACGGCATTGATCATGGTCGTGTGGCTATCGGTGCCCACCAGCGTGTCGGGATAATAGACGGGGCCTTCGGGCGTATCCTGCCGACGAACGCCGCGGAAGAGGTATTCGAGGTTGACTTGGTGGATGATGCCGACGCCCGGCGGGATGACGCGGAAGGTGTCGAACGCCTGCATGCCCCACTTCATGAACTGATAGCGCTCGCGGTTGCGTGCGAACTCCAGCTCCATGTTTTTGCGCAGCGCATCCGGCGTGCCGTAATGATCCACCTGCACGGAATGGTCGACCACCAGATCGACGGGCACGAGCGGCTCGATCGCTTTGGGATTTTTCCCCATTTCGGCCGCCGTAGAGCGCATCGCCGCCAGGTCGCACAGTAGCGGCACGCCGGTGAAATCCTGTAGCACCACCCGGGCGACGACGAAGGGAATCTCGTCAGTGCGTTTCCCTTGCGGCTGCCAGTTGGCGAGCTCGCGCACATGGTGTTCTTCGACGCGTACCCCGTCGCAATTGCGCACGAGCGATTCCAGCACCAGACGGATCGATACCGGCAGGCGTTTCACCGAGCCGATACCGAGCGCTTCCAGCGCCTGTAAATCGTGGAATTTCCCCGTCCCGACGCCCGGGATGTGGAAGGTCTTGAGCGTAGCGGCAGCAACGGACATCGGACACCTCCTATGAAAAACGCTCGTCAAACGGTTTCGTCGTCTGGCAATAGTCTAGAACATCTTCGACCCGATTGCCATCCAAGGGGCGATCGAAGTGAATTATCGTTCCGATCGAGGGTTCTTGCGCCTTGCCCTTTGGTACAATGAGCCGGGAGACGCTTGGGTCTTATAAAAGACATATAATATCGAACCTGTCCTTTTTCGCGGTCTTTGCCCAAACCCAGATGAGGTGATCGTCGTGCTAGAAGCCTATCGTGCCCATGCCGCCGAACGCGCCGCGCTCGGCATTCCTCCCCTGCCTCTGTCGAAAGAACAAACCGAGCAGCTCGTCGAGCTGCTGCGCCATCCGCCCGCCGGCGAAGAGGCTTTCCTGCTCGAGTTGCTCGAACAGCGCGTGCCGCCCGGCGTCGACGATGCCGCCAAGGTCAAGGCCGAATTCCTCGCGCGCGTGGCCAAGGGCGAAGAGAGCAATCCGCTGCTGTCGCGCGAGCGTGCCACCGAGCTGCTCGGCACCATGCTCGGCGGCTACAACGTCCAGCCCCTGATCGACTTGCTCGACGATGCGCTCGTCGGCCCCATCGCCGCCGAAGGGCTCAAGAAGACGCTCCTGGTGTTCGACTATTTCCATGACGTGAAGGAAAAAGCCGACCAGGGCAACGCGAACGCCCAAGCCGTGCTGCGCTCCTGGGCCGAAGGCGAATGGTTCACCTCCCGACCCCCCGTGCCCGAGCGCATCAAGATCACCGTCTTCAAAGTGCCCGGCGAGACCAACACCGACGACCTCTCCCCCGCGCCGGACGCCTGGTCGCGCCCCGACATTCCGCTGCACGCGCTGGCGATGCTCAAGAATCCCCGCCCCGGCATCGAACCGGACGAACCCGGACAGCGCGGCCCGATCCGCCTCATCGAGGAACTCAAGAAGAAAGGCAACGTGGTCGCCTACGTCGGCGACGTGGTCGGCACCGGCTCCTCGCGCAAGTCCGCCACCAACTCCGTGATCTGGTGGACCGGTCAAGACATCCCCTTCGTACCCAACAAGCGCTACGGCGGTATCTGCCTTGGCGGCAAGATCGCCCCCATCTTCTTCAATACCCAGGAAGACGCTGGCGCCTTGCCCATCGAGATCGACGTCAGCAAGATGGAGATGGGTGACGAGGTCGAGCTCGTCATCGACCACGACACCGCCGAAGTCAAAGCCTACAAGAACGGTGAGCTGATCGCCGAGTCTCGCCTCAAGACCCCGGTGCTGCTCGACGAAGTACGCGCCGGCGGCCGCATCCCGCTCATCATCGGCCGTGGGCTCACCGCCAAGGCGCGCGAAGCGCTGGGCCTGCCGCCGAGCACGCTCTTCCGTCTGCCGCAGCAGCCCAAGGACACCGGCAAGGGCTTCACGCTGGCGCAGAAGATGGTCGGTCGCGCTTGCGGTCTGCCCGAAGGACAGGGCGTGCGCCCCGGAACCTACTGCGAACCGCGCATGACCACCGTCGGCTCGCAGGACACTACCGGCCCCATGACGCGCGACGAGCTCAAGGACCTCGCCTGTCTCGGATTTTCCGCCGACCTGGTGATGCAGTCCTTCTGCCATACCGCCGCCTATCCCAAGCCCGTCGACGTCAAGATGCACCGCGAGCTGCCGAAATTCATCACCGAGCGCGGCGGCGTGTCCCTGCGCCCGGGCGACGGCGTCATCCATTCCTGGCTCAACCGCATGCTGCTGCCCGACACCGTCGGCACCGGCGGCGACTCGCACACCCGCTTCCCCATCGGCATCTCCTTCCCGGCCGGTTCGGGGCTGGTAGCCTTCGCCGCCGCCACCGGCGCCATGCCGCTCGACATGCCCGAATCGGTGCTGGTCAAGTTCAAGGGCGAAATGCAGCCCGGCATCACGCTGCGCGATCTCGTCAATGCCATCCCCTACTACGCGATCCAGCAAGGGCTCCTCACCGTCGAGAAGAAGGGCAAGAAGAACATCTTCTCCGGCCGCATCCTCGAGATCGAAGGGCTGCCGCAGCTCAAGGTCGAGCAAGCCTTCGAACTCTCCGATGCCTCCGCCGAGCGCTCCGCCGCCGCCTGCACGGTCAAGCTCGACAAAGAACCGATCATCGAATACCTGCGCTCGAACATCGCGCTCCTCAAGTGGATGATCGCCGAAGGCTATCAGGATCGCCGCACCCTCGAGCGGCGCATCAAGGCGATGGAAGACTGGATCGCAAACCCGCAGCTGCTCGAGCGCGATCCGGACGCCGAATACGCCGCGGTGATCGAAATCGACCTCTCCGAGATCACCGAGCCCATCATCGCCTGCCCGAACGACCCCGACGACGTCAAACGTCTCTCGGAAGTCGCCGGAGACAAGATCGACGAGGTCTTCATCGGCTCGTGCATGACCAACATCGGCCACTTCCGCGCCGCCGCCAAGGTGCTCGAAGGCAAGACCGACCTCCCGACGCGGCTGTGGATCGCCCCGCCCACCAAGATGGACGAGATGATGCTGCGCGAGGAGGGCTATTACGGCATCCTCGGCCGCGCCGGTGCCCGCATGGAGATGCCCGGCTGCTCCCTGTGCATGGGTAACCAGGCGCAGATCAAACGCGGCGCCACCGCGATGTCGACCTCGACGCGCAACTTCCCCAACCGTCTGGGGCTGGATACGCGCGTCTATCTCGGGTCGGCCGAACTCGCGGCGGTCTGCGCGCTGCTCGGCCGCATCCCGACGGTGGAGGAATACCTCGCGCATCTGCAACCGGTCACGAGCAAGGCGAATGAGATCTACCGCTACATGAACTTCGACCAGATCCCTGAGTTCACCGAAGTCGCCGAAAGCGTTTCGGTCTGAGCAGGCACCGAATCCCTGCTCCTCGAAGCAGGGAGGCATCATCCTTGGGACGGTACCCTCATGGGTGCCGTTTTTTTATGGATCCGATCAAAATTTCTTGTTTGCGCTCATCGCTGCCATTGCCTAGAATGCGCCTCTCTCCTGCTGCGGCCCCGGTGTCGTGTGGCCGAAGTGGGGGGTGTAGGTCGATTGCCGGTGGTGTAGGTCGATTGCCGGTGGTGTAGGTCGATTGCCGGTGGTGAGAGGGTTGTGGAATCGCGCCTTGCCGGGGTTGACTGCGGTGGAGAAGTAAGGAATAATGCTGGTTCTGCCGCGCCACTGAGGTGGTGTGGTGGTTGGAAGAAGTTCTTTAAGAATTTGGGGACAGTCGAGCGGTGTGGGTGTTGGCGCGGGATGGGTGCGCTGGCACGCGCATCGCCAGATGCGTGCGAGGTTTTTTTGGATTGAACCTGAGAGTTTGATCCTGGCTCAGATTGAACGCTGGCGGCATGCCTTACACATGCAAGTCGAACGGCAGCGGGCCCTTCGGGGTGCCGGCGAGTGGCGAACGGGTGAGT